>DATMNN010000001.1:0-17423 GCA_035569025.1 Terriglobales bacterium
CAGAGTGGCCTGCAACCCGGGCGCCACCGGGATCCACACCGCGATATGCCCGTCATTGTGGTGGTTATTCACAAACGTGGCATAAACCTTCTTGGCCACAAAGAACGTGGGCGCGCCGTGCGACAGCTTTTCCGTAGTCTGCGGCAGTGCCGAACATATCCGCCGCACACGTTGCTCCTGATCGTCATTGGAAGCGCCCGCTATGGCCGGTGCTTTGCCCGCGATCTTTCTGCGGAGCGTCTTTCGGACTGTCTCCTTCGCCGGTTTCTTCATGCCCTCCCGCTTTCCGTCCGCAGCGTCGCGAACAGGCTGCGTACCTGTTGCTCCGTGGCATCGAGCGACCCGGAGTTATCGATCACAAAATCCGCGGCTTTGACCTTCTCGTCGTCGGCGATCTGCGCTGCCATGCGGCGTTCCACTTCTGCCCGTGCAGCGTCATGAGAAATTCCCAGCCGCGAAGCGAAACGCGAAATGCGTTGTTCGGGACGGCAGGTCACAACGATCAGGCGGTCAAACCGAGCCTCCCCGCCTGCCTCCAGGATGAGCGCCGCCTCCACAATCGCAATCGCGTGAGGATCGTCGCGGCCAACCTCCCGCATCCATTCATCCTCACGTCGTAACACGGCGGGATGCACGATCGCATTGAGTTCCTGAACCCGTCCCGCATGTCCCGCGGCGCCAAATGCAATCGCCGCCAGCCGCGGCCGGTCGATACTCCCGTCAGGAGTGAGAATCTCCCGTCCAAACCGGCGCACCACATCGTCGTAGACGGATTGCCCAGGCTGCATCAATTCGTGCGCAATGTCGTCCGCTCGGATCAACCGCGCACCCAGCCGGACAAACATTTCTCCCACAACCGATTTGCCGCTCGCAATGCTGCCGGTGAGGCCGATTTTTAGCACAGGCTTCTCTGACCTCTAACCTCGCCTCATCTTCGCTGCCTTTACCGTATTCGCCATCAGCATCGCAATCGTCAGTGGTCCCACACCTCCTGGCACCGGCGTCAATGCTCCGGCGACTTCCGCCACCTCGGGATGAACGTCGCCGACCAGCGTAGAACCCTTGGCCAAGAAAGTTTCTTCGCGCTTTTTGTTTCCGGCGAACAGCCGGTCAAATTCCGCGCGCTCGCTGACCTTGTTCATGCCGACATCAATCACTGTTGCGCCTGGCTTTACGTAATCCCGCGTGATCATGCCGGCCCGCCCGATGGCTGCGACTAGAATGTCCGCTCTCCGGCAGACTCCGGGCAGGTCGCGGGTTTTGGAGTGACACACCGTCACAGTAGCGTTTCCGTTCAACAGCAACATCGCGACCGGCTTTCCGACGATATCGCTGCGTCCCACCACCACCGCTTCCTGTCCCGCTACGGGAATATTGCTCCGCTTCAGGATTTCCATCACGCCCGCCGGCGTACACGGCACCAGCCCGGGCCGCTGCGTCGAGAGGTATCCGACATTCATCGGATGAAAGCCATCGACATCTTTCGCCGGATCGACCGCCATCAGCACTTTTTTCGCATCCACCTGCGGGGGCAACGGCAGCTGTACCAGGATGCCGTGGATCTCCTCCCGCCGGTTCAGGTCCGCAACCAGATCAAGCAATTCCCTGGTGGTGACGCTGTTCGGAGGCGTGTGCTTTTCGCTATAGATGCCGACTTCCTCGCTGCTCTTGACCTTGCCACGCACGTAAACTTCCGACGCCGGATCGTGCCCCACGAGCACCACCGCCAGCCCCGGCCGCACGCCGGAAGCGGCCATCGCCTTCACGTCCGCTGCCACTTCCGCGCGGATTTCCGCTGCCATCCTGGTGCCGTCCAGAATTGTCGCTGCCATGCCACCTCGTCCCGGTTTCGCGATGCGAACGCCGATTCTATCGCAAGTCCCAATTTTCACCACGGAGGCACGGAGACACGGAGGAAACTTTGGACCCGCAAGACTCGACGCGGTTAGGGTTTTGCCAAGCTGTTGGTTTTCTGCGTGTCTCCGTGGTTAAAAACCCGATCCGCGGTAAAATATCCCATCATGATTCCGCAAGACCTGCTCGACATTCTGGTTTGTCCCGCCTGCAAGAAGGCGCTCACGCTTCGGGAGAATCCACCCAGCCTGAAATGTGCCGCGTGCCGCCGCGTCTACCCGATCCAGGACGGAATTCCCATCCTGCTGATCGACGCCGCTACTATCGACGCCGCCTGAAGGTAACCGCCAATTCCAGTCGCGGATTCCCGCGAAGCGACACAGAGTGTCATTTTGGACGTACCTGGCGCACTCTCCGGCCAGTTTTGAGCCCCGTTCCTCTCGCGCTAAACCACTGTATTCAGCCTGTTTGGGTGGAACTCGGCCGCCCGGAGTCACGTATTTATTCACAGACACATTTTCCGGCATTTTAATTGCATGCAACAAAGTCAGTTGCCGATGAGTCTAATTGAACAGAGCGGTAGGGGGTCGGAGGTGATGACGGCCATGAGAGAACGATTTTCAACGATGGAACTGGCGGCTCTGCGTAACGATCTTATGCAGGGCGGCATGATTGATTCCCGCGATGCGGCTGAACTCTTGCAGGTTTTTCTGATGGGCCGCGGCTACGGCGTGTCTCCGCAAGCTGCCATGGACGCTGCCGGGCGCGTGGAAATTTCCGGCTGCTCTTTACCCGTACTGCAACGCGAACTCGAAGGCCTCGCCCTGGTGATGTGAGGTCCTTCACGGATTTAACGAATTTCAACACGCAACGTTAGTGGGCAATCCGGTCCAGGAATGGACGATTCCCATAAGGAGAAGCCGGGCCAAACAGCCCGGCTTTACTTTTGCGCTTCATTTTTGACGTTTCCGTCACAACCTGCCCTTGCCCCGGCCATTGCCTGTGCTACATTTCTTCCCGGGTTCCCAATTCCCAAATCTTCCAGGAGACTCACCCGATGAAAAGCACGTTTGCACTGTTGACCGCTGCCGCGTTCGCCTGCTCTCTAGCCCTGCCTGCCGGCGCGCAGCAGGCCACGCCGGCTCCCAAACTCAAGCGTGTCCAGATGAAGGAAGCAAAAGAGGAGCATCCGGAAATCGCCGGTGCCATGGTGCACCTGAAAGAAGCCAAGTCGAACCTTGAACACGCCTCCCATGACTTCGCAGGCCATCGCGCAGCCGCTCTCAAGCACGTCAACGAAGCCCTCGAAGAGTGTCGCCTGGCCCTCGAGTCCGACAAAAAGTAGCTTCGCTGAATACCGCGCCGTTCGAGTTGCCACGGATAGCCACTTAGCATTGAGCCAGGACAGATTCCAAGTCTTGGCCAATGCCAAGTGCTAATTGCTAAGTGCTAACTGCTAACTGCCGCCTTTCCGTTACTTTAGTTGCCGCACCATCCGGCTCTAGCCTCCTCTCCAATTCCCGCCCACAATGAACAGGATTGAAGCGCACCTCCATCTTCGGCGCCGTATTCATCAGCTTGTTTGCGCTGCCCTTTGCAGCCTTCGGACTCTTTGCCCTGGTCACGGCCATCCGTAAGTTGCTGGACGGCGACACGGGCCCGCAATCCTGGTTCCTGGTGCCCTTCTCGCTGGTGTTCTGCGGAATCGGATTCGGCCTGATTTACGCGTCCTTCTTCGGTGCCCGGCTGCTGAAACAGCAGCAGCGCGCGCAAGCCGAGCATCCGACGGAACCGTGGCTGTGGCGCGATGACTGGGCCCAGGGACGCATCAAGGGCAGCACACGTTCCGGCATGATCGGGGCGTGGATCATGGCCGTGCTCTGGAATCTGGTATCCACGCCGATGCTGTGGATCCTTCCGCAGGCGGCAGCCAGGAAGCCGATCGCTTATCTCGGCCTCCTCTTCCCGTTAGCAGGAGTCCTGCTGCTCCTACGCGCCATTCGAATGACGCTGGCTTACGCGGAGTTCGGCAAGACCTGTTTTGAAATGACTCCGGTTCCGGGCGTGATTGGCGGGGAACTGAAAGGGATGATTCACACGCGGCTTCCGAACGCTCCTGAGCATGGAATCCAGCTGCGGCTCACCTGTGTGAACCGGGTGACGAGCGGATCGGGCGACAACCAGAATACCTGGGAGCATATTCTCTGGCGCGGCGAAGTCAACGTTGCGCCCGGCCAGTTCTATCCCGGCCCCGCAGGCTCGTCGATCTCGGTCAACTTTCGCATTCCCTGGGACGCGAAGGCCACCGACAGTACCGACTCCCACAATGCCATCATCTGGAAGCTCGAAGCGTCCGCCGATGTACCCGGCGTCGACTACCACGATAGTTTCGAAGTGCCGGTGTTCCGCACCGCGCAGACGCCCGCACACCCTGATCCGGAAAATCTCATCGACGCTACACCGCAGGTCAAGCGGCCCAGCGTTCGTACGGTCGTGATCACGGAAACTGCCGCGGGCACAGAATTCTATTTTCCCGCTGGACGAAACAAGAGCTTCGCCACGGTGACCACGCTTTTCTTTCTTGTCTTCGGCGCCATTGCATTTTTCCTGTCGGGATCGCGCGCTCCATTTATTTTTCCCCTGGCATTCGGCTTCTTCGCGCTCATCCTGCTCTATGTCTCCGCACAGATGTGGCTGGGTACAACGAGGGTGGGCGTCGCCAAGGAACAGGTCCTCGTGCAAGCCGGCTTTCTAGGTGGCGGGAAGATACGCCGATTTCCGTTCGCGGATATCTCTGAAATCGGCAGCGCGATCAAGAGCCAGCAGGGCGGCGCGAACGGCACTCCCTACTACGATATCGAACTCAACTTGCGCACCGGGAAAAAAGTGACTCTCGCCCGTACTTTGAAAGACAAACTCGAAGTCGACTGGCTGGTGGAGGAAATGCGCCGACTGACGGGACTGTTGGCAATGGGAACAACCGCCGGAGTGTAGTGCTGCTATAGGCCAGCGACGATCCCGTGCAGCGCGCTCGCAATCTCCTCAGGATCGGTTTCCGCCGCAAACGTAACCGGTTTCCCGATGCGCACCTGAATTTGTCCCGGCGCGGCGAATTTCTTTCCCGCCTGTTTGACCGCAAACAGTCCGTCAATCCGCATGGGCACCACCGGAATCCGCAAATTGTTGACGAGCAGTCCAACCCCAGAACGAAAAGGCCGCAGCTTGCCGTCATCGGTATGCCGCCCTTCCGGAAACACGAGAATACTGTAGCCCCGATCGACGGCCTCACCAGCGTACGCAAAGCTCTTGCGGAAGCCCGCCTGGCGCGGAAGTGGGAACAGGTTCAACAGCGCGACCCCGAGCGTCCACTGTACGCGATCGAAAATCCTCCCAGCCCACGACCGGCCAGATGCAGGCGAACGCAATGCTTCCAGCGCCTCGCCGCCCGTGGCTGTCGCCAGCCTGTGCCGGATGCGCTCCGGCAGCACCGTCTGAATAAACCCTACATCCACATCGTCGACGTGATTCGAAATCACCATCAGTGGCCCGCGGACGTTTCGCAGATTTTCCCGGCCAATCACCCGCGGCCATCCCAAGAGAAACACCGCCGGACGCACCAGCAGAACCTGCGCCGCCATCCGTATCCACGTGACCGGCCACCGCAAAGTCCATCGCGGATAGTGGAATTCCCGCCGCTCCCCGCGCTCCCCCTGCAACAGCCGCTCCAGATCGCCGACCGTCGTTGCGCTCGCAAATTTCGTTTCGCTCAGGTCGATTTGATAGCGGTCTTCGAGTGCTCCCAGCAATTCAACACGTTCCAACGAACTCAGGCCCAGATCACTATCGAGGCCAGCGCCAGGGGCGATGGAAGTAACGGAGCGTCCAGTCACGCGCCCCACCAGTTCCGCAAGCGGGCTGACGCCTGTAGAGCGGACACTCGTGTCCGCCACCGAAAACACGGGAGACCCCGACAGCGCAGGACCGGACTCCCCGGCCCACGAAGCAGCGGCATCGCGAATCACATTGCGCTTTGGCTTGCCCGTCGATGTGCGAGGGAAATCTTCTTCCGGCCACACAAACCAGGTCCGCATCCTCTGAAACTCTGCCAGCGTTTCGTTGGCTCGCGCCACAATCGCTCTCGCATCGGCGTGCCGGTCACGCAAAATCAGCACAGCGCACGGCTCCGCATTCCCTCCGTGATCCAGCCCCACCACCGCGCAATCGCGAATCTCTTTTTGCTCCCGCAACGCCGCTTCCAGGTCCTGGGGATAAACATTCATCCCAGCCGGTGTGACGATCACTTCCTTCTTGCGCCCCTTGAAAAAAAGATTGCCCTCCGCATCGAGCGCGCCCAGATCGCCCGTGCCATACCAGCCTTCGTCTCCCGTCACGGATTGCAGTTCGCGGCCATTCCAATATCCGCTGGCTACGCCGCTGCCGCGCACCAGGATTTCACCATCCTCCGCCAACTTGATCTCGCGTCCGGGAAGCACTTTGCCAATCGATCCGCGACTCGTGCGAAACGGATGATTAAGGCTGATCAGCGAAGTCGTTTCCGTCAGCCCGTATCCCTGAATCACCGCGTATCCCAGGCGATGCCAGAATTCTTCTGTCTCGCGATCCAGCGCCGCTCCCCCGCTGATCATGGCCCAGAACTTCCATCCGAACTGGCGCCGAATCCTCCGGAAAGTCCACCAGCGCCTTAAGAAGTGTTGCCCAGCCGAAGCCGCATAGAGCCGTGCAAATTGCTCGCGCTGTCCTGCACCCTCGAGATCGCGCTCGATCTTCTGCTTGAGCGATTCGATCATGCGAGGTACCGCGACCAGCACCGAAACCCGTTCACGGCGGATCGTTGCCATCACATCGGTTGGATTGAGTGTGTTCTCAAACACAACCGTCCCGCCCATCAGCGGAGGAAGGAAGATTCCCAGAAATTGCCCGAAAACGTGACTGAGCGGCAATAGATTCAAAAACCGGACAGGATGCACCCACCGCTCATACTTCAGATATTTTCGAATCTCTTTTTCGAGCGGCGCAATGTTCGCAAGCAGATTGGCGTGGCTCAGCACAACGCCCTTCGGCTCGGCAGTGGTTCCCGAAGTAAAAACAATCTCCAGGGGATCAGCCAACGACACTTCCACCGGACGAAACAACTCCGCCGAATGTCGCTGCACCGCAGGCATCAGAGTCGCCGGATCGATCGAGGGAATCGGATCAAACAACGACGCGCGTTCGCGCGAACAGAGAACGAGTCTGGTTCTCACCTGCTCCGCGATCCGCCGCGCGAACTCTGGACTCGCGCCCTCGTCGATCGGAACTACAATCACGCCGCAGAGCGCGCATCCCCAGAATGCTGCTATCCACTCCGCGCAGTTCGGGGACCACAACAGCACGGCGTCGCCCTTGACGATCTGCCGTGCCTGCAACTCGCGCGCAAACTGGGATGCCACCTCCGCCACCCGCCGGTAACTCCAGCGCTCATGCCGGTAGCCGTGCGGGTAAACGAAGGCACACTCCTCCCCGAGCCGCGCAAGATCTTCGAAAAATTCCAGGAGAGACCGGCGCTCTTTATCTCTATCCCTATCACGCGCTGCCATCGCCCGATGGTAGCGCGTTACAAGGTTCCGGCGCTTGCGTGCAAACGATTGGTAGTAGCGGTGGCAGCGGAGCCACTCATCGTGAGCAGCCTTACGAACTCCGTGAGATAGGCCACCTTGGGCCGGTTGCGAAGCGTCACCGCGTACCAGGGGCGTAGCAACCCGCTATCTCCCAGCGGACGGGCAACAATTCTCCCGGTAGCCACCTGCGGCGCCACAGACCATGCCCCCATGAGAGCTATACCCGCGTCTCCAGCGGCCATCTCAACAATCGCTTCGGTGAGAGGAATCTCCATGATGCGTCCCGGAGCAACGCCGGCCGGCTCCAGCACTTCCCGGAGCAGCGTACTTTCTTCCCGTGGCGGATAGAGCAGCAGGGTTTCGCCCTCGAGGTCCTGTGCCTGAATGTTGCGCCGTGCCGCCAGCCGATGCCGGGGCGACATCACCAGCATCAGTTCGTCTTCCCACAGTAGCGAGAGTTGCAGGTTCTTATGTTCCGTCGGACGATACATGATCGCAACATCCAGATTCCCCGCCAGCAATTCATCCACCGGACGATGCGTCGCCTCCATGCAGATCGTGACTTCTACCTTCGGATACTTGGCGTGAAAACACGACAAGATTGGCGGCAGCCAGTGATAGCAGGTGTAGCACTCGGTACTCAGGCGGATCACCCCGCGGCTCTCGTCATTGAGCGCCAGCACCTGCTCTTCCGCGTCTTTCAATTCTTTCAGGACCCGCCGCGCGACCTCCAGCAATCGCGTGCCCGCAGCGGTCAGCGCCATGCGTTTCCCCAGGCGCAAGAATAGCGGCGTCCCAAGTTTCTCCTCTGCGTCGCGCAACTGGTGACTAAGCGCCGACTGCGTCAGGTGCAATCGTTTTCCCGCAGCCGTGATACTTTCTTCGTCCGCCACCGCCATCAGCAGTTTCAGATGCCGGATTTCCAGGTTCACATCCACCTATGACCAACCTTCATCAGCGCGATGAAAACAAACCACGGTGCGCCGTGCCCTTGGACATCGTCCAACTTCTAACTTGCCATAAATGATTTGACGGCAAGAATCAGAGTGCGATGCGAAAACTTTCGCGTCAGGCTACTCACAGAAGCTCACCACAGGCGAACGACCAACCTTAGGAGGATTTATGAAGCAGCTGTTGAACCGCATCTTGACATCACTTGTACTGAGTGTTGTGTGGGCAGCGGGAACTGCCTACGCCCAGTTTTCACCCGTCGTTAGGGTAAACATCCCCTTTCAATTCAACGTGGGAGACCAGTCTTTCCCGCCCGGCCAGTACTCCGTGGTGCAGCCCTTGCAGCACTTTTTGGTGTTGCGAGACGCACGCGGGCACACCATAGCCTCAACATTTACCGAGGGGGTGGAAACCCAGTCGGCTCCCGATATCAGCTCACTGAAGTTCGTTTCGGAAGGGGGCCAGAATGCGCTTAACGAAGTCTGGACACAATACAACACATCGGGTCTGAAGATGTTCCCGTCCTATAACCGCAGTTACATCGCAAAACATCGGTCGCAGGAGTCCCGTCAAAAGGCCGAAGGCAGCCAACCGTAACCTCGAACGCATCCATGCAAAGGGGAGCCTGTATGAGCATCGCAGCCAACGTCACGCAGCCCGAAGTTCCCAGCAGCGCACACGTCCAGCAGGTCATCGCGGCGGCGGAACACGAGCTTCTACAACTTCTGCTTCAGCGGTCCGAAACCATGAAGCGCATCGGTACTGTCAAGCAGACGCTGGTATGCCTGGCGAAGGTGTTTGGAGAAGAAGTACTCACGCCGGAAGTTATCCGGCTCCTGGGACGCGGCAGCACGCGCAAACAGCCTGGATTTACGCGCGCCTGCCGAGTCATTCTGATGGAGGCGCGCAGTCCGCTCGAAGCGCGGCAAGGCTTCCGCGAACTGCACCGCCGATTCCCGGAACTGGTCGAGCGCCACAAAGACCCGGTCGCCTCGGTGACCACGGTCTTCAATCGCCTGGTCGGTTACGCCGAAGTCCGTTCCTTCCACAACCCTAAGGGACGCCGCGTCTGGGAATGGATCGCCGAATCCCGGACGGGCGGCGAAGCAGCTCTGGCCCCTGTCGTGGAAGAAAGACGGAAACTGCAGAACGTGTCGGTCATCAGCCAGTAGAGTACATTCTCACCTTCCAGTGAGTGGTCAGGCGCAGTTTGAAACAGGGCGGCGTCCCCCGCGCCGCCCGTTCCTTAATTGTCCTTGAATTTCTTTGCGACCCTCTGCGGTTAAAAGCTCTCAGCCGCGAACTCAAAACCCTCAGCCCCAAGCCCGACTTGCCCTTCACCCACTTTGGGAGGACAATTCTCCGCACCACATTGCTTCACCTCCCCGGGACCTATGACGAAGCGATTCCCAATTTGTGCAGCCGCACTATTCGGCGTCATAGCGTTGACCTCGTGTCAGCCGCCGCCCGGCGACGCGACTACGGCCCCTACCCGCACGGAAACTCGCGCCGAGTCCGTGCAAGGCTCGCCGCGCGACCTGACCCAGGACGAAGCTGCTGGTGGCCACGTTCTCCGCAAACATGTCGGCCGCAGCGACGACCAGCTCCGCGAACGCCTGGAACACGAACGCAACATCTCCGGCGCATCAACCTATACCGACCGCGCCACCGCCGAGCACGCCATCGGCGCTGCCATCGCCGTTTCGCAGGACCGCATCCAACGCTGGCTCAACCGCGCCGGCAACCGTCCCAATCTGGTCCTCGACTACGACAGCCCCCAGCCCATCGGACGCACTATCAACCGCGGCGACGCGCAGTCGCGCGCCTGTTCGCACGCAGTCGTGGTCCTGAAATATTCCGCACCCAGCTATTACGTCCTGACCTCGTACCCGGAGTGTCGCTCATGAACACCAACCCGAAGCCGGAAATCACTGCCGCCAATTTTCCCGCCCTCCGCGCATTTTTGCGGGGCTACTTTCACGAAGATGTGGCCGACGAATACGGAACGCCTGTGGATGCCGCCGACCAATTCTGCGAAGACGCCGAAACTGACGAACGCACCGCCGTAGCGCGGGAATGGGCCAACCTGATGACCATTCTCGAAGGCCGCCCTCTGCCTGAAATCAACCAGGCCCTAACCGGAAAGCTCGGCGGATCCGTGCGTCTGAACGACGAGCAAATTCAGCAGGTCTCCCAGATCTTCGCCCGCTGCCTGGCCGTCAAACCCCACCGAAAAATAGCCAGCGATTAAGAAATAGTCGAACTCACCTCTGCAATCTGACCCTGAGTTTCAAACCTCGTTGACACCTCCGTCCCCGACGGATACTCTCATCCGCAAGCAATTTTGCACCGTCCCCTGACCTTACCTCCAGAGGTTTTGTAATGAATATCCGATCGTCCTGGTTCCTCGTGACACTTACGGCCTTTCTCGCGCTGGCGTCGCTCGCATCCGCCCAAGTCAGTCTTGTTCAACTTAGTGTAGATACCTTCACCAACCCGTCGAGCCAGCACGCAACCGAAGTGGAACCCAGTTCCTTCACCTGGGGGTCCACGACTGTCACCGGATTCCAGGTTGCGCGTATCTACGGCGGAGGCGGCGCCGACATCGGCTTCGCTACCACCACCGACGGAGGCGCCCACTGGACCAACGGCTACCTCCCCGGAATCACAATTTTTCAAGGCAACGGACAATACTCCGCCGCCAGCGATGCTGCCGTCGCGTACGACGCCCTGCATGGCGTCTGGCTCATCTCCACACTGCCCATCGGCAACATCACCGCAGTTGCGGTGAGCCGCTCCACCGACGGGCTCAACTGGGACAATCCGATCTTCGTGACCAAGGCTGGCAGTCCCGACAAGAACTGGATCGCCTGCGACAACACCCCCGCCAGCAAATTCTACGGACACTGCTATTCCGAATGGGACAGCACGAGCGGCGGTGACCTCATCCAGATGAGCACGTCCGCCGATGGCGGCCTGACCTGGAGCGCCCCGGTTGGAACCCAAGGAGGCGACTTCGGCATCGGCGGCCTGCCGCTGGTCAAGCCGAGTGGAAAAGTAATTGTCCCGATCCTCGGATTCAACGGATCGGTGATGGCCTTCTCGTCGAGCAATGGCGGCAGCACCTGGACCGCCGCCGTGAACGTTGGTTCGTTCATCAACCATGGCGAAGACGGAGGCCTTCGCAGCGCCGGATTGCCCTCCGCCGCGATCGATGCGAAAGGCAAAGTCTATGTCGCGTGGCCCGACTGCCGCTTTCGCGCCGGCTGCTCCTCCAACGACATCGTCTTCAGCAAATCCGGCAGCGGAACCATCTGGAGTGCAGTCAAGCGCGTTCCGATCGACGACGTCACCAGCACGGTCGACCATTTCATCACTGGCATGGCGATCCAACCCGGTACGTCGGGCACCACCGCGCGTATCGGATTGGTCTACTACTACTACCCGGTTTCCGCTTGCGGGAATAGCTGTTCGCTCTACGCGGGCTTCATCCAGTCTTCCTCGGCTGGCACCAAGTGGACCGCTGCGCAAACTTTAGCCGGCCCCATGACTCTGACCTGGCTCCCCAACACCTTCTCGGGCCGGATGGTAGCCGACTACGCCGCCGTAGGATTCGGTGGCGGAAAAGCCTTCCCGATTTTTGCCGCAGCCCAGGCTCCCACCGGCACCCTGTTTCATCAGGCGATCTACACCACGACCACGGGCCTGGCACCCGAGGCGCCGGAACAGGAGCAACTAAGCTCAGCTGCCGATATGCCCGTGCCTAACGCAAAGTCCGACCACGTGCTGAAGCCGTTCGTCGATAACGAAAGACCCGAGCGCAGCGCCCAGCCGCCCGAGCGTGACTAATTTTTGGACGAAGGCCGCTGGCAAGAGCCAGCGGCGCGGGGCCAATCTTGCACTACTACAGTTTCGCGTCTCGAAAAAAATCGCGGACTACGCTAGAAGGCCTTCCCTGAATCCAACAGAATCGTCACCGGCCCTTCGTTCGCCAACTCGACCGTCATCGTTTCCTGGAACCGTCCTGTTTCACAGCGCACTCCGGCAGCGCGAACCTTCTCCACAAAATACTCATACAACGTACGCGCCTGCTGCGGTGGCGCGGACCCGTCAAACGACGGCCGCTTCCCACGTCGAGCATCTCCATAGAGCGTGAATTGTGAAACCACCAGCAAGGCCCCACCAACATCCAAAACCGAAAGATTCATCTTCCCCGCGGCATCTTCAAAGATGCGCAACCTGATCGCCTTCTCGACAAGGTAGTCAGCATCAGCGTTCGTATCTCCCGTGCCGACACCCAGCAAGACGAGCAACCCCAGCCCGATCTCGCCGGTTGCTTCGCCATTCACCGTAACCTTGCTGCGGCTGACGCGCTGCACCACGGCGCGCATTACCGTGCCGCCTGCCCGATCAGCGATTCGTGTCCCACGAGAGCCTGCCAGTGCCCATCGCGATACGTGAACACATCTGTGAAGCGCACCCGGGCCACGACTTTGCCGCTCGCGTCTACCAGTTCTGCTAGTCCTCGTGTGTATCCCATGTTCCCGTCGACGTGCGCCCGCATTTCCGAGAGATGATTGACTCCGGGCTTGCGGTTGGGAATCTTCGCCAGATTTTCCGCGCGCGTGTGCAGCGAGCCATCGACGTCGGCCTCTTCAAATTCGTCAGCCAGCATGCAGGCAACCGCATCGGCATCTTTGCGGCTGAGCGCATCGGCCCAGCTGTTTTCTAGATTAATCAGTGCGGCCTCGGTCTTCGGCACATTCTTCGGACAGTTCGCGGCCCGTGCAGGCAGGGAAGACAAGACCGTGGAAGACAAAACAATAAAAAGAGCGAGTAGGATTTTCACGCTCAAATCGTCCCACGAGTTGCGCCGTCCAGCAAGCATTAGGATCGCAAAGGATTCGCATTGACCATGTTCCGTGCCGACCCCTACAATCCCAATGCTCTGCCATCGATTCCTTTCGGAGTTCGCTCTATGAAGTTTGTCGCAAGACGACAAAGACTTGCTTTGTGCATGATCCTGTCCGCGCTCGCCCTAGCACGGCTGGCAGAATCAGTCGCCTCTGCCCAATCTGCCGCCCCAGCCCACCAGGATGTCGTGATCAAGAACGCCATCGTCATGACGGTCACCCACGGCAACATCAAGAACGGTTCCATCTACATCAAGGATGGAAGAATCGCCGCCGTAGGTGAGAGCGTAAACGCGCCGACGAGCGCAACCGTAATCGACGCCGGCGGCAAGTACGTTACGCCCGGCATCGTCGACTCGCACTCGCACATCGCGCTCGACGACGACGTGAACGAGGCCACCAGCCCAATCACGCCACACATGATGATGAAAGACGCCTTCGACTATCAGGACAAGGCGATCTATCGCGCGCTCGCCGGCGGCGTCACGACATCGCTTCTGCTGCACGGCTCCGCCAACATGATCGGCGGGCAGGCAGTGGTGATCAAGCACAAGTACGGCTTGTCGCGCGACGAGTTGCTCTTTCCGAATGCGCCGCGCTCTATAAAATTTGCCAGCGGCGAAAATCCCAAGCGTGTTTATGGCGGCAAGGATCAGCTCCCGTCTACCCGCATGGGCAACTTCGCCGTGCAGCGGGAAGCGCTGGTCCAGGCTCAGGACTACATGAAGGAATGGGATGCCTACAACGAAAAGGTAAAGCGCGGCGACAAAGATACCACCGCGCCCAAGCACGATCTGAAACTCGAAGCCCTCGCCGACGTCCTGCGCGGCAAACTCATGGTCCAGATCCACTGCTATCGCGCCGACGAATTTCTCACCGAGATCGCGATGGCCCACGAATTCGGCTACAAGATTCGCGCCTTCCACCACGCGCTTGAGTCCTACAAGGTTCCCGAGGCTCTGGCGAAAGAGAACATCGCCATCGCTACCTTCGCCGATTGGTGGGGCTACAAACAGGAAGCCTGGGACGCGATTCCATGGAACGCCGTGATGTCGATGCGCAAGGGCGTACGCGTCGCCATCAAAAGCGATTCCGAAGACTACACCCGCCGGTTGAATCAGGAAGCCGCCAAAACCATGCGCTACGGCGGCGCCACGGAAGAAGAAGCCTTGAAGATGATCACGCTGAATCCTGCCTGGATCGTGGGCGTCGACGATCGAGTCGGCTCGATCGATGTCGGCAAAGATGCGGACCTCGTGATCTGGAACGGCTATCCACTCTCCACTTTTAGCGTTCCTGAAAAAGTCATGATTGATGGCGAAACATACTTCGATCGGTCCCTGCCGGGACTCGGCATGACGCACTATCGGGAGGGACAATGAAGCCGTCAGCACTCAGCACTCAGCACTCAGCGAAAGAAAAGCATTCGGGAGGGCACGACTTCAGTCGTGCCGTAAACGCCGGAACAATGGCGGCTTTAGCCGCTGAGGGTCTGCGTCGCCGCTCCGTGACCACCGCCCTTCTCCGCGCGCTGACCCTGGCCGCGTGCGCTCTCCTCTGCACCGCTGCGCACGCCCAGGACAAACCGATCGTCCTCAAAGGCGGAAAACTACTCACCGTCTCCCACGGCACGATCGACAACGGCACCGTCGTTCTGCAAGGCGGAAAAATAATTGCCGTCGGCCCCGCCGCCTCCGTCAATGTGCCGAGTGGCGCGCAGGTCGTTGACGTAACCGGCATGACCGTCTACCCCGGCCTGATCGATTCGGAAACCAACCTCGGCCTCACCGAAATTTCAGCCGAGAACATGACCAACGATCTCGTGGAGGCAAGCGACGAGATCATGCCGCACATGCACACCTTTGAAGCCTTTCATGCCGAATCCGCGCTGATCCCGGTCGCCCGCATGAACGGCATCACGAACGCCGTCGTCGCTCCTACCAGCGAAGACACGCTTCCTGGTCAGGACTCCTTCATTCAACTCGACGGCGCTTCCGCCAACGAGATGCTGCTCATCCGCGACCTCGCCATGCCGCTCAACTTTACCGGCGACGAGCGCCGCAACAAAGGCGGATTCGACAAGCGCCGGTTCCCCTCGACCCGCATGGGACTGGCCGCGCAATTGCGCCAGTCGTTTCTTGACGCGCAGGACTACAAAACAAAGCTGGCCGACTACGACAAGAAGAAGGCCGACGCCGTCCGTGACAAAAAGCCCGAACCCTCCGCCCCTAAACGCGACCTGAAACTCGAAGCGCTGCTTCCTTATCTCGAAGGCAAGAAGACTATCGTTCTCGCAGCCAACGGTCCCAGCGACCTGCAAACCGCCGTCAGCCTGGCCAACGAATTCAAGCTGAAATATGTGCTCAACCACATCAGCCATTCGCAGCCCGTGCTCGACTACGTCGCAAGCTTGAAGGTGCCCGTCATCGTAGGCCCGATCTACGAAGCGCCGAAAGAAGACGAACGTTACGACGCGGTCTACAGCCTGCCCGCACAACTCTACAAACGCGGCGTGAAGATCATCTTTGCGTCCTACGCCGCGCACAACGTTCGCAACCTGCCGGACGAAGCCGGCTACGCAACCGCTTTCGGCCTCCCCGCCGACGAGGCGCTCAAGGCCATCACGCTCAACGCCGCCGAGATCTGGGGGGTAGCCGATAAACTCGGATCGCTCGACGTAGGCAAGACTGCCAATATTGTAGTAGCCAACGGCGACCCGCTCGATGTAAAGACAGATGTCAAGCAGGTTTACATCGAGGGCCGCGCTGTTCCCATGACCAGCCGTCAAACATGGCTGCGCGACCAGTATTCAAAATAAAAATTTACCAGGAGGCCATATGAGCTTATCCAAACGGGCCATTGCTGAATTTCTGGGAACGTTCTGGCTAGTATTTGGTGGATGCGGCAGCGCAGTGCTCGCCGCCGCCTTTCCTCAGTTGGGTATCGGATTCGCCGGCGTCGCGCTCGCCTTCGGCCTTACCGTTCTCACCATGGCCTACGCCATCGGCCATATTTCCGGCTGTCATCTCAATCCAGCAGTCTCCGTCGGACTGGTAGCGGGCAAGCGTTTCCCGGCTTCCGAGCTGCTGCCGTATGTCATCGCGCAAGTGCTCGGCGGAATCGCTGGCGCAGGCGTCCTGTTCATCATCGCCAGCGGCAAAGCAGGCTTCAGCGTGAGCGGCGGCTTCGCCTCGAACGGATACGCCGACCACTCGCCCGGCGGTTATTCGATGATGGCGTGCCTGGTTGCCGAAGTCGTGCTGACCTTCTTCTTCCTGATGATCATCATGGGTTCCACGGACAAGCGCGCACCGTCCGGCTTCGCGCCCATCGCCATCGGACTCGGCCTCACATTGATTCACCTGATCGGGATTCCAGTTACCAATCTCTCCGTCAATCCCGCGCGCAGCACTGGCCCCGCAATTTTCGTCGGCGGATGGGCCATCTCGCAGCTCTGGCTTTTCTGGGTCGCGCCGATTGTAGGCGGAGCGCTGGCGGGCGGCGTGTACAACGCCGTGTTTGGCGAGTAACAGTCGTTTTTTAAGTTTAGAAACTGTCATCCTGAGCGCAGACGGCGATTCGCGAAGCGACTCGGCGTCGGAGTCGAAGCACAGGATGACAGTTGTGAGTTACCCAACACCCCTCCCTGCTTTGCATACTTTCTCAATCCCTTTTAGACTATGGAATCGACCCCATTCAGTAATTGTGAGCAACACGGCAGTGATTCAGTGAAGCGCCGGTCAGATTGACGCGGGCGACAAATCCCCAGATTTGGAAACGAGGAGAACAAATGGCAGCTGTGGACGAAAAAGTGAAGCAGATTATCGTAGAGCAGTTGGGTGTGGACGAAGGCGAAGTTACGCCCAGCGCCTCATTCGTGGACGACCTGGGAGCCGACTCGCTGGACACTGTCGAACTGGTCATGGCTTTTGAAGAAGCCTTCGATATCGAAATTCCCGACGAAGACGCCGAAAAGATCCGCACCGTCAACGATGCGATCGACTACATCGGCAAACACGCGAAGGCAGGCAAGTAATTTGGCGCGGCGGGTCGTCATTACGGGCTTGGGCATGATTTGCGCGGTGGG
>DATMNN010000002.1:0-6312 GCA_035569025.1 Terriglobales bacterium
TCCGCTAGTTCACGAAACGGCGCATCCGGACGTTCATTACCATCCCCAGCGCCAGAAACATAAACAAAACAGAAGACCCGCCGTAACTCATGAGCGGCAGGGGTATTCCGGTGACCGGCATAAAGCCAACCACCATGCCTACGTTGACTAAAACGTGGAAGCTAAGCACAGCCACCACGCCCATCACCAGAAATGCTCCAGCGCGGTCGGGCGCCGTTTGAGCGTTCTGGGTCAAACGCATCAGCACTATGAAGTATAACAGCAGCACCCCCAGAGCACCTACAAACCCGTGTTCCTCTGCAAAAGCCGCAAAAATAAAATCGGTTTGCGGCACGGGCAGGAACGCAAGATGAGTTTGCGAGCCCTGGCTACTTCCCCAGATGCCCCCCGATCCGACCGCGATCAGGGACTGGTTCACTTGGTATCCGGAGCCTTGACGGTCTGCATCCGGATTGAGAAAACTCGTAAGCCGTTCTTTTTGATACGGTTTAAGAATATGAACCCGTTCGGAAAAGAAAACGGCGCCGATCAGTGCCGCCGCCAACAAGACGACCGGCAACGCCTGCCCCACGCGCAATCCGCCCAGAAAAAGGCCCATGATCGCGATCGGAATATAGGTCAGGGCGGTGCCTAAGTCCGGTTGGGCAAGGACCAGCAGCATGGGGAAGCCAACAATCGCCCCTGCCTTGAAGAAGTCAGACCAGGAAAGCTCGCGCTGCTGAAGATCCGCAAAGTACTTGGCCACCGCCAGAATCAGGATCAGCTTGACCCATTCCGAGGGCTGAAAATGTACGCTGTGCGGCAGCTTGATCCAGCGCCTGGCGCCCAGATATTTCTCGCCGAAAAGCCGGACTGCAATCAGCGACGCCAACGCAAAGATGTAGAACCAGTGAACTCTTTCCAGCAGAGCCTGATAGTTGATCAGGCTAACAAGAAACATCGCACCCACACCGGCAACCACCCAATAAATCTGCCGGATATGTGCGCCGGCAAACTTGGTATGTTCCGTGGCGCTGTGGATTTGGACAACACCGAGTGCGCAGATGATGAGCACAAACGTCATCAGCACCCAGTCGAAATCCCGGTAGGAGACGTAACGCGACATGAGTTCAGTCGCCCAGGAAACTCATTGGCAGTTCGGCGTAGGACAAGCCGGGCTGAGAGGATCATCGCCCTGAACCAGCACCCAGGTCGTGACTCCGCCCACAATCGCAATACCGGTATAGAGGGCTGCGGTGGAGCTCAATATTCCGCCGCCGGCTGCGGTCGCTGCGCCTGTTCCGCGACGCTTCCGCTTTTTCTTCTTCTCGGGACTCGATGTGTCGTCGCGCGTAGTCTGCTGACCTTCCTGAACCGTGGTCGTGCCTTGGGTATCCTGGACCGTTAAATCTCCCTTGCTGGCTACGATCTGAACTGTCCCGTCGACATCGGTGACCTGAAACTCTGTCCAGGCACTGCCCGCGGGCTTCACGATCACTTCGCCAGCCTGGGTCGCTAGGCCATGAGCCGTACTCACGCGTACCGAACCGTGCTCGATCTCGACTCCCGATCCTTGGAATTTCACCAGCGAGTCCGCCAGTACCATCACGCTCGAACCGCTCGCGCTCAAATTGGCGGTGGAGTCCGGCCGGGTTTGCACCAGGTCGCCGTTAAAAAGCGCCGCAGATTTGGGGACCGTGCTGCCATTCACCCAAGCGGTACCATTTGAGTAAACCATTGCCGATGCTGAGTCTCCCGCCAATAATTGCGCAGGTACAAGCATCGCCAGCACTATACTTAAAGCTGACCTCAGCGCCGTCTGTGACATGGTCGGGGATCACTCCTGCAATTTGGACGATTTCCGACAATCCTATTCCGCAAATCGATGCAGGTCAATGACGTTGTTGGCCTTCCGCGTATTTTTCTGCCGTTACTTCAGTCTCTAGTCAATTCTTCGCAGCTTCCGTCGCCTTGATCGTGATCGGCACATCTACGGTTCCGATTTTCTGGCTTCCCCGGTCGATCACTCCGAGCCGCAATGTGTAAGTACCCGGCTTCAGATTGAGTTCCTGGTGGGCGGGGAAACCGGTCTGCATGATCTGCTGATAGACGGTGGGCAGAAAATCGGCTTCGATCGTGTCCGTGGAAAATCCTGCGCTCTTGAAATCGCCTCCCCATGCAACCGACATGAAATCCACCGCAGCGTGTTTTTTCTGGTCGGCGGTGTCGGCAAAACTGATGTCGTGGGAATCGACTGCATAGTCAATCCGTACAGTTTTGTGCTCGCTGTCGGGCAGCAGCACCTGCGCTTTCACCAGCAGCATGGTGGAAACGGGCACCATCGGTTGCATCGCGGTCGCCAGCGCCCGCGCCGCTTCGTCTCCGGTGAACGGCTTCTCTTCGTTACCGTAGTAGCCGCGGCGGAAGGTCAGTTTGTATCCCTTCTGCGCGAGTTTCACTTCGATCTTGCGATAGCGGCCGTCCCATTTGTGATTTTCGGGAGAATAGGCCAGCGTGTAGTAGTCCGACCCCTGCTGCAGTCCACGCAACAAGGCGTCGTCGACAGCATTGGTTCCGTAGAATGCTTTGCCGCCGGTCTCGCGCGCGAGGTCGTCTTCCGCGAAACTATCCTGGGCTGCGCCCAGGCCTTTTACGTCGACCGGGTAAACGGCGATTTGCGACGCAGCCAGCAGAGCGGCTGTTTCCTGTACCTCCGCGGAGTAGTGCCCTCCGAAACCAGCGCGATTGTTGGAGACATATTCCTCATCCAGGCGTAGGGGAAAGTGTCCCGACAGCCAGAGCAGGTTCTTTCTGCCCGAAAAACCGGAGACGGACCGCGCCAGAGCGTTCAAGGTGGCGAGCGTGAGCTTGAAGCGGATGTCGCCGGTCATTTCCCCGTACGCCCCCTGACCCGAGTCCGCAAATACCGACAACTCAGGACTCAATGACTTACTCGCTGCGATCAGCGCATCCGACAAACTTGTGAAACCCTGCACCATGTGCGGATGGTCACTCAGAATGAACAAACCGACGCGTTGGCCCGGTGGCAGGCGCTGGAGGAACTGGGCCATCGCCTTGCGGGCATAGACCTGGTCCACCAGTGCGGTGTTCAAGGTATCCAGCATCAGGATCGTGACCGCCCCGCCCGGCTCCTGCTGGGTGAAATTGGTGTATTGGTTGGGAGGCAACTGCATCGGCGGCAAGGCTCGCGGTGGCTGGTAGCGATATACGTTGAAGCCGGAGATTCGCTGCGCCTTGTGATCTTCCTGCACGGTGAAGTCTTCGACCTTCAGGCCGGGCACGAATTGGCCTTTCGAGTCGGTGACAATCACGTCCACCAGCACGACTCGCGCTTGCGACCGAAAAGTTGCGACGGAGCCAGCTTGGGGCGGAGGCGACTTCTCCTCGGCGGTCAGCGGGGGCGTAAGAAATGCGCAACCAGCCATGAGGAGTAAAGCGGGACTTAGCAACTTCACGAGGACCTCCGGTTTGACTAAGACCCTAGCATGAGTCGGCCTAACATCCCACTTACCACCGCTAAGCGGCTTGCTGAAAGAGCCTGCGGCGCGTACCTCGGTGGCTGAAGCCCAAGTCGAAAACAAAGCGCTTACCGCAGCGGTGAACCGCTGCGCCACCCAAAAGCAGAGTCTTTCGGCAAACTACTAGGCGGCCTGCAATACGAGTCCGTCCAGTGAATCTACGTGTGCGCGTTCGATCCGCGCTTTCACCCATTGATTCGGCTGCCATCGGCCGGGGATTTTCATTTTCAGATAGTTGTCGGTCAGAGCCTCGGTGAAAGTGTCGCTACCCGCGCTGAGAGTGATCGCTTCCAGGGTGCTGCCAGCCTGGGCGCGCATGAACGCAGCTTTTTTCTCACTGATGATCTCCCGCATCACAGAATTTCGCTCGCGGGCGACCGCGACCGGAACCTGATTGGGTTGCCCTGCCGCCGGTGTTCCCGGACGAGCGGAGTAAGTGAACACGTGCAGATAGGTGAACGGGAGCTCTTCTACCATGCGCCGCGTCTCGGAGAACTCGGCTTCGGTCTCGCCCGGAAAGCCGACCATAACATCGGCTCCGATCGCGGCCGTTGGCATCGCGGCGCGAATCTTCAGAATCTTCTCGCGATAATGCCAGGGACGATACTTCCGATGCATGCGACGCAGGACCGCATCGCTGCCTGATTGCAACGGGACATGCGCATGCTTGGCAATCCGCGAAGAATTCGCTATCAATGCGATGAGTTCATCGCTCCAGTCCATCGGTTCGACGGAGCTGATGCGGAGTTTTTCGATGGAAGTGTGATCCAGGACCGAGCGCACGAGATGCTCGAATCGGAAACCTGACTGCTGAAAGCTGACGGCTGAAGGCTGATGGCTGCTCTCCAAGTCCCTTCCCCACCGCCCGAGGTTTATCCCCGAGATCACGACCTCGCGATAACCGGCGCTCGCCAGCGTCCGCACTTCGGCGAGTACGCGTTCCAGCGGCAACGACCGGCTTTGACCGCGCACCGAAGGAATCACGCAGAACGAACAACGGTTGTCGCATCCGTCCTGCACTTTGAGGTTGGGCCGGGTGCGCTCGTTCGCCGCGTCAAACACCGGAGCGGCCAACAGTTCGGTATGCGCGAAAATGTCGCCGACGATGATGTCCGCGCTGGTTTGCAGACCGTGATCACCAGCCCGCAGGCCGGCGGAAAGTTGCGTGAGAGGAACGAAGCCGGGACTGGAAGATCGACCCGACGTCGCGATCTCCGCCGCCAGGTGCTTGTGCGAGTTCCCCACGACCCAACTCACGCCCGGCAGCGCAGCAAGTTCCTCAGGCGCGCGTTGCGCGTAACAGCCGGTGACAAGAATGCGGCAGCCGGGATTCTCCCGCCGCACGCGACGGATCGATGCGCGGGCATCCTTGTCCGCGCCTTCGGTGACGGTGCAGGTATTGAGGACCACGATTTCGGCGTTGCGCGCGGCGTGGGCGCGCTCCAATCCCCGCTCCAGAAACTGGTTTTCGAGCGCGGCGCCGTCTGCCTGGGTGGCGCGGCAGCCAAAATTTTCTATGTAGAAGCTGGCCACGCTCCTATACTACCCGAGTGCGGGCCGGACACTCCTTTCCGGCGCCTTCGATTTTTCTGTGCTGTTTTGCATCTCCCTGAGGTGCACATGAGACGTCGTATCCTCCTAGTCGACGACGATCTTGCCGTTCTTCTTACGCTGAAGGCGGTCTTGGAATTCCACGGATTCGAAGTGGAGACAGCGGCCAGCACATCGGAAGCGCTCAGTCGACTGGAATCCGGCACTTACCAGATGGTGATTAGCGACTTACGAATGGAGACGGAGGATGCGGGGCTGAAAATCATTCTGGCCGCCCGGAGTCAGAGTTATGATCCCGCCACGGCCCTACTCACCGCTTACCCGCCTTCGGGTGACCACTGGGGAGAAGAAAACTCGGAATCGCTGCTGATCAAGCCGCTTGGTACGCGCGATCTGCTGCGCCAGGTCGAGGCTCTGCTCGTGCGTCATGAAGACGCGAAGCGGAAGCGGCAGCACATGATGGGCGAGGGGACACAAACCTCCCCACGCAAGACGGGTTAGAAGCCGTCTCGCCGAATCGCTTGCTTCTCAGGAAGATCAGGCGCTTGCGACTTGCCGTTTACTCTGAAAACATTCTCGGCAAAGTACCGGCCGCCCCTGGGTCGGACGGAATGGAACCGTCGTCTCCTTACCGCATTGGGAGCAACTTGTGCGAGTCTCGGTCTTCATGTGCGGCTGTCCATGGACCGCGCCGAGCACGGCGACTCGTTTCCCTTTGCAGTTCTTGCAGCGCTTGGGTTCGTTCTTGAACTGCTTGTCGTAAAAAAATAGCTGTTCACCGGCTGTAAACACGAAATCCGCGCCACAGTCCACGCACTTCAACTGCTTGTCCTGGAATTCCATGCGAGAGGCACTCCATTCCCCATCCCTGCGCCTCACGGAGAAACCGAAATGGGGAAAGGATTCGGCCCCGACGTGCGCAGGGGATTTTTCTCCCCCTCAATGTTGTTCCCTGGGTTCGGCCCACCATGCGAAGTGACTCGCTTGGCACAACAAATAAAAGACCCGGACAGCGGAATGAAAAGGTGAATCGGGGAAACGGGCCGTCCCACGAAGTGCGACGGCCCGGGTCAATCAATCTGCTTCTTTGCGTGCCTTTTTACGGCTACGCTTTCTGGCCAGCGCTTCCTTCACGCGTTTCTTTTCGCCCGGCTTAAGGTAAAAGGAGTGACGTTTCACTTCCTTGATGATGTCTTCCTGCTGTACCTTTCGCTTGAAACGGCGAAGCGCATTTTCGAGGGAC
>DATMNN010000003.1:0-4359 GCA_035569025.1 Terriglobales bacterium
GATCGATCCCGTCGGCCGCTTGGCCAACGCATGATTCAACTGGCTCATCCCGTAATTGCGTCCGCCCACCAGCGCCTTGATTTCGCCGGTATGCGGATCCATCGCCACCAGCGCCACCTGTGCCTGCGGCCCCGGCGCGACGGTGGTTTCAAACTTGTTCTTGCCGACCTTCACCTTCTTGGTGCGCATCTTGGTGACCTGATCGTCGACCAGTTTGATCCCGGTCTCGACCGCCGCCGCCGCCGCGCGCTGCAACTCCGGATCGAGCGCCGTGTAGATGCGGTAGGACTGATCGTTCAACTCGCGCTCATTCAGTTTGCTGATGACCGCGTCGCGCACCATATCAACGTAATAAGGAGCGTCGCTGGCCTCGACGTTGGGCGGCGCCAGCTTCAGCGGCGCCGCTTTCGCCTTGTCCGCCTGCTCGCGCGTGATGACGTGATTCTCGGCCATCGCCTCGATCACCGTATTCCGACGCTCCAGCGCCCGCTCCGGATGCCGATAAGGCGACAGGTAACTCGGCGCCTGGATCAATCCCGCGAGCAGTGCCGCTTCTGGCAGCGTCACATCCTTCAGGTCTTTATTGAAATACGACCGCGCGCCCTCTGCCAGTCCCGAAATCGTGAACGAGCCGCGTTGCCCGAGATCGACCCGGTTGGCATAAAACTCGAAGATCTGTTGTTTGGAAAATTTCTGTTCCAGCTGTACCGCGATCAACATCTCGATCAGTTTGCGTTTGAACGTTTTCTCGGGAGAAAGAAAAAACGCGCGCGAAAGCTGCATCGTGATCGTCGATCCGCCCTGCTGATGCCGCTGATGCGTGAAGTCAATCCAGGCAGCTTCCGCCAGTCGCAGAAAGTTGACGCCGTTGTGCTGGAAGAACCGCCGGTCTTCTATGGACAGCACCGCATCCACCATCATCTGGGGGATGTCGTCGTACTTCACCAGCGACCGCTTTGACCGCTGTTCCGCGTCAAAGAGCGAAGTGATCAGCTGCGGCTCAAGCTCATACGCCGCCAGATCGCCCGCCGACCGGCTCTTGATCTCGGAAACCTTTCCATCCGCGACCGTGATCGTCGCCGGCTCCGGACTGTGGTACGACTCCGGCCCCGGCAACACTTCGATCGCGCTTCCACGCACGTGATACGCACCCAGAAGAGACTCGCCATCCTTCTCGCTGTATCCCGCATGGCGCAACTCCGCAGCCATGTCGCGAACCGTAAACGACGATCCCACCCGCACAACCCGAGGCCCGGCGTAAATCTTCGCCGAACTGGCAAACACCGGATCACGAAACCGCTGCTCAATAATGCGGTCGTACTTTACATACCAGTAGGAAAAGAATCCCACGACCACCAGGGAAATCGTTAGAAACGCCAGCAGCGCCGCCCGGACAATCGGATCCCGTGGCAGAAGGCCCTTGCCGCCCTTCGCCCCGCGCCCCGCTGTCGGAATTTTCAGTTTGATAGCCACAGCTCGCCGTCTACAGAAGCAATCGTCTGTCCGAAATCCGGTTCCGTTGGAAGTGACTGACTAGCCTGATTCTAAACCACCAGCGGAGGTCCACTGTGGTTGGATGCGTGTCAAGGTAGAGACGGGGTGTGGGAGAAGGCTGGCCGGGAGGGGCGACTTCAGCCGGGGCTGTTCCATCGGGTGAGAATATAATGACCGTGCCATGGCCGGAAAAGCGCCTCGTTTCAGTCCATCTACCGTTGAACTCCGAATCCGAAATCCAAGCAGAAAAAAGAGCGGCCCGGTAAGGCCAAGCGAAAACATTGAACACTGAGTGACACACAGGAGTGACTGTGCGACGGATAAGGATTTTCGCGTTTGCCTTCTCAATCCTCGTCGCCCTACTGATCACCGTCTGGGCGGCGGCTGCAATCTATTTCGATTTGCCTTTCCCGTCATTGCGGATACCCCTAGCAGTGTTCTATCTTGTGCTCGTCCTGGCCGCGATGTGGTTCTTGCGTCGAGGAAGTAAGGGACTAGCCGTAGCGTTTACAGGATTCGTAATCGTGATCATGTGGTGGCTCTCGATCAAGCCTTCGAACGATCTGGACTGGGAACTGGACAAAACGGCCACAGCCTATGCCGACATCAACGGGGACCAGGTCACCATCCACAACTTCCGTTTCTGCGACTATCGCACGGAGGGCGACTACACTTGCCAATGGCAGACCCGCTCCTACAATCTCCAGCATCTTCGCGGCGCGGATCTGTTCATTACATGGTGGGGCTCACCCTGGATCGCTCATCCCATCGTCAGTTTTGATTTCGGCGACGAAGGCCACGTCGCCATGTCGATCGAAACCCGCAACCGGGCTGGCCAGGTCTACTCTGCCATCCGCGGATTCTTTCGTCAGTACGCCCTTACCTATATCGCCAGCGATGAGCGCGATGTTATTCGCCTGCGAACCAATTACCGCCAGCACGAGGAGGTCTATCTGTTTCGTACCGCAGCCACTCCAGCGTTGGCCCGCAAAGTCTTCCTCGACTACTTCGCGCGCGCCAACAGTCTCCACGTTCATCCGGAGTGGTACAACGCGTTGACCAACAACTGCACCACCAACATCGCGGGCTCCGTCGCTGACGCACGGCAGGCCAGCACAACCCTTGACTGGCGCATCCTGCTCAACGGGAAAATGGACGAAATGATGTACGAACGCAACGACTTTGTCAGCGGAGGTCTGACACTCAAAGCCCTCAGACAACAAGCCCACATCAACGACGCAGCCAGAGCGGCCGGCAACAGTCCCGACTTTTCCAGGATGATTCGGCAAGGGCGAGTTGGCTTCACTCAATAACCATGCGGGGACAGACTGAACGATATGGTCGCATTACGCCAACATAACCAGTTGGACGAACTTCCTAAACAGAACCATCCGCCAGCGGCAGCCATACCTCAAAGCGTGTGTCGCCGGGCTGTGACTCGACTGAAATGTGGCCTTGGTGTTTCTTGACGATGCGTTGTGCGGTGTCCAGGCCGAGTCCCGTTCCTTCTCCGACACCCTTGGTGGTGAAGAACGGTTCAAAGATGTGCGGCTCTACATCCGGCGGGATTCCGGGACCGTTGTCGCCGATTTCCACCACTACACCCTTGTCGTCACGGCACGTTCGGATGCGAAGTTCGCCTTGCCCATTCATGGCGTGAATAGCGTTGTCGATGAGATTGGTCCAGACCTGGTTGAGTTCACTGCCAAAGGAATTCACGAGCAGCTTCCCGCTCTCGTACTCGCGCTTCACCGTGACGCCCTTCTTCAACTTGTGATTCAGGATGGTCAACGTGGTCTCCAGCCCCTTGACGACATCCACGTTCTGCACCGGCGCCTGGTCCATGTGGGTGTATTCCTTGATCGCGCCCACCAAGTCTGAAATCCGGGAGGTGCTGCTTTCAATTTCGTGCAGCAGGCTTGCTACTTCCACCGATGCCGCGATCTTTACTAGAGCGGCCCGCGCGGTGTCGGGTTCCAGATTTGCGAACAGCGATTCGAGCGCCTCCGGCCGAATATTTTTTCGCGCCAACTCTGCTGCCAGTTGCCACAAGTCATTCTGTCCGTGACTGCGCAGGAGTGTGTCAATCTGGTCTTCCAGGTCGCTGATCGTCAGCGCGTCGGGCGGCACAATGTCCTGGTTGGTGAACGCAACCACCAGCTTGTCGATTTCCGCTCTCTGCGTGGGCGTTAGGGAACGCCTTCCCAACTCCTGACTCGCGTCGCCGATTTTCTTCAGCACGTCGCGCAACTGGCTGGTGGCACGTTTCGCGGCCGACGCGGGATTGTTGAGTTCGTGCGCCAGCCCCGCCGACAGTTTCCCCAGCGAAACCAGCCGGTCTCTCTGCTGTTCGATGCGTGTCGCCTCCCGAATCCGGTCGGACATGAATCCGACCAGCCGCGTGGTAAGCTCCGGCATCTTCACGACCAGCTCGGGGAATCGCGAGGCCGGAAACTTCAGTATCCGGCCGTTTGTCGAAGCCCTTGCGGTAATCGTGAACTGTTTCATCCGGGAGAAAGGCAGCGCGCCGGTCACCGAGCCCGGAATGTTGGTAAACGAGATCATCTCGCCGCCCACTTCGCCTCGCCACTGGAATTCGCCCTCGAGAATCACAAACATCGTGTCCGCTGGATCACCGGCGCGTACGTAGCAGTCTCCAGCCGACAAGTGGACTTCCTGCGAATTTGCCAGGAACCATTCGAGCTGATCGTCCGGCAGATCGGAGAACGACGGTATACGACGGAGTTCTGATTTATCGACCATTTATGCTTTATACCTTGCTCAAATATTGATGAATGAACTGTACCGCCACTGAACCTTCTCCCACGCCCGACGCCACGCGCTTGATAGACCCGTGGCGTACAT
>DATMNN010000004.1:0-26238 GCA_035569025.1 Terriglobales bacterium
GTTGATCCAGCCGTTCATCAACTCGGCGGATGCGGTCCTTGCCCAGGGGCTGCAAAGTCCCCTGTCCGTCGAAAATCTGAGCATGGAAGAAGAGGCTTACCGACGCCACGGCGTCGCCGCCGAAATCTGCCTGACCGGAGACATCGAAGGGCGAATCATTTTTGACCTCGAGCCCGAAGTAGCGGTAAAGGTCGCCAGCTGCATGGCCGGAGAAGAACTGCCCCAAACCGAAGACCTGGTTCGAGAAACGGTCTGCGAACTTGCCAACCAGGTGATCGGAAACGCGGTTACGACACTCAACGACCAGGGATTCCATTTCCGGGTACATCCTCCGCATCTCCACACGTCCGAACACGGCACCAAAAGCAGCGAAGATACCGAAGCTCTAGTGATGTGCTTCAAGACCGCCAGTGGAACCGTCTTCATGAACGTCGCCCTGCGCTATCACCACAGCGGAGTCGCACAGCACGCCGTCGCGGGATGACAAGCAGTGGTCAGTGGTCGGTGGTCAGTGGTTAGTCGTTAGTGGTCCGAGTTCCTCTTCGAGTTGTTTCTTCCAATCCTTCACCGGCTGATTACAAATCCTGCATCACGCCGTCGTCTGGTGGCTATTCGGCACATCTTTCGGCATGTAGGCCAGGAGCGCCTGAATTTCTCCCATGTCCGCGATCTCGACTGCGAGCGCGCAGACAGCGCGTTCCAGGTTTTGCCGGACGCGCCCGGCAGGACCAAAGACCTTAAATTCAATGTCATGCTCGCGAGTCCACGTCTTCAGAAAAAGCAGCATGCCTAGGCCACCGCCTTCCAGCGCGTTCACGGCGGATAGGTCGAGGACAACGGCACGAACTTCTCGTTGCTGTGTAACCGCATCGCGTAACCGGAACGCTGCCTCGCTGCGCACAATCCGGCCTTCACAATGAACTACCGCGACATCCCCAATTTTTTCCACGTCCAAACTGAACATAATCACCCCTCGAAGCGCTGTGAAAGGGAGGGCTGACTTCCTTTCGGAAGATTCTGTCTTCAGCGCTTCTGAAGGGTTTGATTCGGGCCCGGAAGGTTTGATATGGGCCCGTGTCACATCTTTGTCAAAACATTTGACACTCCGGATGTCGACGAAACAAGACGTTGCGCGGCAGTTGTACCCACGAGGTGCCGCGCACCTAGTAATCCCGGTCAAGCCCAACGCGATGGACCAGGTCTATGAAGCGCGGGTCATTGCGGACCGGATCGAAGAAGGGATGCACCTTGAGAAATTGCAGGATATTGGACTTCTCCTGATACGCGCGCTCAAACCAGATGAAGGCCTGCTCATGGTCACCGAGTGCCATGTAAGGGTTAATAAATGCGCCAGCGGGAACAAAAGCATTCTGTCGGCGTCGCTTCAGTTCATCGATCAGACGAAGCGCTTCCGTGCGGTGCCCAGCACGCCCATATGCGGTCGCCAGTAACTCGATAGAGCCTGGGCTACGGTCAGAAGCAGAAACTACTTTCTCCAGTTCGGGAATTGCTTCTTCGGCTTGACCGTTGGCGATTAGTGGGAATGCGAGTGTATAGAGAGCGTCGGGATCGTCCCGTTTTGCCGCCAACACGCTGCGTATCTCTTGTATTGCCTCGTTGTAGCGATGAGCCTGAAACAGAATCCATCCGATCGTAAGGCCGGAAACGGCAAGCGGGTCATGCTCTCGGGCCCCCTGAGCCCAGACCAGCGCCTCCTCGGTACGTCCCTGGCACATCATCCAGTCGGCAAAGTTGGCTTGCGCAGAAGCGTCGCTCGGACTCAGTTCGAGCGCACGCTTGTATTCGGCCTCGGCCTCGTCCCACTGCCATTGTTTCTGGTATACATCCGCCAACAGAACGTGCGCATCCGCAAGTTGGGGATCTAGTTCCAGCGCCTTCCTGGCTGCGCGGATCAGCTTTGGACGTACTTCAGCAGGGGAAACGCCCACGAAAACAGTGCCAAGATTGTCGTACGTCTGAGCCAAACCGACGTAAGCAGGAGCAAATGTGGGGTCTCTGTTGATTGCCTCGTCAAAATAGCCAACACTCTTCTCCAGGTCAGCTTTAGTGACGCTGTTCTCCAAAGTGAACACTCCTTTGAGGTAGCTCTGATATACCTCAGGCGCAACCGAACGAACCGCGGTAAGGCGCTTGTTTTCCTGCCCGGTGACCGTAACCTCCACTTTTCGAGCGATCGCTTGCGCCACTTCGCCCTCGAGAGCGAGGACGTCTCGCAAATCGCCGTCGTAAGATTCAGACCAAAAATGATCGTCGGTCGACGCGCGAATCAACTGGGCGGTGACACGAATCCGATTCCCTTCCCGCTTCACCGACCCTTCGACAATGGCGTCCACGCGGAGCATTTTGGCAATTTCCGGTATGGAGAGGTGCGTCTCCTTGAGCTGCATCACCGAGGTACGCGAAATAATGCGCAGATTGTGGATGCTGGAAAGCCGTCCGATGAGTTCCTCGGTCATCCCGTCGGCAAGGTATTCCTGGGTTGGATCGCCCGACAGGTTCTTAAGAGGGAGTACCGCAACTGAGCTGATCGTAGGTGAATGTGCACCCTTGGTGCGGCTGCGAGCTACAAAGTAGATGGCGGCGAACAAAACTAGTGCGGCTAATGCAGCTAGAACAACCCAGCGTTGCCGAGTGGGCGTTGTCTCGCCTTTACCTTCTGAAGGGACTGGCGTTTCCGCTTTTTGCTGGTCCTCCTGCCGTCTCTCTTCCGCCTCCAAACGCAGCTTGCGGCTATTCTGCCAGACATCCAGCTCCGCACTGAAGGCGTAAACGGAGCCCATCCGGTCATGCAGATGCCGGTGAACGGGCATCCCCTCCCGCTTCTCCCAGCGCTGGACCGTGGTCACATCGCGGTTCAGATAGGCCGCGATTTCTTTCCAGGAATCCAGCCGGTCATCGGTGGGTGGTTCGGATCGCGGGGTGCCCAGGGATGGTTCGCCCATCGCGTTCTCCTGATTGGTCCGCGGTTGCCGCGAACCCGGGGAGCACGATTGTAGCGCGACTGGCACCGCAAAGCACGGCATTCCACCGCAATGCGGGCAATTCGGCACAATGCCGTTTGACTGTACCCACCAAATTGCCCCATCGTGACCGCGCGTCTCCTTCTCCCGACGCTAATGAGAAAAAAGGAGTTCCATATGCAAAAGAAGTTACCGTGGTTAGGCTTATTCGGCGCCTTGGTTGTGGTTGTTGCGGTTAATCCTCGAAACGCCCAAGCGACAGGGAGCCAGGGATTCACAAGCACGGCGGTCGTTCAGGGTCAATTCGATGAATTCGATGTCTTAAACGTGGTCAAGGTGCCGGTCGGGACTCCCCCTCCGAAGCATACTGTCTGGAAGTCCAGACAGCGGACGAAAGGGCTTTCTGACGGGGGTGTCTTTAGCAATGTCTGGGCGGCGGGGGGAACCACAGGCTGGCACACCCATCCGGGCCACACGCTGATCTTTGTTACGGCAGGAGCGATCACGCAGTATCAGGCGGACGATCCAACCTGCACGCCGCACGTCTACACAGCGGGAATGACGTTTGTTGATCACGGCGGCAGCCACATTCACATCGTGCGAAACGAAGGCGCGGTTGAGGCCGACGCCATCGCGATCCGACTCGTTCCCGCAGGGCAGGCGGGCCGCATTGATGAGCCTGACCCGGGTAACTGTAATTTCGGGGGCACGAAGTAGATTCAACCCAGCGACAGCGTCATGCGGGGTTTCGCCGCCGAACAGGCAGCGGCGGGACCCTGGTGGCTTCTATGGTCCCGCGATCATAAACACGGGATTCTGCGGCGGCGGCTGGTTGCCAACGTTCGGCTTGCGCGAACTCGCTGGCGCCGGAAGGTTCAGAAGATACAGATCCGTGGACGTGTCAATCTCATTGACGTTTCCGCCATCGCAACTCGCCAGGTAAACTCGCGAACTGTCTCCGCCGGCGGCCATGGTGAAGGGAAAGCGCGTGATCGAGCAGATGGGCGGCGAAAAGGGCGCAGCCGTGGAAAAGCCCGGAATTGCAGCCGTGGTCTTCACGGTGTTGCCCGACGTATTCACAACCGTGACTTGCGGAAACATGTTGTTACCGACAGCGGTTCCAGCAACCGCTGTTTTCGCTGCCTTCACGGAATTGGCAACCTGGAAACACACGCTACCCGGATCGCATCCCGTGGTGGAAACACCCGCTACCTGGAAGGTCCCGTCAAAACCCGCGCCAGTGCCTGAGATCGTCACCACCACACCCGGGGTAAGGTCATGCCCTGACACGAGCGTATAGGTGTAGGTCGCGGTCGTGCCGTTCCCCGCAACCGAGGAAATACTCGCCTGGCTCGGCAGGAGTTTAGTCTTCGAGGATGGCACCGACGCAACATAGGCTCGAGTTCCGTCCGGCAACGCCGCGACGGCAACTGCCGTAGCCGGAACTGGATCCAACCCGAGAAGGGTGAAGTCAGGAAGTGGAACCGTCTTCAAAATTTGCGGAGTGCTTGGCGTGGCATCCAGAACTATCAACTGGTTTCCGGACGGAACATACAACCGGTTCAAGTGCCCGTCATAGAGCATGTATGGACTGTCCACGCCCACGTTCGGGGTGTTCGCGATCACCTTGTCGGTTATTCCCCCGTTCGATGTAGGATCGATCGTGACCAGCGATCCGTCCGTGTTCAACACATACACTCTCTGATTATCAGAGCGCACAACCACCCAGTGCGGCTGGCTAAACGGATTCGGGAAAAGCGTCGTGTCGATCGGCCTCAACGAGCGGTCAATCGTGTTGAAGGCGCTAATCGAATTGCTGCCCTGATTGGCGACGTATACTTTCTTCCCGTCGGGGGTCTCGGCGACCGCCGCGGGATTGTCTCCAACTGGGAGCGTGGCGACTGTGCTGCTTGACGTATTCACCACCGCCAATGAAGGCGGCGTGAATCCCGGCAGCGAAACATAGACCACGGTAGACTCCGTGCTCGCCACGAAATTCGGCGCCGAGTTCGGCGGCAGCGTGATCGTGGTGGTATTCGAGATCGAATTGTTCGAGAACAGGACCCTGGTCAATGAGTCGCCAATCGCGTCCGGCACCGACTGGTTGACCACCAGAACCTGATTCGCCGTCTGTTGCACCGCATGCACCGGGTGCAGGCCTACATCCGCGATTCCGACGACGGTGTCTCCCGAAACGTCAATGGACATCACGCTTCCACGGTCACTTTGCGTGGGATTGGGAGCGGGTTGGGTGTTGTTGTCGCTGATCACCACCACGGAATGGCTGGCGCGAGGATCAGGAAACTTGGGCGGATTCGGGATAATCACCGGACGGAAAGTGTCGCCACATCCGGTACAAATCAGGAACAAAACCACGATCACACACAGCCACAGAAACCGCTTCATTCGCACTCCGATGAAAAAGGGTCGCCCATCGACGGAAGGGATATTGTAGCGGAAACAGGTCGTTGGTCGCTGGCCGTCGGTTGATCCGGGGCCGTCCTCGCGATTCGCCGTTCTCCGTCCCGGATCCTCGCTCGCACTCTCGGTTGGATGCGGCGTCTGCCGATGGTCGAGACTCTGTTTCGCTTACCACGCAGACCCACGCACGAACTACCGGCTCTTCCGCGACTTTGCCGGCGCCTCGACCTTTTCCGATGCTGATGGCTTCTTGGTCTGCGCCAGGCTTTCCTTCAGCGCCGCCATCAGGTCGATCACCGGGGCCAACTTCTTCGGCTGCTCGACTTCCTGCACCTCTCCACCCTCGAGCTTGGTCTCAATCATCTTCTTCAGATTGTCCTGGAACGTGTCGTGGTACTTGTCCGGATCCCAGTCGTCGGCAAGCGCTTCGATGAGCTGGTGCGCGACTTTCAATTCCGCATCCTTGATCTCGACGTCGGGCGCGCCGAAGGACTCGATCTCTTTCACTTCTTCTTTGTAGTACATGGTGTGCAGCATCATCCCGCCCTTATGCGGCCGCAAAAACACCGTGTACTCGCGGTTGTGCATGGTCAGTTTTGCGATCGCGACATATTCGCTTTCCTCGAGTGCCTTGGTCAGCAGCGCATACGGACGCCGGCCTGCTTCCTCCGGCATCATGTAGTACGACGACTCGAAGTAGACGGGGTCGACGTCGTTCGACTTCACGAATTCCAGGATCTCCATGGTCTTCGCGGTCCGCGGCTCGATTTTCTTGATCTCCTCGGGCTCGATGATCACGTATTCGCCTTTGCGGAACTCGTAACCCTTGACGATGTCAGTGCGCTCCAGCACCTGGCCGTCAGCCGGACAAATGAGTTGCTGTTTCACCCGTTGGTGGTCCGTGCGATGAAGCTGGTTGAACGAGATGCCATTGCTGCGCGCGCCCGAAAACAAACGCACCGGCATGGAGATGAGTCCAAATGTCAGATAACCAGACCAGACCGAAGCCGCCATTTGTAGCTCCCCGAAAAATCTTTATGAACGTGGGCCGGACACTCTCATCCGGCGCCTTTGACTGTCAGTCCCACAAAAACAAAACTCCGCCAAGCGTACAGAAGTGTAGCCTACTGTCGTGGACACTCCACCGCCAGATTACGGGGCGAATCCAGAGGACAAGCCCTACCGGCAGCGGTGGTGGAAACCGAGGCCCGAAATATAGTATGGCGGAGGCTGTTCTACCGCAACTTCCGTCCCATCGAGGATTTGGATGCTGAAGATGGTCCTGGCGTATGGCTGGGCGTCATCTCCCGAACGACTGGCCATAGCCGCCGTGGTGACACTGTGCTTCGCCGTACTGGCCCGCGTGGTCCGTGGAGTCGACCGCTCCGGCATGTTCGCCGGCGGCGCGGCGTGTTTCCTGCTCTTTGCCGGCGCCGGACCCTCGGCATTCGCCACGCTAGTGACATTGTTTCTCCTCACCTGGATCTCGACTCGCTTTGGCTATCGCCGTAAACAGGAACTCGGTGTCGCCGAACGAGGCGATGGACGCAATGCCTGGCAGGTCCTGGCAAACCTCGCGGTGCCCGCAATGAATGCAACCGCTTTCGGCATGACGGGGAATCGAATGTGGCTCGTGGCAACCGTCGCGACTCTCGCTGAAGCGGCCACCGACACAGTCGCGAGCGAGGTCGGCCAATCGTATAGCCGCACGGCGGTCATGATCACCAGTTGGAAACCTGTCTCCGCCGGTACCGATGGCGGAATCACTGTCATGGGGACCATCGCTGGAACGATCGCCGGGTTCTTGATCGCAGGATCGGCAGCGCTTTGCGGATTGGTTCGGCCAGCGCAATTGTGGATTCCCGTGACTGCGGGGTTTGCAGGAATGTTGGCTGACAGCCTTCTCGGAGCGTCGCTCCAACGCCGCGGATGGATGAACAACGAAGCGGTGAACCTAGCCGGAACAATCATCGCGGCAGGAGCGGCAGTTGGCACTTGGCACTTGGCACTTGGCAGTTGAGCTGTCGGCCAAAAGGCACATGCTAAGTGCTAATTGCTCGCCCCTCAATCACGTCCTCTGCTTGAGCCGGTCCAACAGCGCGTAGAGAAAAACTCCCAGCACCGCGTTCGCGACTGCCGATCCCAGTTCGTGCGCCCAACTCCACTGCACATGCTGGCCGACGAGTCCGTGCATCGTGAAGTACACAACTTCGTGTACGACGTAAAAAACCAGCGTGAGCAGGAGTCGAGCTCCGGCGTTCTCGACATCGAGCTTAATCCCAAGTGACGATGCACCGAATCCAACGACAGTTTTCGAAATTCCATACAGGCCGATGGGCTGATGGGTGAGTGCGTCCTGAAAAATTCCGATCAGCGCCCCCGTAAAAATTCCCGCCATCTGGCTCCGGCGGGCGATCGCGAAGCTGATCGTAACCAGCAGTGGAAGATCGAAAATTGAAAAGAAAGGCAGGCGCAGCGGCAGCCATGCTTGCAGAAACACCGCAGTCAATGGAATGAAGATCGTCGCGGGGATACCAAACCGGTAGACCTCAACCTGTTCGCCGGATGTGTAGGTAAGGGCCACGTTATTGAGGTGGGTCCTGGGGTGGAGTTTGCGGCGTAGAGTCCGCTGGGGGTTTCGTGACCTTCGGAGGCGCCGTAGCTGCATCGCTACCCGCGCCCGGCGCAACTGTGCCGCCAGAAGGAGTGGGCGAAATCACCTTGCGGGACGCAGGTGCCACCGCTCCGCCCGCCGCTGCCGTAGCTTTTGGCTTGGGCGGCGCGGGCTTACCGTCCGCGGCGGATCCCGCCTGGGGAGCGGTTCCGCTTGGCTTCGCCGCCGCTGCATCGGGCGCCTTTGGAGGCACGGTTGGCAAGCGTTCGGCCAGGATATCCGCGGCGCGCGATGGGCCAGTCGGTTCGGGCTGCGCTTGGCGCTCGTCGATCTTGGTCACAATCAGAACTTCTTCCAGCTTGCTCAGGTTGGCCGACGGACTCACGCGAATATTCAGAAAGAAATCGCCGCCCTTCGTCACCTGGGTGACTTTGCCAATGACAAGCCCCTTTGGGAAGATGCGGTCACCGCCGCTGGTGAGCACCATCTCTCCCGCTGGCACATCTTCGTCGCTCATTACCCGTTCAACACCGACTTCTCCCGAAGGCATTCCGCGAAGAATCCCTTGCAAGCGGGATTTTTCCAAAATCGCACCGACGCCGCTGGTCTGATCACTGATGAGCAGTACTAACGAAGAAGATCGGTACACGCGGAGCACTTTTCCTACGACACCGTCCGCTGTGATCACCGCCATGTCGGGCTTGATACCGTCCTTCTCACCCTTGTCGAGATAAACGCCTCGCGACTGTTCGCTGCCGGTAGACCCAATCACCTGCGCCGCCATCGTCTTCGAAATGAACTGCTCCTTGAATGCAAGCAGGGCCTGGAGTCGCCTCGCCTGATCGGCATCCTGGCTCAGACGCACTTGCTCGATGCGCATCTGTTCCACTTGCTGCTTGAGATCGCGATTCTCCGCGCGCACGCCCCGCAAGTAGAGATAGTTGTGCCAGAGATTACCGCTGGAATTCTGCGTCCAGACCAGAGCTTTTTCCAAGGGAGAAATTGCACCGACCGCCCAGACTCGAATCAGCCGGCTGGAGTCGCTGTCGCTCGTCCGCTTCACCTGCACCGCGAGGCCAAGCACCTGGACGAACAACACCCCCACCAGCACAATCAGATTCCGGTAGCGGCCGAGGACGGTTTCCATAAACTTCAGGTCTAAGGCGTTAGGTGTCAGGTCTCAGGAAAAGCCTTAACCACGCAATCGGCGTCTCCCATAAAAACTGTCATCCTGAGGCGTTCGGAGGCGAAGCCGAGGATGAGCGAAGGATCTGTTGTTGGCTGCTCGAAGCTCGCAGCTCGGAGCCCGAAGCTTCTACTCGATCGAAATCTTGCGCAGCAGCTTGAAGTCCGACAACATCTTGCCAGTGCCGAGCACCACACTGCACAACGGATCGTCGGCGATGGAAACCGGCAATCCGGTTTCTTCGCGGATGCGTTTGTCGAGGTTCTTGATAAGTGCGCCGCCACCCGTCAGGACAATACCGCGGTCGCTGATGTCGGCGGAAAGTTCCGGCGGGGTGCGTTCCAGAGCTACTCGCACTGCATTCATGATCGTCGATACGCACTCGCTGAGCGCTTCACGAATCTCGCTGTCATCGACGGTGATCGTCTTGGGCACGCCTTCAATCAGGTTACGGCCCTTGATTTCCATGGTCAGTGGCTTGTCCAACGGATACGCCGAACCAATCTCCATCTTAATCTGCTCGGCGGTACGTTCTCCGACCAGCAGGTTATATTTCCGCTTCAGATAATTCATGATGGCTTCGTCCATCTGATTACCCGCCATCCGTACAGACCGCGAATACACAATTCCGCTCAGAGAAATGACTGCAATGTCGGTTGTCCCGCCGCCGATATCGACGACCATGTTGCCGCTCGGTTCCGTAATCGGGAGGCCCGCGCCGATCGCAGCCACCATGGCCTGCTCCACCAGATAGACCTCGCTGGCTTTTGCGCGGTAGGCGGAGTCCATGACCGCGCGCTTTTCCACCTGTGTAATTTCCGAGGGCACGCCGATCACGATTCGCGGATGCACCAGCATCTTGCGGTTGTGCGCCTTCTGGATGAAGTAGTTCAACATCTTTTCGGTGACTTTGAAGTCGGCGATCACGCCGTCCTTCATCGGCTTGATCGCGACGATATTGCCGGGCGTGCGGCCGAGCATCTCTTTGGCTTCTTTGCCGACGGCTTCCACTTCGTTGGTGTTCTTGTTCAGCGCGACGATGGAGGGCTCGTTGACCACAATCCCTTTGCCGCGCGCGTACACCAGCGTGTTCGCCGTGCCGAGATCGATCGCGAGATCGCTGGAAAACATGCTGAACAGCGAACGCAGATTGTGAAAGCGCGAGGCTCCGTTATGAAACCCGTTGTTTGACATGGGAGTACTTCTCTCTCTATTTGGGCTGTGACCCTATTTTATTGGATGTTCAGATTATCCGCTTGCCACGGCTGCAACGCGTTTGTGCTGAACATCGAAAATCTCAGGGGCTAAGGCCCCATAGTTGGAGGTCTTGGCGGCACGACCGAAGCCCTGCCCTCCCGCAAAACGTCCCCCGCAACTTGAAACCAACTACTGGATGACGACTTTTTCCTGACGGGTATTCACACCGCCTTTGGAATTCTGCGCCGTCACGGTAATCATATTCTCGCCGTTCGGTAATGGAGGCGTGAAATAGTGAAAGGAGCCATCATCGGCAACAATTGGAACTTCCCTGCCATTCACCATTACGCGTGCGCCTGCCTCTGTCTTGCCCGTTACTTCAATCACATGTCCGTGCTGGATGAAAGGATCGATATCGAGCGACAATTCCACTTTCTCCGCCGCCCTTGGGATGATCGTGAAGCGGTTCTTCTCACTCTCCACCGACTCCTTGCCGGCCGCGTCATAAGACTGAATCGCCCAGTAATACGCGCCTTGCCCCAGTCCCGTCACGACCACACTCGGACTCTCGACTTTGCGATCGAGCAGCAACGACGAGAAGTAAGGATTATGTGAGATGCGCAGACGATATCCGGCCGCACCGGCCATCGCGGACCAACTGAACTCAACATCCTTCGACTTCTCGCCTTCGGTTACAAAAATCGGCATCATATTGCCGGGCGCCAGGGGAGTCGGGGGCCCGACTTCTTTACCTTTTTCCATGGTCTTGGCCGTGTTCTGGAAGTTAACCTTCTCCCAGTTCGAGAGCTTCACGACCTCACCATTACGCTCGATGCTGCCACTACCTTTCTTCACCAGAATTTCATGCTCATCGGATTTCGGATCGTTGCGCACCATGGCCGAAGAATCCGGAGCCAGCGAAGCTTTCGCGCCCGCCACAATCACCTGAGACTTCGATCCCTGGACGTAGGTCGCTGTCGTCAGGTCGACCGTGCCGGTCGTCACTGCAACCGAAACGTTGGTCTGCTGCTGATCATTGGCCGAGTTTTCTTCAATCACGATCAGCGAATCCTGTTTGACCGTGTAATTCGTGCCGTCGTTGAACACAACTTTCGCCATGCCTTCGGCGCCGGTCTGGACGACGTCTCCCTTTTCGAGAGGTACGTTGTAGTCGGCCTTGATCCAGCTGTTCCCATTCGCCTTGCGCACGCGGATCGTTCCATCGAGCGCGGTAAAGTGCGCCTGCTGAGACACTGCCGCGGAACTTCTTTGGATCGGAGGAGCAAGGCCAGCAACCTTTTCGAGCAGCTTGGTGGCAAAACCGCCGGCGGCCTTCACGGTCGAGTCGGTGAACTGCGGGAACGCGACGTGCATGATGGCGGCAAAGATCAGCACGACTCCCAGCGCCATGAGAATGACGCTGCGATACGTCACCGTTCTCCAGGCGACGTAAATCCCCGGCTTCGCTTTATTCGACACGAGTCCCGCGAACCTCGTTCACCCTTTTGAGAATGTGGCTAATTTTCAACCTGTGACAATCATATCCCCGCAGGTACACGGAATGATCTTGCGTCGTGGCAGGGAGAGGTTACGAAAGTGACTTCGAGGAAGTTAGGAAGAAGCTGCCTCTTTGGCATGGAATCAGGCAATTCCAGACTGTCTATAGCCTCGGAATGGCTATTGCGTGCCTGGTTCGCCGGTGAGGGGGCAGAAAAGGCAGGGCCGCTCTTCGTCTTGGCGGCCCCGCCCCATAACTTACCGCAGACCGCCGGAAGCCTGCACGATTTCGCCCGTCAGCCATCCTGACTCAGGCGAGGCTAAAAACACCGCAATCGGCGTGATGTCGGTGGGCTGCCCGATGCGGCCGAGCGGAGTGCGCGCTTCGAAATCCTTGAGCATGTCGCTGCCAAGGAACCCGGAAGCATGCAGTCCCTCGGTTTCCACTGGCCCTGGATTGATGGAATTGACCCGAATCTTCTTGGGACCGAGTTCCTTCGCAAGCACCTTCGTGATCGCATCGACCGCGCCCTTCGTCGCCGAGTACACGGTCGTGCCGGGGGGCGTCGCGGTGCTCGCCGTCGAACTGATGTTGACGATGCTGCCGCCCTCGGACCCAAAATACTTTGCGGCTTCCTGCGTCGCCAGGATCAACCCTTTCACGTTGATATCGAACTGTCGGTCGTAGTGTTCTTCGGTGATCCCTTCGAGCGGCGCGAACTGATAGATGGCCGCGTTGTTGACGAGCACATCCAACCGTCCGAAAGCCTTTTTGGTCTCGGCGAAAATCCGGGTCACATCTGCGGCTTTGCTGACGTCACCCTGCACGGCGACCGCCGTGCCGCCCGCTTTCACGATCTCGGCGACGACGCGATCCGCGCCTGCCTTGCTAGACGCATAGTTCACCACCACCGAAGCTCCCTCAGCAGCCAATCCTTTTGCAATGCCGGCACCGATCCCTTTCGATGCCCCCGTAACCACCGCCACGCGATTGCTCAGCCTGCCCATGACTACCGCCTCCATATTTTGACGCTTAGACAACTATCTAATTGATGAAGAACAGGTAAGAAAGATTCACATTCGCGGAACTAGATGGATTGTAGGTGCTTCAGGTAGGCGTTTAGCACGTCGCGTTGCAGGATCAAGCGGGCAAACTTCCCCTCGCGCACGACCTCGATCAATCCAGCGCTCTCCAGTTCCTTGATGTGATGAGACAGCGTGGCCGCCGTAACCTTCTGACAGCCACGGACATCCGAACACTGCACGCCTCCCGGGTTCGGGCCCAGTTGCTGGAGGATCTGATGGCGGCGCGGATCGGCCAGCGCCTTGGCGATGAGATGAATATGGCGCTCGGTAAGTGTCTTGAGTTTCGGCAAGGGTTATCTCACACTCTTCTATTCATACATGATGTGTTTCAGCCGGATTCGATGCATGATACGCGACGGCACAGTCCCTCGCGCTTATCAACTGAGAAAGAATCGACCCACACGTGATCCGTCGCGCCTTGCCCCTGCCGCCCCCGGTTGTTAGCATAGACATTCTGCACTTTTCCACGGAGGCATTATGGCGACCGATACCATCACCGGACCGTCGATTCTAGGCGGCAACACCACCCGCACCCGGGTTTTCAAGAATTTTATCGACGGCGAATGGGTCGAATCTCAGAGCGGCCAGACTTTTGAAGATCGCAATCCCGCTGACAACCGCGAAGTAGTTGGCATCTTCCAGCGCTCGAATAAAGCCGATGTCGACGCCGCCGTCGACGCCGCCAAGCAAGCCTTCGCGAAATGGCGCCTCGTTCCCGCCCCCCGCCGCGCTGAGATGGTGTTCCGCGCTGCCGAGATCCTGATCGAACGTAAAGAAGATCACGCCCGCGATATGACCCGCGAAATGGGCAAGGTACTGAAGGAGACGCGCGGCGACGTCCAGGAAGCCATTGACGCCGCCTACTACAATGCCGGCGAAGGCCGCCGCCTGTTTGGCCCGACGGTTCCGTCAGAACTGCCGAACAAGTTTGCCATGGCCGTGCGCAACCCCATTGGAGTCTGCGGCATGATCACGCCGTGGAATTTTCCGATGGCAATTCCATCCTGGAAGCTGCTCCCTGCCATCGTTTCTGGTAACGCCTGCGTGATCAAGCCCGCGCAGGACACTCCGCTCTCGACCTTCAACCTCGTTCAGGCGCTCACCGACGCCGGCGTTCCGAAGGGCGTAATCAACATCGTCACCGGTTTCGGCCCCGAAGCGGGCGCCCCGCTCACCGAGCATCCGGCGATTCGCGCCGTGTCGTTTACCGGATCGTCAGCGGTCGGCAAGATCATCGGCACCACTGCCGCTAAGAGTTTCAAGTCCTGCTCGCTTGAACTGGGCGGCAAGAATCCGATGATCGTGCTCGACGACGCTAACCTTGATCTCGCTGTCGAGGGCGGACTCTGGGGCGCGTTCGGCACCACCGGACAACGCTGCACCGCGACCAGCCGCATCATTTTGCAAAAAGGCATCTACCGCCAGTTCATCGACCGGTTCGTAGCCCGCGCGAAAAAACTCAAGATCGGAAACGGACTCGACGAAACCGTCGAGATGGGCCCCGCTGTCAATGAAGGCCAGCTCAATACCGACCTCAAGTACATCGAGATTGCAAAAACCGAGGGCGCGAAGCTGGTCTGCGGCGGCAATCGCCTCGACCAGGGCGACTACCAGCACGGATGGTTCCTGGAGCCGACTGCCTTCATCGACGTCGATCCAAAAATGCGCATCGCGCAGGAGGAAGTGTTCGGCCCGGTCGTCGCGATCATTCCCTGTGACGACCTCGAAGATGCGATCGAAATCGCCAACAACATCGAGTACGGCCTGTCGTCCTCGCTTTACACCAAGGACGTGAACCGCGCATTCGCGGCGATCCGCGACCTCGACGCCGGCATCACCTATATCAACGCGCCGACGATCGGAGCGGAAGTTCACCTGCCTTTCGGTGGCGTAAAAGCCACCGGCAACGGACATCGCGAAGGCGGCATCGGCGCCATCGACTTCTACACCGAGTGGAAAGCGGTATACGTCGACTACTCTGACACGCTGCAGAAGGCCCAGATCGACCGCGGAGAGTAAGAACCGTTTAACCGCGGAGTATGCAGAGATCGCGGAGAATTGATTTCGCAAGATCTCTGCGACCTCCGCGCTCTCTGCGGTTAAATGTCCTGGAATAGGCTATGCCCACAACCCAAAATCGCGAGATCGCCAGCGCCACCCGCCTGGAGCATGTCCGCTACGCTATACGCGACCTCGCGTGCGTTGCCGACGAAGTCACGAAGCAAGGCCACAAGATTCTTCCGCTGAACATCGGCGACCCCATCACGTTCGACTTCCAGACTCCCGCGCACATGATTGAAGCCGTCCACAGAGCCATGCGCGACGGGAAGAACGGCTACGCTCCTTCTTCCGGCGTGAAGGAAGCGCTCGACGCCATTCGCGGTGAGGCCATTCGAAAAGGCATCAGGACGGTCCAGGACATCTTTATCACGTCCGGGGTCAGCGAGACCGTGGACATTTGCCTCGCCGCTCTGCTCAATCCCGGCGACAACCTGCTTACACCCTGCCCCGACTATCCACTCTATTCTGCCGTGCTGGCGAAGCTCGGAGTCGGGCTGAACGCGTATTACCTGAACGAAGAAGACGGGTGGCAACCGGATATCGAAGACCTGAAAAACCGAATCACTCCACGCACCCGCGGGATTGTGCTCATCAATCCCAATAATCCGACCGGCTCGGTCTGCACCAGAAAAATGTTGGAGCAGATTGCCGAACTGGCCCGTCAACACAATCTCGTCATCTTCGCCGACGAAATCTACGACAAGCTGATCATTGAAGACGATCCACACGTTGCAATGGCGGCGGTAGCCCCAGACGTTCCAATCATTACCTTTGGTGGATTATCAAAAAACTATCTCGCGCCCGGATGGCGTATCGGATGGGGTATTGCTAGCGGCGACGCCGCGGTGATCAAACCATATCTCGAGGGTGTGAACAAGCTGCTGCGCGCCCGCCTGTGCGCGAATCATCCCGAGCAATACGCGATCAAGCCGGCGCTCGAAGGCCCGCAGGACCACCTGCCGGAAGTGAAACGCAAACTGCGCTCCCGGCGCGACCTCACGGTGAAGTGGTGCAGCGAAACTCCGCGTGTCAGTTGCGTTGCCCCGCGCGGCGCTTTCTACGCCTACCCGTCCCTCGACATCCCAGAGGGCGACGATGTTTTTGTCGCGGAACTGATTCGCCAGAAACACGTGATGGTTGTACACGGCTCCGGCTTCGGCCAGCGTCCCGGCACACAACATTTTCGGATTGTGTTTCTGCCGGACGAGAAGACGTTGGGATCCGCCTATTCCGCGATCGGCGATTTCTTGCGCGAGCGTTACCCGTAACTTCGGCTACCAGATTCCCGGAATCACCGCTGGTACCCGCCGCGTGTAGTCGTCAAAATCACTGCCAAACTGTCCCCGCAGCAAGCGCTCTTCGACGCGCACCCGGATGTAAGTCCCCGCTAGAAATATCACTGTTGCCGCCAGCAACACTTGCCATCGCGTGACCGCGAGGCCCGTCGCCAGCATCATGCCAAACATCCCTGTGTAAATAGGATTGCGCACCAAACGATAAGGTCCAGCGGTGATCAACTGATGGCCTTCCACCAGCCGTGCTGAAACCGCCCACTGCTTCCCAAGCGCGCGAACCGCTGAATTCACCATCCAGACAGAACCGGCCGCAATACCAACGGTCAACCCCGCCAGAATGATTTCGGCGAACCGCGGCATCGGAACAATCGACGAGAAGAACTTGCGCTCCAGCGGTCCGAACCACACGAGAAAGTAACCCACGAACTGCATCCCGATTCCAATCAGGGCCGTGCGGTCACGCTGTTTCTCCTCACTCCTCACCGCCCGTTTCCGCAGACTGAATGTCAATGCGAAGAGGATCCAGCAAACCATCACCGAGCCGAAAACGAGCGCAGCGATTCTGTCGTGGTCCGCTCCAATCACCATACGTTGGCCTCTTTAATGCCTGCCCCTGGCGGTCTAGTGCCACCTTTGCGGTAAAGAATTCTAACCGCAAAGTACCTGCGGAACCTATTTCCGCAGAAGAAGACGCGTCTCGCACAACAACATTCGTAACTTTCCTGTCGCTAAGCCGAGTTCTTCTTCGCGACCTTTGCGAGGCCTTGGCGACCTCGGCGGTTGAGGATCTCGAATTGACAGTACTCCATTTGTGTACTATACTACGTCCATGTATGGAGAGGCTGTTTTAGGAGCTACAAGCGTTCACATTCCCGGCGTTGCGATCGATCGCCCGCTGGACCTTTCCAGCAAGGCGGTTCAGGAGAAACTCAGCCCAGCGGCGAATCGCGCGTTTTTCAGCCTGACCTCCCACTGGAAATTGCGCGACGAAGACTCCCGCAACCTGCTTGGCGGAGTCTCGAACGGCTCGTTCTACCAGCTCAAGCGTAGTGCTTCCAAGACGCTCGACCAGGACAAACTCACCCGCATTTCGCTCCTGATCGGAATTTTTAAGGCGCTGAACATTCTTTATAGTCCGAAACTCGCTGACGCCTGGGTACAGCTCCCGAACACAAATCCGATTTTCGCGGGCGAATCGCCCCTAACCTACATGCGCAAAGGCGGAGTTCCCTCAATGATCCGAGTGCGCCAATTACTTGACTCTCGCCGCGGCGGACTGTAAGGCCGCAGTCCCCCGTGATCCCCGTGATTATGCTTTTGACTTTAGCCTCAAAAGAAGACAGTCCATGCCGAAACAGACTCATCTGGAGCAAGACGACACTCACCGCTTGATCCCGACCCGCTTCTGTGAAGGCGAGAGCGTACTGTCCCGCCTTGGGCTCCCTCCTGCGCAGATGGCGCATCTCTATCAACTCGACGACGCCACCAACGACCGCCTCGCTGGTGAAGCGAACCTTCTCCCGGGAATCTCAGTCCATGAATTAGTTTTCGGAGTGCCGCACTTCCACATCATCAACGCCTCGTTCACTCACGCCCAGCCAACAGGAAGCCGTTTCAGCGGCTCTTACCGAGGCGTCTGGTATGCGGGATTTTCCCTAAAGACGGCCCAGACGGAAGTCGCGTTTCACTATGCGGCCGGTTTGCGCGAAATCATCTGGAAGGAAGAAGAGACCGTTACCTATCGCGAATACCTCGCCGACTTTCGTGGAGAATTCCACGACTTGCGTGGCGATGCGGCCGCCAAAAAGTACTTGCATCCCGGCAGCTATCGCGCCTCGCAACGCCTCGGGCGCCAACTCCTGAACAAAGGCTCGGCAGGAATTGTCTATCCCAGCGTGAGACATGACGGAGGCACATGCATCGCGTGTTTCCGTCCCGCACTCGTGAGCAATGTGCGCGATGGTGCACTCGTCACGTTCACCTTCGCGGATGCGACTCATCCACCAAAAATACGCGTCAGCCGGTAGAAGGCTCACCACAGAGACACAGAGTCACAGAGAAACCAGCGCCAGGATACTTGCCATCGGTTTCTCTGTGACTCTGTGTCTCTGTGATGAGTTGTTCTCAATACGCTATTTCGGAAACACATCCCCCGCCCGTAACACCCACGCACTCGGATGTTGAGTGAATCCGACTCGTGGATAATATTCCACTGCGTTCGGCGCTGAGAGCAGCACCAGCATCGACCGAGGTCCCATTTTCTCGCGCGTCTTTTGAATCAACTGAACGCTGATACCGCGCTTCTGGTGCGACCGTCGCACCGCCAGGTCCGAAAGATATCCAACGTAAGAAAAGTCGGTCAGGGTGCGAGAGATTCCCACCAGCAACTCTCCGTCCCACGCAGTAATGGTCAAGTTTCCATGACGAACCATGTCCGCGAAAATCGCCGGATCATCCACCGGCCGCCGCTCTCCCAGGCCAGAGGCGTTATAGAGTTCAATCACGCTTTGCACGTTGAGATTGTTGCCATAGCGATAGTCAATGGTGTTCATTGGAAGTTGCCTGGATTTGTTAGAGTCCTGCAGAGCGGAACGAGTGAGTTAGCAGCCCTACACCATCTCCGTGCCCCAAAGATCATGCAGATGGACCACGCCGAGCACGCGGCCATCGCCGTTGCCATCCACGACGATCAGCGATGTGATCTTCATTTCTTCCATGCGTGCCAATGCAGTCTCGGCGAACTCCTGCGGACCGATGGTCTTCGGCGCCCGATTCATGCAATCCTGCGCGGAAAGATCCAGCGCATCTTTCCCGCGATGCTCCAGCAAGCGCCGCAGATCTCCGTCGCTGATCACGCCCAGCAGGGTGTCGCCATCCAGAACAGTTGTTACGCCAAGCTTTTTGCGCGACATTTCGTAAATCACGTCCGGCATTTTTGTGGATGCAACCACGCGTGGCAAAGCATCACCGGAGTGCATGAGCGACTCCACCCGGGCCAGCCGTTTTCCCAGCTTGCCGCCCGGATGCAAGTTTGCAAAATCTTCTTCCTTGAAGCCGCGCTTTTCCGACAATGCAACCGCCAAAGCATCGCCCAACGCAAGCATCGACGTAGTGGAAGCCGTTGGCGCCAATCCCAGGGAACAAGCTTCCTTGGAAATGGAGCAGTCGAGCGCAACCTCCGCGGAAGCGGCAAGCGTTGACGCGGATGTCTGTGTGGTGCGGGCGCCCCCGTCCGTGGCCCTTCCTGCCAGTTCATCGCAAGTCATGCTGATCAGAGGAACCTGCAATCGTTTGATCGTAGCGAGCAGCCGAAGAATCTCCTCGGTCTCGCCGCTGGCCGATAAGGCCAGCACCACGTCGCCTCGCACGACCATCCCCAGATCACCGTGCAGGGCCTCGACTGGATGAAGGTACATCGCGGGCGACCCAGTTGAATTTAAAGTCGCCGCAATCTTGCGCGCGATAAGGCCGCTCTTGCCCATGCCGGTTACGACCACGCGTCCCTGACAATGAAACAGCAGATCGACCGCGCGATGAAAATCCGCCGCCATCGGCCCCGCCAGCCGGTCCGCAAGCGCCCGCAGGGCATCGGCTTCGATGCGCACGACATTTTCGCCAACGTGTTTCATGAAAGTAAAGATGGTAGCAGCTATTGAATCGTTGAGTGATTGGGAAGAGCTGTCAGTTGGCCGCTATTCATGCTGATGGCCGACAGCCCTTCTCAGAAGTGGTCGTCCATCGCGCGTCCCGGACGCTCAAGCGCCCGCGCCTGTATGGCACGGTCCCAGGGGCCGCCTTGCCAGTTGTCTTTTCGATATTCGTCACGAATCCACGGGGGCAGTGTCATATACAAGCGGCGTGAAAGTGCGTGCGCATAGGGCTCGTACAGAACCCGCAATTCCGCAAGCCGAGTCGACGCATCGGCGCCACCGGCAAGTGTTACGCCATGGCGAGCCAGTTCGTTTCGCAGGCGCTGCGCGTCCTGCTCGGGCAACCGGTCAGGATCGTGCGGCTGATATTCCGCGTTGACGACCTGTGCCAGGTCCACCACCGCATGGCGAGCCATCGCGAACGTCAGTTTCGCCTGTTCGGAATGAATTCCGTTCACGCCCGCCGTCACCAGTGAAGTAATGTCCAGGATCGATGTCAACGCACTCAGCCATGACTGGTTGCTGTGCTGCGACCGGAAAAATGCCAGCACCGGATAAGAAATATGGGTCGAGAGAAGATCCGCGCACCAACGCTCCCAGTCGCGAAAAATATCGTCAAGCACGGACTGCTCGGGACAACAGCCCAGCCGTCCGAGAAATTCCGCAGCGCTGGGAGGCGAGCCGGCACGCGCATCGAGCAGCGAAATTTCAATCTCCCGGGTCGAGAATGCCGAATACACCACCGGCAGATATCCGATGACGACGCCCAGGAATGCGAAGCCCATGCCCGCTTCCATCACGGCCAGCGTCCGGGCAGCCGTATTGTTCGGAGTAATGTCGCCGTAGCCCAACGTGAAGAATGTTTCGCCGCTGTGATAGAGCAGCGTTCCAAAGCTGATGTTTGTGCCCGCGCCGTTCAGATGCTCGCCGAGTCCGAGCTGGACGAAGGCAAATCCAACGATCAACCCGACCAGCCACAACCCGAGCAGCACGATCAACGAAAGCGGGCCGAAGTATCCGAGGAAATTCTCGCGGCGCGACGGTTTCTGAATGTGCAAGGCCGTTCGCGACCAGAGCCTCCAGGTTTTGCGATAGAACAATGCGGTCAGTCGAAAGCCGCGCTGTACACGCCGCGGCAGGACGATGGTCTCGAATGCATCCAGCAGAATCGTCAGGATGATTCCCGCGCCGACAATGGTTGCCCACACATGCATACGCTGGATTTCGATGAGGCGGGAATGGTAACAGATTCAGAAACGAGCTTTCGAGTTGAAATCCGAAGGATCGCGAAACGGCCAGCAGCGCCTCTTTGCTTCGCGGTATACTCGGTGCGTTCCGCGCTACAACCAAAGCTTATCCAACGGATTGTTCAGGAGAAAGAGCACCATGGCTTCCCCCGCGATTGACTTCGTCCGCAATAATCAGCAGCGATTTCTTGGTGAGTTGAAAGACCTGCTTCGCATCCCCAGCGTCAGTACACTCGATGAGCATAAAGGCGACGTTCAGAAGGCGGCAGATTTTGTCGCCAATGAACTGCGCCGCATCGGCATGGAGAACGTGGAGGTGATCCCGACAAAGGGACACCCTCTTCTTTATGCCGACTGGCTGCACGCTCCCGGCAATCCGACCGTGCTGATGTACGCGCACTATGATGTGCAGCCGCCTGATCCGGTGGATGAGTGGCATACGCCTCCGTTTGAGCCGACGGAGCGCAACAACAACATCTACGCTCGTGGCGCGGTCGACGACAAAGGTCAGCTCTGGATGGAAGTGAAGGCACTCGAGTCGCTGATGCAGGTGCATGGCGGCAAGCTGCCCATCAACGTCAAGGTGATTTTCGAAGGCGAAGAGGAAGTTGGTGGCGAGTCGATTGCCGCTTACGTTCGCAAGGAAAAAGCGAAGCTGAAAGCCGACTTTGCGTTGGTTTGCGATACAGAATTGTTTGCTCCGAATCTTCCTACTCTTTGCGTGGGATTGCGCGGACTTGTTTATACCGAGATCGAAGCGGTGGGCGCGAAGACTGACTTGCATTCGGGCATGTACGGCGGGGCGGCTCCAAATCCTCTGTTTGCGCTGGTGGAGGTCATCAGCAAGCTCAAGGATTCGAAGGGTAAGGTGCTAATCCCTGGGTTCTACCGCAAAGTGAAAGCGCCGAGCAAGGACGAACTGAAAGCGTGGCAACGGCTGCCGTTCAAAGAAGAACACTATCGCAAGACGGAAGTTGGATCGAAAGTGCTGACGGGCGAACCGGGCTTTTCGGTGCTTTACCGGACCTGGGCGCGTCCGACTCTGGAGGTGCACGGCATGCCGGGCGGATTCGTCGCCCCGGGCGCGAAGACGGTGATCCCGGCGAAGGCGTCGGCGAAAGTCTCGATGCGGCTGGTGCCGAATCAGGACCCCGACGACATCCTGAAACGCTACACCGCGTTTGTAAAGAAGCTGACACCGAAGGGGATCGACCTCAAAATCAAAGTCTGGAGTAAAGGGCCGGCGTGCGTCGTCGGCACCGATAACCGCTTCATCAAGGCCGCCACCGAGGCTCTGCACGACACCTTCAAGAAAGAGACGGTGTTCATCCGCTCGGGTGGATCGATTCCGATCGTCACCGATTTTCAGGATGTACTGAAGATTCCGTCTGTCATGATGGGCTTCGGGCTTCCGGACGACAATCTGCACGCACCGAATGAGAAGTTTCATATCCCGAACTTTTATCGTGGGATTGAAACGATCTGTACTTTCTTTGAAAAGTTGGGATAGAGATCGTAAATTTCCTAACCACAGCGGCCCACAAAGGTCACGAATTGAATCCATTCCTTCCACGTGACATGAGTGCCCGCTGTGGCCGTTTGCTTCTAACCTTCTGTCCCGCCGCCCTCAGAAGATCATCTTCACCGAAAACTGAATCTGTCGTGACGATCCGGATGTCTTGCTGATCAAGCCGAAACCACTTCCGCGCACGACATTGGACGGTAATCCGAAGTTGACGATGTTGAAGATGTTGAAGAACTCTGCACGAAACTCTACCGTGCCAAATTCCGCATTGCCACGGTGGCCGAAGGGAGTGTCTTTTACCAGTGACATATCGAAATTGTGAAACCCCGGGCCGCGGAACGTGCTGCGGCCTAGCGTACCGAAGCGGCCATGGTTCGGTCCGGTACCGTCTGGTACGTTGATCGGAATGTTGAAAAACGAAGCGTTATCGGCACCGCGGCCGAAGTAGTCCGAGCGGACGGGGCGGCTCGTCGAAAAGTCAGGCATAGCGATCAGATCGGGGCGGTCGGTGCCTCCCACTCCGGCTCCTGTTTGTTGCACTCCCGAATAAACGGTAAAAGGGGGACCGGTGGTCAATGTTGTGATGTTCAGAAACTGCCATCCCGAGGTCAGCGCCCGTCCCAGCGGACGCAGGAAGCTCACCCGGTCGAACGGAAGTAACTGAATCCAGCTCACGGTGAAAACATGAGTCGCGTCGAAAGTGGAAGGGCCTTTCTCCGCTCGAGGATTCCACGGGTTCTGTGGCGCGGTTTGCAGCACCACTCCCGCCCCCGCAATGGAGCCTCCGATCACGGAACTAGTGTCGTCGATCGCCTTGGAATAGGTATAGCTCGCCTGCAGTCCTAAGCCGGCGCGGGCTGAGTTCTTGCTCACGCTCATCTGTAACGCGTGATAAGACGAGTGCGAATCGCTGGTGAGAATGCCCACCTGACCGAGCCCGCCGGTGCGCATTCCCGTGTTGTCGAATGTGGTAAATGGAGCGAATGCAGGGTCGGCACCGGTATAGCTGTTGGGAAAGAACGACATCGGGAGATGGATACCAATGGTCGCCACGTACGCGGCACTCGCCTTGAAATCACGGAAATCGTGATCCACTCCGAGGGTATAACTTCCGATATAGCCATTGCGGAAATTCTTCGCGATCCCGGAGATAGCTGGCAACTGCGCCTGGTGGCCGGGAGTCTCTGCCGCGACGTCCTGCTGGAATCGCGCCAGGTCCATCACCGTGTTCGGCTTCGCGTCGGTGCTGCGGTTATTGGGATAAATCAGATTGCCTTCGATGTCATAAGGCGGCGGCAGCGGCTCGGACACGACCGTATTCGAAAACGGAACCGCGGTCGTCGGCTCCGCAGTAAAGAAGGGATTGAACACGAACGGGATGGCTGCCGTCAGCGCGTTTTCCTGCCATAAGTTCATCAGTCGCGTGGTAATCGCTCCCCCCACATGAAGGACAGTGTGAGCCGTGAGCGCATAGTCGATTGCGGCACGCGGAGCCCATCCATTCCAGTCTTTGTTGTACGGAGGCTCCGGATTTACCACAAACTTGTAGGTGGCCTGGTGGTTCCAATACGACGTTGGCCGACCCTGGGCGTCGAAGAAAAAAGGAAGTGATGTTCGTTTTGTCTGCTCATGGATGCGGCTATTCACCTCGTAGCGCAATCCGTATGAAATTGTCAGGCGCGGCGTTGCTTTCCATGCATCCTGAAAATAAAAATTGTAGGCTTCGCGGCGTACTCCTGCTTCGTCGAACTTGTTGCCGACCGGAGTGAACTCGGCCGCGACCACGATGTTGTACGAGTAGGGCGTGGCGGTTAGCAATCCCGTTAGTGAGTCCGGCAGGGGATCGCCGGGATTGATATCGTGAGTGCCACTTGCCGACGTGATTGATGGCGCAGACGGATCGTGCACCGCGTAATACGCGGTCCCGCCGCCGAATGAATACGCGCCATTTGGGTCTGTCCCGTAAATCGTCGAGTCCCGGTTCACGCGAATCTCGAGTCCCCATTTGAAAGTGTGATTTCCGCGGATACCGGTCATGTCGTGCTTCAACTGGTAAAGGTTGGAATACGATCCGAAGATCGATCCCGCCGGCGCGCCGTAGGCGGACAGCAGGCCATCACCAAATAGAATTGCAGGCTGCGTGTGGTTGGCCGAAGGGAAAAATGGCGTGCTGCGGATGTATCCGATCGATGTTTGAAAACTCAAGTGCGGACCCATCGTGCGCGTGTAACTCACGCCCGCGTTGCGCTGATGATCGAAGAATCGAATCGCAAAACTGGGATCGATCGCCGTCTGGTCAGGATTCGTAACCGGGCCCGTGACCTGATTCAGGCTGAACCGTGTGAACAACTGGGCTTTGTCGGAAATCATATGGTCTACGCGGACAGAAAACTGGTCGGTCACGGTCGTGACTTTAGAAGACGTGGCAAACGTCCGGTCGCTGTAAGGACCGTTCGGATCGTTCGGCAACGGATAAGCATCGAGCACCGGCTTAATCGCCGGATTTACCGGGACGGTGAGTGTGTCTCCGGGGAAGGTTGCCGTGTCGATACCGAGGCGCTCATCGGCCGTCGGGACCGGGAAGACTTGCGTGGTGCCGAGGATCTGCCGGAATCCCTGATACTCGCCGAAGAAGAATGTGCGACGCCGCCCGTTGTAAACAGGCAACACGACCGGACCGCCGATCGCTCCGCCAAACTCGTTACGGATAAATTCTGGAATGCGGCGACGGTCGAGGCCGACGTGGTCGAAGTAGTTGCGCGCGTCGAGCGAGGCGTTGCGAAAGAATTCAAACAGGGTGCCGTGAATCGCATCGCTACCCGAGCGCGTGACAACATTGGTGTATCCCGCCGCGCCATGACCGACCTCGGGCAGCATCACGCCGGAGTTCGACTGCACTTCCTGGATCGCGTCGACGTTGAAGTTTGAAAGCGTGGCGCCTCCCATCTCCGGATCGGTGGTGTCAGCGCCGTCCATGGCAAAAACAGTAGTCGAGCCACGCTGACCATTTACCGCAAACTGCTGCGTAAAGTTGGCCGCGCCATTCGCGTCCGTCATGGTGCCGGCAGCGAGCAGCAGCAACTTGCTGAAATCGCGTGAATTGAGTGGCAGGCTCGAAACCTCCGACCCGGAAAGACGTTCGCCGCCGCTCGCCTGAGAGGTCGTCGCACTTGGTTCCTGTTCAACAACGACGGTCATTCCGGACGCCGATAATTTGAGATTGGACTTCAGATGGGAGCCGTCATTGATCTGAATCGCGTTCGCGGATTTGAAAGTCCCCGCCGCTGTTGTGACCGCGATCCCGTACTTCGCTGGCGCGATGTCGGAGAACGTAAATTCTCCCGCGGGCGTGGTTGTAGCTGTAAACACAGCTTTGCCGGAATGATCGTTCAGCGCGATCATCGCGCCCGCAACGGGGTTACCCGTTCCATCGCACACCACGCCGTTCCAGGAGCCCGGAGACGCAGCGAGACAGACA
>DATMNN010000005.1:0-2192 GCA_035569025.1 Terriglobales bacterium
CGTCGAGCATGGGCCCTTCAATGATGTCGCCGTTCAGAGGATTCGGCCGGTCAAGAACAAAGAACGCGATTTTGCGTTTGGCAGCTTCCTCCATGCAGTACGCCATGGTCGTGGTGTAGGTGTAGAAGCGGACTCCGGCGTCCTGGACGTCAAAAACGAGTGCGTCAATGCCCTGCAACATTTCATCGGTGGGGCGCAAGTGATCGCCGTAGAGGCTGAAGATGGGCAGTCCGGTGGAGGCGTCTTTGGAAGAAGCAAGTCTTTCGTCGGAGTGGCCGGCGATGCCGTGTTCCGGGCTGAAGAGAGCGACGACCTGCACGCCAGGCGCGTGGGCAAGAACATTGATCGTAGTGCGTTCCTGATAATCGAGTCCGGTGTGATTGGTGATCAAGCCCACGTGCTTGCCGCGAAGAGGCGCGAATTTTTCCGCTTCCAGGACGTCGAGGCCGGTCTGCACCCGTCCGGCGTGCCCTCTGCTCTTCCCTGTCTTAGCCCGGGTCTGGGCCGCGATGGGAGAACTCGCAGATAGACAAAAAACGGAGAAAAAGACCAGGAGGGCGATAGTAGAAAAGTACGAGTGTGCAGGAACTCGGGAGCGATGTTTCATATGCCCCAATGATATTCTGGAACGCGAGTTCCGCACCTTCATTGTGAGCGGGTAGTGCGCGTGCTATATACAGTCAAGGCATGGGGCACGGCAGGGATTTCTCCAATATGAACGGACGAACCGCCTGGTTGATGCTGTTGCCTCTGGTCCTTCTATCCCTTATGACACCGAAAGTTCGCAGCCAATCGAGAAGTGGGAAGTCACCGAGAAACGCAGGTTCGAAGTCCGTGTCGAAGAAGAGCGCCCCGCAACAAGCCACAACGAGTTCCAACAATTCTACCGAAGACGCCAAGAAGTGGGTGGAATCGACGCTGAAAGAGATGAGCGTCGAGGAAAAAGTCGGGCAACTCCTGTTCACGACTTATCACGGCACCTTCACGCCCACGGACGCGACGTCCTACGCGCAGATGATGCATGACGTGCAAGATCTCCACGTCGGTGGCTTCATCAACGTAACGCAGGGCTCGCCGTTGGGTTTTCTGAAAAGCCAGGCGTATCCCTCCGCGGTCTTGAGCAACCAATTGCAGGCGAAGTCCAAATTGCCCCTGCTGATCGGCGCGGATTTCGAACGCGGCACGGCCATGCGGCTCGACGAGGGCACTTCCTTCCCGACGGCGATGGCGGTCGCAGCGGCTGGCAACCCGAAAGACGCCTACACAATGGGCAAAGTCACCGCTCTCGAAGCGCGCGCCGCGGGAATTCAATGGATTTATGCGCCCGACGCAGACGTCAACAGCAATCCGGGGAATCCGATCATCAACACGCGATCGTTCGGAGAAAATCCCGATAAGGTGTCAGAATTTGTCTCTGAATTTATCCGTGGCGTGCAGGAGAACGGCGGCTTGGCCACCGCGAAGCACTTTCCAGGACACGGAGACACCACGGCGGACTCGCATATCGATTTACCCGTAGTCACGGCGGATCGCGCGCGGCTCGAAAAGCTGGAATTGGTGCCTTTTCGCGCGGCGATTGCCGCGGGCGTCGGCAGCATCATGACCGGGCACCTGAACGTTCCAGCGCTGGAGCCGGACCCGAACACCCCGGCGACGCTTTCCTCTCGCGTGCTGACGGACTTGCTCCGTAAGCAGCTCGGCTTTCAAGGGCTGGTGGTCACCGACGCGATGGACATGGGCGGGATCACCGTGCGCTATGCGCCGGGCGACGCCGCCGTGCGAGCGTTTCTGGCCGGAGTGGACGCGCTGCTCATGCCGCCGGTGCCGGACGCGGCGTACGAAGCCCTGCTCGCGGCTGTTCAGTCCGGGCAGATTTCGCAGCAGCGGCTGGACGCCTCGGTGCGCCGAATTCTGGCAGCGAAGGCGCGACTCGGCCTGCAGAAGAACCGCCTGGTCGACGTGGCCGCACTAAACAATAATTTCGGCACTGTGGCCCGGCAGGCGGAGTCGCAAGATATTTCCGACCGCGGGATTACCCTCCTCCGCGATACACCGCATCGCCTGCCATTGGATGGCACAAAACCCGCCAGGGCGCTGCTGGTTTGTTTGTATGCCGATCCAGAACCGTATCCCGGTGAAGATCTGGAGCGGGAACTACGCAAGCGGTTCGATTCGGTGATGACGCTGCGCGC
>DATMNN010000006.1:0-2395 GCA_035569025.1 Terriglobales bacterium
TCCGGCTCCATACTCCAACTCTTGTATGCCGACGCGTAGGGTTAGCCAGTTGTGGTCGCCTGCGGTGGCGAGATCCAAAAACGCGTTTTGGAAATCTAGCTTTTTCTCATCAATGGGGCGAGGGCCACCTATCCTGAAAGACTCCAGGCCAGACTTGAATTGAACAAAGGACCGAACATGCTTGCCGAAATGTGCGTCAAAACCCAACATGTAGCGTTCAAGGAAGAAGTTGTTCCAATACGGCTGTTGACCCCAGTAGTTGTTGCCAGTCTGCTCCCAGACTTCACGAGCCTCGCCGCTAATTGTGAGAAACCAGTCGTTGCGCCCGCGACGAAGACGAATGTACTTGATGGGATCCCAAAAATCCTGCCGAAGCTTGGGGTTGGCCAAAAAGCTCCAATCCTCGTCTTCCCTGAGCAATCGATAGCTTCGATCCGGTACGTCTGAGCCGGCAGACGACACGGACTGGGGCCGAGAAGGCGCTTGCGCGGCAAACAGTGCAACCGCCGCCAGTAGGAGGAAAAATCGCATCACGGTATTTGTTCAACTTCAGTTCGCTTGCCCGCAACTGAGTGGATCTCGGCAATGTATCCACCCGGGAATTGCACGATCGCAGAGACTCGCTCGTCCGCTGTATGCGGAGCAACCAAAATGTGGACGCCCGCTGCTTTAGCTTTCGTTAGGGTATCGGTCAGGTTCGCCACCTCATATCCGGTCATCTCACGGCCGTACGGATAGGGAAGGTGACCGTCGGTAACCAGCGCGGTCAGCTTGCCGAACTTAGATTCGATCCTCACTCGCCGATAGGTTTCTGCTGGCCGTCCGATTTCGACGCCCGGTGCGCGCGGTTCATCAGAGACGACAGTCCCGTGGGAAAAGGCGACAAAGCTTCGCACAAATGCATCCGCTCGGTCGGCTGAGACATAGACCCGATTCTCGGGAATAGTTTGGAGCGGAGCATAGGATGGGGCGGTGGTGTGCCAGTACAGTTGCGTGTTCACGCCACCCGGCCATTGAATGATCGCGTCTCGACCGATGGGATCGTTGAAGACAGCGACTAAGACGTCTGCGCCCGTTGCCTTGGCGGCGTCGATCGCCTCGTCCATATCAGTGACCAGATAACCTGTGCGCTCCAACCCGAATGGATACGGGACCGGCGTCTTAAAACCAAAGACGGATATGGTGCCGACGGGAGTCAGGACCAGCTGCGACATAGTGCTGCTGGGGGTCGGAGTTACGGTAAAAACTCCCTGTTTGGTTGTCGTTCCGCCGAATGTAGCAGTCAGACTAGCCACAAAACGGTCAAAGTCCTGTGGAGCAACGTAGACATGCGTCGTGTCGTATTGCGCGCCGACAGCCACGCCGGCCGTTTTGGCCGTCTGGCCACTCTGGGCGAATGTGGTGAAGTATCGGGATTCACTTGCGAACCCAATTGTGAGAAGTATCGTAACTGATGTTCCGGCGAGAATTCTGTTTAAGCGCAATTTGTCTCTCCTAAATTGCTGGTCATCTAATCGGATGAAACGCATTCGCGTGTTTGCCCGCGCTAAGGCCTCTCGGACGGATGCGGCCGGTCGTAGCGCTCACCGACAAGGCAAACCGATGCGGCATGCGAAACGTCCAGCTTTTTCGTCTGGACCCAAATCCCAAACTGTTCGCCTATCACCATTCCCAAGAGGCCGAGCAAGGCGACGATGGGCGGCGCCGGACTCTTCACCCGGATCAGACCGTACAAAATCCCTACACCCAAACCAACTACGAAGGATATGAACAAGACTTTCATCGCATTTCTCCTGCAGAAGTCATGCCGGAAATATCCAAGGATTGGGCAAACGTGACGGGCGGAAAGGCCGCATAGCTTGCCTCCGCATTAGAAGTCCTGCGCTGTGGGCCGGATGACGACCTCGCCGATTTCGACGTCGGCTGGTTGCTCGATGGCGTAAGCGATAGCGCGAGCGATCGAGTCGGCCGGAATGGCCATTTTGTAGAACTCGCGCAAATTCTTTCTGGTGGTTTCCTCCGAGCTGCTTTCAGGCAGCTCCGTAGCAGTCGTGCCAGGAGAGATTATGGTGCAACGAATGTTGTCGGCCCGGTGCTCCATGCGCAGACCCTCAGTCAACGCCCGCACGGCGAATTTCGTCGCGCTGTAGACGGTGCCGCCCGGCGCGAAGACTTTGAAGCCCGCGACAGAAGCGATGTTGATGATGTGGCCCAGCTTTTGCTTTTGCATGATCGGAAGCACTGCGGCCACCCCATATAAGAGGCCCTTGATGTTCACATCGATCATTCGATCCCATTCTTCGACCTTGAGCGCCGCCATAGGTGCGATGGGCATGATCCCGGAATTGTTCACGATCGCGTCGATTCGGCCGTACTTGTCAACGGTGCCTCTCAC
>DATMNN010000007.1:0-22824 GCA_035569025.1 Terriglobales bacterium
ATGGCGACATCTACATCGCGCACGTTCTCATCAAGAACAACACCAAGATGGAAGACATCGCCTCCCAATTGCGCGCCGGCAAGAAGATGGACCAGATCGCCAACGATCATCACATCGACTGGAAGCAAGTGGCGGCGGACACCAAGATTCTGAACAAGCAGATGGAGGACAACCTCTACAGAAACTTCATCGACGGTAAACCTATGGTCGCTCGCGACACCGCCGATAACTACGACCCGAATTTTGACGGCGTCACCGCAGATAATGACGTTTCTAAAGAAGAGATCACAGACGCCGAGAATACATATGTGACGTTGAAAGATCGCGCCGAGCAGAAGAAAGCGTCCAATCTAGATGCCTCCAGCGAAAAGGCTGCCCAGGGCGCACGTGGCGATCCAGTGCGATCGAAAGCCGGAAAGCTCGCTAATCCGAACCAGTAATATTCGGAAATTGACGGGGTCGGCCATCAAGGTCGCAATGTTCACCCACCTGTCGGACAGATCGTACCTATTTAGGAATGGCATCGCTCGCTCGGACCACGCGAATCTGATGGTCCGTAAACTTCACCGGGATATCCGTCACAAAAGCCTTCGGCATGTGACAACTCACACACTCTTTTCGAGCCACCGGGCAAGCGCCTCCCGGATGATCCGCCGTAGTCTTCGCCCCCACAGTATTCACGTGACAACTCAAGCACCGCGAATCGTAAGCAGCAGCCTCCCGCTCCAACGGCTGATGCGGATCGTGACAAGCCACGCAAGTTAACCGCGCATCGCCTTTTCCCCAGCAGTGGCTGTTTTCCAACCGATAAGGCGGAAAGCGGAGCGAAGTAATTCCCGTCGAACCACTCAACGTCACATCCCACCAGGTCCGGTGGCACGATCCACAAAAATCAATCGACTCGACCGGCGTCAGGTGTCGGGGATTGAGGATCATCGTCATCCCCTGTTCCGCCAGCCCCGACTTCACAGCGGAAACATGATCCGCGCCGGGCCCATGGCAAGCCTCACACATCACGCCCGGAGTCGAATGTTGCGGATCGAACCTGTCGCCCGTAGTCGCAGCCGTGTTGTGGCAGTTAAAACAGCCCCGTACTTCGCTGTCCATAAGCCGCCGACCGAGCGCCTTGTCGAACGATTCCGGTACCGAATGTGGCTCGTCGACCGTGAAATCCCATCGCTCAACCTCGGGATAGTAAGTCAGCGGCGCCATGAAAATTCCGCCGTTCCTCTCGAACAAAAACGACTGCCCCATACGAATGCCAAACGCCCATTGCAGCGTCGACGCATACGAATTCGTAGGATCGCTGACGGAATAGTTCGCCGCGTCGCCGGTCCGCCCTGCCTGATACAGGTAAGGCCCCAGTTTGTAACTCAGTGGATGTTGCAGAAGGTGTTCCGATCTCTGAGCCAGCGCCGCGGTCTGCGCCATCGATGTCCGCTTTTGCGCCGCAGCCAGATCCACATGGCACTGCGCACAGGTTGCAGCGCCGACATAAGAACTCGCCGGCAAAGTCCCCTTCGTCGGCCACCATCCGTTGTTGCGAAGACGATCTTCGGTTGCAACTTGTTCCGCCATGGTCGCCGGGTGAGCGGCGGAAGGAGACTGGCTCCAGACGGCGGACCGCCCTGCAACCATCGCCACCGCGAGCGCGATCAGACCGAATTTGGAGACCGTATCCACCGCTATCGTCGTCCAGCGGCCGAAGCCGACCGAAGGTTGTCCGGTGACACAACGCCTTCACCCTCTTTCACCACGTAGATGTGGTCGGGCGCAACGTTGTTCAACATCTGCACGCCACCGGAGGGCCAACGAATTTCAACGCGATCCACTTTCTCCGCATTCCCTAGTCCGAAGTGGACCCGCAGATCGTTCTGCGAAAGATAACTCCCCCCGCTACGCACCTCATCGACTTGCGAAACCGGCCCGGCCATGACTCGAACCTTCGCACCCAGCGCAAGGCGGTTGCTGCGCGTTCCCACCAACTGAAGAGTGATCCAGTGATTCGAGCTCGCGCCTTCGTTGTACAGGATCACTGGCGCCCCATCGATGTTTTCCACCACTACGTCAATCCTGCCGTCGTTGTCGATATCCCCAAAAGCCGCGCCCCGGCTGGGTTGTGGGACGGTCACCGCATCGCCGACAGAATTGCTCACATCCGCAAAGGTGCCGTCCCGCCGGTTTAGAAACACAAGCTTGCGCTGACGATACTTCATCCCCGCCGCCAGCGCATCGACCTGCGGATACACATGTCCATTCACCACGAACAGATCAGCCCATCCGTCGTTATCAAAATCGACGCACCCCGTTCCCCAGCCCATGAACGGAATCGAAACCTGGCCCACGCCAGCCGCGTACGCCACATCGGTGAACGCCATCTCTCCATCATTGCGAAAAAGTGAATTGCTCTGATCCTCGAAGTTCGTCATGTGAATCGAGAAGCGCCCCGTGTGATTGAAATCGCATACCGCGACTCCCATGCCGGCAGTTTCGCCGCCATCACTGCTGACCGCCGTCCCCGAGATATAACTCACGTCGGTGAATTTTCCGTTGCCGTCGTTTCGATACAGATAACTGGGAGTGGAATCATCCGCGATAAAAAGATCGGGCCGCCCGTCGTCATTGAAATCACTCCATGCCATTCCCAACCCATAGTATCCCGGAGCGTCGTCGAGGCCCGCTGCTTTCGAAACTTCGGTGAATGTTCCGTCTCCGTTGTTGTGATAAAGACTGTCGCCCAACCCCTTCATGCCGCGCGGACCACACTGCACCGGGATGCCGCGAAAGCGGCAGGTAGCCCCCACGCCAAATTGTGGCAGATGATTCAGATCGAACTCGACATATCGCGACACCATGAGATCGGCAAAACCATCTCCGTCATAGTCCGCAAACGCCGCACCCGTTGACCATCTCGGATCGGTAAGGTGCGCCTGCTTCGTCACGTCAGTAAACGTGCCGTCGCCATTGTTGCGGTACAGCACCATTCCCTCTTCGCACGTGATGAGCATGTCAGGCCAGCCATCATTGTTGTAATCGCCGACCGCACCGCCCATCGCCCAGCACGGATACCCCACGCCCGCCTTATCCGTAACGTCGGTAAACGTCCCGTCATGGTTATTCCGATAAAGCGCGCTCTTCGCCTTTTTTCGCTGCAACGCCATCTCAACCGTCGGCGCATTGGTGAAATAAATATCGAGCCACCCGTCGCCGTCGTAGTCGAGCAACAGAACACCGCCGGACATTGACTCGATCAGATATCTTTTCTCCGGCGAAGTCGTGTGCTGAAAAGTAATTCCCGCGCGCGCGGTGATGTCGGAAAAATGAAAGGAGGGAGTGACGGGAGGCTTCTCAGCAGCGGATCCGGCGGTTTTTTGTGCAACAGCCACGGCTCCCAGGCAACTAAAAACAACCAGAATCCACGGGAACATGTGTCGCACCCGCATACACATTTTGCTAGAATACACGAATCCCATGGTCGTACTTCGTAGCGCCCTGCTGCTGATTTTCCTCGCGATTTGCTGCATGGCGCAAAGCAACACTCCGGCGTTACCGATTCCTCGTTTCGAAGACATCAGCAAGTCCGCCGGCCTCACCGTCTCGCATAATTCCACTCCCGAGAAACGATACATCCTCGAATCGATGAGCGGCGGCGTCGGATTCATCGACTGTGACAACGACGGCAAACTCGACATCATCACCATCAACGGCTCTTCGGTCGACGACTACAAACAGGGCGGAGATCTGATGATTACCCTCTATCATCAGGAAGCCGACCTGAAATTTCGCGACATCACGCAGCAGGCCGGCGTCACCCGCAAAGGCTGGGGCATGGGCGTGGCGGTCGCCGACTTCGATAACGACGGCTGGCAGGACATTTACGTCACCGGCTATGGCGGCAACGTCCTCTACCGCAATCTCGGCAACTGCAAATTTGAAGACGTCACAGAAAAATCAGGACTGCGCCTGGGCGGCTTCAGTACGGGTGCTGCCTGGGGCGACTTCGACCGCGATGGAAATGTTGATCTGTTCGTCCCTCGCTACGTTTCCATCGACGTCAACAAACTGCCCGTATTCGGAAGCGACGACAAGACCTGCAAGTTCCGCGGGATTCCCGTGCAATGCGGCCCCTGGGGATTGCCTGGCGAATCCGACTACCTCTTCCGCAATCGCGGCGACGGCACGTTCGAAGACGTTTCCAAAAAGGCCGGAGTCGACGACCCCAACCATTATTTCGGCATGCAGGGCGTGTGGGCCGACTACGACAACGACGACTGGCCCGACCTTTACGTAGCCAACGACGCCGGCCCAAACTACCTGTACCACAACAAACATGACGGCACGTTTGAAGAAGTGGGACTGTTATCCGGCGCCGCCCTCAGCCGCGACGGGCAGGAAGAAGGATCGATGGGCGTCGATTTTGGCGATTTCGATCACGACGGCAAACTCGACATCATCGTCACCGAATTCACCGAACAGCCCGACCTGCTCTTCTGGAATCAAGGCGAGCAGGGCTTCACCGACATCGGATGGAGCGCTCGCATCGCTCAGCCCAGCTACCCGTTGGTCGGCTGGGGTACAAAGTTTTTTGACATGGACAACGACGGCTGGCTCGATCTTTTCGTCGCCAACGGCCACGTCTACCCGCAGATGGACCTGGTGAAAGGCGGCGTCCCCTATCGCCAGCCCGTTCTTCTATTCCGCAACCATCGCGACCGCACCTTCGACGATGTCACCGCCCTCTCGGGTCTCGACAAGCTGCCCCTGGAGTCCAGGCGGGGTGCGGCTTTTGGCGATGTCAACAACGATGGAAAAATCGACATCCTGATCCTGAACGTAGGTCATCCACCGACGCTGCTGCTGAACCGCACCCCCGATGCCGGTCACGCTGCGCTATTCAAACTTACCGGAACAAAGAGCAACCGGGCAGCTATCGGCGCTCGCGTCACAGTCAAATCTGGCGACCTGACGCAGTTCGACGAAGTCCGCGGCGGCAGCAGCTATCTCTCGCAAAACGACTTGCGCCTGCACTTCGGCTTCGGACCAAAAACCAGCATCGACACCGTTGAAGTGAAATGGCCCAGTGGGAAAAAAGATCTCATCAAGGATCTGCCCACCGGTTTTGTCTATACGATTACCGAAGGCGAAGGCGTAACAAAAAAAGACCCTTTTGCGTCGGCCGCAAAATAGCGTGACACTCTTCCGCGCCATCGTGTTGTCAGGAATCGCAACGGCGGCCTTCGCCCAGTCGCCGCCTACCCCGCAGTTCGAAGACATCACCAAACAGGCCGGCCTCACGGTCCCAAATCTCGCCCAACCGGGCAATCGATACGTGATCGAATCCACCAGCGGCGGCGCCGGTTTCATCGACTGCGATAACGACGGCCGCCTCGACATCGTCACCGTAAATGGCACATCCGTCGATCGCTACCGCCAGGGCGGCGATCCGATGGTCACGCTCTATCGCCAAACCGGCGACTTGAAATTTGTCGACATCACGCGAGAAGCCGGCCTGACACGGAAAGGCTACGGGATGGGAGTCTCGGTCGCCGACTTCGACAACGATGGCTGGCAGGATCTCTACGTCACCGGCTACGGTGGAAATGTTCTCTACCGCAATCTCGGCAACTGCAAGTTTGAAGACGTCACCGACAAAGCAGGAGTCCGCTTGAGCGGCTATAGCACAGGCGCAGCCTGGGGAGACTACGACCGTGACGGCTACGTCGACCTCTTCGTGCCACGATACTTGCAGGTAGATATTAACAAGTTATCGGAATACGACAGTAAGTTATGCGACTTTCGCGGCATAACTATGGAGTGCGCCCGCCGAGGACACACAGGCGACTCCGACTTCCTCCTGCATAACCGCGGCGATGGTACTTTCGAAGACGTATCCAAGAAAGCTGGGGTAAGTGATCCGGGCCACTATCTCGGGATGCAGGGCATTTGGGCTGACTACGACAACGACGGTTGGCCCGACCTCTATGTCACCAACGACGGCGGCCCCAACTACCTCTACCACAATCAGCACGACGGCACCTTCGAAGAAGTGGGATTGCAAAGCGGCGCCGCCCTCAGTCTCGAAGGCCAGGAGCGCGCTGGCATGGGCGTCGATTTCGGCGACTTCGATCACGACGGACGCCTTGACATTGTCGTCACCAACTTCAGTCAGGAATCGAACGCCCTATTCTGGAATCAAGGCCCAAAGGGTTTTACCGACATAGCAGCCTCTGCCGGCATCGCGCGGCCCAGCTTCATGCCGGTCGGCTGGGGCACCGCCTTCTTCGACATGGACAACGACGGCTGGCTCGACCTCATTGTCGCCAACGGCCACGTTTATCCGCAGATGGATCTGATCGAAGGCGGCGCTCCGTTCCGCGAACCGATGCTTCTTTTCCGCAACAAACACGACCGCATGTTTGAAGACGTAAGCGCCTTGTCTGGGCTCGATCGTCTACCGCCCGCTTCTCGACGAGGGCTCGCCATCGGCGACGTAAATAACGATGGCAAGCTCGACGTACTTCTCATTAACATCGGCGAACCCCCGACGCTACTAATCAACCGCACGCAAACCTCTCATCACGCGGTCCTGCTTCATCTGGTCGGAACAAAGAGTAATAGGGCGGCAATCGGCGCGAAGGGGATTCTTACAACAGGAGGCCAGACTCAGATTGCTGAAGTCCGCAGCGGCTCGAGCTATCTCTCGCAGAACGACCTCCGTCTGCATTTTGGATTGGGCGACGCGGTGACGGTCAACTCCGTCAAGATTGTATGGCCCAGTGGCAAGGAAGAATTGCTCGAAAACCTCCCAGCCGATTTCATCTATACGATCGTCGAAAGCTCCGGAATCACCCAACGACTCCCATTCGCGGGGCGAAGTGTCCCACCCGAATCCAAGGCCACCGCAGGGCTCGACCGTGTGCACTAGTCGCGCTCCGAATCAAGGAGCCGACTGCGCCCTGATCGCCCCTTCGACCTACCGCTGTTCCCCGGCCCGCGGATTCCCATTCGTTGCGTGCTCTTCTTCCTGCATCTTCCGATAGCGCTCCAGATGCTGCTTCGCTTCGTCCGGCTTCCCCAATTTGTTCAGGACGAGTCCGAGGTTATATTCCGCCTTCATATTTCCCGGATCAGCCTCCAGCGAACGTGAAAACGCGCTTTCCGCGTCCGCCAACTCCCCAGTCTCCAGATACACCGTCCCCAAACTGAACAGCGCCTGCGCATGCCGCGGCTGCAATTCCACCGCTCTCTTCCACCTCTGCATCGCCTCCGGACGCTTGCCTTCCTGGGCGGCCAGCAACCCCAGTTGAAACTCCGATTCCGCCAGATCCGGCTTGAGTTTCAGCGATCGCTCGAGCGCAAGCCGGGCATCCGGATAACGCAGCAGGCTCAAATACGCCATTCCCAATCCGAGATACGCCTTCGCATCCTCAGGACGTTGCCCCACATAGTCTTCAAGAATGTGGCTCGCCGTCACAAATTGTTTTTGCTGGAGCATCACGCTCGCGATCAGGAATCGATCGTCCAGTTCCGAACTCTTGCGTTGCAGATCCTGTGCGGCCAGCAGTGCTTGGCCGTTCTCCCCCGCATGCATCGCTTCCACAATGAAATGGCGAAGCACATCCGGCGACTCCGGATTCAAATCTCGCGCCTTTTGCAGCGTCGACACGCTCTCTGCGTGCTTGCCTTCCGCCGCCTGTGCCTCTGCCATCGCCATCAGCGCTTCCGACGAGTTCGGATCCGCGGCCTGCGCCTGCCGGAAACTGGCCATGGCCGCTGCGCCGTTTCCCTGTTGTTGAAGCGCGCGCCCTTTCAGATAGGAAACCTTCGCCCCGGCTCCCTTCGGCACCGGATTCACCAGACTCAGCGCCTTCAGCGCCGCCTCCGGCTCCTGGGCCTCCACAAAAACGCTGGCGAGTTCAAGCGCGACCAGCGGCGATCCCTGCGCCCGCGGAATCAAAGCCACCGCATCCGCCTTCCGTCCAACGCCCACCAGGCTGGCTGCTTTGAGAGGAACAGAAGCTGACGGGAAACGACTCGGGGCAATCCTGTCGAGCATCGCCAGCGCTCCCGCAAAATCTCCGCGTCCCAACTCCAGTCTGGCGACATCAATCTTTAAATCCGAATCCTGCGGATTCTGTCCGATCGCCTGTATGTACTGCTGGATGGCTTCCTCCGCCTTATCCTGCGCAAGCAATGCGCCCGCCAGATTCCGCGTCGCGACCATCGATTTCGGATTGATTTGCAGAACGCGCCGGAACAGCGCTTCCGCTTCGGCATACCGCTCTTGGCGGCCTCGAATGATTCCCAACAGGGTCAGCCCCTGTTCGTTCGATGGCTCGTTCCCCAGCAGTTTCCAGAGAGTCTCTTCCGCGGCGTCCAGTTCGCCCTTATCCAGGTGCGCCTTGGCAGCCGCGACTGGAGACGCCGCCCGCGTCGCCGGACTCGCCTTCTGCGCCCACGAAACCGACGAAAAGAACGAACAGCCGAGGGCGAGCGCGATCAGCCCGCACGCAAGAGCAGAGCGCGGCTCAGTCCGTCTGTGGAGCATCCCCACGTCCCCGATTCCGGTTCTTCAGAGTCTGATACAGCTTCAGTTCCCGCTCTGCATCCGCGGTCCGCGATTCACGCCGGTAGGCCATCGCCAGTTGGTAGTGAATGTAGTCGCTATCCGGATTCGCCTTCGTCCCGTTCTCCAGGCTGGCCACCGCGGCCTTGCTGTCGCCCTGGTCCAGTTGAAGTTTACCCAGTTGGTAATAGGCGTCCGCGTACTTCGGATCCTGCTGGATCACTTCCTGTAACAGAATTTTAGCTTCGTCCTTCTCCTGCACCTGAATCAGCGAAAAAGCCAGGTGATACTTCGTCGAGACATCCGACGGACTCAGCTTCAACGCCGTTCGTAACTCTTCCACCGCTTCCTTCGGATGGCCGCTGCGGATCAGAGACAATCCCGACAGATAGTGCCCCTGCATCTGCGCAGGATCGATCGCCAGCGACTTCCGATACTCCTGCAACGCCGTGTCGTACTCATGCTGATCCGCGAATGCTGAACCGAGCATCAGGTGAATGTCCGCCGAATTCGGATTCGCATCCGCCATCGCCTTCAACCGCCGCACACCCTCGTCGTACTCTCCCGTCTTGACCAGCGAAACCGCAAACGCATAGCCCAGGCCCGGATCGTCGTCGACCTCGCTCTGAATCGGCTTCAGCGTTTCGAGCGTTCCGGCGAAGTTCTGCACGGTGAACAAACTCAGGCCAAGCGCCGCTCGCACGCGAATGTCATCCGGATGCTTCTCGAGTTGCCGCGTCAGCGGCGCGACCGCATCCTGGTAATCGGCCGCGTAGAACGACGCCATACCCCAGTTCCGGTCCAGCGTCTCGAGCGCCGGACTCCACTCGCCCGCCCTGCGGAAGTATTCCGCCGCCGTCTTGAAATTCTTCTGGCTCGCCTCGAACACTCCCAGATTGTTGTAAGCATCGGCGATGGCGGGCGTCAGTTCCTTCAGATACGCCTTCATGCCCTCAGCCGTCTGCGCTGGAACCGTCGGCGGAGCGGCCGGGCCACCGGTGGGAGCATGTTCCGACATACTCGCCAATTCCGGATCCGTCTTGCTCTTCGCATCCCGCGCCGCATCCGGACGATTCATCTTGTCGCGAATCTGCTGCGACAGCGCCAGTTCCTTTTCTCCCTCTTCCCGCTTTCCCGACTTCAGCACCAGCCGTCCCAGAACGTAGTGCGCGCGCCCGATTAAGTAATCGTTCGACGAACTGTTCGCCGAAAGCGCAATCGCCTTCCGCAGCATCGCCTCAGCTTCCGCATCGCGGTCGGAATCGGAATAAATCTGCCCGAGGTAGATCAGCGGATCGGGGTTTCTCGGATCGATCTGTGCCGACCGCAGCAACTCCGCTTCAGCGGTCTTTGCATCGCGCTGCTTCATCGCTATGTAGCCAAGCAGATAATGCGCTCGAGAATCCTGAGGATTAATCTTCAGTTCCGCCCTCAGTTCGTCCGCCGCCTGCGCAAACGCCGACTCCCCATCCCGATCGATATACGCCAGCGCTATCAGAAAATGCGCTTTCTGTGCCTGGCTATCCTTGGCCAGCGCCTTTTTCAATTCCGCGATCGCGTTGTCGAGCGCTTCCCAACCGCCCTCCTTGTACGCCATGCCAAACATCATGTGCATCCGCACCGTGTCGCCAAAGCCGGTGATGAGATCGTCAAACACCAGCCGCGCTCGCGGAAAATCACCCAGCTTGATGTACGTAATCCCCAGAAGGTACCCACTATCGAACGTAGGCGCGGCGACGACCGCCGCTTCCAGATGCTCGCGCGCCGCCCTGTAGTCCTTCTGTGCAAACAGTACCTGCCCGAGAATCAGTTGAGCCCGGGCCTGATCCGGATTCTTACTTAACACCTTCTCCGCCAGGTCGCGTGCCTCGGACAGCTTCTCCTGCTGAAACAGCATTTGCGCGTAATCGAGACGAGTCTCGGGATCCTCCGGCGCGATCGCCAATGCCTGCTCGAAAAGACTGCCCGCTCGCCCCATCTCGCCGAGTTCATAGGAAGCCTTGGCACTGCTGCGAAGCGCGCCCCCCAAGAACGCTCTGTATTCGACCGCAGCGCGTTCCTGATCGCCGCTGACCTGGAAGGTCCGGGCAGCTGCAAAGTGCCGCTGGAAGTCATCCTGAGGGCCGGGCTTGGCCTTTGGCGGGGGGGGCGCTACTTGCGCAATGCAGAGAGAGGGCAGGAGTACAGCCAGGCGAACCAGAGTTATCCGGCGCAACTGCGTGCCGCCCAATTGAGCGGGATCACAAGAGAACACACCGTAGCGGGAAAACATGGGGGGCAAGTATCAAGAATAAAGGGTGGGACCTGACATGAGTCAAGTCCCACCCCGGTTGTGTGGAGGAGGGTCTAGAAAATAATCTTCAAAGCGTACTGAATTTCACGCGGCCCGCGGTCCTTGGTGATCTGACCGAAGTTGCCCTGGCCGTTACCCGGAATGGTGTTCGGAACTGAGGGGTCGCGGTTGACATTCTGCGGATCGGCAAAGCCATTAAACGTATAGGCCGCCGTGTTAACCGCGTGCCCAAAGCATGCGGTAGTGTAAGGCTGATTGTTGTGCACGACGCCATTGGAGTCCTTTACGTTTTCGAAGCGAATTCCAATGTTATCTGCGTTGCAAGCTAACGCTGAGCTCGCTAACTGGAAGTTGTCCTGGTCAGCCCTGAACTGTGTCTTGTTGAACAGGTTGTAGAACTCCATGCGGAACTGTACGTTTACGCGCTCGCCCACCTTGAAGTTCTTGTACAGGGAGAAATCGGTATTCGCAATGCCAGGTCCTGAGCAGGAACCAACACTGGAATCACCGAAACCCCCGATCTGGTAATTATCCAGGGTGAAAGCAGCGGGGTTGTACCACTGATGCGCCACGCTCGTGTGAGCTCGGCAATCCTGAAGCACACGGTTTGGCTTCTGGTTTGTGGTGTAACCCGTTCCCTGAAGACCTCCCGGGCCAGATGCAATCGAGTTAGCCCCTGGGCAAACTGTATCACCAAGCAGAGTCGTGGTGTCACAGTTGTGGATCCCGTTTCCTGCGCCGCCATTCAAGCCAAATATGCTCTGACTCGGACCGCTGGCGTACTGAAGAATCCCGCCTGCTTCCCAGTCTCCGGCAATAGCTCGTACCACTGCGCCATGTCCCTTGAAGGAAGGGAAGTTGTACACAATGTTGGAGACAAACACATGCGGGCGGTTGATCGGCGTCGGACCGTAGTCGAGGTTTTGATTGGTAACGTCCGTAATGGTGGTGGTATTGCTGGTGTTGCCGCTGTTGGTGATGTCCGTGTTGGCCAGCGACTTCGACCACGTATAGGCGAATTGCGCATCGACTGCCTTCATGCGCGTCCGGTACAGGGCCTGTAAGGCGTTGTAGTTAGACCGCGCTGTCCATTGGGCGTAGTTGATTGAGCCAAACGCACCCGCGAATCGGTCGGAGTTCGAATTGTTTAATGCGAAGTGCAGACGATTCGCTGGACTTACCGCATTTACGTCTTCGTACGACAATACATTCTGTCCTCGATTGCCCACATAGGCCAGTTCAAGCTTGCTGTCGCGATACAACTGGCGCTCGAACGTGAGGTTCCACTGCCATGTGTTGGGCATGACGTTTCTCGGGTCCATTCCCCAACTCGGAGACGCGGCTGACGTCAACTTAGACAGATCCGGCACGCCGCTTAGCTGGCGACTTCCGCTGGAACCAAGGGAGAATGGTGAGTTGGTAGCAATGTAAAGATAATTCGACAGGCGTTCGCGCTGATAGAACTGTCCGACTCCGCCGCGGAACACCATCTTGCCGTCCCCTTTCGGATCCCAGGCGAGACCAATTCGGGGCGCGATCATGTGGTTGTTGTTTTCTTTTAGCGACCGGTTCACACCCGGCGTCGATCCGCCCGTGGGCAATCCCTCCGCAGCCAGTGCGGCACAGGGGTCCTTTCCCGGCACCACTAACAAACCGTTACAGGGAATTCCGCCCAAGGCGGGGTTGTAGAGATTCCGCTGCCAACTGGAAATTCTGTCGACCGCGCTATACGGGTTGCGCAGGAAAGACCAGCGCGCACCGTATTCCAGCGTCACATTGCGACGTATCTTCCAGGTATCCCCGTAATAGAACTCGAAATCATGCCAACGGGTTTGGACAAACGGATTTGTCTGGCTTTCGCTAAATCCCCACGTCGTCTGATCCCACAATGCATTGAAAGTTCCATTCCCAGTGTTATTGGCGTTTACACCCCAATAGTTTGGCGCTTCTCCCGAAGAACCGCCCGACAACTCATTCTTTCTGTTGTTGCTGGCCAGGAAGCCCACCTTGAACGTGTGTGCTCCGTGGACCTTCGAGAAGTCATCTTTCAAAATGTAGAGTGCTTCGTTGTTGTGCCACGGCCCCATGTTCCATAGATTCTGGTCGCCAGCGCCATTTCCCAACCCACCCCAGAAAACGGGATAGCCCACGTCCTTGCCCAAGAACTTGCCGGAGACGGGGAAAACCGGCGTGTACGATGCGTTGATCGCTTCAACCAGGCTCTCGCCCTTAGCCGACACCGTAATCCGATTGGCGGCGTAGGACACCTGGAAATCGTTGACCGCTGTGTTACCCAGGAGCTTTGTGATCTTCACAGTTGCCTGATAGCCAGGCTGCACCCAGTTCGGGTCAACCGACGGATAGTTGTCATCGCCCCAATAGCCCAACGTGCTCGGCGAAGGCTGGTTCCAGTGATCCTGGGTGTAACGGCCCATGATGCTCCAGGTCTTGCCCAGTTTGTAGTCTCCGCGAATGTTTTCTTCCCGCCAATAAATCGGAGAAGCCAGCGATTCGGACCAGTTGTGGTGGCAGTCTGAAGGATTAGCAATGTTCGGATCAGGGAATAAGTTGACTAGCAATTGGCCGGTCAGCGAAGTATGGCCGACGAGCGCCGAGTCTGGCTGGCTCGGCTTGTTTTCGCAAGCCTGCCCGTTAACTACACGAAGCTGCGAGAAATCACCGCCTTTTTCGGCGACAGTCGGAACACCCGCACTGCGCGCTGCTCCACGCAACTCACGGTTCCATTCCTGCGACCAGAAGAAGAACAACTTATCCTTCACGATCGGACCGCCGAAGGTGTAACCGAAATCGTTCCGGCGCAGCTTGTCTTTACCGATACCGTTCAGGTTATTGAAGTAGTCGGTGGCATTCAGAAGATCGTTGCGGCCAAAGTAAAACGCCTTGCCGTGGAACTTGTTGGTTCCGCCTTGCGTGACGATGTTGATGACCGCGCCCATCGCCTGTCCGAATTCCGGACCGTAGCTGTTGCGGAGAATCTTGAATTCCTGAATCGCGTCGATCGATGGATACACAAGGATCGTGCGGTTCGAGCCGATGTCGTTGTTGTTGACACCATCAACCAGGAAGATGTTGCCGGTCGTGTTATTTCCGTTGACGGAAAAGTCGACGCCCGCTTCCAGGCCTTTGTGCTTGGAGTCGAAGTTCGATGCCGGAGAAACACCAGGCATGAGCTGCGTCAACTGCGCAAAGCTGCGTCCGTTGAGCGGCAATTCGCGAACCTGATTGCCTTCGATGACGTTGCCGACCGCGCCTGTCGCAGTTTCAACCTGCACAGCGTTGGCCTCGACCGTCATCTGTTCCGTCGCGCTGCCCACGTTCAGCATCGCATTGACAGTCGTGGTGCTCGACACGAACAGCTGCACGCCTTTGCTGACGAACTCCTTGAAATTCGCCTGCTTGACGGAAACGTCGTAGGTGCCGGCAGGCAAATCCTGGATCGAATATTCGCCGCTCGCGCCCGACTTCGCACTGCGCACGTCGCCAGTGTTGGTATTCGTTGCCGTTACGTCGGCACCGGAAACGACCGCGCCTGCCTGGTCAGTCACCGCGCCGGAAATTGTTCCTGTTGTCTTTTGCGCAACTAGCGGCAATGACAAACCCATACAGCAAAGCACCAACAGCAGCAGCCTCATGGAGCTACGCATCGCTCAAGCCTCCGCCCTAGAAATATCGATTTTCTTAACTGGGAACAGAAATTTTTTGGTACCCACACACGCTGGCTAAGCATTAAGAGGTAATCGAAAAGTTTTGTCAAGAAGAAAAATCGATTAGGCACATCCGCGAAAGATTCCGTCCGCTGGCCGCTAGCCCTGCCGAGACAACAAGTTACCCGTATCAGACCATTATCCAAATTTCGGGATGCGATTCACCCGCGTAAACGTTCACTATCCGTAAAACTGGAGCACTGTTATGTATTTTCCATAGGCGCCGGATGGACCCAATCTGCCAACAACGCCCCAAAAAATTATTTTTCGACGGGACGCCCCGCGACCCCTTCGATGCCTCCTCGGGCGGCCCGATCGCCGTAGGATTTCTGCTGTCCCGGCAGAAGCGCATTGAGCCGCTCAAACTCCGCGCGTTCCTGCGCCGCCTCCGCTGAACGATCGGCCTTGGCATAGGCGCGAGCCAAGTTGAAATGAACTTTCGCACTATTCGGCGAAGAGCGCCGAGCCGTTTCCAGTTCGCGGATCGCATCCGCGATCTCTCCATTTTCGAGATAACTTCGTCCCAGTAAGTAACGCGCTTCGGAATTGTCCGGCGCAAGCGCCGCAGCCTTCTTCGCGTCCGTCAATGCGTCTGCCGATTGATGCCGCATCAGCGCGATCGACGCAAGCCGTAGGTACGCCAGCGCGCTCTGTGGATTCAGCCGCGTTTCCTCGCGTAACTGTGTCTGCGCTTCGTCATAGAGCGAAGTTGCCGCCAGCGCGTCACCATACGCGTAATGAAGGAACGCGGTCGTCGGATACTCCTTCAAAAGTTTTTCCAGCATCGGCAGCGCTTTCTCATAATGACTATCCGAAAGCGACACCGCCGCTTCTCCCGCCCGGCGCACCAGTTCCCGCTGCTCGGGCTTCACCTGCTCCGGCAGCTCTGGAATTCTCAGCAGCGCAATCCCCATCGCAAACTGAATTTCCTGCGCCAGCGCACCTGGAGCAATCTCCGGGATCAGTAAGTCGAGCGCGCCGTCGAAATCCCCGCTTCGATTCAACAGCAGCGCCAGATGGTATCGAGAAATTCGCACCGCCGCCGCGTTCCCACTGAAACCGAGCGCTCGTCCGCGCTCCAGATGAATCAGAGAATTCTTGTAGTCCTTGGTTTCGAACTCGCTCAGTCCGAGCAACGTCCAAGTGTCAGGCTGCTTCGTCTCCAGCGCCACCGACTGCTGCAACGCCGAAACCGCCTCCGAATAGCGGCCTTGCATATAAGAGATGGTCCCCAGCTGCCGCCAGCCTTCGGCCCAACTCGGACGAATCGTCAGCGCTTTGCGGTACGCGGCAGCCGCTTGATCCAGGCGCCCCGCGCGTTGTTCGGAATCCGCCAGACGCGCCGCATCTTCGAAACTGCCGGAGGGCGCACTACCCTCCAAAGATTTTGCAGACGCGGTTCCCCGGTTGAGCGCATACCGGCTAGCCTGCGCGGCGTCTTGTTCGCCGGGTTCTTCCGCCAGTTCATGAGCGCGTTTGCGAGCCGCAGCTGCCTCGTCGGGCCTCTTGAGAGCTTGCAAGGCGTCTCCCAGCGCCCGGTACACGACTGCCGAGTGCGGAGTGATGCGAATCTCTTCCCGCACCTGAAGCTCCGCATCCCGGTAGCCCGAAGAGGCGTTTAGCAGAAGCGCATATTGATAGTGCAGGTAGGGCGTATCGGGATAATCGCGTAGCATCTGCTCAAAACTCCGCGCCGCGCCTGCGGTGTCATGCTTTGCGAGCAACACAGCGGTATCGCCGGCCGCGTGGACAAGCGCGTCCTTTGCAGGATCGACGTTCGCGGGCAGTATGGGTGCCCGTAACAAGGCCACTCCGAGAGCCGACTTGATTTGATCCGTAAAGTAGCTCGGCCCAAATGCACTGACCAGCAGATCTGTAGCGCCCTCAAATTCGCCATGCAGGATTTGCAATAGCGCCAGGTGGTAGAGAGCAACTTTCTCCGTGTCCGGACTCTCGGCGAATCCCAACTTCCGCGCAGTGCGCAGATCCTGATATGCCTGTGGATAGTCTCCAGTTTCAAATTCGCTCAGCCCAAGGAATGCCCAGGCCGGGCCAGCCTTCGGTTGTGATTCGACCACATGGCGAAGCGCTGGAATTGCCTCGTCAAAATGGTCGGAATCGTAAAGCAGCGTGCCAAGATACCACCATCCTTCATCCCATGACGGTCGCAGTTCCAGAGCCGCGCGATAATTGCGGACCGCTTCGTCTGCCTGACCAGCCTCACGCGCGGAATCCGCTTTTGCCGCAAGACTTTCAAAGGTAGGATCGGAGGCGCCCTGCGCATTAACCAGGGAAGGCCAGTACACCAGCCCGAAAACAACAATCGCTACCAGCCGAAAAACAGAGCTGCCAATTCTGGGTATTGGCATGGAGGGATCTTCCACTCTCATTCCGTTTGCGATGGTAGCACGCGAATTCTACCCCCCGCATTTCAGCACCACAGCCTCCCTCCGCGATCTTCGCGGCATTTTCTTTGCGGCCCTAGCGGTTACAAGCTTTCGCAATCACCGAAATCCCTTCCCCGCGACTATGGTAAAAAAGGACTCGCATGCGGTCGCGTTCCCGACGTCTCAGGCCCTTCCCGATTTCCCGCCGTCAATTTCTCTATGGCCTTGCGGGGACCGTGGGCTCTTACACATTCTCAAATCACGCCGTCGGTCAAACGCCGCCATTGCCGACCTTCGAAGAAATTCCTCCGTCAGTCAGCGGTATTCACTGGACTCACAACGCCGCCCACTCTCCTCAAAAATACCTCCCGGAAGCGACCGGCCCCGGCTGCGCTTTCCTCGACTACGACAACGACGGCTGGATGGACATCTATCTTGTGAACAGCGGCCAGTCCGATTTCTACACGCCGCCGAAACCGTTGCGTAATGGCCTCTATCGCAACAACCGCGACGGCACCTTCACCGACGTCACAGAAAAAGCCGGCGTCGGCGCGGGCGGCTTTGGCATGGGAATCGCCGTGGGTGACTACGACAACGACGGCTTCGCCGACCTCTTCGTGTCGCAATACGGCCGCAGCATTCTCTATCACAACAACGGCAACGGAACCTTCACCGACGTCACGGAAAAGTCCGGACTCATTGTTCAAGGATGGGCATCGCACGCCGTGTGGTTCGACTACGACAATGACGGCCGGCTCGATCTGTTTGTAGGCCAGTTTGCCGGATTCGACAAAGCGAACGGCTGCGGCGTCAGCGCCGACGGCAAACGTCACTACTGCATTCCCCGTATCTTTCGCGCCATGCCGAGTTGGTTGTTCCACAACAACGGCGACGGTACCTTTACCGACGTAAGCAAGGAGTCTGGTATCGCCGGGTCGCTCGGCAAAGCCTGGGGTGTAGTTGCCACTGACGTGAACAACGATGGAAACATGGACCTCTTCGTCGCCAACGACACCGTCGGAAACTTTCTCTTTATCAATAAAGGCAACGGGAAATTCGAAGAAGCCGGCCTGCGCGCCGATATCGCCTACAGCGCCGACGGCCGCGCCCGCTCCGGCATGGGAGTCGACTCCGCCGACTTCGACAACGACGGATGGATGGACCTCTTCGTCGCCAACATTGACGAAGAAATCTTCTCCCTCTATCGCAACACCCACGACGGCATGTTCGACGATCAGGCCATGCGCCTCGGCGTCGGCATGGCCACCCGCTGGATGAGCGGCTGGGGGATGAAATTCATCGACTACGACAATGATGGCGACCTCGACCTGTTTCTCGCCAACGGATTCCCCGACGACCTGGTAGAAGAATTCTCAACTCAGGTGAAATACCAGGAACCCCTGCTGCTCTTTCAGAACGTAGCCGGAAAATACAAAAACGTCAGCGAGCAGAGTGGCCCGGTGTTCGGAAAATCGTTCTCCGCTCGCGGCATGGCGGTAGGCGACTTCAACAATGACGGCGCCATCGATGTACTCGTCGCAGTCAACGACGGTCCGCCGGTCCTACTCCGTAACAATGTCGGTAAAGAAAACCACTGGCTGGGAGTGCGGCTGGTGGGGACCAAATCGAATCGCGACGCAGTCGGCGCGCGCCTGACCTACAAAGCCGGCGACCTGACCAGAAGCCGCATGAAAACCGGGGGCGGAAGTTTTCTTTCCTCGCATGACCCCCGCATGTTGTTAGGCCTGGGAAAGCGTGCGAAGATCGACTGGCTCGACGTGCAATGGCCGCAACCCAGCGGCGCAACCGAACGTTTTACGGATGTGCCCGTCAACCGTTACATCACCATCGTGGAAGGTACCGGCAAGTGGAAGTAATGAGATCTCGCGCCCTTTTCACCAGCCACACCATGCTTCATACCAGTAGTCTAGTCAAGTTCGTCCTGGCGCTTTGCGTCGTTTTGCCTGTCGGAATGCATGCCGCGCCGGAACCACCAACCGTCGAAATTCGCCTGATCGTCGTCAGCTCTCAAACGCAAGCCGAACAGTTGATGCAGCGTCTGCAAAACGGCGAGGACTTCGCTGCTCTGGCGCATCAGAATTCGATCGATCCCAGCGCCGGCGATGGCGGATTGCTGAGTGGCGTCGATCCCAAGACGCTGCGCACCGAACTACGGGACGCACTGCAAGGAGCAGTCCCCGGGCAAATCAAGGGCCCAGTAAAAATTTCAACCGGATACGCCATTTTGAAAGTCGAAGCAATCCATAAAGAGGAAACGGCGCCTGGCACTCCGGTCGTCAGCACCGGCCAGGGCATGACTCCGACTGCGCTTCTCGCCGTCGCCGGCCGCGGCAAGATTGCCTATCCCCCTGACGTCTCTGGCGCCGTTGAAGTCGAGGTTGCCTTCAAGAATCTCCCCAAGCCTCCCAACTGGGATCGCGATCTGCGCACCGTCTGCGAGGTGCGGAAGCAAACGCTCAACCTTGCGGTCGACCATCTCAAGAGGTTGCTGGACCCGAACGATCCCGAAAGCTACATCGCAACACGCCCGAACGAAGTAGGTCGCGTCCGTTTCTCTCTGGCGCAACTGCTCGCCTATCAAGGCCAAATGGAGCCCGCCATCCAGCAGTGGCTCGAGGACTACAAGCTCGCCACGACGAACTCTCCGCAGATGGTCCCCGAACTCGAAGAAGTGCTCGGCACCGCCTACCTGCACAAGTCGGAAATGGAGAACGATGTCTACCACCACCCCGGCGACCGCTGCCTCTTTCCGCCGCAAAAGCCCCTCCGATATTCGAAGACCCAGGACTCCGAGCGCGCCATCTTCTATTTCACGAAATTTCTGGAAAAGAAGCCCGAAACGCTGGAAGTGAAGTGGCTTCTGAATCTCGCCTACATGACGCTAGGCAAATATCCCTCTGGCGTCCCGGCAAAATATCGGATCGCTCCCTCCGTTTTCGAATCGAAGGAAGACGTCGGACGCTTCATTGACGTCGCACCCGCCGCTGGCCTGAATTCTTTTTCCATGGCGGGCGGAGTCATCGTCGACGACTTCGACAACGACGGCCTGCTCGACATCGTCACTTCCAGCTACGACCAGTGCGAGCACATGCACTTCTTCCACAACAATGGAGACGGCACCTTCACCGACCGCGCTATCGAAGCCAGACTGGGCGATCAACTCGGCGGACTCAATCTCCTTCAGACCGACTACAACAACGACGGCTGCCTCGACATCTTCGTGCTTCGCGGTGGATGGCAATTACCTGCGCGCGACTCTCTGCTGCGCAACAACTGCGATGGCACATTCACTGATGTAACCGAAGCCGCCGGACTGGCCGATCCCATCGCCTCGCAAACCGCCGTCTGGGCGGACATCGATAACGACGGCCTCCTCGACCTCTTCATCGGTAACGAGCAGGGACCAAGCCGACTCTATCGCAATAAGGGTGACGGCACGTTCGAGAACATCGCACCAACCGCGGGGGTAGATCGAGTTGCTTTCACTAAAGGCGTAGTCGCCGCCGACTACGACAACGACGGCTTCGTCGATTTCTACGTCTCCAATTTAGGAGGAAATAATTTCCTCTATCACAACAATCATGACCGCACGTTTACCGAAGTCGGCAAAGAAGCCGGTGTCCAGGCTCCGTGGATGAGTTTTGCAACCTGGTTCTTCGACTACGACAACGATGGCTTGCCGGATATCTATGTCAACAGCTACTACATGTCGACCGAGGAAAACTTGAAGAGCCAACTCGGCCTTCCTCACAATGTCGAGAGCCTCAAGCTCTATCACAACGAAGGCAACGGAAAATTTCGCGACGTCACCGCCGAAGTCGGACTGGATCGCGTGTTCAATCCCATGGGCTCAAACTTCGGCGACATCGACAACGACGGCTTCCTCGACTTCTACCTCGGCACCGGAACACCGCCGTACGGCGACATCCTGCCCAACGTTCTCTTTCACAACCAGGGCGGCAAGAAATTCGTCGACGTCACCACATCCTCCGGTACCGGCGAACTCCATAAAGGACACGGCGTCGCCTTCGCCGATCTCGACAATGACGGCGACGAAGACATCGTCGCCGAAACCGGAGGCGCCGTCCCCGGCGACCGCCACGCGATTCGCCTGTTCGAAAATCCCGGCAACGGCAACGACTGGATCAGCCTGAAGCTAACCGGAGTAAAAAGTAATCGCGACGCCATCGGCACCCGAATCAAAGTGACGGTCGAAAACCAAGGCCATGGCCAACGATCCATCTATCGCACCGTAGGCAGCGGAGGCTCGTTCGGCGCCAATCCCCTTCAGCAACATATCGGCCTCGGCAAAGATGCGCGCATCCTGAACATTGAAATCTGGTGGCCCGCCACCGACACGCGCCAGAATTTTCCCGACGTAGAAAAAAATCAATGGCTGGAGATCAAGGAGTTCGCAAAGGACTACACGAAACTGGAACGCCATCGCGTGAAGCTGGGTGGACCTCTGCGCGCTGAACCGGCTGTGCCCGCTGCGCCAACGAAAGTTGTGGCGAAGTAAGCATTCCTCCGTGCTCATTCTGTGTCCTCCGTGGTTCAAGCCTTTGACTTCCTAGTCGAATACAAAAAGTCATGCCGGATCGAACCCCAACATATCGATTCACTAAGTAGAATGGTGGGGAAAGTCAGCCCGCAAGGGACACCATGCCCCGAACTTCGCGAGAGTTTTGCCAACACCGACCCGTTCTCCTGCGATGGCTAGCTCTCATCCTGCTGTTGTCCTCTCTGCACGCCGCAGCCCAGCAGCGCCATGCCGCCACCGGTCTCGTCCTGAGTGTCGATCGCGCACGTCACACCATGGTCGTTTCCACCAATGAAGTGCCCGGATACATGGACGCCATGGTGATGTCGTACACCGTGCCCGACGCCAAATCACTCGAACCTCTCGCCCGCGGAGCGCAAATCGAATTCACGCTCGTCGTCGACAAAGATTCCTCGCACGCCGAAGACGTCAAAGTGCGCAGCTACGATAGCGCCGAACGCGAGCCCTCCAAAGCCAGCCGGCTGCAGGGCTTGGAAGAGGCGCTGCGAGCTGTGCGTCGTTTAAAAATAGGCCAGGCCGTCCCCGATTTCTCTCTAACCGACCAGCAGAATCGCGCACTTCACTTTCATCAGTTCGCCGGCAAAGTAATCGCGCTGAATTTCGTTTACACACGCTGTGCGCTTCCCGAATATTGTTTTCGTTCGTCGAACAACTTCGCCGTGATTCAAAAGCAGTATCAAAAACGCCTGGGAAAGGATCTCGAACTGATCACCGTCACTTTCGATCCCGTGCATGATCAACCTGGTGTGCTGCGCGACTATGCCAGGACATGGAAGGCCGACCCCGCGACCTGGCATTTCCTGACCGGTCCAGTGAGCGATGTGGAACGAGTTTGTGATTTATTTGGCGTGAACTATGTCCCCGACGAAGGCCTCTTCGTCCACTCCCTGCACACTGTCGTCATCGACCGCGAAGGAAAACTGGCCGTCAATCTGGAAGGAAATGATTTCACGGCACAACAATTCGCAGATCTGGTCGGTACCGTCCTCGACTCGAAATAGCTCTCAGCTCCAAGCTCCAAGCTCTCAGGAAAGTCTCCTGGGCCCGGCGGCTTTCGGTTTTCCTGAGAGCTGAATGCTGATGGCTGATAGCTATTTCCCCGGCCATACACGAAAGTAACCTACCCACGAACGCCAACTCATCGGAAGATGGATTCAGCCCGACAGGTTCCGGGCGTTCTGTCAGATGCCACAGAAAATCATGGACGTTCTCATGCTCGGTCGATGCTCGCACGAATTTGCCTGGCCGCGCCGCGCCGCCAATGGAGAGTA
>DATMNN010000008.1:0-47802 GCA_035569025.1 Terriglobales bacterium
GAAGCTGCGCACGCCGGTCTGGTTCGTTACAGTCGGATTGCCTTCCACCGAGTACGCTGGGTTCGGCGGACCCGTCACGACCTGATACGTGAAGGTGTAACCGGTCTTGATCTTGGTGATAGCGAGTACGTCATCGACCAGACAAGACTGAGCCTGTGTTGGAGGCGTGGGGCAGGTGCCGCCGGAACCCAGAGCGTCCAGGGTGTCCGAATAGCCCTTGGTTGGATAAGCCGAGTTGTAGCTCACTTCGGCAGTGTTGACGGTGCGAACGGACGAGACCGCAGAGGACTCGTTGGCTGCGATACGAGCACGCAGCAAGTTCGGGATCGCGATGGCGGCGATGATCAAAATGATCGCCACGACGATCAGCAATTCGATCAGTGAAAAACCCTTCTGTGTACGAATCTTCAAAGTATGTCCTCGTCTCCGGTTTTCGATCTCTTCTGGTTTGATTACCAGCCACTTTTACTATGGCATGTGGATGGCCAAGCGATTAAGGCACGAAAGGAGCAAACACTTTCGCGTCAAGTCCCTTGTTCCTCGCGTTGACCAGAACTTCGGTCACTAGTCTCCAGTTGCGGAGCGAGGCGCACCAATGACCGACAACAGTCCGACCATGACAATTTGTGCCAGATAGAACGCATTCGATCCGTCACGGAGCACCTAAATTTACCCCCTGGAACTGATTGCAGTGGCGAGCACTCGGCGCTAAGACAAAAAGGGACATCGGATTTCTCCGATGTCTCTTTTCGCACGACTGCGTCGTTGAACTCGACTACTGGAGCGGAGGCGTAGCGGTGGGGCAGGTCAGGAGACCGCCGCCGGACGCCTGAAAACGGATTACAGCATCTGCAAACGAGCAGAAGCTCCGCACGCCTGTCTGGTTCAGTGCGGTCGGGTTACCTTCTACAGAGTACGTTGAGTTCGGTGGACCCGCTGTGACCTGGTATGTGAAGCTATAACCTGTCTTTATGTGGGTCACGGCCAGCACATCGTCGATCAAGCAGGACTGGGCTTGCGTGGGCGGAGTGGGACACGTTCCGCCCGACCCCAGAGTGTTGAGCGTGTCCGAGTAGCCCTTGGTCGGATAAGCCGAGTTATAGCTGACTTCCGCAGTGTTGACGGTACGAATAGACGACACCGCCGAAGACTCATTGGCCGCGATACGAGCGCGCAACAGGTTGGGAATCGCGATGGCTGCGATGATCAGAATAATTGCCACGACAATCAGCAATTCAATGAGTGAAAATCCTTTTTGCTTCCGCATGTTCAATTTCCCCGCCCCTTTGGGTATGTTTAATAACTACGATTTAGTTTCTTGAGTGCATTCCGTCTGCCACGGGGAAGCGGCTGGTACCAAAGTCACTGAAAGGTTCGTATCTAACCATTTCTAATGATTACGCCACGGTAGTGTCGATCTGAGCGACAAAGAATTTGGACAGTGCTCGAGTTCTTGAGTGACAAATAGTGGCGTCCCGCGAAAAGAAGCGGCATCAGGATTAGCTGCCGTACAACGTTCTCACTGTGACTCGCAGTTTCGTTGGTGAAGGTGCGACAGGCTACAATGTTCGATCTTCCGAAAACCATGACGAACCTCCGGATGGATTCCGATCGCGACATTGCCCGTGCGTCCACGTTGGCGGCGCCGCGATACTTCACGCCGGAAGCCTTTGCGGATGAGAAAAACAGAATTTTCTCCAGCACATGGCAATTGGTCGGACACGCCCGTCAAGTCGCCCAACCCGGCGACTACTTTACGTTCGACTTGGTCGGCGAACCGCTGCTGATCGCGCGCGGCGACGACGGCATACTGCGCGCTTTCTATAACGTTTGCCGGCATCGGGCCGGCAATCCGGCGGTGGGCTGCGGCAACCGCAAGCTTTTTCGATGTGGTTATCACGGATGGACCTACCGTCTCGACGGGGCGTTGCTGGTCACACCCGAGTTTGATGGGGTGGAACATTTTGATCCCAGCGAGCACGGACTCGCTCCGATGCAGGTTGAAGAATGGTTCAACCTCGTTTTCGTGAATCTGGATCCCGGCGCAGCACCGCTGGCCGAGTTTATGGGCGACCTTAGGGTGCAAGCGGAGAAATTTAACTTCCGCGCAATGAAGTTTTTTGAACGCCGCAGCTACGACATGCGGTGCAACTGGAAAACATACGTCGACAACTATCTCGAGGGCTATCACCTTCCCAGCGTCCACCCGGCGCTGAATCGCGAATTGAATTATGGGTCATACACGGTCGAGAGCTATCGGCAGCACGTGCGGCAATGGAGTCCGATCCGCGGCGCGCAAGCGGCCGAAGGTACTCCGCGGCGCTATCAGCAGGCGGGCGAGGATCTGACCGCTGATTATTTCTGGATGTTTCCGAACTGGATGCTGAACTGCTATCCCGATAACATCCAGGTGAACATGGTCCTGCCCCTCGAACCGGAGCGCACGCTCGCGATCTTTGATTGGTATTTGCCGGAAGAGGATCTGGGCAGCGAAGGCGCCCGCAAATCGGTTGAGTTCAGCGACGTAGTTCAAAAAGAAGACATGGCGATCTGCGAGATTGTGCAGAAAAATCTGCACTCTCGCAGCTACCACAGCGGACGCTACAGCGTGCGGCAGGAAAAAGGTGTCCACGCGTTTCACAGGATGTATCGGGAACTGATGCCGGGAAGCTGAAAAGAAGCACTTAGCATTTAGCCAGAGCTGCAATCTCGACGGCTCCAAGCTAAATGCTAAGTGCTAAAGGCTAAGTGCTTCTTTTCAGCAACAAACACGTCACATCGTCATGTTGGGGCGTGTTGCCCACGAATTCGTCCAAGTCGGCCAGCAGGCGGCGCAATAGTTCGGACGGCGTGGCTCCTGCCGCGCCATCGACCAGGCGGATGAACCGCGGTTCTTCATATTCTTCGCCCCGCGTGTTCACTGCTTCCACAACTCCATCGGTGAAGACGACCAGCCAATCGTTTTCGTTCAGCTTCGTCGAGCCTGTCTCATGTGTCGCCTCCGGCAGGATTCCAAGCGGGATTCCGCCTGCGTCGAGGCGCTCGACCGCGCCGGAGACCTTCCTGAGAATGGGAGCGTTGTGTCCTGCATTGACGTAGACGAGGTCGCCAGTGGCGGGGTTCAACTCTGCCAGAAATACAGTTGTAAAGCGGGTCCCGCCGACGCTGTTGGAACACGCATATCGGTTGAGGCTGACGACCAGTTCTTCGAGAGGGATTCCGCTGCTAGAGAGCGTGCGCAGGCTGGCTTGAAAGGTCGCCATCAACATGGCGGCGGGGATGCTCTTGCCGGCCACATCGGCCACGACGAAGAGAATACGGTCTTCGCCGGACGCCGAGGCCGGACGCAGGATTACGTCATAGTAGTCGCCGGCCACGGTATTGGCAGGACGGGTCGCATAGGCGATCTGATATCCGGGAAGTTGCAGTGGCGCGCCCGGCAGCAGCCACGACTGAATATCCCTGGCGATTTCCAGGTCGCGCTTCATCACCACGCGATCGGCCAGTTCCAGCAGGAGAACCAGCAGCATGGTCAAACCGCCCCACAGGCGGAAATCGAACTCCACCACGTGGACCTCGCCGGCCTTGTTTCCAAACGTGAACCCGCCGACGGGAAAGAACAACAGAATCAGCGCAATCAAAAGCAGGACGCGCCGGGCGGGCGTGAGCTTCTCAAGAATCGCCCAGAACAGCGCCTTGGCGACGTGCCAGGCCCGCTTGAGCCCGGGCTGTCCCTGCGGGCGCTCATCGAGCCCGGCCGAATACAGCCGATAACTTGAGCGCGCGTCTTTTTCGAACTGCGACCATAGCTGGTTTACTTCCAACCCTTCGCTGACCCGTTCCCAGAACTGTTCCGCGTCATTCTTCAATCGGAATGGTGCGCGGGGCTGGGAGGGAGTAGCCATGCTGGAAGAAACATTATAGGCGGAGCCGGGGATCGCCACGTGCGCATACGTTAGGGTATCTGGTCAGGCTCTTGACTCAGATTGATGATGAGTTCACAATCTGCGCATCAATCCTGCCCTAACACGCAGGATACTTCCTCAGATTTCCCCGGGCCGAGTCCAGGGCCGACGGCTGTTGCGTCGGGATTCAAATCCAAAGTCTAACTGTTGGAGGACGTCCATGAGGAAGCAACTTCGTCGTTCTGTTCCGATCCACCTGACCATCGCATTTTCGCTAGTCCTTCTGCCGCCGCTGAACCTGATGGCGTGGGGGCCGGAAGGCCACATCGTGATCGCAAAGATTGCGGCTGCGCGCCTGTCACCGTCGGCGAAAACGGGTGTCAAGCAACTGCTGGGCCGTCACACTTTGGACTCGGTCGCAAACTGGGCCGATCAGGTGCGCCCGCAGCGCCCGGCAACTTACAACTGGCATTTCGTCGATATTCCAAAAGATGCCACAGATTACGTTCCCAGCCGCGATTGCGCCGCGACTCCGAAGGGTGATTGCGTGATCGCCGAACTGGCGCGCGCTCAAAATGATTTGAAGAACCGGGCGCTGACCAAGGCCAAGCGTGCCGAAGCGCTGAAGTTCGTCGTTCATTTTGTGGGTGACCTCCATCAACCTTTGCATTGTTCGGATAACGGTGACCGCGGAGGTAACGATGTGAAGGTAACGATTTTCGGCAAGCCCTCAAATCTCCACCGCGCCTGGGACAGCGACATGATCGACAACGTCCACCTGGCCGCAGCCGATTACGCCGATCAACTCGATTCCTGGCTCGACTCGGAGGACACTGCGACGATCGAGAAAGGAACCACCATCGATTGGGCGCTGGCCGCTCATCAACTGGCGAAGGATGACGCCTACAATGTCCCGGCCAGCGGTGAACTGGACACGGCCTACGTCGATGCCAACCAGCCGATTATTGACCAGCAACTGGCGTACGCGGGACTTCGGCTGGCGACAACACTGAACGCTGCATTCGCACCGGTCAGAAGCGCAACGCCAAAGAAGCATCCGTAGCGACCACGAGGCAGCGCGTTCGGGAAGGAGTTCCGTCCTCCGTTGGAGGACCGGCTTCTAATCTTGCGGAACGCCGTCAAAATAGAGGCAATTGGTGATTCTGAAGAGATGCTGCGCCCAACGACTGCCTCTTCCGGCCGTACCCGATGCCGATCCCATACTTCTGTCGGAGACTGGTCATCAGGTGAGACAAACGTTCGGAGTAGCCTTTGGGCAAGAACGCACGGTCCGCGTACCGTTGCCGGTAATGTTCGATCAGGGCAGGGAAGTGCTCTTCAACGAAGGGCAGAAACACCGCGGCGGAACACGGTTTGAGAAACAGCGCTCCAGAATAAGCGTACTTCGCCCCAGCCTCGCTCGCAGCTTTGACGAGCGCGTCCAGATCGCTGGGGCGATCGGTGATTTCCGGCAGAACCGGAGCGCAATTCACGCCGGCGTCTACACCCGCCAGGTTCAGTTGACGAATCGCCTCCAGTCTAAGATCGGGTCGCGGCGCTCGAGGCTCGAGAATACGGGCGAGGTCGGTATTCGTCGTGGTCACGGTGATGCTGACACATATCCGATTGTTCTTGCCGATGTTTCGCAAGAGTTCTACATCGCGCGTGACGAGGTTTGATTTGGTCACAATCCCAATGTCCAGGCCGGAGTGATGCGAAAGTTCCTCGAGAATGGTGCGCGTCACTTCAAAACGCCGCTCAGCCGGCTGGTAGGGGTCGGTGGCAGTGCCGATGGCAATTCCTTCGCCGGGCTTCACCCGCCGAAGTTCCTGACGCAATAACTGGGCGGCATGCTGCTTGACGAAGATCTTCCGCTCGAAGTCGACGCCTTCGCGGAATTCCATAAATTCGTGGGTGTAACGCGCGTAGCAATACTTGCAGGCAAACTCGCAGCCGCGGTAGGGATTGATCGCCCAGGCAAAGGGCAATTCGCGCTGGCTCACGACGCGATTCAGCAGCGACCGAATGCCAAGAGTGAAATACTCGACATTGTGGCCCTCGCGAAGCGACTCGCCGGCAGCGGCAATTCGAGCGATTCCTATCAGTTGCGGGCCGGTCTCGAAATCGGGAAGAAGCGGGAGGGCAGGCATGAGTTCCCTGTATATATTCGCCTTATGTTCGCCTTACGATAGCGCCGTAAACCGCGGCTTGTCAAATCGAATCCGGAGTCAGCCAAAGCGCACTCTCGACTCGTGGATCGCGCGCTTGCGATGTTATCTTCGATAGTCGTCTCTGTTGAGTCGAGCGATCTGCCTTCATGGATATTCTGCAAAAACTTTTCGAGCGCAAGTTCGGTGCGCCTGCGGCGCGGGTACTGGCATTGCAGGGCGAACTGGGCGGGTCCGGGCGGAGAATCGTCCGGTTGAGCCGCGACAAGACGAGCGCGATCGGGATTCTCTACGGCGTTCGGGAAGAAAACGCTGCGTTCCTGGAATTTTCCCGCCACTTCCGGCGTCACGGATTGCCGGTGCCTGAGATTTACGGAGAGGACCTCGACCACGGCGCCTATCTGGAAGAAGACCTGGGCGACACGACTCTTTTTGAACTTCTTTCGAAGAATCGGAAGGGCGACAACATCGGCCCGCGGGCGCTCGAAGCCTATCGCAAAGTAGTGGCCGTGCTGCCGCGATTCCAGGTCGAGGCCGGTCGGGATCTGAATTACAAAGTGTGTTATCCGCGGGACAGCTTTGATCGGCAGTCGATCACGTGGGATCTGAATTATTTCAAGTACTACTTTCTGCGGCTGGCGGGAATCCCGTTCAATGAGCAGGCGCTGGAGGATGACTTCGGACGCCTCACTGATTTCCTGCTGAGTGGGCCCCGCGACTACTTTCTGTACCGCGATTTTCAGTCCCGCAACGTCATGCTGGTCGACGACCAGCCCTTTTTCCTCGACTACCAGGGTGGACGCAAAGGCGCGCTGCAATACGACATCGCGTCCTTGCTGTTTGACGCCAAGGCTGATCTGCCGCCGCCTCTGCGCCAGCAGTTACTCGATCATTATCTCGACGCTCTCGCTAAATTCGTCGACCTGGATCGGGCGGCGTTCCTGGAGCACTACTACGCCTATGTGTACATCCGCGTCATGCAGGCGCTGGGCGCCTATGGCTTTCGCGGATTCTACGAACGCAAAGTCCATTTTCTACAGAGCGTACCGTATGCGCTGAAGAACGTTCGCTGGATGCTGCATCACGCCACATTGCCGATTGCGCTGCCGTCACTGATGGACGCGTTCCACAGTATGCTCGCCTCGGAGAAGCTTCAGAGCGTAGCGCCCGGAAAAGAGCTTCTGACCGTCCGGATTTTCAGCTTTTCTTTTCATCGCGGTCTGCCGCAGGACGAGACCGGTAACGGCGGTGGATTTATCTTTGACGGCCGCAGCCTGCCGAATCCCGGGCGGGAAGATCGGTTCAAGCCTCTGACGGGCCGCGATGCCCCGGTGATCGAATATCTCAACCAACAGGACAGCGTGCACCAGTTTCTTGCGAACGCGACCTCGCTGGTTGACGCCAGCGTGAACACCTATCACCGCCGCGGCTTCAAGAACCTGATGGTTTCGTTTGGCTGCACCGGTGGCCAGCATCGGTCAGTATTTCTCGCCGAGCAATTGGCAAGACATTTGCGTGAGCATGCTGGTGTCGAAGTCGTATTGCACCATCGCGAACTGGAGAGAATGCAGGCGGAGAAAGCCGGCGCATGAAAGCCATGATTCTGGCCGCCGGGCTCGGCACGCGTCTGCGGCCACTGACGGACGATCGTCCAAAAGCCCTGGTGGAAGTCGCCGGGCGAACGATGCTCGAGATTACGCTTACGCGCTTACGCGACTTTGGGATCCGCGACGTGATCGTCAACGTCCATCATTTCGCCGACATGGTCGTTGAATACCTGAGGGCGCACGACAACTTCGGGATGCGGATTGAAATCTCTCGCGAGGACATGTTGCTCGACACCGGTGGCGGCTTGAAAAAAGCTGCCTGGTTTTTTCGAGATGATTCGTCGTCACGCGACGAGCCGTTCCTTTTGCACAACGTCGATGTGATCAGCACGATCGATTTTGAGCGCATGCTGACTTTGCACAAGGAGCAGCAAGCTATCGCGACCCTGGCTGTGCAGGATCGCGAGACTTCGCGCTATCTGCTCTTTGATGAGCAATACCAGCTTTGCGGACGGCGCGCCGGGATAAACGGAAACGTAGAACTAGTTCGACGGTCATCCCAAACGCTCGCGCGTGCTTTCTCGGGCATCCACGTGATTTCGCCAAGGCTGTTGACGATGATGAGCGAAGAAGGAGCCTTCTCGATCATTGCCACCTACCTGCGGCTGGCTGCTCAGGGGGAGAAAGTCGTGGCGTTTCGTGCCGACGAGTACTACTGGCGCGATCTTGGAAAGCCGGAAAGTGTCGCGCAGGCGGCGCGGGAGATCGCCGAGCAGCAGCGGCGCTGACGCGTGCCAGATCGGCTAGAGCCATCCCCGGCTCTCGAATACCTTCGTGCCCTCGCCGAGCGCAACTTCGATTTCTTTCTCCAGGCTCGCATCGAGGCGCGTGACGTGGAAGCAACCTTTTCCCTTGAGAAACTTCATCAGGTCAGACGATTTCCCCTTCGCGGCGCCATCCTTGAGATAGTCCGGCGAACAATAGAAACCGATATAGCCCTTCTGCTCGATGATCGCAGCCACCGCCTTATCCGTCGGCTTGCCGCCGTAGGCGCCGGGTATGGCCACTGGTTTGGGCGCAATCAAATGCAGGTCGCGTTTATTCCGCACCAGCCCCGTCTTAACCTTGAACGGAGGCGAGTGGCGCAAAAGGAGTTTGTGCAGGCTGTCGAAGACCGTTTTCAGGGACTGTGCTTTCTCGCCGGTGGCAGTTGGCATAGTTGAAAATCGTATCGCATTTCATTGGAACGCGGTAGAGTTTCCTTCAGCTGCTCGCGTTCTTGAGCATATCTACCGCGTACAGCGCGCCCTCCGGAGTTTCCTCGTGTTTGAAGTACGCGAACACATCTCGCCCGGCGGCGGTGTGCTCATGGATGCGACTAACCATCGCTTGGCGCTCTTCCGAAGTGTAGGCGGGTTTGCGGTAGCGATAGTAGGCGTAGTTGGCGGTCACCACGTCCGGCGTGTTGCGCTCTTCGGTTTCCGCAACGCAGAGCGCGATGTTGCGCTCGCGTAGCGTTTCCCAGGTCGCATCAACGAACCAGGAGTCGTGGCGGAACTCGAATGCGGCGCGGACGTTTCGAGGCAGAAGTTTTAAGAACGCCGCCAACACTTCTTGATCCGCTTTGAAATTCGGCGGCAGTTGAAAGAGTAGCGGCCCCAGGCGACCGGCGCGTTCCAGACCCTCCAGCTTTGCCAGGAATAACTGCAGGAATTCTTCCGAATTCTTCAGCCGTTTGATGTGCGTGAGCACCTGATGCGCCTTGATGGTGAACCGAAAATGGTCGGGCGTGTCGGCGATCCAGTTCTGTACCGTCGTTTCCTTCACGAGCTGCCGAAAGGTGTAGTTCACCTCAACGGCGTTCAGTTGCGTGGCGTAATAGTTCAGAAACTTCTTTTGCGCGAGCTTCTCCGGATAAAAGTCGGGTTTCCAACTCGGGTAAGCCCATCCGGAAGTGCCGATGTAGAGTGTGGGCATGGCAGAAGTTGGCGGACAAGAGTGTCCGCCCTACAGGTGGGCGATTATACCTTGCGGCGTTTTTTCGGCACCGCGGGTGTTTTCTTCGCGCGCGGGCGCGGCTCGGCCTGCGCGGCAATGCTCACCGATTCCTTTTCCGTAACGGGCGCTTCAGGAACGATGCCTGCGAGTTGCGGCAGTTTCTGTTTCAAGTGCCGCAGCGGTTCGCTCAGGTCGCCCATCTTCTCTACTCTCTTCAGGACATCGGCGGCCTCGAAAACCAGTCGGTCGGCGTCTTTCCTTTTCAGCGCCTGCTCCACTTCGTCCCATGTAACCGGAGTCGATACCGTCGGCCGCTCGCGGGCGCGCAGGGAATAGATCGAGATCGTGGTCTTGTGCTGGTCGTTCTGGCTCCAGTCGACAAAGACCTTGTTGGTGCGCACCGTTTTTTTCATGTCCGAGACGACCATCTCGCGATGTTCCTGCTCGAGCAGCCGCGCGATCGCGTGGGCAAAAGGCTTGGTCTGTTCGTAGCTGGTCGGAGTGTTGAGAGGTACATAGATCTGCAAGCCTTTGGAACCGGATGTTTTTGGAAAACTCTGCAATCCGAAGTGGTCGAAGATCGCGCGCACCCAGAGCCCGACCTGCGCACACTGCACAATGTTGGCGGGGGGGCCGGGGTCAAGATCGAACACGATCATGGTCGGTGTTTCGAGGTCAGCCGCGAGAGAAAGAGACGGATGCAGTTCGAGCGACGCTAGGTTCGCGATCCAGACCAGCGTCGCCAGATCGTTCGCCAGAAGGTAATTGATGGTGCGATTATTGCTTCCGCTCCAGACCGGCGCGGTCTGGACCCAGTCCGGGCGGTGCATGGGCGCGTTCTTCTCGAAGAAATATTCCTGGTCCACACCGCCGGGGTACCGTTTCATCGTGAGCGGACGTCCAGCGAGATGCGGCACCAGCACCTGCGCGACGCGAACGTAGTAGTCGATGACCTGCCCTTTGGCGAACCCTGCCGCCGGATACAGGACCTTGTCGAGATTCGTGAGCGTCAGCTTGCGGCCTTCAACTTCGACGATGGTGGGCGCGGGCATGGAATTGGGTGATCTGTGAAATGCCGTCTAGTATAGTTTCCCGCAGCCGTAAAAGGAGTTCTGATGCCAGCTTCGCGTCGCGAGTTTCTTTATGGGTTGGGAGTCTTGAGTGCGTCCTCGCTGTTGGCAATGGAACGCAGCGAGCCTGAGATCATTCTTTATAACGGCAACGTCTGGACGGTCAACGCGCATCAGCCGCGAGCACAGGCCGTTGCCATCTCAAATAGCCGGTTCCTTGCCATTGGAAAGAACGACGAGATTCTGGCACTCGCTGCCGGCAATGCGAAAAAAATCGACCTCGGCGGGAAGACTGCGTTGCCGGGCTTCATCGACGCACATTCTCATCCAGCCGAGGCAGGGCTTTCGCACCTCCGCATGGTCGACTGCGACCTCCGTTCGATTGCCGAAATCCTGAAAGCTCTCCGCGAGCGCGCAGCCAAGACCCCTGCCGGAGAATGGGTGCTGGGCTTCAAGTATGACGACACCAAGACGAGCGAAGGGCGTCCGCTGACGCGCGAAGAACTGGACGCCGCTGTTCCGGATCACCCGGCTTTTGTTGAGCATCGTGGAGGCCACACCGCATGGACGAATTCACTGGCTCTGAAGGTGGCCAAGGTCACCGACGAGACGCCCGATCCATCTGGCGGAAAATATGATCGCGATCCCAGCACTGGACGCCTCACTGGTCGCGTTCGTGAAAGGGCCAAGGATGCGCTCGTACAAAGCATTCCGTCAAAGTTCACCAGTGAAGATCGGCGAGAGGGGGTGAAGCTGATTTCCCAGATGATGAGCCGCACCGGCGTCACGTCGGTGACGGATGCTCTTGGAAGTCCCGACGGCCTTCGGGCATATCAGGAAGCGCGCGACGCCGGACAATTATCGTTGCGTGTGTACTGTCATATCTATTACACGTACATGGATCAGATGCTGGCGGCCGGCGTGAAAACCGGGCTGGGCGATGAATGGGTCAAGGTTGGCGCCCAGAAAATGATCTGCGATGGCTCGATCTCCGAACGCACGGCGCGGCTCTCGCAGCCCTACATCGGGCGACCTGATGACTTCGGCATCCTCGTCACCAACGAACAAGACCTCTACCAGCAAGCCCGCAAGGCGCACGCCGCTGGATGGCAACTCGGTACCCACGCTAACGGCGACGTAGGGATTGATACGACCCTGCGCGTGTATGAGCGTCTACAAAAAGAGCTGCCGCGCAAGGACGCACGCTATCGGCTGGAGCACTGTACCGTAGTGAACGATTCACTCATTCAGAGGATCAAGGCTCTGGGTGCTATCCCGACCCCGTTCTCGACATATGCGTACTATCACGGCGAAAAGATGAAGGAGTATGGCGCCGAGCGTGTGAATCACATGTTCGCGCTGCGGAGCTTTATCGATGCCGGGATTCGTCCTACGCAGGCATCGGACTATCCGCCCGGCCCGTTCGAGCCGATGATGGCGTTGCAATCCGAAGTCACGCGCACCGACGCGAAGGGAAATGTCTGGGGACCACAGCAGAAAATTACATTGGAGGAGGCGATTCGCGTCGGCACGATGCATGGCGCCTACGCATCGTACGAAGAGAATCTGAAAGGCTCAATTGAAGCAGGCAAGCTCGCGGACCTGGTCGTACTGGGTCGCGATGTATTTAAGGAAGATCCATACAACATCGTCAACATTCCCATCGAACGCACCATGGTGGGCGGGAAGTGGGTTTGGGAGGGCTAGCCCCACGATTTCGCCCTAACCCAATTGGCTTTGCGGCGTCTCTCTATACAGAGGAGTGGTTTGACAATTTCTTGCGCCCACAAGTACCTTCAAATTTCAGGATGTTTCCAGCCGTTGGAGGTGGAATGACGTCTCGTCGCGTTCTTTTGGTTGCTCTTATCTGCTTTTTCTCGTCGATTATGTTCGGCCAGGACCTGACCTCCTTCGAAAAACGCATCACGGTCAAGAAGCTCGACAACGGGCTGACGATCATCATCTGCGAGCGTCCGGAAGCGCCGGTTTTTTCGTTCTTCACACACGTTGACGCCGGATCCGTGCAGGACCCGATGGCCAAGACTGGCCTGGCGCACATGTTTGAACACATGGCGTTTAAGGGCACCGACAAGATCGGTACGCGCGATTATGAGGGTGAAAAGAAGGCTCTCCAAAAAGTTGAAGATGCCTACGTCCTGTATCTCGCGGAGCGTGACAAGCGCATTGGGCGCGATGAGCAGAAGCTCAAGGGACTGGAGAAGGCTTGGAAAGACGCAATCGCTGAGGCCGACAAGTTTTCCGCGCCCTACAACAACGAGTTCGGAAAGATCGTCGAAAGCGAAGGCGGCGAAGGAATGAACGCCTTCACGAATCACGACGAGACCGGCTACAACTACTCGTTTCCCAGCAACCGCGTCGAGTTGTGGGCCTACCTGGAGTCCGAGCGCTTTCTGCATCCGGTGATGCGGCAGTTTTACAAAGAGCGGAATGTCGTCATCGAAGAACGGCGCATGCGGACAGACAGCCAGCCGATCGGGCGGTTGCTGGAGCAGTTTACGACCGAAGCGTTTGCCGCTCATCCCTACCACCGGCCGACGGTGGGCTGGATGTGGGACTTGAATTCTTTTTCCGCCACGGACGCGCAGAAGTTTTTCGACAAATATTACGTCGCGTCCGACATGGTGATCGTGCTGGTCGGCGACGTGAAGGCCTCGCAAGCCATGCCGGTGATCGAGAAATATTTCTCGCGTCTGCCGGCACGTCCCGCACCGAACGAGAGCACCACCACCGAACCTCCGCAGAAATCCGAGCGTCGTGTTGTGTTGCATGAACAGGCGCAGCCCATCTACATCGAGGGATATCACCGGCCGGATGCATACAACCCGGATGACGCGGTGTATGACGCGATCACGGATCTCATGTCGAGCGGCCGAACCTCTCGCCTCTACCGCGCGCTCGTGCGTGACAAGCAGATTGCCTCCGACTCCGCTGGATTTTCAGGCCTGCCGGGCAACAAGTACCCCCACCTGTTTGCGTTTTATGCCGTGCCGATTCCGGGGCACAAGCCGCAGGAAATGGCGGACGCGATTCACGCCGAGATCGACCGACTGAAGAAAGAAGATATTTCCGATGAAGAGTTGCGCATGATCAAGACACGGTCGAAGGCAAACCTGATTCGCTCACTGGGATCGAACGAAGGCCTGGCCCAGAACCTGGGAACGTTCCAGGCGCGCTACGGCGACTGGCGCGAACTCTTCCGCTCCGTGGACCGCATCGACAAGGTCTCGAAGGCGGACATCCGTCGCATCGCCAACCAAACGTTCGTCTCGGACAATCGCACCGTCGGCATCATCGAATTCTCGCCTCCAGCGGGACCGCCGGGAGCGCCTGCGCCTCCGCAGGGAGGTGGACAATGAAGTGGACTTTTATCCGAACTCTCACACTAAATCTGATTGCTGTTCTCGCGGTTCTAGTGATCGGCGGGAATGTGCGGATGTTTGCGCAAGCGGTGAACTGGAAGGAGATACCGATCGCACCGCTACCCGTGTTTCATCCGCCGCAGCCCAAACGCATCGTATTGCCGAACGGCATGGTTGTGTTCCTCCAGGAAGATCATGAACTTCCTCTGGTCGATGGAATTGCCCGGATCCGCGGTGGCGCGCGCGCCGTTCCCGCCGACAAGACCGGGCTGATGGATATCTACGGCGAAGTGTGGCGCACGGGCGGCACGAAATCGCAGACTGGCGACCAGCTCGACGACTATCTGGAACAACGTGCTGCGCGGGTGGAGACCGGTGGGGGAATGGATTCAACCACCATCAGCTGGTCCTGCCTGAAGGGCGATCTGGATGACGTCTTCAAAGTATTCGTCGACCTGCTGCAAAACCCGGAGTTCCGCGCCGACAAAATCGAAATCGCGCAAAAGGGAATGTACGACGCGATCTCACGACGCAATGACGAGCCCGAAGGAATTGCCGGACGCGAAGCCGCGAAGCTGGTCTACGGCTCGGATAGCCCATTGGCGCGGTCTCCGGAGTACGCGACCGTGGCGGCGGTCAAGCGTCAGGATCTGGTCGACGTGCACCACAATTATGTTCATCCCAACAACATCATCTTGGGCGTAGTTGGCGATTTTGATTCCGGCGCTATGGAGACACGACTGCGTCAGGCTTTCGCCGCCTGGCCCAAGGGTCCGGCAGTGAAGGATACGGACATCAAGATCACGTCCGCACCTCCCGGCAATTACCTGGTGGCAAAGACGGACGTGAACCAGAGCAATATCTACGTGGTTGGCCTTGGAACCACGCGCCGGAATCCCGACTACTACGCGATCTCGGTTTTTAATGAAGCGTTCGGCGGCGGATTTTCTTCCCGGTTGTTCAGCGACATTCGCACCACCAAAGGTCTGGCATACGCGGTCGGAGGAGGTATTGGCACCGGGTGGGACCGTCCCGGCATGCTGCGGATGGTCATGAGCACAAAGAGCCAAAGTACCATCGAATCGATTCAGGCACTGGACGAGGAGCTATCCGACCTGCCGGCAAAACGGCCGATCAACGACGAGGAAATTAAGCGTGCAAAGGACGCGATCCTGAACTCGTTTATCTTCCGCTTCGATTCTCCTGAGAAAGTGTTGCAGGAAAAAATGGCTTATGAGTTTTACGGTTACCCGCTGGACTTTCTGGAGCAGTATCAGACGGCGATCCAGAAGGTAACGAAAGAAGATGTGGCTCGGGTAGCCGCAAAATACATTCACCGCGACCAAATGTCGGTACTGGTCGTGGGCAACGACACCGAGTTCGACAAAGGGCTTTCCACTCTTGGGCCGGTGAAGAAGATCGACATTACGATTCCTGCACCTCCTCCTGGGATCGCGGGAGATCAAGGGGCACAGCAATAAGGGATGCCCGCTCGCGCTTTTGTCTAAGCGGCTATACTCGTCGCATGGTCGGCAACGACAACGCCCGAGTGCTTTACGCTGTGCTCGCGTTGTTTCTGCTTTGTCTTTTCACGAGTAGTTCACTGTCGGCACAAAACCAACCTGTACGCGTCGTTCATGTCTTCGTCGCGCTGGCGGACAACGAACATCAGGGGATAGTGCCTGTCCCGCCGCGATTGGGGAACGGGTTGGACGCCGCTCACAACCTGTACTGGGGTGCTGGCGCTGGAGTGAAGACTTTTTTCGGGCGCAGCAGCGACTGGAAATCAGTCGCTTGCTGGGAGAAGCCGAAAGTCAATCTCCTGGAACGGTGCGTTTTCAAGCACCGCATGGCGGACGTTTACCTGGTCGCCGACGCCTATCGTGGCGACGAGATACGGGCCGCGATAATCGACTTTTTGGATGCGGCCGCGGGAGCTAGTCCAGAACCAATCGTCCTTTCCTCCTCTCCTGCCGTAACTCTGAGTGCCCGCGGCGGCTCGAATCTCGTGGCCTACGTTGGACACGATGGGCTGATGGATTTCAAACTTCCGCTCATTCCCCGCAAGAAAAACGAAATTCATCGCGATGCGATTATTCTGGCCTGCGCGAGTAAGCAGTACTTCGCTGAAGTGCTGCGGGCATCTGGGGCGCATCCGCTGCTGTGGACCACGAACCTGATGGCTCCCGAGGCTTACACGCTCAAAGCCGCATTGGACGGGTGGATTGAAGGTGAAAGTGACGAACAGGTCCACGAGCGAGCCGCAGCCGCTTATGACAAATATCAAAAATGTGGCATTCGCGGAGCGCGCAGGCTGTTTGCAACTGGATGGTAGCGACGTGCCCTCAGCCTTCAGAAGTGGGGAAGTGTGCCTGACTAGAAGCTGGTCAAATGGTCCAGGCATCCGCTTCATCACTTCCGAGCGCGTCCGATAACGCGGATACTCAGGGTGTGCCTTCCGACGCAAATTCCCTTACCCTCACAGCGTTCCTGGACTACCTGCGCGTCGAGCGTGGTTCGGCGAAGCTGACGATTTCCGCATACACCAGTGATTTGTCCCAGTTCGCGGAATTTCTGGAGGGACGCCGTCAGCTTCTGAGGGGAGCGCGCCGCGATGACGTGCGCGATTTTATCCAGGAATTGTTTTCGAATCAGCTGGACGGGCGATCGGTCGGAAGGAAGCTTTCGGCAATCCGGCATCTCTATCGCTATTTGTTGCTCGACGGCAAGATTGACAAAGACCCCACACTGAATATCGACAGCCCCAAGCAGTGGAAGGTGCTGCCCAAATCGCTGAGCCGCGACGAAGTGGACGCGACGCTCGCCGCGACCACTCCACGGAACGACACCGCCCGTGCCCGTGCACTCGCGTTGCGTGATCGCGCCATGCTTGAACTTTTCTATGCGAGTGGCGTCCGGGTTTCGGAAGTTTCGGACGCGCGTCTGGAAGATCTGAAGCTGGAGATGGGTTACATCCTTGTCCGTGGCAAGGGCGATAAGGAACGTATGGTTCCGCTCGGAGTTCCGGCCCAGGAATCCCTGCAGGAATACTTAAAGAACAGCAGGGAAGTATTAGCAAAGAATAAGAAATCCCCGCTTTTGTTTGTGAGCACTGGAGCGAAGCGTCTCACGCGTCAGCGGGTCTGGCAGATGGTGAAGAGGGCTTCATTGGCCTCGGGACGCCCTGCCAGTCCGCACATGCTGCGTCACTCGTGTGCGACGCACATGGTGGAAAATGGTGCTGACCTGCGAACCGTGCAGACCATCCTGGGCCACTCTGATATTTCAACGACCCAGGTGTATACACACGTCGCGCTGGATCGACTGAAGAGCGTGTACACCAAACATCATCCAAGAGCGAAAGCGCGATGACGAGCGCTGCGAAGAGTTGGTCACACTGAGGAACGAATCCGCTGGTGTGAGATTTTCCAATGGCATTGGACCGCAAACATCCCCGCACTACGGTTGAGCTAGCCGCCGACTCGTTCCTGCGCCATTTGCTCGAACGTAATTCTTCGCCTCACACCATCAAGGCATATACCGGAGACTTGGACGCGTTCGCCGCCTACGTGGGTTCGCGCGAGTGGAAGGCGATTGATCACATCGCGATTCGTGGGTTCCTTTCTCAACTTTACGAGCAGGGATTGAGCAAGACCTCGGTGGCGCGTGCATTGGCAGCCGTTCGGTCGCTTTATCGCTGGCTGGCGCAAGAAGGCGTGGTGGAGCAGAATCCTGCAAAGCTGGTGTCGACGCCACGGTTATCCAAGAAACTGCCGCGCGTGCCAACCATCGAAGAGATGAACTCCGTGCTCGACGGGAAGATGCCGGAGCAGGCGTCGTTCCCGGAGCGCGATCGTCTGTTGCTCGAGTTGTTGTACGGATGCGGAATTCGCAACTCGGAACTTGTGGGCATCAATCTCGACGACATCCGGATGAGCGCCGAAGCGATTCTGATTCGTGGCAAAGGGAAGAAGGAGCGGTACGTCCCCTTCGGGGGAACGGCACGGGCAGCGCTGGCCACATATTTGCCCTGGCGTCAGAATCTGCTGCTGACATTGAAGAAGGCAAATGCCGCACTCCTCGTGAATCAGCGCGGCGGCCGCCTCACCACTCGAAGCGTTGGACGCATCGTCAAACGCATCGCGGTCGCGAAAGGCCTGTCGCCTGACGTGCATCCGCACACGTTGCGGCACGCTTTCGGTACGCACATGCTGGAAGAAGGCGCTGACCTGCGTGCGATTCAGGAACTGCTCGGCCACGAGCGGCTCGCCACTACGCAGCGCTACACGCAACTCTCCGTCAAGCACGTGATGAACGTCTACGACCAGACCCATCCCCGCGCTAAATAGTTAAAAAGGCGCACGATCCATGCACGCTGAGAATTGTACTTGACATATTCCCATATAGGAATGTATTAATCTTGTCATGGCACGCGCCTCAACTACTTCGGACTCCTTCAACGCAGTGGCCGAACCCCGTCGCCGCGACATCCTCACGTATCTGGCGCTTCAGGAGCGTGAGGTGGGAGAGATCGTGCACAGTTTGGGGATCGAGCAACCGTCCGTTTCCAAACATCTCAAGGTGCTGAGGGATGTTGGCCTGGTGCGAGTACGGCGCAATGGACGACACATGCTTTATCGGACCAACGCGGATGCGATTCGCCCGTTGCACGAGTGGACGAGCACGTTTGAGCGTCTGTGGCGGCATCAGTTGGCCCGCGCAAAAGAACGGGCTGAGCAGAGGGTACAAAAGAACACTAACCGGATTCAAGATTGAGGAGGAACGATGATTGCGACCGCAGACAGTATCGAAAATTTGACACTGAACATCTCCGAAGAAATTCACGTCAAGGCGCCGCTCGACGTGACTTTTGAGGCTCTACTGGAACAGATCGGGCCCGGCAACGAAACGCCGGAAGGCCCGATGCCGATGAAGATCGAGCCCTGGCCGGGTGGACGCTGGTTCCGAGATCTCGGTGACAACAACGGACATTTCTGGGGAGCGGTGCAGGCCATCAAACGGCCGACGTTATTGGAGATCAGCGGGCCACTGTTCATGTCGTATGCCGTCGTTTCGAATTTGCAATACCGGCTCAGCGAGGAAGCAGGCGGAACGCTGATCAAGTTTCGCCACTCCGCCTTTGGCCTGATTCAGGAAGAACATCGCACAGGAGTGACCAGAGGGTGGGGACAAATCAACGACAAAATCCGCGTGCGAGCTGAGAGCAAGCGGGTCCGCTAGATCCAACGCAAAAGCGAAGGACGGACAGAAAGCGTACCGGCCGTCAGAGGAGCGACCACCATGTGTCCAGCGTGTGTACCGAGTGCAGCAATTGTGGCCGGAAGCGTGATGTCGACCGGCGGGTTAACGGCTTTCTTAATGAAGCTTTTCCGTCCGAACAAGAATCCGAAAAAATCTGACCTAGTAAACAACGAAAAGGAGAAATGACCATGGTAGTAGCTACCAGCAAGAGAGAACTGTCCGAAGTCGTGTCACATCCGGAATGGCTTGCTGCACGAAAAGAGCTGCTGAAGAAAGAGAAGGAATTCAGCCGTCTGCGCGACGAACTGAGCCGCCAGCGACGCGAGATGCCATGGGAGAGAGTCGAAAAGCAGTATGTCTTCGACGGAACCAACGGCAAACAGACACTCGCCGACCTGTTTGGCGGACGCAGCCAGTTGGTCGTCTACCACTTCATGTTCGGTCCGGGATGGAAGGAGGGGTGTCCGAGTTGTTCGTTCTTGGCGGATACCTTCGACGGCGCCGTGCCTCACCTGGCGGCCCGAGATACGGCATTCGCGGTGATTTCACGGGCCACGCTCCCGGAAATTGAAGGCTTCAAAAAGCGTATGGGTTGGCGGTTCCCCTGGGTGTCGTCGTCTGGAAACGACTTCAATTTTGATTATCACGTATCTTTTTCAAAAGAGGAGATGGCAAAGGGCAAGGTTTACTACAACTACGAGATGACGGAAGCTCCTTCCGAAGAATTGCCCGGCGCGAGCGTGTTCTACAAGAATGAAACGGGCGAAATCTACCACAGCTATTCCACCTACGCCCGAGGACTGGATCCAGCGATCGTCGCGTACACCTTCCTCGACCTGACGCCCAAGGGCCGCGACGAAGAAAAACTGCCGTACGGGATGGCGTGGGTACGCCATCACGACCGTTACGGCGAGAACAACATGGTCGACTTGAAGTCGCTTTCCCCTTCGGCGAAATCCGAGGGCTCGTGTTGTTCAGAGAAGGAGTCGGCGTAGGCTGTCGACCGTTTCGGTGCCTCCCCGAAACTTCAAGACGCCGCAGCCTCTTTGGCTGCGGCGTTGATTTCCCATTACCTCGGTAACTTTCCCCGCGTACCAACGTGCGTCACCATTCCTATTGGACTCCCTCGCTGCGGTGGCAAGTCCAAGGTCTGTCCCTCACGGACCGGGCTGCCTTGGTTTACAAATGAATAGAGTCGTAAAAGAACTCGTTCTCCTGCTCTCCTTGTTTCTGATTGCCGCGACGCTGCAGTACTTCGCGGAATCACTCCCCATGGTGCTGTGTTTCTATTTTCTGCCGACGCTATATTCGGCCTACCACTTTGGGCGTCGGCACGCCACCCTGACTGCCTTTGCATGCGTCTTTGTTGTGGTCCTGCTGAACTTTGTGAACAGCATTATGCCTGCTCACGCGACGTTAGTGTTGCCGGGCGAACGTCTGTTCAACTTTGCTATCTGGGCGGGGATGCTGGCGGTGACCAGCTACGTGATGGGCACCCTCTATGAACGCAAGCAGGCGATGACCAACGATATCCGCGAGAGCTTTAGTGGACTACTGGTCGTCCTGCAACACTTCCTGGAAAACGAACGCTACGCGCAGGGCGACAACAAGCGAGTCTTGGACATGGTGACCAGCATGGCCAACGTGATGGGCATGGGTTCCGACCGCATTGAAGTGCTGCGGTCGGCCATTATGTTGCGCAGCCTGAGCGTGTTGGGAATCAGCCACGACATGCTTTACAAAGCCGCCGACGTCAGCCGCAACGAAATCGTCGCCAGCTTTCGCAAAAACCGGCGTAGCGATCCGCGGGCTCAGGCCATGGGGGGCGCACTGCGTCGCGTGATCCCAATTATTGTGGCCGAACAGATTCTGGAAGAGCAGGGAGCGCGCGCGGTGAACGTGCCCATCGAGGCTCACATTCTAGCGGTGGCCGACATGTTTCTGCGGTTGACCTCAGGGGCCGACGGCAAGGCGATGACCGCGGACGAAGCCGAAGGCATGATCGCGGCTGCGTCGGGCGAGAAGTTTCAGGCCGGTGTGGTGGATGCATTCGTCAAGGTCTGCAACCAGGGAGCGCAAGCTTTCGGCGCCAGCGCCGGCGTCTGATCTTTCAATCTGGCAGTCCGACAATCCCAAAAAAGAAAACGAGCCGGCCCGCGATCGGGACCGGCTCGCTTTGTCTTGCGACTCGCTTCGCCCTTTACTGCACGGCGAAGATCAAATCGTCATGATCGTTGTAAGCACCCGACGTGCACGAGGACGCGTTTCCCAGATAGCGGAACTGCGCCCGCACTGCCTGTAACGTGCCAGAGGGCAGCGTGAAGGTACGCGAAATCGTCTGGGCGCCGGCTGCGCTCGGAGTAATCGTTCCGATCAGAACCCACGACGGACTATTCGCATTGGCCGCGTAGTACAGGTCGAGATGGTCACTGGTAAAGCCGGACCACGCCCATATGGTTGCGCTGACGGTTGCAGTGGCTCCCTGCGTCAGATTGCCGCTGGTCGCTGAAATGAGCAGGCGGTCATTGGACTCGTCAGAATGGAACGTGCCCGAGTTGCCGTCCGTGCACGAACTGGCGATGGTGTTCGGATGGTTTACTTCGTTACCGCCGCTCATCGTGCCGCGTCCCAGAAGCAAGGAAGGACCGGAATCGCACGACGTACCCACCGTCGCACATTTCGGCGCCTTGAGTGTGGCGTCAAAGACCGCGGTCTGAGCGCCGCCTCCACCCGTGGAAGTAACGGTGAGGGCAATCGTGGTGTTGTGAGTGAGCGAGCCGGACGTTCCGGTGACTGTGACATTGACAGTTCCGGTCGTGGCGGTGCCCGATGCGGTTAAGGTGAGCGTCGAGGTCGCCGTGCCGTTCGGTGGTGGCGTGACAGGGTTGCTGGAGAATGCAGCGGTTACGCCCGTCGGCAGTCCCGAAGCGCTGAGTGTCGTGGACGAGTTGAAGCCAGCCAGACTGGTGATGGTAATGGTGCTGGTGCCATTTCCGCCCTGTGGGATGCTAAGAGTCGACGGCGCTGCGTTGATCGAGAAGTCCGGGCTCGCGGTGCCTCCGCAAGTCGGGAACTTGAAGTTGGCGATGCGGGTGGCCCAGTTGAAGCTGCCGGTCGTCTTCATGTATTCCTGCGTGTACCAGAATGTGCAATCGTCAACCGGATCGACCGTCATCGCGCTGTAGTCGCCCCAGCGGCTCAGGCTGCCGGTTTGCGACCCACCACCCGTGACCACGTTGACTTCAGCTTCCATTGTTCCGGCAGGATCGCCTGGTACCCGGCCGGTGTATCGAACCGAAGGACGAGTCGAACTGCTGGACACGCTATATCCGAGGGCCATGTCCCCCGATTGATCCATTGCAATACTACCCATCCATCGATAGCTTGCGTCCGGAGCAAACGTGCCTTGCTGCGCCAGCGCAGGAGTGCCGCTCGGATTCTGAATCTCATACCAGCGCACGCCGCCGCCGCCGGTGATGGCGACAGAGTGGTTGGTGACGAGAGACTCGTGCGATCCCAGGTTGCGATAGGCCAGCCGGTACATGAGTCGATCGGCAAGCGAGTCTAGTTTTTGCGTGGTGCTCGGTTGCACGACGCAAGTTCCTCCGCCGCACAAAGGACTAAACGACGCAACGCTGATCACCGAGGGGCCGGTAAAAGTTGAGTTTGACGGAATAGTGAAGTCCGCATGGAACCGAAACAGATTGAGATTATTGGTTCCGAAATAAACCATGTAGTTAGGAGATCCGGCAGGCGGAGCGGTGGTGCCGTCAAGATCGGAAGGCAACAGGCCGCCCACTGACGAGCCCTGCTGGAAGCAGATCTGTGTGGCGGATGTGCCGGCCAGCATTGCAGCGCGGTTGTAAGCGCAGGCGTCAGAGCCCACAAACGTATTGCCGTTGAACATGTTGAAGGTTTCGTAATACCCATCGGGCCAGACGCCCATCTTGGGATAGTCGTCAAAATTGTTGTACTGGAAGCTATAGCGGTTGTAGCTGCCGGTGGCGTCGGAACTGGTCGATACCGCCACGCATTGCAGGAAGGGCGTGGTGGAAACCGAGAACTGGCTGAAGATCCAGCGCTGCGCCAGCTTGTCGTAGAGGACAATGGGATCGCCGTCGTTATTTGTCTGGCATCCGCCGCCGAATCCAGCCCAGAGCGTGTTGCCCGCGGTCGGACCGGCCACCAGGGCGCCCGTTGATTTATTGAAAACGGCAAACGATGTATTTACCCATTGCACGTACTGGGTAGCGCCGACGGCACCGTTCGTGTCCGGGGGCGCGCTGGTCACGGAGAATCCATACTGCCCCTGGCCCAGCCCTTCAAAGCTGGTACCGACAGTTGGAGTAAAGGGAACCACCGTCTGTTGCCGGACGGAGTCTTCTACTTGTCCTTGTGTGACTAGGCCCGGAGGCAAAGGAATCCGTCGAGCGGGCTCGGCCTCATGCCGGATGAGCGACGGCGGCGGCATCAGCTTGATCATTTCCCGCAGAGGCGGAGACACGTCGCGTTGTATTTCGCGGCGCACCGTCATGCGCGATTGGGCGAATCCGGAAAAACAGCAACACAACATTAGGCCAGCCACGGCAAACGCTGTCCTCGAGGAGGTAGAGTTCTTTCCAAACATTGCGATCTCCTTACGTGATTTGTGAATTCACTTGGCCCGGTGTAGCAAGGGAAGAACACACGGCAATTACTTGAATCGAGGTCTAATGTGACTTGAAGCCATATACACTACTACGTGAAATAGTAGTCGATATAAATCATCTGTCGAGTGTCTTGTTGGGAAATTGCCCAAAGAGCTGAGGAAAATTCCTTACCGACCGTCCGGACGGACTCGGCTGATATGTTGGGGGCCGATCCGGTACAAAATTTTGGTGTTCGGCTAGGAAGTCAAAGGCTATTGCCACGGGGGACACGAGGAACACCGGGGAAATCGAGTTGTTATGAACGTCGATCGGTGCGGAGCATTACACTAGCGAACTACTTTGCGGTCGAATGTCGTCGGCCTTGCGCTTCGCGGCGGACGCTTCGTGCCTTCGCGCAACTGGCGGACATCAACCTTCAGTTCCTGCATGGTTCGGCTGAGCGTGTTGCGGTGCATCCCCAGTTCCCGCGCCGCCTTGCACTGGTTGCCGTGATTTTCTTCCAGCACGGTAACGATGAACCGTTTCTTAAACTCGCGGACCGCCTCCGAGTAAAGAATGTTGCTGCGAACCATTTGAAATATGAGCGCTTCCAGTTGGTCTTTCACGGCGTCCTCTCGTTTCCGCAACCAATGATCTTCAATACCGTTTCGACGCTTCTTTGCAATCTTTAACGCGCCGGACTAGCCGGCGGCGGAGGCGGAATCTGCGCCTTCCGCAAATACTCCAGGCCCTGATCGAAGCGATGTCTTAATTCTTCCGGCGCCAGCCAGATCACAGCCCGACCGACCACCATGAAGTACGGAGCCAGTTGCGACCCCGGCATCCAGCGCGCGGTGGGCGCAAAGGCAGCCATCGCTACCAGCACAATTGCAACCACCAGACAGCCCTTCAAAAGCCCCAGGAGTCCGCCCAGCGTCCGGTCGATTGCAGTCAGGCCCGCTTCTTTCATCATCCAGCGAGTCAGCCGGCCCGCCACACCTGCAACCAGCAGCACTGCAAAAAATATGATCAGAAACGCCGCAATGTCACCGAGCCAGGTCTGTTTGATAAAAGATTCAAACCAGTTCGCCAGCCCGCGGTAGTACCAGGCCGCCACCAGGTACCCGACCACGAGACCGGCGAGTCCGAAGGCTTCATGAAAAAAGCCTTCCCAGGCGGCCGCGACCACCGAAAACAACAAGAATGCAAGGATGACCCAGTCCGCAACGCCCATGTGCACGCTCCGAGCGCCGTCGGCTACAGTTCCAGCTCACGACCCGTGAGCTGACGATACGCCTCGAGATACTTTTCGCTGGTTCCCCGCGCAACTTCTTGGGGGAGGGCTGGCGCGGGCGGTTGCTTGTTCCAGCGAATTTCTTCGAGGTAGTCCCGTACATACTGCTTGTCGTAAGACGCCTGCGCTTTGCCCGGTTCATACGTGTCGGCCGGCCAGAAGCGGGAGGAGTCTGGAGTAAGAACTTCGTCCGCCAGCGTGATGCCCTGGGGCGTGATGCCAAATTCAAACTTGGTGTCGGCAATGATAATGCCGCGCTGCCGCGCGTAGTCGGCGGCCTTCTGGTAAATCCGCAGGCTGACATCGCGTAACTGGTGGCTCTGGCCGGGATCGACAAGCTTGCACATTTCTTCGAACGAGATGTTGATGTCGTGACCTGTAGTCGCTTTCGTCGCCGGCGTGAAAATCGGTTCCGGTAGCTTGTCGGACTCTTTCAATCCTGGCGGCAATTGGATCCCGCATACTTTTCCGCTGGCCTGATACTCTTTCCAACCCGAACCGGAGAGGTAGCCGCGCACTACGCACTCGACAGGGAACATCTCCGCCCGCATCACCATCATCGATCGGCCGCGCAATTCGTCCGCGTGGGCACGAATGGCGGCGGGATACCGATCCACATCGGCAGTGACGAGATGATTCGGCGTGACGTCCTTTAGAAAGTCGAACCAGAACAAAGAAATCTGCGTCAGGACCCGGCCCTTGTGCGGAATGCCGGTGGCGAGAACGTAGTCGAACGCAGAGATGCGATCCGTGGCGACGAACAGCAGGTGATCGGCGTCGAGATTGTAAACGTCGCGCACCTTACCGCTTGCGTGAAGTTCAAGCTCAGAATAGTCGGTCTGCAACAGGACGGTGTCGAGGAGTTCGGGGCTCATGATGTAATTCTAGTGGCAAAAAACTCCGCGTATTCTAACTGGCGATAAAAATTTGTCAACGCCTTCCAGCGTACACACGGACGTGCATCGATCGAACTGGAAGCGAAAAAGATTGACAGTTAGAGGAGATGTGAGAAGGCTTGTCCAGTAAGGCTTTCGGCGCGACGCGGGTGTGGAAAAACTGAGGATGACGGAGGATAATTCGTCCGTCAGTATTTTTCGGTGAATAGTGCGGAAAGAGAAGGAGGCCGAACCGAGTCCGATGTTCAACGCGGCTCAAACCACTTAAGGCGCGCCACGTGTCCTGCGGCTCAGTAATCGTCCCACTTCGGAGTCACTGGCAAAGTCGTCGCGGTCAGCCTCTTCCAAACCCCTCTTTATCTCTTCCATCTGCCATTCGTTGAGTTCGACAAGACCGCGAATCGCTTCGGCGGCGACGAAAGAGGGGTTCCGGCTAATATTATGCGGCGCCGAACCGCACCGACACTAGTTTCGATACGCCCGGTTCCTGCATGGTCACGCCATACATCACGGGAGCGATGCTCATCGTTTTCTTGCTGTGGGTGATGAGCACGAACTGCGTCTTGACCGACATCTCCCGGACCAGTTCGGTGAAACGCCCGATGTTTGCTTCGTCGAGCGGCGCGTCGACTTCGTCGAGGATGCAGAACGGAGCGGGCTGGTATTGGAAGATTCCGACCAATAACGACAGCGCCGTGAGAGCCTTCTCGCCGCCCGAGAGCAGCAACACGTTCTGGAGTTTCTTTCCTGGAGGCGACGCCACCACGTCAATGCCGCTTTCTGCGGTGTTTTCCAGGTCAGTCAGGCGCATGAACGCGTGACCGCCGCCAAAAAGTTTGCGGAAAGTGGCTCCAAAATTCTCGTTGATCCTGGCGAAGGCCTCCTCGAATTTCTGCCGTGAGACCTGATCGATCTCCTTGATGGTCGCCGCGGTGTTTTCGATGGAATCGAGCAAGTCTTTCCTCTGGGTTTCGAGGAACGTGTGGCGCTCGGCTGTTTCTTTGTATTCCTCCAGCGCCATCATGTTCACCGGACCCATGGCGTCGAGGCGGACGCGCATGTCGCGCTGGGCTTGATCTTCGGCGATGAGTTCTTCACCAGCGACCATAACGATTGTGCTGTCCGCCATCAGAACAGGCCGTTCCATGCCCAGGTCGTTGAGGCAGGTATCGGAGAGATGCTGCAAGTCAGACTGTAGCTTCGCCGCCGTGGCCGAGAGTTCTCCGCGACGGTCGCGGGCCTGATCGAGTTGGACACGGGTGCTGCGGAGAAGCTCCTCGATTTCCGTCAGACGTGCTCGAACCTGTTCGGACTCGAATTGCAGCAGGCCATCGCGCGCCTCGCCCGCGTTGCGTTCCGAATCAAGTTCCACCAGTTGCTCAGCTAATTGCAGGTTCTCGCTCTGACGTTGCGCGATCTCAGCGACTGCGGCTTCCATCTGCGACTGCAACAATTGCGTCCGCTCACGCATTTCGCCGACTAGCGTCTCGATGCGATTCAGCAGAGTGGCAGCGGAATGGTGACGTTCTTCCAAGGCGGCGGCTCGCGAAGCGCGCTGCGATGATACTTCCGCGGCCTCATCACGGCGAGACCGCAAATCGGTGACCCGCTCCTGCCCGTCGGCGATCTGCAAATCGAATTGCGCCCGCTTGCCTTCAACGGTTGTCAGCTCGGCTTGTCGAGAAGCGATCAGACTCTCCTGTTCCTGGCGTTCGCCCGCGAGGCGTCGAAGCTCGGACTCGCTCACGTCCATCCGCTCGCGGACGCGCACCAGTTCGTTATTCAACTGCGAAAGCATGTGGCCGGACGTCATCGCCAGCTTTTCCGCTTCGCGCTTTTCTTCTTCGAGCCGATCCAGCAGGGAAATGAAATCCTTGATTTCGTGCCCGAGCGACAGCACCAGCATTTCTTTCTCGCGCAGAGCGCGCTCCAATTCTTCAAGCGTCCGCAGCACATCGCGCAGTTCGCGCTTCATCGAGAGCGGCCCCTCGCTGCGCTGCTTGCCGCCGGTCACGGTCACGTTGTGAAAGCACTCGCCGGACTGCGACAGGAAGAACGCATCGGGATTGCTGAGCGCGAGTTCGCGCCCTACGGCCGCATCGGGGACGATGAATCCGTTACCCAGCTTGGGCAAAATCATTTCGAGCGATTTGCCAAAGCCGTTGAGCACGCGAATCGAACTCTTCAGCGGAATCACAGACGCGCTCGACGGGGTATGACGCATGCTCTCGTCCACGATGAACGAGAACTTCGCCTGCGAGTCTTCTGGATGTACGAGGAAGGTAGCGCGTCCGTCCACATCCGCGCGCAGCAGGCGCAGGCCTTCATCGGCAGCGTCCCACGACTTTACGACAACGTAGTTGAGTTCATCGCGCAGGAAGTCTTCCACCACCTGTTCGTAGCGCGGATCGACCTCGAGGAAATCGGCGAGTACGCCGGCCGGAGCGTGTCCGCCCTGTAGAGCGCCTGATTGAAAGAGGCGGCGGACCGATTCGGTGGAGTATCCATGTTCGGCGATCACCGCTTCGAGCGAACCCTTCTTGCCGAGCGCGGACGCGTACTCCGAGCGCAGCGAATCGAGATACCGCTTCGTGTCGGTTTCTTCCCGGCGCTTACTGTCGATTGTGCGCCGAAGGTCCGTGATCTCAGCAGCGAGTCCGCTGGCGCGCTGCACGACAGTCTCAAATTCCAGTTGCAGTTGTCCACGCTGTCCGCCGAATGTTTCAGACTGAGTGGCGGCAATGGCAATCTCTGCCCGCAGGCGCTGCTCCTCACGATCTACTCCCGCGAGCCGTTCTTGTGACTGTGTCAGCTGGTTGCGAAGATTGGATGCCGCTCCGACGGCCTCGAGGATCGATACGCGAGACGACTCCTGCTCCATTTCCAGAATTGCGAGCGCGGAGGCGGCGTCCGCCATTTCCTGTTGCGCGACCGCCAGTTCCTGCTGCGCCAACGCCAGGTCCTCCGTAGCAGAATCGAGGACTTGCTGATGGCCGTTGCGCTCCTCTTCCAGCGCCGTCAGTCGTTGCATGGACTGCGCCAGTTCCGCCTCTCCAGCAGCGGTGCGCACGGTGAGTTCAGCGCAACGCTCTTCGTTGGTGCGGCTGCGGGCGTGGCTGCGGTCGACTTCGATCGCAATCTGGCTGAGTCGTTCGCGATTCTGGCGCAGTTCGGTTTCGATCCCGTATCCGCGCTGCGTGCGCTCGGAGTGCTCCGTTTCGAGCTGGTGGACGCCTTCGGTCTGATGGCGGATCTCATCGCCCAGTTGATTGATCTGCGTATCGAGCGACAGGCTCTCCTGATCCATCTGCGTAAACTTGCTGGCGAGGACGACGCGCAACTTGGCACGCATCTCGTCGCGCAGCCGGCCGTAACGTTCCGCCTTGCTGGCCTGGCGTTTGAGCGAATTCATCTGCCGCGTCACTTCTTCAAAAATATCGTTGACACGATTCAGGTTTACTTTCGCCTCTTCCAGGCGCGCTTCGGCAAGGCGTTTTTTGGTCTTGAATTTCGTAATGCCCGCAGCCTCTTCGATCACCGCGCGGCGATCGGTCGGACGGCTGCTCAGAATCTGCCCGATGCGTCCCTGCTCGATGAGTGCGTATGACTCCGGCCCCAGGCCCGTGCCCATGAACAGTTCCTGAATGTCGCGCAGGCGGCAGAGCTTTCCGTTGAGAAGGTATTCACTGTCGCCAGAGCGGAACAGCCGGCGCGTCACCATGATCTCGCCCGCGTGCGCTTGCTGTGGATTGAACTTCCGGCGACGAATCTTCAATACCACTTGCGGCCCCGCCGGAGTGGCTTCACTTGCCTCGGGGGCAGGGGCAACATCTCCCTCGACTTCTTCCGTCTTTCCAGGCTGCGCCTCTTCGACGGCCTGCTCCGTGTCTGCGGTGGCCTGCGCGCGCAACTCTGCTTCGTCCCAGTCTTCGGTGCCGGTCGGGATGTCGTTCTGGACATCGATCTGCGTAGGCTCACTGGCGTCTGGCCCCGCATACACCTCGGGATCGATCAGGGTCAGCGATACTTCCGCCATGCCCGTAGGATTCCGGTCGCGCGTGCCGGAAAAGATCACGTCTTCCATGCGCGAGCCGCGGAGCGACTTGGCCGACTGCTCGCCCAGGACCCACGAGATCGCGTCCGCGATATTGGACTTTCCGCACCCGTTGGGCCCGATGATCGCGGCAATGCCCTCGCCGTGGAACTTCAGCTCGGTGCGGTCACAAAACGACTTGAATCCCAGAATTTGCAGCCTTTTGAGTTTGAGCAATGCCTACTCCTTCGTGCGCGGACACATCTGATCTGCTGGCAACATCGGCTGGTGAGCGCCGTGCGACCGTGCCGGACGGGTTAACTACTTTGGTCCCCGTCCTCTGCACATTCGATGCCGCCCCAGTGAGGCCGGGCAGCAACCACGGCTTTTCACCAACTTTAACGGCGAATCCGGTAAGGGTCAAGAGGTAAAACACCATATATAGGGGGTCCCTTCCGTGAACCGCCTTTAGTTGCACAGGCACTACAACTTGTGCGCGTACTTTTGGGGTGAGGATGGAGCAGGCAGGAGGTCGCGAGAGCAGTTTTACTGTACGCCTCGGTGGGTGTGGGAACAAGGGGTGGAAAGGGCACTTGCGGTTCGAGTTGGTCCCCGCTTGTCTAGACCTGCTGCGTCCGTTCGCGAAATTTTGGGTGTTCGACGAGGAAGTCAAAGACTATTACCCCGGGACACGGAGGACGACGGAGGAAATCGAGTTGCCAGCAACGTCGATCTGCTTCGACTCACTCTGCTAGAAGTTGTATTTGAGCGAAAACTGCAGCACCCGCGGACCATTCAGGGCATTGATACGTTGCAAGGTCCCAAAGCCGTCATTTGGCACCAGCCCACATACTCCACCCGGTTCTCCGCAGTCGCCGGTTATTGGCACGGGCACGAACTGAGTTGCGACCACACCGTTGCCGTTTGCGACGTAGTAGTTGGCGTGGTTCATAAGATTGAAGGCCTGGACGTTCAACGACACGGTCTGCTGTTCGGTAATGTGAAAGCGCCGTGCCAGCCCAAGATCGATCTGCTGCGTCCACGGCCCGTAAAAGGAATTCAAGCCGGCGAACGGGCTCGGGCCCTGGCCGTTGATGCCAAGGGCCGAGTTCGCTGTGCTCTGAAGCGCGGCAGTGTTGTTGAGGATGTTGCCGTCGTCGGTCGGAGCCAGCAGCGCCGCGTATGGCCGTCCGGATCCGAACTGCATCACGGTACTGATTGTCCAATCGGAGGCCAGGCCGCGCAGCGCGGCTGAATGCGGGTTTCGGCCAAAGTCCGGCTGGTACGTTCCCGCGATGGAAACGCGGTGCCGTTGATCGAGCAGGTAGGGCGCGTGAGTATTGCGGAAATCGAACTGGTTGTTGAAGTCCACACCGCGCGACATGATGTTCTTGGAGAACGTATAAGACCCGTGGAAAGCAAGTCCATGGCGGAGGCGCCGCTGCGCTTGCGCAAAAAAGGAGTTGTAATTGTTGATCCCGGGACTGATGAGCGCGTTGATCTGGTTGAAGCTGGAAGAGATTCGTCCTTCGACAAAATCCGCCGAATTCAGCGCTGGCAGTACGACCTGACTCCCCGTACAGGTCGTTTGGTCCTGGCAAAGGACGTAAGTGGTCGTCCCGGTCGGCGGCACTAAGTTCAAATCGTAGGCGCTCGACGCGATTAAGTGCACTCCATGAGTCCAGCTTGTACCCAACGTGACCACCGTGTCGGGCAGCACCTCGCGTTCGATTTGAAGGCTACCTTGCAGGATATAAGGGAACCGGAAATGCGGATCTACGAGAGAGATGTTGGAGGTGCTGAAGAGTGAAGGATCGGAAATCTGATTTGGGAATATCGCCTTCTGCTGGTCAGCCGGCAGACTCCCGTCGAAGGTTACGATGGCGGACGCCTGTTGCGACAGAAGTCCATTGGAGACTACGGCATTGCGATAGTTAAGGCCGTTAAGGTTTTCATAGAACATGCCGAGTCCGGCGCGCACCACGGTCTTGTCGAGCGGTTGCCATGCCAACCCAAATCGCGGAGCGACGCGCTGGTACTGGTTCGCAAATTGACCGGTAAGCGGAAATGCCGAATTTTCTTTCGGCTGGGGGTACACCTGAAAATCTTCACGCAGGCCCAAGTCCAATGTCAGCCCCGGCCTCAGCTGATATGTGTCGTGGATGTAGAGGCCGAGATAGGGAACATTGAACGAGAACTTGGGCTGCCCTGTACTCTGCACAAAGGTATCGTATTTGCCGATAGCGAAGTTCGACAGGTTGGAGAAACTATAAGTTCCGCGAAGTGTTCCGTTCTGCTTTGCGGCGTCGGGATCGAAGCCTCCGAACGCAAGGTCGGTGAGATGGGTATAGGTAAATTCCACCCCAAACTTGAAAGTGTGTTTACCGCGCAGATAACTGACATGATCGGAAATCTGCCAAAGCGCTTCGTTTGTGCGGCCGCCGGCGAAACCGGCATTTCCCATCTGCAATGCGCCGCCCGCTTCGGCATCGCCGCCGGAGGACACCACAATCGCCGGTAGGTGAGGATCCACAAGGCCCGTCGGCGTAAAGAATTGGTCGTCGCGCGAGAAACTGCCATGTAGTTCATTGAGCAGACTGCTGCCGTAGGCGTGACTCCATCCGGCGCTGGCGTGGTAATCGCGAACAAAGGCGTTGGCCAGCGTGCTGTTTCCAAACAACGTAGTCGAATTACCGACGATGGCGCCGCTCGGGGAATCGAACCGATTCCAGTTCAGGCTGAGATAGAAACGGTCGTCCTTGGCGTCACGGTAATCGATCTTGGAAAACAGAGCCCAGTCGTTGCGAAAACGCGGATGGACGCCCAGACTCGAATGAATTGCGTTCAAAGCGTTCGCGACGCCTTGAAGATAGACCGGGTCGGTTGTGTCCGAAGGAACGTCAGAGAAGTTGCTGGCTGCAGGAAACGCAGCGTTCGGAGACGGAAGCTGCACACCGTCGGGAACGCCGAAGCTCACCTGATCCACGTCCGCGAATGCATTGTTGATCACAGAGATCGGATTCTTCTGGCGCTGCTGTTCGAAGTCCACGAAGAACCAGGCTCGGCTGGGCAGCACGGGGCCGCCCAGGCTGCCGCCGAACTGCTGGAGAATATTCGCCGGACGCGGAATTCCGTTGGCCTTGTTCACGGCGTCGTTGGCGCCCGTACCCGAGTTCCGGTTGTAGTAGAACGCGTCCCCATGGAGGTCGTTGCTGCCCGAGCGGGTGACGACGTTCACAAACCCGGTCGCTGCGCCCCCGTATTCCGACCGGTACGGAGAAATGGCAACCTGAAATTCCTGGACGGCATTTTCGCCGAAGATATAAGGGACGCGCTCCCCGCCGCGCGCGGCTCCGAAATAATTACTGGTGGCGCTGCCACCGTCGACAGAGAATGAATTCGATCCGTTGGCGTTGGCGTAACCCGTATCCTGTCCGCCCTGCTCGCCGGCAAAGCTCACCAACCCTTGTTCGCCGTCGGGAGAGGCGTTGGGAACGAGCAACGCAAAGTCGAGGAATCGGCGTCCGCTGAGAGGCAATCCGCTGAGCAGGTCGCGGTCGATGACGGAGCTCAAGTTGGAATTTTCGGTCTGTAGCAGCGGGGACTCGCCCGTGACCGTCACCGACTCGCTCCCTGACCCTGGCTGCAGGCGCGCGTTCACGGTCGTCGTCTGACCGACCTGCACCAGGACCGGTTCCACAATTTCCTTGCGAAAGCCCGGCGCAGTAACTTCGATCGTATACAGGCCAACGGCTTGTGACGGGAATACGAAAATGCCGGCCGAGTTCGAGATACTGATCTGACTCCCTCCATGGGCTCGCGAGGTGAGAACAACCGATGCTCCTACGGTCACGGCACCGCTACTGTCGGAGACAATCCCGCGCACCGCTCCGCCAGGGTTCGCGGCCTGAGCCCGCCCCAGCTGACAACTGACGGCCAGCCAAAGGCAGAGGAAGAAATCCAGGAAGCGAAAGCCGTAATTCTTCGAGCGGGACATACATTCTCCTTCGATTTCGATGCGGAGTGGATCGCGAATATGCCGGCGAAACGCATGGCGGCTCGAGATCAAGCGGCAAACGGATTTATACCGAAACGTTATGAACCTTCGGTTAAAAGGCCGCCAATAATCCAGCGAGATCTCTTATCGCCGATAATAGATGAACACGACTGAGGAGCGGTCCTTCCTACGCAGATTCAGTCAGGGCAACGAAAAGTCTTTACGGTCTGAGAGATCCAGTTTGGGGTCGCCGGTCGTGACATTTGCAGTCGTTGTGCAGATGTTTTGGAGCGCCCCCTGGAACATCTTCTTGCCATTCCACTCGATTCGGATATCCGTCTGTTTTGGCATCAGCTCAGGACGCAAAAAGAGGCGCAATCTCTTTACGTCGCGGCTACGGATATCAATCGTATTGTCGAGCTTGACCCGCGCCTCCACTCCGGATTTTCCCGGTTTGCCATCGAGAATTTCGATCCAATAACTGCGGGGCGCCTGCGCGTCAGTGAAAGCGAAATCGATGTGTTTTGGGAATGGGTTGCGTACTTTGTCCTTAAAGAACGCCAGCGCCAACCCGTCATCGGAGGTCAAGGTGATGTCGTGCTCGCGGTCGGGAAGTATCTCCAGCACCGGTTTGAAGGCAGGATGCAGGTCGGTCAAAGCAGCATGGGTGGTGGTGGAACACTCCGGACCTATGAGGGGATCCTTTTCTCCGTGCACGAAAAGCAGCGGAAGATTCTCCAGGTTCGACAATCCTTGTTTGACCTGCTCCATGCATTGGCCCGCACCCATCAGTGACACAACAGCCGCGAATCGCTCTGGCCACAACTCCGCGAAGTAGAGGGAGCCGGTTCCGCCATTGCTGAATCCGGTGAGGTAGATGCGGTCGCGATCCACGTTGTAGTTCGCGAGGACCTGGCTCAACACGGCATTGAAACGGCGCGCAACTTCGGGCTTCCACCAATAATCCGCTGCGTGAGGATACAGGACCAGGTAGTCCGTGCCGGAGACGACGTCTTCCGCTGTGTTCACGCCGTCCATGGCGAGTCCGGCGGCGCCGCTCAAATATACGAGCAAGGGCGAGGGGCGATCTTCGCGGTAAGTAAGCGGAACGCGCAGAAGGTAGGGAATCTCGGTACCGGTTTTGCTCGCCGGCACTGTGTCAAAAAGCGTCCCGAGCTTTGCGGGACTTTGTTTGGGCGATGGAACCGGATTGCAGTTCATCTCGTCGCGGGGAACACTGGGAGCAAACTCTTGTTCTGCAAGCTCGCGGAGCTGCGAATTGGAAGATTGCTTGAACTGGTTCAGAATTGCAGACGGCAGCTTGAGTTTTCGCCGGTCTGCAATTGCGAGAGCGAGCGCTTGCGACCTCGCGTCATCCGTGGCGATCACCGAAGAAAGCTGTTCGGTAGAAATTGGGATCGACGGTCCCAGCAGGATTGCTTGCAACGCCCCCAGGCTGGTTTCCTCTGAATGAAGCCAACCATCAATGCTCTCATTACGCGTTCGCGATTCCAGTTCCATGCGTGCGATTTCGTGGAAGACCGCACCCGCGCCCGAATAGCTTCCATCCAGTTCAACCTGCTCGATGACGCCTGGGTCCGGCGACCACCAGTAGGTCAGTTTCAGTAGTCCGTCAGGCGAGGCGGCTTCGACGCGATGGCACGATTTGCCCCGGACGGACTCATCTCCAACCCATCGGAAGTCGAGGGATAGCATGGTTGCTCCCCGCCAACCCTCTCCCTGCTTTACAGCCACCGGAGGAAGTGTCATGACTTCATGGAACACGGCGAGAATGTGGCTGGGACTCTCTCTCGCCATTTCCCATTGGTAATTCGGTTCGCCAGTCGGAGAGATATCCATTGCTTCGGCGAAATGTGCTGGACGGCTTTGCATTCGCGTTCTGAATTTTGGAAGCTCTTGGGAGAGCCGGTCTTTTCCCTTGACCTTGAAGAGAACCAGTTCGGCGGCTTGGCGGTTACGCTGGAACCCTAACGTGAGGTGCTCCGGAATAGTTCCTGCAACCAGTACGTGGGATTGGAAGCGGGTTAGACTCTGGCTTTGCGCCTCCTCACCTTTGACTTCGCGTTGGAGGGTGTAGCGATACGTCAAGTGGTCGCCGGCGCGGAGATCGTACCGCCATGGAGCCGCGGATTGCGCGGTCGCCGCGACTGCGAGCAGGGAGACAGCGAGGGCTAGTCTGGTCGCGAGGGTTCGCATGCGAGGATTTTGGTGAGAATGCCTTGCGACGTTGTTCTCTATGAGCAAAAGATGGGGGTCCTTCGACCTCGTTTCTGATTCGCTTCGCGAGTCATAACCTGCGCTCAGGATGACAGCCTGTTTTTTCGTCGAGCTACTTCTTGCGTTCGACCAGAAACCGAGCTAGGTCCTTCAGAGTAGACGCGCGGTCGCCAAATTCGTTTAGGCCGGCGCAGGCTTGATCGACCAGCGCGTCGGCCCTGCGCAGCGATTCGTCGATTCCGAAGAGCGCTGGATATGTTGTCTTCTCGGCAGCAGTGTCTTTGCCGGCGGTTTTTCCCAACTGTTCGGATGTCTGCGTCACGTCGAGAACGTCGTCGACAATTTGAAAGGCCAGCCCAACAGATTGTCCGAAGTTTTGAAGCTTAGCGACTTGCTGACGCGTGGCTCCGGCATAGATGCCGCCGCACACCACACTGGCTGTAATCAGAGCCGCGGTCTTGGAGCGGTGAATGTATTCGAGAGTCTCCAGACTTGCCTTGGTGTGTTCAGCTTCGAGGTCGGCGACCTGGCCACCGATCATGCCGTCGACGGTGCCGGTCTGGTGGGCGGTTTCTCGGATGATCGCAATGCCCGCTTCCGCCGGGCAGCGCAACTGGGACAGCACTTCGTAGGCTTGTGTCTGGAGAGCATCGCCCGCGAGAATCGCAATCGCCTCGCCGAAGACCTTGTGAGACGTAGGACGTCCGCGGCGCAGATCGTCGTTGTCGAGAGCGGGGAGATCGTCGTGGATCAGCGAATAGGTGTGCAACATTTCGAGCGCGGCACCAACATCCTCGATCCCATCGGGAAGATCCCCTGCCACCATGCGCCCCGCCTCCATGCAAAGGATCGGGCGCAGGCGTTTTCCACCAGCAAACACGCTGTGCCGCATCGCTTGATGAATAGAGGTTGGATGCTGCGTGGCCGGAGGCAAGAGCCTTTCCAGCGCGCGGTCGGCTGCTTCGCGCCCTTCCTCCAGAACTTGTGTCAGCATGGCATCGCAGTATAACAAGCAGGGTGGACGGAAATAAAAACGGACGCCCGCAGGCGTCCGGGAAAAGAAAAAACGATTTCACAATCAGGCGGCGGCGCGGTGCGCTCGTGCGCGGCTCAGCGACCGCACGACTTCTTCGGCATTCCACGGAACGCAGAGATCATCAGCGCCCTGGTTGAGCGCTTCGGTCCACAGTTCGTCGTTCGCCAGTCGATGGGTACAGACGATATAGAGGCCAGGGAAATCCTGGTGAAGTCGCTTCAGTTCGGTGGATCCCGATTTTTCGACATCCAGAACCAAAACTTCCGCACCCAAACGAGTAAGGGCAGGCCTGATTTCTTCTCGAGTCCGTGTACGATAGATGGCAGGGAAGTGTTTTGAGAGACTAGCCGTCAATTTCTCGGCCGTTTCACTGTCGTTCTGATAAAGGACTACGTGCAGTGGTTCCATTACATCCCCCTTACTTCACCGCGTTTCGCGGTGGCCTTGGCTGCGACAGCAAACTGCTACCACAGGCGTGGACAATCCGTGCACGAAAGGGCGTTATTTGCGCGATGCCTTTTCGGCCGGGGGCTCAAACGGTACAGTTTGGAGCTTGCCGTTCTGCTTCAACAGGATTTCTACTTTGCCTTCGGCGTCTTCCAGTTGTTTCCGGCAGGAAGCCGAAAGCTGCATGCCTTCTTCAAAGAGAGTCAGAGACTTTTCCAGTGGAACCTCTCCTTTTTCCAACTCCTCGACGATCTTCTCGAGACGCTCAAGGCATTCTTCGAACTTGGCCAATCCAATTGCTCCTGTACTTCTATTCTAATGCCGTTTGTGGTGCCGAATGTCTAGTGAAATCGACAGTATTTGAAAATTTATTTTCTCGTTTGTGCACAAAAACGATTCGGCAGTCGGTAAGTAACCTAACCCAGCGCTTCGAGGACATCCACGGCAGAACCGTAGCGTCCCTGGGGCGCGCTGATTTGCGCTCCCTGCACGCGGTCGCGGACCGCCCTCAGCATCTCGCGAGCGATTGCGATCCCTTCCTCGCGCGCTGCTTCCGGAGTAGGCGCGTCGTTCATTCGCTTTAGAATTGACTCCGGCACGGAAACACGCAACTCGTTCTTCATGAACTCGGCGTTACGCGCGCTAACTAGTGGCCAAATCCCGGCTACTATTGGGATGCGGCAGTGCTCGATATGTTTCAGGAAATTCTCAAGTAGGTTGAGATCGAACACGGGTTGCGTCACCGCGTACTCGGCGCCGGCCTGCACTTTGTATTCAAAGCGGCGAATTTCTTCGTCCAGGTTCGGTAATCCCGGGTTGGCTCCCACGCCGATGACAAATCCCGTGCCCCTGCCAATTGTGTTCCCGCCGAGATCGAGACCGCAGTTCAGGTTGCGAACGATGTTCACCAGTCCAATGGCGTCCACATCGAACACGGCCGTCGCGTCCGGATAGTTGCCCATCTTGGGAGGATCGCCCGTGATGCAGATGAGGTTTCGTATCCCCGTTGCTGCTGCCCCCAGCAAATCTGACTGGATGCCGAGTACATTGCGGTCACGGCAGGTGTAATGCAGGATCGCTTCGATCCCAACTTCCTGCTGCATAAGCAATGACAGTGCCTGGTTGCTCATGCGCGCAGAGGCGCGCGGACTGTCGGGAATGTTGATCGCGTCCACGCCTACGGACTTGAGAAACTTAGCGCCCTCAACTTCCTTGCGAATATCGATTCCCTTGGGCGGCACGATCTCAACCATCGCAACGAACTCGCCGCGGGCGAGCTTTGCTCCCAGGCGCGATCGCTCCGCCATCGGAGTGGCCGCAGCCGTGGCCGGCGCTGCGTGGTCGTGATGAACGCCAGCGATCGCGATCTTCTGCCGCGCTTCTCCGGCGCGCAATGCCGATTTCATGGCGCGAATGTGTTCCGGAGTGGTCCCGCAACATCCGCCGACTAGGTTGACCCCGGCAGCCACAAACTTACGGGCGTAGCTCGCCATATATTCCGGCGAGCAGAGGTAAATGTTGCGTCCCTCAACTGAGCGCGGCATGCCGGCGTTGGGTTGGGTCGAAAGGGGAAGGTCGGTCGCGGCGCGGACTCGTTCGATCGCTTCCAGCATGGCCACCGGTCCGACGCTGCAGTTGATCCCGATCACATCGACTTTCCACTCTTCCAGTCGCGCCGTGAACGCTTCCGGGTCGGAGCCGTCGAGGCAGTTGCCATCTTCGTCGATGGTGACGTGAGCGATGATCGGAATCCTGGGATTGACCTCCCGGCTTGCCAGTACCGCCTGGTGAAGTTCCTCCACGTAGCCAAAGGTTTCGAGCATCAGCAGGTCGACGCCGCCCTCGACCAGAGCTGCAATCTGCTCTCGAAAGGCGGTGCGGGCTTCTTCAAACGATGTCTTACCCAGTGGTTCAATGCGAACTCCAACCGGTCCGACCGATCCGGCGACGAACACGTCAAAACTCTTGGCCGCCTCGCGCGCGACCCGAGCTCCCGCGAGGTTGATCTCGCGGACACGGTCTGACATACTGTGCCGCGCCAGCCGGAAACTATTGGCCCCAAAGGTGTTGGTCTCGATGATCTCAGCGCCCGACTGTAGATATTCGTGGTGAATGCCACGGATCAGTTCCGGTTGCGAGACATTCAACTCGTCGTAGCACTGGTTGATGAAGATGCCTTTGGAATACAGCAGCGTTCCCATGGCACCGTCGCCGAGGACGGGCGACTTAGTCAGCCGATCAAGAAAATTTCCTGCCATCCTCTTGAGAATACAAGAAGCTGCGGAGTTGAGCGAGGTGGGGGGAACCAGGCTAGAGGGAGGTTTGAGCTCCAAGCTCCAAGCTCTCAGGAAATCTCACGGCGCCGGCGGCTCTAGTTCTTCCTGAGAGCTTGGAGCTGACAGCTCAGAGTTTTGAGCCTGACCTCCCTTGACATCCAGCCGTTCGCCACTCTATCGTTCCTCTCCTTGCCCCAACTTTCTTCTTCCCCCGCAGAGGAAAGCATGAATGGTAGTTTGTCTTATCCGCCAAGGCCCAGGCGTCTTCTCTCAATTGACGGTGGTGGCCTGGCGGGCCTGATACCTGCCGAAGCTCTGATCCTGATCGAAAAACAACTGGACGACCTGACTGGGCAGCAACGCCCGCTATGCGAACGCTTTGACCTGATCGGAGGCACCAGCACCGGCGCGATCCTGGCCGCCGGGCTTTGTCTCGGGCTGAAGGCAACCGAACTGCGAGATTTCTATCTCAATTTCGGGAAGGGAATCTTCACCAAGGTTTTTCTTCCGGTCCGCTTCTGGCATAGCTATCCGAGCGAACCGTTGGAAGGCCACCTCAAAGACGTGTTTGGAGAAAATACGACTCTGGGCAGTGCGAAGTTGCGTTCGCAGATTCTGATTGTCGCCAAGAACGCCACGCTCGGCACGACTTGGTTCTTCACCAACAATCCAAAAGGGAAATACTACAGCACCAATGCTTCTCTGCCGTTGTGGCAGATCGTGCGCGCGAGTTCCGCCGCTCCCACTTTTTTCCCGCCTCGGAAAATAATGGTCCCCGACCAGCAAGGCCAGGTCCACAACTATGAGTTCATCGACGGAGGAGTGAGCAGCTACAACAACCCCTCGCTCCAGTTGTTTCTCGAAGCTACCGACCCGCAATACAGTTTCGGATGGCCGACCGGTCCCGACAAACTCCTGCTAGTGTCGCTGGGGACCGGATTCAACTCCAGCACGATCGACGAGGGCAAAGCCTCCGGTTACAACCTGTTGGACTGGGCGCGGTACTCCGTCAAAGGCCTACTCGGCGACGCTAACCTCCAGCAGAATGTTCTGATGCGCCTGATCGGCGAGCATCCGGCCGGACCCGTAGTTGTATCCGCGGCGGAGCGGGACGCGGTGCGTGCCAGCGGCGCTCCGGGAGATTCCTCGTTGGCCACCCTGGATGCCGGACTAGGCGGCAGGAAGCTTCTCACCTACCAGCGCATCACCGTCAGCCTTACGCGCGAACGGCTGGACGGGCTCGGACTCAAAGCCGTTGATCCGGTAAAGGTCCGTGAAATGGACGCGGTCGACCAGATCGGCAACATGCAGCGCATTGGCGCGGCCATCGCCAGGGAGCAGGTGAGGATGGAGGCGCTGAAGAAGTTTTTCGTGTGATCGAGGCATGAGCGGACCGGTTCGGACTCTGAGGCCAGCGAAGTTCTCTGGATGTCCGTTAAGCGGGCAACGTTTCAGGCTTTGCTATAATCCAACTCTTACATCTAAGTGATTATCTTGCATGTGGTTGGAGTCCCAGGTTTGAAAAAATCCCTGATCCTGCTGTTGCTGATCCTCGCCGTCACCTCGCTGTCTTTGAGCTGCGGCTCCTCCAACAGTGGCACCGGCACCGTAAGCGGCCTGAAGTTTCGTGCGTTCATCTCGCAGGACATACTCACGGCGGGCGCTGGCGTACAGATTATCGACGCGCAGAACGACAAACGCGCCGTCGTGCCGGCCATTTCAGCGGGTAATAGTCCCGGCCAGATGGTGGTCACTCCCAACCGTGTGCAGACTCTTGTTTTTAGTCCTTCGGACAGACAACTCACTTTCATCAGCAACGGAGGCGAAAAAGCTTCTGGGTCCGTCACCTTGCCGGGCTCTACCGAAAGCTTCGTGGTTTCGTCCGACAGCCAGACCGTCTATGTAGCGGTGCCGACTGCTACGGTGTTTGGACAGTCTCCCGGCGCGGTCGAAATTCTCAATCTGAACAACGGCGGGTCCAAGGGAGAGTTGGACATTCCTGCTGTTCGCTACCTGGTTCTGGGCCACAGCGGCAATCGCCTCCTGGCATTCAGCGACAACTCCGATTCAGTCAATGTCATAACGTTTGGCACGGGTAATCCAACGATCACCCCCGTACCCGGTTTCGACCGTCCAGTGACGGCGTTCTTCAGCGGAGACGACAACACAGCTTTTGTGGTGAATTGTGGTCTCGAGTGCGGCGGGGCACAAGCCAGCGTCCAGACGCTCGACTTGTCTCAGGACCCGCCTGTCGCCGGAGCGCAATTCGCCGTTCCTGCCGCGACTTCCGCAGTGCTGGACGGAACGACACTGTATCTGGCCGGCACCCCTGTGCCCGCGTCTCCATGCACAGGACAGACCACCGCCTCGACTTCCTGTGGGCTCTTGACCGTCTTTGACCTCAGCAGCATGTCCCCGGTCAATACATCTCTCCTCCCGATCACCGACGGCTACCACAACCGCATGGCCCTCGGAGCCGACGGCCAGCTCTTTATCGGCTCACACACGTGCACGGAGATCATCGCTGTGAACACCGGCGACGAAGTCCGCGGCTGCCTCTCGATCTACAACACGCAAACCGGCGCAGTCGTGATTCCTCCCGATAACGGCAACGTAACCGGCATCGAACCCATCCCCACGCGGCACATCGTGTATCTCGCGCAAGGCGGCGAACTCCAGATCTACGACACCACCACCGACAAACTACAGGCGACACAGATTGATATTTCGGGAGAGGTGATCGACGTAAAGACGGTGGATTTCTAGGGGCCACGTAGGGAAAACTGCCCCCGGCTGTCCCCGCGCGCCGGTACCTCTCGCGGGGCGTCGGACAGTGCCAGCATTTGCGGAGCTTTCGCTCCGCTGGACAGCCGAGGGCGGCTGTCCCTACACGGCTCCCTACCGCGGCTCTAGGTTCATCTCGTGCCGCTTGCGTTTTTCCACCTTGGCCTCCGAAAACGCAAAGTTGAACGTTCTGCCTGCATACCAGGACGGCCACTGATCCATGTAGTTCTTGCTCAGGAAGATTCCGCTTTCTCCGGTGACAAGATTCAGGGTGCTCTTGTCGAAATCGGCAAAGTTCCAGGTCACGCGCTCGGACGGCCCGAATTCTTTCCCAACCGCCTTCACGGTTAGACCACTTCCACTCAGCGGATGCGGACCGGGTCCCGTCAATTTTCCAACCAGCGGCACATGACTGAGAACGGGATGTTCGATGTCCACCGGGTATATTTTCCCCCATTTCCACTGGCTCAGATCAGCGGGCACTTCCTGTTGCTTGATTACGTTCTCGACGGCGGCGGCAAGCAGTGACTGGTAGTCTTTGTAGCCCAAGGGCAGCCAACGCGCCGGCTGCTTGGTGAGAATGGTTTCCATCCACACCGTCGACATGCTCCAGCGATAGCTCTTCCAATTGAGGTTGCCAGAGGCGGCTGTAGCTTTTGCATCGTCCAGCGCTGGGCCAAGCTTCGGTTCCAGAATCAAACGCACCAGTTCCTGGCGGGCCTTGGTTTCGATCGAAGGCGCGGCGGAGTCGGCCGACATGCGTCCATCCCAATCGCGCAGGATGTCGGCTGCCTTCTTTGCCTTGTCGGAAATCTTGCCGGCGTGATCGAGCGCGTAGACGAACTTGTCGGCGCAGAATCGGTCATAAGTAGACGACACATCCATTTGCAGAGCGAGCATATCGGCAGGCGCGAACTTCTTGCCTGATTCCAGAACACGGTAAATACGATCCGTGCGCCACGGGGCTTCCCACTCGCTGCTGATGGAATACTTGTATCCGTCGGGAGTAATGCGTCCGTTCGCGCTCGCCAGCACGCCTGAATGCGGATCATACACGCGAGGCATCTCGTCGAACGGAATGTACCCCTTCCACTCATGCGCGTCATCCGCGCCGCTGACAGGCAGACTGCCATCGCCCGCCGCGCGCAGAGGAATCTTTCCGGTCGTCTGGTATCCGATGTGGCCGTCCACGTCGGCATACATGACGTTTTGTCCGGGCGCGACGAAAGCAGAAAACGCCTTGCGGAATTCCTCCCAGTTCTGCGCCGAGTTCACGTCGAAGAAGGGAAGTGTCATGCCGTCGTAGAGAATCCAGCGCAGGGCAATCTTGCGAGTCTCTCCCGGCACGAGCTCGGTAATGATCGGACCGTGGCGTGTGGTGACCACGTCGAGCGTCACGTCGGCTTGACCTTTGACGTGGATGACTTCCTGCCGGTGCTGAGGATCGCGCCAGCCCGCGGGAGTCTTGTACTGTCCCTGATCGTTGAACTCTTCGATGAACACGTCTTCGACCGTTGGGCCGACGTTCGTGAATCCCCAGCCGATTCGTTGGTTGTGGCCCACGATCACGAACGGCGTTCCCGGCAACGTAACGCCAGCAACTTCAAAGTTGCCGCTCTTCAGATGCGCAGCGAACCACAGATTCGGCATCTGGTGGTCGAGGTGCATGTCATTCGAGAGCAGCGGCTTTCCGGTAACCGTGTGTTGTCCGGACACGACCCAGTTGTTCGATCCCGGACGGAACAGATCAGCCTCGGCGGACGAGAACGACGCAACAAGCTCCTGCGCGAGGAGGTCGAGGGAAGGCCCTGGCCGGGAGTCCGTAAGTCGGGAGGGCACGAGTCGAGAGTCCGCGAGTCGGGAGGGCACGGCTTCATCGGTGCCGTACGCCTTTGCTGATGACGGGCCTTTGGCCCCTGAGGTCCCGATGCGAGAGATCAGGCTTGACGCCTCGCCCACCGGCTCGCCGTCGTCATCATCATCATCATCGTCGTCCTGGTCGCTCGTGACCGCGGGTTCCTCTTCATCCATGCGCGCGCGCGACGCCGCGGGAGGCCGGTCCCTCCACGATGAATTCACGTACAGATCGGCAGTAAGCTCCGGCCCAAGCTTTGCCAGAATTTTTTCGTGCGTGAGTGCCTTCGCGTAGCTGTAGTGATTCAAATCCTGCACCATGCGCGCGCCGACGAGCAGGGAATCGGTTACCGTCCACGGCTTTGGCGAATATTTCAGCAGCCGGAACTCGAGTGACAACCGGTCGCGATGCGATTCCATGAATGCATTCACGCCGCGTGCGTAGGCTTCAAAGTAAGCGCGGTCGCGCGGGGACATGGCCTTCTCTGTGTCGGCAGTCGCTGCACGCAGGCCGAGGATGCGCTGCTCGCGATCAAACTTGATCAAGTCCGGGCCCAGAATTTCGGCCAAGTCTCCGGCGGCGGCGCGGCGCATGGCGTCCATTTGCCAGAGGCGGTCCTGAGCGGTCACATATCCCTGCGCAAAAAACAGATCGTCAAGCGAAGAAGCCTCAATCGTCGGAATACCGCGAGCATCCCGCACCACGCGCACCATGGCCGACAGTCCCGGGAGCACCACTCTACCGTCCAACTGTGGCAATGGGGCGCGCGCAATCGAATAGATCCAGGCGGCGACGCCCAGGATTGCGAACAGGAGAACAAGCCCAACGATCGACACGATTCGAAATCGTGGCTTACGTTTCGACAGGACTTCGGGGACGGGAGTCGTCACAGACATTTATTGTCGATTGTAGGGCGCAGGTACGTTGGTGACAACCATGAGGAGGGGTCCGGGTCTCAATTGTGAATGGCGATTTACGCCAAGCGTTGAGCATGCATGCCAATCGCGAGAAAAACCTGCGCTCCGAACAGGTCGAGAGATTCAATTAGAGGAGCTATTTCTTCCAGTATGTGATCTTGCGCGAATCGACTTCGTACAACGTTTTTTCACCGAGATCAGGGGACCATACGCGGACCTGGCGCTCGGTCCAGTTGCGAAAAGAGTCGATCTCGTATTCGTAATACACACCAAGCAGCAATTTGCCCTGCGCGTCGCGCCACTCGCCGCTTAGCATGTTTCTCTTGTCCGGACCCAGATACTCGAAGTGAATCCGGGAGCGTTCGTAATTTCCATCCTTGTGAAAAACGTAGTCATCGACGTCGTTTTCGCCGGACTTTGCGCTGAAACCGGCTCCAAACGGTGAGGGGTCATCCGAACCGTCCCAAAACGAGGTAGGCTTGCCATCAATCGCGGTCCACATCTGTTTAGCCTTCCCCGATTCGTCGTACGCCGTGAAGCGTTGCTCTGTGGTCTCCGGATCCCACGTCTGTTGCCATTGCAGTTCTCCGTCCTTACCGTAGGACGACTGCTCGGTGACGTCTCCCTGGGGCAACCGCTTCCATTGCGAGCGTCCGGTCGAGTTTCCTTGTGCGTCAAACGAGAGCCACTCCGTCATGTGCCCATATTCGTCATAACTGAATTTGCTGCGTACCAAAACCTTTCCGTCCTGGTAAGAAACTTGCTCGATATTCCCGAACGGTCCCACCCGCTCATATCGATACAATCCGGCGACTGCGGTATTCGCGAAACGCTCAATAACATTGCCATTGGCATCCCGAACGAGCCGGATGGTTTCCCCAGAGAACTCTCCATCCGTTGCCTGGCCCGACCTGGTCTTGCTTCCGTCGGGATCGTAGTAGCAATCCCGGCACCAGATCGGAAGGAGCAGAGTCGGCCCGCCCGGCTGCTGCCACCTCACTCCTAAACTCTTGGTGTTGGTGGAAACCGACTTCACAGGGCCAGCAAGGTCGTCCCGCTGTGCATCCGTTTGGTTGGACTGCGCGTGCGTCAATGTAATCAAGAAAGAGAGGCACAGAATGTAGCGCAGGCATCGCATGGAGCAGCCCTCAATTCACAACGAGAAGTATAACTTCCCAACTGTCGCAGGGTAGTGACGTAATCACGATGTTTCGCCAGATGAGATTTGCCCGAGCTGGAGCGCGAGCGTGATGTTGTACTTAGCCCTCCCATCCGTCATAATTCTGTGCGTTCGGGGCGGGACTGCCACATCCTATGCGCGACATCACAACCAATCTCCTCGGCGAAATCATTGTTTGGGCTCTCTTGATCGCATTTTGTGTGTACATCGCCAGAACCTGGCTGCGCTGGTCGCGTGCGGCCGTGAAGCTGAGTCCGCCTCGATGCCGAAGTGGAATCGCGACGATAGGCTTTGGAGCGAGCACGGCCTCCTCAGCGTTAATCGTAGGGCTGGGGGTACACGCGCTCATCACCGGCGGGTTCCCTTATTATTCGCCTCCCTTAATGCTCGCCTTTCGCATTGGATTCTTGACTGCACTGTGCGGAGTGGTAGCAGCTTTGATCGGAAAGGGCCAGCTCGAGGCGCCGACAATTGTCTCTTCGCTGCTTTGCCTCTTGATTTGGTTTGTGGAGGCGATGGCCCAGTGAACCCGAACTGTGATAACTGTTGCAATCGGCATATGCGCTCACTTGTGGATAATGATGGCCGTCTGTCCACGTTCTTTGCTCTGGTAGAGTTCATCGCCGGTTGCACCAAATGGCCGTTCGTGGCGTCCCCTCCAACTGGCAAGCTTTTCAAGCACTTGGCTGCCTCAGTAGAAAGGCCCAAAAGAGTGTGGCGCCCGCTCACTGGCCGGTGCTATGCTTACTTCAACCTGCAACCCCCGCAGGGCATATCCCAGATGAGGTGGTTTACCATGGTTTGGACGGCTCCGGTTTTCGAAGAAGTTTCCCTCTGCTGCGAAATTAACTCCTACGTGAGCGCAAAGCTGTAATCTGGATTGATGCAGGT
>DATMNN010000009.1:0-9969 GCA_035569025.1 Terriglobales bacterium
CCAGAACCAGCGGCTCGGCCCAACCTGGATACTTAGTCGGTCTGTAGAGTCCCAGCTGTAGCATCGATAGTTGAAACGGCGTAATTCCATTGAGGTCCACAAAGATGCGCTTATTGGGCTGAAGCGCCCAGGGCCCTTGAATCTCGCCGGTGATCACAAACTCTATGAGCTGACTGAGGTCATCGTCTTCGAAATCGAAACGATCCTGAGTCATCCCAGCCGCCTCTAACTCTTCGACTGCCTTATCTCGAAGTAGACCGCAGGCTGCGCTGTACCAGAGCTTCGGCATCAAATCGACGGGCGCTTCGACCCTGGCGAATCGATCCGAATGCTCCGTGTTCCGAATTATTTTGGCTAGGCTCGTAAGCGGAAAGCGCACCTCAGACCTGGCGCCCAAGGCACCGGCCTCCACGATCGACCCCTGGAAATAAAACGGGGAGAGCCGGATCTTGACTTCACCTTGGAGTTCAGACGTGACGCCAAAGTCAGATGCCCAAGCCCCCCTAAGGCCTTTCTCGATCTCACTCTTGGCATGCTCTGAACCATCCCCGCCATACTGCGTCAACCAGCTGCTTACCTGGGCGTCGAACAGCTTTTGGAATTGGTCTGGTCTACTCAGTCGCATGTCCTCGCCAGACTTTCGATACACATACAGATTGTCTGGATCAAACGCTTCTAGGATCGTCCAAAAGCGCTCATCGATCGTCTTCCCATCAGTCGGTACTATGAGGTTGTACGCACCACCCCATAACTGCGAGAAGAACTCAATGACGCGAAGACAGGTGTCCTGCCAATCTTGGTCAGCTCTGTCGACAAGCACCGCGATCCTCTGCGGCCTCACCGACGCGTGAACCGTCTTGAACGATGGGAGTCCAGTCATTTGCCAACTCGATGTGTCGCAGGCCGAGACCTACAGCGGTATATTCCCATGCTTCTTCGCCGGGTTCTTATCCCGCTTAGTCTCCAGCATCTCCAGAGCCTGAATTAATTTCTTGCGAGTCTCCCGCGGCTGGATGACGGCGTCGAGATAGCCGCGCTCGGCGGCGACATAGGGATTAGCGAAGCGGTCGCGGAATTCTTCGATTTTGCGTTGGCGCATTTCGATTTTGTCGGCGGCTTGTTCCAGTTCGCGTTTGTAGACGATGTCGACCGCGCCTTCGGGGCCCATAACGGCGATTTCAGCGCTGGGCCAGGCGTAGTTCACGTCGGTGCGAATGTGTTTCGACGACATCACGCAATACGCTCCGCCGTAGGCTTTCCGGGTGATGACCGTAACTTTGGGAACGGTCGCTTCGGCGAAGGCATAAAGCAGCTTTGCGCCGTGCTTGATGATGCCGCCGTATTCCTGGGTGGTGCCGGGGAGGAATCCGGGGACGTCTTCGAAGGTGACGACCGGAATGTTGAAGCAGTCGCAGAAGCGGACAAAGCGGGCACCTTTAATCGATGCGCTGATGTCGAGCGTTCCGGCCAGCATCGCGGGCTGGTTGGCTACGATCCCTACGGGCTTGCCGTTCAGGCGGGCGAATCCTACTACTATATTTTTCGCGTAGTGTTCTTGCACTTCGAAAAAATACGCGTCGTCGACTACGGCGTGGATTACGTCTTTCATGTCGTAGGGCTGATTCGACTGGTCGGGGACGATCTTGTCCAGCTTCTCGTCGGCGCGGTCGATCGGGTCGGTGCAGGGCTTACGGGGCGGGTCTTCCAGATTGTTCGAGGGCATGAAGCTCAGCAGCTCGCGAACCATCGAGAGGCACTCGGCATCGTCAAGGCATTTGAAGTGGGCTACGCCGGAGGTTTCGTTGTGCGTCGTGGCGCCGCCTAGCTGGTCTTTGGTGACTTCTTCGTGCGTAACCAGTTTGATCACGTCGGGGCCGGTGATGAACATGTACGACGTGTGGTCAACCATCAGGATGAAGTCAGTGATAGCGGGCGAATACACTGCGCCTCCGGCGCACGGACCCATGATGGCGGAAATCTGCGGGACAACTCCGCTGTAGAGCGTGTTGCGCAGAAAAATGTCGGCGTAGCCCGCGAGCGACATTACGCCTTCCTGGATGCGGGCGCCGCCGGAGTCGTTCAGCCCGATGACGGGTGCGCCCATTTTGGCGGCGAGGTCCATGATCTTGACGATCTTGCTGGCGTTGGATTCCGAGAGACTCCCGCCGAAGACGGTGAAGTCCTGCGCGAAGACGAAGACCAGGCGGCCTTCAACGCGTCCGTAGCCGGTGATGAAGCCGTCTCCGTAGAACTTTTGGTCTTGCATGCCGAAGTCGTTGCAGCGGTGGGTGACGAGCTTGTCGGCTTCTTCGAAGGTGCCTTCGTCGAGCAGAAACTCGATGCGCTCGCGCGCCGACATCTTGCCTTCTTTGTGCTGGCGCTCGCGGCGCTGCGCGCCTCCGCCTTCTTCCGCCAGGACATTACGCTTTTTTAGTTCGGTAAGTCTTTCTTCGAGTTTCATGCGAGTCATTATAGGGAAGATCGCTTTCCTTTGTGACCTCTGTGTCCTCCGTGGTGAGGAAGTTCTCAACCACAGAGGACACAGGGGTCACAGAGGAGACCAACAGCTACGAATGCAGGGGAGTGGCGTCGAGCAGATCCAGGAATTGCACTTTCTTTTCTGGCGGAAGGAACGATGCTTCGAAAGAATTACGGGCTAGTTCGCGCAGGTGTTCGTCGGTGAAGGCGAAGGTCTCCTGGACGAGTTGGTACTCCTCGACCAGCGAAGTGCGGAACATGGCCGGATCGTCAGTGTTCAACGTCAACATCAGGCCGTTGTCGAAATATTGGCGGACGGGATGTTTCGAGATATCGGCGCAGCAGCCGGTGCGCAGATTGCTGGTGACGCAAATTTCGAGCGGTACCTGACGCTCCGACAATTCTTCGATCAATTCGGGATCTTTTTCGGCGGTAAGTGCATGACCAATCCGCTCAGCCTTGAGATTCAGTGCTCCCCAGATCGATTCTGGGCCGGCGTTTTCTCCGGCGTGGGCGGTGAGATGCAGGCCATGGGCGGCGGCGCGGGCGTACACTTCTTTGAATTGTTCGGCCGGACCCTGGAGTTCGTCGCCACCAATCCCAAAGGCCACAACATTGCGATCACGAAACTGAATGGCCAGATCGACTACGGCTTGCGCTTTCTCGGCGCCGAATTGGCGGACGGCGTCGAAAATCCAGAGCAGTGAAATGCCAAAGTCTCGCTCTCCGCGTTCGCGGCCCCGTTCCAGGCCTTCGAAAATCGCAGCGAAATTCTGGTTCCGCCAGAGGCAGATTCCCACTGACACGAATACTTCGGCATGAAGAATATTTTCTGACTTCAAGCGTTCCATCAGACGGTAGGTAATCAACTCGTAGTCTTCCGGCGCTTGCAGGTGACCGGTGACATCCTTGAACGCCATGAGAAAGCCGTTGAAGTCGGAATAGTTGTAGAGCTGCTCGGCTTCCGCAATCGTGGCGCCGTCCATGCCGTGACGCAGCCGCAGTTCGAGCAGCGTCGCCGGCTCGATCGAGCCCTCGAGATGCAGATGCAGCTCAGCCTTCGGAAGAGAGAGGATGAAACGCGAAGGCGCGGAAGTCATGCTGCGATTCTAACCGTAGCGCCTGCGACTGTTTTGTTATTTTGCGGTTTTGAACTCGCTGTGATGGCGGCTATAGGAGACGTAAATCACCAGCCCGAGCACCAGCCAGATCACGAAGCGCAGCCAGGTGATCAGCGTTAGGCCCAGCATGAGGCCGCCGCAAAGAATGACTGAGATGATCGGAAACCACGGTACAAACGGCACGCGGAAGGCGCGTTTGCGGTCGGGCTGCTTACGGCGGAGGAAAATTACTCCCAGCGAAACCAGTACGAAAGCGAAGAGAGTGCCGATGTTTGCGAGGTCGGCTGCGTCTCCGATATCCACAAGACCGGCGGGAATCCCTACGGCGAAGCAGGCGACCCAGGTGGACCAATGCGGCGTTTTGTATTTCGGGTGCACGGCGGAAAAAAGTTTGGGCAGCAGGCCGTCGCGGGACATGGCATACCAGATGCGCGCCTGGCCATATTGAAACACCAGCAGGGACGAGATCATCCCGGTCAGCGCGCCGATCACGATGACCGACCGGAAGAACGGGTGCACGCCGAGATATTTCATAGCGTAGGCGACAGGCGCTTCAGCGGCTTCTCCGGAAACGAAGGTGGTGTACTTCATCATCCCCAGCAGCACCACGGCGACGCCAACATAGAGCAGCGTACACACGATCAGGGACATGATGATGCCGAAGGGCAAGTCTTTCTGCGGGTTTCGCGATTCCTCGGCGGCGGTGGAGACCGAATCAAATCCGATGTAGGTGAAGAAAACGATGGCGCCGCCGGTAACGATGCCGGCGAAACCGGAGGGCGCGAAGGGAGTCCAGTTGGCGGGCTTTACCAGCATCCCGCCGACGACCAGGAAAGTCAGGATCGCGCCAATCTTGACCATCACCATGATGTTGTTGGTCCCGGCCGATTCTTTCACTCCGCGCACCAGCAACAGCGTGAGAATAAAAACGATCAGGAAGCCGGGCATGTTGAAGTATGCGCCCGTCCATTGGCCGCCGGCCCACACCGGACTTGCCCATTTGTCGGGGAGGTGAATACCGAATGCCAACAGTTGCGCCTTGGTGTAACCGGCAAAGCCCACCGCCACGGCTACGTTGCTGACAACATACTCGAGGATCAGGTCCCAGCCGATGATCCAGGCAAAAATTTCGCCGAGCGTCGCGTACGAGTACGTGTAGGCGCTGCCAGCAATCGGGATCATCGACGCCAGTTCTGCGTAGCACAGTCCAGCAAAACTACAGGCGATCGCTACCAAGAAAAACGAAATGGCGATCGACGGCCCGGCGGGAGGGCGGCCGTGCATGAGCGCTCCGGCGGTGCTGCCGGTACGCAGGAAGTTCACGATCAGGTCGAGCGCCTGGGCGTGCAGGATCGAAGGCGCCTGAAAATATTCTCCGGCGGCGGCCGTCCCGGTTAGAACGAAAATGCCCGAACCGATGATCGCGCCGATACCGAGCGCAGTCAGCGACCACGGACCGAGCGTTTTACTGAGCCGGGTCTCCGGATGTTCGGAGTCCGAGATCAGCTTGTCGATTGACTTGCAACAGAGGGCCTGGCTGTTCGAGGTGCGGACGACGGCGTCGACTGGTTCGGTTGTTGATTGCGACAAGAGTCGTTGTCTCCTCACAGCGGGAGTCGGGCATGGACCATCGTCCATGCCCGGCATTGCTTGCAGCGCAAGCTAGCGGTTAACGCTTGGCCTGGCCGCGTACCATTTTCTTCATCTTGCGCTTTTTCGATCCGCGCGCGTAATCACGCGGCTTCTTGGGCTTTTCGGCCTTGATCTTCTTGCGCGCGGCACGCTTGGTTTTCTTACGTTCCACTTTTTCGAGCTTCTTTGTGTTTGCCATGATTACTGTGAGTGTCCTCGTCTCGTCTAAAGATAGTCCCGACAATCAATCTGCTCGGGCGTTAACTCTTTTTTCTTTCGTTTCAGAAGGGCGAAAACCGATCGCTGGATCCCCAGCATTGCACGTCATCGCTCCACCACACTTGCCCATCTTCGTTGGTTTGAATCGTGCGGGCGTTCGTATTGGTTACGAACTCAACGTAGGGCCAGGTCTTGCTCTTCGGATCGCGCTTCCGCAACGCTTTCACAACTAGATTGTTCCAGATTCTACAATCGCGCGCATTGTGGGGATTGAATGCGTTTTGCGGATCCTGGGCCTTAGCGGTGAAAAAATTGAATATCTGCAGCCCCACTGGCTCCGGGTTTCCATCCGAGTTCATCACCTGCATTTCGATCACGAATACATTGACATCTACCGGGCGGCCCGTGCCAACCTCGGTGTCGTGATGGGTCGTCATCAGCATGGGCAGACCATCCAGGACGAAGACGGAGCCGTCCCACTGCTTTTTCTGCGGCTGCTGCCCATCAGGCATAGCGGGAGGACGCCTCTCCTGCCGCATCTGTTTTGCTTGTCCCAACGACGACGCCACCGTAAGTGCGCCGAGGAAAACCACTAGAGCGGTTCTGATCGCTTGCTTCAACGCATTCTCTCCCGAGGGATTGGTGTTCGCGCCACTGCGGCGGCGCGGCTGCGGTTCAAGCGCGTTCCAGCTGCGCGTACTTCTCCACCAGTTTCTTCAAACCGAAGCGAGGAAATTGTACAGTAATCTTGGCATCTTCCCCATCTCCTTCGCGCTGGTAGACCGTTCCTTCGCCGTATTTCGGGTGCCGAACCTTTTGTCCCGGACGAAATCCACGCCTGCCCGTGGGCTCTTCCACCGGTACCTTTGGGATGCTGAATTTCTTGCCGCGCGAGGCAAAAAACTCGGCAATGTTGTCGATAGAGTTGTAGTTGCGGACCGGAGCGGACGTTTTCGCTTTGACCTTTGCCGGATTCCAGCTTGCGCTTTGATCTTCATCTTCGTAGGAATAGTGCACCGACTCTCCATCGCGGGAATTGGACCGGCCATGTGACGCGCGTGCCCCCGCCTGCGAAACACCAGCGCCGGAAGCCCGTTTCCGGGACCCACCCATCTCCTCGACCAACTCGACGGGGACTTCATCCAAGAAACGTGATGGCACACTAGCCTCCGGCATGTCGGTTCCATAACGACGTCGGTAGACAGCCCGCGACAGCACCAAGGTATCCATGGCGCGAGTCATGCCGACGTAACAGAGCCTCCGCTCCTCCTCCATCTGGTCCGGCTCGTTGAGCGTGCGCGAGTGTGGAAAGAGGCCTTCTTCCATCCCTGCCAACACCACCAGAGGAAACTCCAATCCCTTGGCGGCATGGAGAGTCATGAGCGTGATCTGCGCTCGCTCGTCGTACTGGTCGGCATCGCTGACCAGAGCGGCGTGGTCGAGAAACTGGTCGAGCGACTCGCCGCGGTCGCGAGAGTCCATGGCGGCGTTGACTAGTTCGCGCAGGTTCTCGATGCGCGAATAAGCCTCGGGAGTGTCTTCGTCCTCCAATTGCTTGATGTAGCCGGTACGGTCGATCAGGAACTTCAGCAGTTCGGCTGTGGTCGCGGCTTCGCCGGGTGCGCGAAAACCTTCGACGGCGGCGTTGTCGTCGGCACCTGCGGAGGCTTGAAGAACCTCTGCGACATCCGGCGGGGCGGCGGCGCTGCTATCTGGTGCGTTTTCTTCGGGGGTAATTTCTCCAAAATCGAAGCTGAAGTTGCTGGGATCGAAATCGGTGTCGGGCGAATCTTCAGTCTGTTCTTCTATCGCCGGAGTCGCGGACAAGAGTGCCCGCGCTACGGTCGGCGAGCCTGTCCTGAGCGAAGGCGACGGACCCGCGCTGGTTTTTTCGGTGTCAGTTTCGTTCTCGGCGCTGTCTTGCAGACGCTCGGCATAAGTACCAGCCAGCATCGCGCGACCGTCTTCGATCAAGTCGCAAAACGATTTCATTGCGATCAGGGCGCGGCCGGGCAGCAATTGCCGGTCGATCGCTGCTCCAATCGCGCCCCACAATGACAAACCGGTTTCGAGAGCGAGCCTTTCGAGCATCTCGATCGTCGTCTTGCCAATCCCCCGCGGCGGCGTGTTGATCACACGCAGTAATGAGATCGAATCGTCGGGGTTCAGGATCACTTTCAAATACGAATTCAGATCCTTGATTTCGGCGCGATCGTAAAACGAAAATCCGCCGACCACGTGATACTTGAGTCCATAGCGGCGCAGCGCCTCTTCAAACAATCGCGACTGCGAATTCGTCCGATAGAGTACCGCCGCACGGGCATTCTCTCCGCGTTCCACCGATTGGCGGACAAAACGATTGATGGCATCGGCGGCAAAGAGTGCTTCGTTTTCGCCATCGGGCGCTTCGTAGTAGCCGATCTTCGCTCCACCCTGGCGCGAGGTCCACAGATTCTTACCCTTGCGCCGGACGTTATTGGAAACCACCGCCGACGCGGCCTGCAGGATGTTCTGGGTCGAACGATAGTTCTGCTCCAGGCGGATAATTTTCGCTTCAGGAAAATCGCGCTCGAATTCGAGAATGTTGCGAATATCCGCGCCGCGCCACGAGTAAATCGACTGATCTTCGTCTCCGACGGCACAGATGTTGTGGCGTTCGCCCGCCAGCAACCGCATCATTTCGTACTGCGGACGGTTCGTATCCTGATACTCATCGACCAGAATGTATTGAAAGCGCCGGTTGTAATATTCGCGAACCGCCGCCACCGACTTTAGCAATCGCATCGCTTCGAGCAGCAGGTCGTCGAAGTCCATGGCATTCGCTTTTAACAGCTCCTTGCGATACTCCTCGTAAATATGCGCGATGCGTTCGGTCTTGGGGTCAGCCGATTGCAGGTAAATTTCCTGCGGATCCAGCATGTGATTCTTGGCCCACGAAATTCGCGAGAGCACGGTGCGCGGCGTGAGTTGCTTGTCGTCGAGGCCGACGCGTCGCATGATGCCCTTCACCACCTGCTGCTGATCGCTCTCGTCGTAGATCACGAAATTCTTCGTCAGCCCGATGGGCGGCTGCCCCGGCACGGCCGAGGGAATCCGCAGCGCCTCGATATCTCTCCGCAGCACGCGCACACAAAAGGAATGAAATGTCGAGATCACGGGCTTCGCAACACTTAACCGTCCCACCAGCTTTTCGACGCGTTCGGCCATTTCCGACGCAGCCTTGTTGGTGAAGGTCATCGCCAGAACGGACTCCGGCATCACGCCGTGATGCTCGATCAAATAGGCGATCCGAAACGTGATGACGCGCGTCTTCCCGCTGCCCGCGCCCGCGAGGATAAGCACCGGGCCGTCGGTGGTTTCAACGGCTTCGCGTTGTTGAGGGTTTAGATCGTCCAGGAACGACAAAAGAGAATGGCTCCGAATGCGCTAGGTGAATTTTACAGGAAGTGAGCAGACGACTAGGCTGAGCGCGCTACTATAGGGTGATGAGGCGGTTGTGGTGTTGGCGGTGCAAAATCGAGATACCAATGCTCGACGATGCGGAGTTCGCGCGGGCAGTGTCGAAGCAGGAGGTGACTGCTCGAACTCCTAGTGAACGATTCGCCTTATCCTTGGCCGAGTACGAGCGGCTTACCGGGCAGAAGGAAACGAACCCAAACGCATTCTGGCACCACCAATTGTCGCTCTATGGGCCTCCCTGCCGACGATGCGGCAAACCACTACGAACCCCGCGAGCTAAACTCTGCGGTAGCTGCATGGCGCCTCGGCAGAATGGAAGGGGAAATTGAGCTGTATAATGAAGAATTGCGCTCATGAGAAAAAGTGTTCCAGCAGTAGTAACCACCAGACAGAGTACTTCCGAACCCAAGGCTCCCCGGATCCGCTCGACCACCGTCCTGTGCGTTCGCCGAGACGGTAAAGTTGTCATGGCCGGCGACGGACAGGTCACACTCGGCGACTCAGTCATCAAGCATGGCGCGAAGAAGATTCGCCGCCTGTATCAGGACAAGATTCTGGCGGGATTCGCGGGCTCGACCGCTGATGCGTTTTCGCTGTTCAGCCGTTTTGAGTCGAAGCTTGATCAATATCACGGAAACCTGGGCCGCTCTGCCGTCGAACTTGCGAAGGAATGGCGCACTGACAAATTGTTGCGTCATCTGGAAGCGCTGCTACTCGTGTCGGACAAGGAGCAGACGTTTCTCCTGAGCGGCAACGGCGATGTGATCGAGCCCGACACCGGCATTGCCGCGATCGGCTCCGGGGGCCCGTTTGCGCAGGCAGCCGCACAGGCTCTCGCTGACCACACCAAGCTCTCGCCCCGCGAAATTGCCGAAGAAGCGATGAAGATCGCCGGCCGCATGTGCATTTACACGAACGACAAGATTACGATTGAGGAGTTGTAGGAAGGCAGGTGTCAGGTCTTAGGTGTTAGGTCTCAGGAAGATCAAACTCGCCGTCCAGAAGGGCGTCCGACGCATTTCAGATTTTCCTGAGACCTGAGACCTAACACCTAAGACCT
>DATMNN010000010.1:0-133130 GCA_035569025.1 Terriglobales bacterium
CCTTCCTTGATGCGGGCTACCACTTCGGCGATCTGCTCGGAGTCGGCGAGGGACTCATTGATGGCTTCGCCCAGTTCTTTCATCAGCTGCTTGAGTTGCGGATCCACGAATCCCCCCTGAAGATCAGGGCAATCGCAGCCGTCCGAGATCACAAGGCGCTGTGATTTCCCACCAACATTGTACGCTGGCCCACTGCTAAAATCGACTCGTGGCTAAAGTCTCTACCGTGAAGCAGATCGGAATCGCGGCGAGAGTTGTCTCGCGGATCGTCTCGCGCCACGTGGGCAATTCACGCACCGCCGGAGCCGTGATGAACGGCCTGCGGACGGCCTCGAAATCGTTGGGCCGGGTGGCGCATCAGTTGTGGCTGGAAGTGACGGGCTTCACTTTTTTCGCGCTCGCCGTGATCGGCGGAATCGCCGGATTTCGCGAGTACGCGAAATATCAGGCTGGACTCGCCGCGGGGCCGGGCCGCGTGATTCTGGCCGCCTGCTTCACCGTGACGTTTGCATGGTTCGGATTGAGTTCGTTCTGGCGCGTGCGGAAAAAGAACTGAGTCGCGTCATAGAAACACCTGTTACTTCCGCTGCACGAGAAAAGCTTGAACCACGGAGGACACGGCGGAACACTGAGGAAAAATCTGGGTGGCTTTCTCCTGTTCCTCTGTGTCCTCCGTGGTAAAAAAAGGTTTCCCAATGAGCGACAAAGTCGCTGCACCGGCCAAGCCAAGAATTTCCGAGCAGGAAACGTCTTCCAACATTTCCGTGAATCCCCTATATACGCCAGCCGACCTGGCTGGCTGTGATTACGACCGCGAACTTGGCTATCCCGGAGACTTCCCCTTCACTCGCGGCGTGCAGGCCACGATGTATCGCGGACGCCCCTGGACCATGCGCCAGTACGCGGGCATGGGCGATGCCGAGGAATCGAACAAGCGTTATAAATACCTGCTGGCAAACGGCACAACTGGCCTGTCTGTCGCGTTCGACTTGCCCACCCAGATCGGCCTCGACTCCGACAATGCTCTCGCCATGGGCGAAGTCGGCAAGGTGGGGGTCGCGATCGATTCCATCGAAGACATGCAACGTCTGTTCGACGGCATCGATCTCACGAAGATTTCCACGTCAATGACGATCAATGCGACCGCGTCGATTCTGCTCGCGCTCTATGTCGCGGTGGCGAAGCGCCAGGGCATGGACGTTCGCAAACTCTCGGGCACGGTGCAGAACGATGTGCTCAAGGAGTACATCGCGCGGGGCACCTACATCTATCCGCCGCAACAGGCGATGCGGATTATCACAGATCTGTTCGCCTGGACGAATGAAAACGTCCCGGAATGGAACACAATTTCCATTTCGGGATACCACATGCGGGAAGCTGGTTCAACGGCGGTGCAGGAAGTCGCCTTCACGCTCGGGAATGGCATGGCGTACGTCGAGGCGGCGATCAAGGCCGGGCTGGATGTGGACAAATTCGCGCCGCGGCTTTCGTTTTTCTTCAACGCGCACAATAATTTTCTGGAAGAAGTTGCAAAATTCCGTGCCGCGCGCCGCATGTGGGCTGGAATCATGCGCGATCGGTTCAAGGCGAAGAATCCGAAATCGTGGATGCTGCGCTTTCACACGCAGACGGCGGGCTCGACGTTGACAGCGCAACAACCCGAAAACAACATCGTGCGGACGGCAATCCAGGCGATGGCTGCGGTGCTGGGCGGAACGCAATCCCTGCACACCAATTCGTTCGACGAAGCGCTGGCATTACCGACCGAGCAGTCCGCTCGGATCGCGCTACGCACGCAGCAGATCATCGCCTACGAGTCGGGCGCGCCGCAGACGATCGACCCGCTGGCGGGTTCGTATTACATCGAGTCGCTGACCAACGAGATCGAAAAAAGGGCCGAAGACTATCTCGCTAAGATCGAAGCCATGGGCGGTATGCTCAAGGCAATCGAACGCGGATTCGTGCAGCAGGAAATTCAGAACGCCGCCTACAAATATCAGCAGGCGGTCGACCGTAACGAGGCCATCGTGGTCGGAGTAAACCAGTTCCAGATCGATGATGAGAAGGCTGTACCCATCCAGCGAATCGATGAAGCACTGGAACGCAAACAGGTCGAGCGTTTGCGGTCATTGCGCGCGACGCGCGATCCGGAGCCTTGGGCCGCAGCGATCAAGGCTGTCGAAGATACGGCACGCTCAGCGGAAAACCTGATGCCACGAATTGTGGCGGCGGTGGAAGCTAGTGCAACCGTCGGCGAAATCTCTGACGCGATGAGGAAGGTTTATGGCGAGTATCGGGAAGCGGTGGTGATTTGAAACCTGGCAGATACTGACCTTTACTTTTGTACCCGCTAGATATAGTCTTCCCCGATCTGTAGCCGGTCCCGCAACCCACCCCCCTTCGGCAGCCGGCAGGAGTTACGACAGCCAGTATCTCTGGCTCCGACTCCGGGAGATTTTCCATGAAAAGAATCGGGATTGGTGTTTTCGGTCTCGCCGCGTTGCTTGCCTTCTCAACCATTGTCGTCGTCACAACAGCTCAGGCCCAGATTTTTTCTGTGCTTTACAGCTTCGATGGATCCACGTCAGATCCGCTCAGCTTCCCGAATCCAGGTATTCTGACACAGGGTCAGGATGGCAATATCTATGCGACCAGCGTCAATGGGGGGGAAATCGTAGTCGGCGAGGGCGCAAATGGGACGGTCTTTAACATGACCCCGGCCGGGGTCCTATCGGAACTGTACTCCTTCGAAGTTACCCCGCCTAATATAGCGGTCGGGTGTAACCCCTACAGCGGAGTCACGCTCGGCACGGACGGCAACTTCTACGGAACGACCATAGGTTGCGGCGATTTCGGCTTCGGCGCGGTGTTCGTCATAACCGCGAGCGGAGATCTGACGCCTTTGTACAGTTTCACGGGCGGTAGCGACGGCGGAAATCCCCGCTCTGCCCCGGTCGAAGGGAGAGACGGAAATTTCTATGGAGTAACTGAGCAGGGTGGAGGACCCGATAACTGCGGCACGGTTTACCAAATTACCCCGAGCGGTACCCTTACTACTTTGCATGTGTTCGATACAACCAGTGGCTGTGGACCCTTTGCTCCGTTGGTGCAGGGCACCGACGGCAATTTCTATGGAACCGCCCAGCAAGGCAGCAATCTTAAGGGAGTGGTATTCAAGATCACTCCTTCTGGGACGTTCAACGTTCTTTACAACTTTGACGGGCCGCACGGGCAGTTCCCGCTGGGTTCTTTAACGCAAGGCAGTGACGGCAAGTTGTATGGGACAACTGAGGCGGGTGGGACCTTTAACGGTGGCGTCGTTTTCAGGATGACAACGGCCGGCAAAATTACGGTCCTCCATAGTTTCAATCCGACCCCCGATGGATTCGGGCCCGTGGCCGGACTAGTGCAAGCTACCGATGGAAACTTCTACGGAGTGACTGGGCAGGGAGGAGGACCATCGAATAGCGGCACCATCTTCAGCATCAGCCCGAAAACGCCTTTCCCGTTTTCCGTCCTCCAGACTTTCGATGGCACCACTGCCGGACAGCCTGAAATCAGCCTGCTCCAGCACACGAATGGGCTCTTGTATGGATTGTCGCTGGGCGGTGGCACGCATAATTTCGGCACATTCTACAGCTTGAATGTCGCTCTGAATCCGTTTGTCAGCTTGGTTTCCACGTCGGGCCCGGTCGGATCAACGATCGGCATTCTGGGACAGGGTTTTACAGGAACAAAGAAGGTTGTCTTCGCGGGAGGCGCTGCGGCTTTTACGGTAGTGTCGGATACATATTTGACGGCGACCGTCCCTGCTCTTGCAAAGCTGGGTTTCGTGACGGTGAAAACTCCATCTGGAGCGCTCAAGAGCAACAAGAAATTTCGCGTGACACCGTAAATCCCAGGAACGTGATCCGCCCGGTTGTGATACGCAAGGGCGCCGGCGCTACACCTTCTCCGGCGTCCAGCGCAGCACCGGCTTCCGTGCCGCCAGAGTTTCGTCGAGCCGCGAGATGCGCGTGTTGTGTGGCGCGTCGAGCACGAACTGCGGATCTTCTTCGACTTCTTCCGCCATCGACTTCATCGCCTCGATGAACAGGTCGAGTTCTTCTTTCGGCTCGCTCTCTGTCGGTTCGATCATCAATGCGCCGGGTACGATCAGCGGGAACGCTGTCGTATACGGATGGAATCCGTAGTCGATCAGGCGCTTGGCGAGGTCCATCGTCTTAACGCCTTTTTTCGACTGGATCTTGTCGCTGAAAACGACTTCGTGCATGGAGGGCGTTTCATATGGCAGATCGTAGACGCCTTCAAGCCCTTTGCGGATGTAGTTCGCGTTCAGGACGGCGTCTTCGGTGGTCTGGCGAAGGCCATCCGGGCCGTTCGCAAAAATGTAAGCCAGCGCGCGGATGAACATGCCGAAATTCCCGTAGAAGGCACGTACGCGTCCCACGGATTGAGGGCGGTTGTAATCGAATGCCATCGTGCCGTCCGATTTCGTGACGACGACTGGTGTCGGCAGAAACGGCTCGAGAATTTTCTTGATCGCCACCGGGCCCGATCCCGGGCCGCCGCCGCCGTGAGGCGTGGAAAACGTCTTGTGCAGGTTGAGGTGCATCACGTCGACGCCGAAATCTCCGGGACGCACTTTGCCGACGAGCGCGTTCATGTTGGCACCGTCCATGTAGAGCAGGCCGCCCTTTTCGTGCATGAGGTCGGCGATCTTGTGGATCTCCTGCTCGAACACGCCGAGCGTATTGGGATTGGTCACCATCAGCGCAGCGATGTCTTCGTTCATCTGGGCGGCGAGCGCGGCTACGTCAACCATGCCGCGGTCGTTAGATTTCAGATTCTCGACGGCATATCCGACCGTGGCCGCAGTCGCGGGGTTTGTGCCATGCGCGGAGTCCGGGATGAGAATTTTCTTGCGGGCATTGCCTTTCGACTCGTGAAACGCGCGGACCATCAGCAGTCCGGTGAGTTCGCCGTGCGCGCCAGCGGCGGGTTGCAGAGTGATGGCGTCCATGCCCGTGATTTCAATTAGACAATCGCTCAGCGTCTTCATGATGCGCATCGCGCCCTGCGAAATTTTCGCGGGCTGATAGGGATGTCCGTTGGCCAGTCCCTCGATGCGGGAAACCGATTCGTTCACACGAGGGTTGTACTTCATCGTGCAGGAGCCGAGCGGATACATACCGAGGTCGATGGCGTAATTCCACGTTGAAAGGCGCGTGAAGTGGCGGATGATTTCAATCTCGCTCACCTCGGGCATGTGGCCCAGATCTTTTCGTTCGGACTTGCCCAAGAGCTTCGCCGTGTCGACTTCGGGAACATCGAGCGGCGGCAGTTTCCACGCGGCTTTTCCGGGAGACGACTTCTCGAAGATAAGACCTTCGTTCTGATTGATGTGGCGCGTGGCTTTGCGGGTCATGTGTTTCACAGCGCCACCTCCTCGGTCTCTTTCATACTGCGTACTGATCGTTCGCTCTCGGCGACCAGTCCCACAGCCGTGTCGATTATCGAACGCGTCGTCAGCTCCGTGCAGCACCACAGCGCGGCATTGCCTAGTTCGGGATAAAACTTTTTAAGCGGCAGGCCGCCGACGATCTTGTGGCCGAGCAAACGGGAGTTGATCGCGGCGGGGTCTTCGCTGGTCTGCGCCACAAACTCGTTGAATCGTGGGGCACCGCCAAACAGGACCTTCGCGTTCTTGCCGAACTGATCAGCGGCGTAAGCAGTCTTCGCCAGATTCTGCTTTGCGAGTTCGCGCAGGCCGACTTTGCCGTAGACCGTCATGAAGATGTTGACCATGAGCGCCACCAGAGCCTGATTGGTGCAGATGTTGGACGTCGCCTTCTCGCGGCGGATATGCTGCTCGCGCGTCGCAAGAGTCAGCACGAAGCCACGCTTGCCATTCTTGTCCAGTGTCTGGCCCGCGAGGCGTCCCGGCATCTGGCGGACGAATTTGTCTTTGGTGGCCAGCACTCCGCAGTAAGGACCTCCGAATCCCAGCGGAACTCCGAACGACTGCGCTTCCATTGCGACTATGTCGGCGGCGCGCGGTGGTTCCACAATTCCCAACGACACGGCTTCTGCAATCGAGACAATCAGCAATGCGCCTTTCTTGTGGGCAATTTCAGCGATCGCTTCAACATCCTCGATCGTCCCAAAAAAGTTCGGCGATTGAATCAGTACACAGGCAGTGTCATCGGTAAAGGTGCCCTCGAGCTCTTTCAAATCGATCCGCCCGGAATCCGCGTAGGCCACCGTCTTGAGCGGAATCCCCTGGTGCGTCGCGTACGTCTGCAGCACTTCGCGATACTCCGGATGCAGGCTGCGCGCAATCACTGCCGAACTTTTCCCGGTGATGCGAACGGCCATCATCACGGCCTCTGCGGCGCCGGTCGATCCATCGTACATCGAGGCGTTGGCGAGATCCATGCCAGTGAGTTCCGAGATCATGGTCTGGAACTCGAAAATCGCCTGTAGAGTGCCCTGTGCAAACTCGGCCTGGTAGGGCGTATAGGACGTCAGGAATTCGCCGCGCTGTACGAGCGCGTCGATCACGACGGGCCGGTAATGAAAGTACGCGCCGGCACCGAGGAAGCTGGTGTAGTCGTCGCCGTTTTCTTTCGACCGCTGCTTGAACCAGTCGACGATTTCCGACTCGGCCATCTGGCGCGGAACCTTCAGATCGCGAGCCAGCCGGTATTCGGCGGGAACGGGAGAAAACAGATCGTCAATCGAGCGGACGCCAATCGCCTTCAACATGGCGTCGCGGTCCGCAGGAGATTTAGGCAGATATCTCATAGGATTCCAATATAGATGTGACTACCAGCCATTTCGATTGTGGCATGCGGCAGGCGGTTTTTGGGAGGAGAACTCGTCACCGTTCTGTAATCGAGTGAAGCTCAGTTAAACCGCATCGTACACTCGCCGACCGAAAAGAAAACTCGATATCACTACCCCGCTTCTTCGGCGGCAAATTTCTCGTAGTCGGCAGCGGAGAGCAGTCCGTTCAGCTCGGCCGGGTCTTTCAATTTGATCTTGACCATCCACGAGCCGTGGGCATCTTTGTTCACTTTCTCGGGAGACGTGGTGAGATCGTTATTGATCTCGGTCACGGTTCCCGAAGCTGGAGCGTACAAGTCGGACACAGCTTTCACTGACTCCACCGTGCCGAAAGTCTTACCGGCCGCAATCTCGGTTCCCACCTTCGGCATATCCACAAAGACGATGTCGCCGAGCGATTCCTGCGCGTAGTGGGTGATCCCGATGGTGCCGTCGGAGGTGATCCATTCGTGTTCCTTGGTGTATTTGCGGTCTGCGGGGTATGCCATTCGTCGTTCGCTCCTCAGTCTTGTCCTTCGCGGGTCGCTTATGTTTTTTTCGGACGCTTGTAAAACGGTGTCGGGATAACTTGTGCCTTGACTCCCTGTCCCCTGACCTTCACTTGCAGAGTGGCGCCAATCGCAGCGTGCTGCGGCGAGACATACGCCATGCCAATATTTTTTTTTAGAAAAGGCGCAGGCGAGCCACTGGTCACGTAGCCGATCTCAGTTCCACTGCTGTCTAGGACTTTGTAGCCGTCGCGCGCGATGCCCCGGTCCACCATCTCCAGGCCGACCAGCGTTTTCGTTACGCCCGCGACCCGGGCGCGGTCGAGGGCCGGGCGGCCAAGGAAGTCCGCCTTCTCCATTTTGCAGAAGCGATCGAGCCGTGCTTCCCACACGTTGATCGTGTCGGAAATTTCGTGGCCGTAAAGCGAAAGGCTGCCCTCGAGACGCAGCGTGTTGCGCGCGCCCAGTCCGCAGGGGAGTGCGCAAAATTCCTTGCCCGCGGAGAGAATTTCATTCCACACGCGCATGCTAGTGGCTTCGTCCGATGGGATGTAAATTTCGAATCCGTCTTCGGCGGTATATCCGGTGCGCGCGATCAGGGTGTCGCGCAGGCCACACACCGTGCCGCGCGTAACCCAGTAGAACTTTACTGTGCTCAGGTCGGCGTCGGTGAGTTTCTGGAGAAGGTCGACCGCCTTCGGTCCCTGAATCGCAATCTGCGTGAAATCGTCCGAGAGATGCTCCACGCGGCAGTTGAACTCGCGCGTGTGGTCGCGCACCCAGTTGAAGTCTTTTTCGCGCGTGCCCGCGTTGATGACGAGAAGGTAATCGTCGCCGCCCAGCCGGTGAACGATCACGTCGTCGACGAATGTTCCTTCCGGATAGAGCAACGCGGAATACTGCGCCTGACCGATGGCGAGGCGCGCAGCGTCATTCATCGAGATGTGCTGTACGGCGTCGAGTGCGCCTGGTCCACTCAGACGGATGTCGCCCATGTGGCTGACGTCGAAAATGCCCACGCCCGTGCGCACTGCCATGTGCTCGGAGACAATCCCGCAGCCGATCGAGGATGGATATTCGACCGGCATATCCCATCCGCCGAATTCGACCATCTTTGCGCCCAGCGCGCGATGCGCGCCATTAAGCGCAGTCTTGCGCAACGCAGGCGGAGTGGCTTGAGCAACCGACAAGAATCGACCTCATCAAGACAGTGACTGGGCTGTCAGACTGTGGAACTAATAAAGTTAACACAGGGCAGCAGCAGTCAGCTGTCAGCAGTCAGCTGTCAGGAAAAGCATTACCGATTGAGCATGGCGTCCGCTCCCATCAGCAGTTCCTGACAGCTGAGAGCTGAGACCTGCTTCTCGTGACCTTCGTTACATTTTTCTCGCCGCGCCAACGCTTTAGACTTGGTTTATGTCCACTAAAGCCCCGGGGCGGTTCCTTTGCGCGCAATGTGAGCAGACTGAAGCGCGCTGCTATTGCGAGAAATTTTGCGTTCTCTGCCAATCGCAACTCGATATCCGTCTCTGTACGGACGGTCTTATGTACTGTGATCCGTGCCGAACAGCCTGCGACTACAAGACTGTGCCGATCGAGGGCTAGCAACGACGGAATCTCTGGATCGATTTCCTGAATGGACCTTTCTCGTCGAATTCCCGTTCTAGGTTTTCCACAGATCTAATTTCAAAAGTGCAGCCCCTTGCATATGCAGGCGCATGCTTTGCTCAAGATGCGCAACTGTTTGCACGGCCGAATAATTTCTTCAAGTTCTTCTTCATTATGTACTTGACCGGGACTGGTGAAGTGGCTACCCTCGCAGGCACTCCCCAGTTGCCGGAGTTTTGGGCTCCGGCGGCAACTTTTAGTCAAGAAAACAGGAAAAAACAATGAAGATATCTCGCCTCTGCTTGCTGCTCGTCCTTTCTCTTGTGTGCACTGGGTTGGCTTTCGCGGACGGCATTCAAGACCCTAAGATCATCATCCATGGTGTGTCGGGCGGCGGCTCACCGGGTCTGGGGCATTGCCCTCCCGGAGGCTGCACCGGTGTGGGAATGAATTTTGAATTCACGGTTCCCAAACATGGCTCCGGCACTTTGTTTTTCACGAACACCTCGGGTAAGAACTGGACTTCACTGAAGTTCATTGAAACCGGCGTGCCTGCGGAAGCAATCAGCTGCACACAGAGCCTGTTCCTGAGTTGCTCGGTCCGCACCCTGCAAAATGGCTCGGTGGAAATCCTGCTCTCCGGCATCAAGGGTCACAATCAGCGCATCGGAATTCCTAACGGCGCCAGTTTTTCGATCGGTTTTGCCTGTGTCGACGGCAGTTGCTGGCCAGGCGGATTGGGCATCCAGGCGCATGCGGGTTCGGCTCCCGAGCCGGGCACGATCGCTTTGATGTTGACTGGAGTTGGAGCGATTGTTTCGCGACGCAAACGCTGGAAGAACAGTCTTAAGGCTTAGCTTTTGCGGTGAATTCCTTCACCAGTTGTGAAAACTGTGGCAGGGCCTGGAGCTTCTGAAGCTCGGGATCGTTCCAGGCCTCCTGCGCAGAGTAGCCCTTCTCCAAAGCCGCACGCAGCGCCTTCACCGCATCTTCAGGTTTCCCCACCAGCGACTTCACGAGCGCTTCCGAATACATCAGTTGCAGATCCTTGGGCTTAATCGAACGCGCCTGCTGGATGTATTGCAGGCCATTGCGGGCGTCTCCCTTGCGCGCGTAGTAGAGCGCCAGATCGCCCATCGTGTCCGCTGACCGCGGATTCACCTGGAGCTGCTGGAAGCACAGCGAAATTGCCTTGTCGTAAGCAGCGTTGGCTTGATCCGAGTGGCCGGACCAGCGATAGGCGTCGCCGAGGTTGCCGAAAAGAACTTCGTTGTTCGGCGTCATTTGCGTCGCCTTCTCGAACATCTTCACCGCGTCCCCGTAATTCTTGAGAAAGAAGTAAGCCGTTCCCAGATTCGAGTAGGTGATGGAATCCGGGCCCACTGAAAGCGCCTTCTGGAAAAACGGAATCGCTTCACTCCACTTGCCTTCCTTGAAATACGTGGTGCCGATATTTTCGTAGCCAATGGGATTGTCGGCGGCCAGTTCCGTCACCTTCTGAAATGCCGCCAGTGCTTTCGCCGAGTCACCGGTGTCCGACAACGCCTGCCCGAGCGCGTTGTGATTCATCCAGAAATAAGCGTTCACGGCCACGGCCTTCTCATACGCGGCGATGGCCTCTTCGGTCTGACCGTTGGCGCGGTAAGCGTCTCCCAGCAGGCGATACGCTTCATCGGAGTTCGGGGCGAGCGCAAGCGCCTGCTTCAATTCCGTGACTGCCTGCGCGTTCTTGCCGGTGGTGGAGTAGACGCTGCCAAGGGAGAGATGCACTTCGGGCAAGGAGCTCGAGAGCTGTTCGGCGCGCTGGGCTGCGAGAGTCGCCTTTTGTGCCCAGATGCTCTCCTTGCTCTCGCCGTACAGGCGTAGGCTGGCATCGGCCAGTCCTGCGTAGGCAAGCGCGAAATTCGCATCCTTGTCGATCGCTTGTTCGAACAGCACACTCGCCTGCTTCATGTCCGCGGTGTTGTGGCTGTTCCGAAGCATGTTTCGACCTTGGAGGTAAAGATCGTAGGCCTTGGTGTTTTCGGTCGGATGCGCTCCGGTACGGGCCAGTTCTTCGTTGCTCGGCTTGAGCGCGAGCGCGGTCACAACGTCGGAATAGATCTGATCTTCGAGCGCGAGCAAGTCCTGCGGAATGCCGGAAAATTCCTGGCTCCAGAGGCGGTTGCCGGTGGTCGCGTCATAGAGATTCAGGATCACGCTGAGCTTGTCATTGGTGCCCTGCACCATTCCTTGCAATACCAGGTTCACGCCCAGATCGTGCGCGAGCTTGGCCAGGGGAACATCCTTGGAAGCAACTTTTTCTACTTCCGACGACGCAGCCAGGTGAATTTCCTTCAGTTGAAACAGTTTGGCGGTCAGCGCTTCCTGCACGCCATCCCCGACATAGCCCAGCGTTTTTTCGTCACCGACAATCTTCAGCGGTAACACCGCGAGATATTTTCCCTGACTCAGCGCTGGAACGCCCTTGGCAGCTTCCATCGTGCGCGCGCCGGGACGGCTCAGCAGCGTGCGTCCCACAAATGCGGCCAGCGCGATGGTCAGCACTCCGGCGGCGATCCACATCCATTGCTTGCCGGGGAGGTCGACGTTGAAGCGCGACGGATGGACGATCGGGTGCGAGATCATCTTCGACAACGCGTCCGCGCTGATATTGGGATTCGCTTCCCAGGCCTGCAATTGCTGCAACAGCTCCACGACCGAGTGATAGCGGTTGGCCGGCTCACGCTCCAGGCAACGGCTGACAATCGCGCTCAGGGAGCGTGGGACGGTGTTCTCCACGTCCGACGCGGGCTTTGCGACTTCGCGGGTGCGCCGCATCAGGCTGGCGATGGCGGTATCCGCGTGATAGGGAGACTTTGCAGTCAGCAATTCGTAAAAAATCAGGCCGACACTGAAAATATCGGAGCGCTGATCGAGTTGCGAACCCAGCGCCTGCTCGGGCGACATGTACTCCATCGTGCCGACGATGGCGCCCGTTTGCGTGAGCCCGGAATCGCCAAGCGAACGTGCGAGGCCGAAGTCCATGACGACGATGCGTCCGGACTTGTCGCGCATGATGTTCTGCGGCTTCAGATCGCGATGAATCACTCCTTCGGAGTGCGCCGCATCGAGTGCGCGGCAAACCTGCTCGATCATCGGAATGGCGTCGGGCGCGGAGTACTTGCCGTGCTTGCGCAGCATGGTGCGCATGTCTTCGCCGTCCACGTACTCCATGGTGATGAAGCGAATGCCGTCGGACTCACCCAGGTCGTAAATACGCACGACATTTTTGTGCGTGATGTTGCGCGCCAGAATCAGTTCCTGCTTGAAGCGCTGCAGGATTGCCGGATCGGTCGCCAACTCCGGACGAATGACTTTGAGCGCGATCATGCGGTCCAGTTCGCGATCGCGAGCCTGGTAGACGGCGCCCATGCCGCCTTGTCCCAAAACGCTCAGAATCTCGTAGCGTCCCGCAAATGTGACGCCCGGCTGTAGGGATAAGAACGCCGTGATGCTGGTGGCCGCGAGCGAAGACGAATATCCCGAGGGCGCCGGCGGCGCGCTCGGAGGTGCGGGAGTCTGGTGAGCCGTGGGCGCGCTCGAACGAGGCGGCGGAGTCTGTGTTCCAGCGCCGACCTGATTTGGGAATGGACCCGTCCCGGCTAACGTCGGACTATCGGAATCGGGGGCCCTGTTGTCGCGCTGATCCATTGGGACGGCCTGGTGTGGTGAGCAAGCACGGAGTGCCTCGGTCTTACAACGAATAATGTGCGTCCAAGGTCGTCGAGGGGAGTCGAGGACCAAGCACCCCGAGGAAGCAGTATACCCCGGGATAACGGTGGATCAAAGCACTCAAAAATGCACGAAATAAAGACTTTCCAAGACTCCGGGCAGGCTCGGGCCGAGCTATAATCTTGCCGTTCGGATGACCCCAGGTGACTGACATATGGGACTCTACTCGCACTACGATGGCGCTCATAACCACCCCGTGAACCGCGCCCTGCATATGATCGCGATCCCGGTCGGATTCTCCTCCCTGATAGTGGTGTGGTGGCACTGGATCGTTGCACTTTTTTTGATCCCTACCGCATTTGCTTTGGCCTGGCTTGGCCATCTGATTGAAGGGAATAAACCTGCCTTCCTGACGAATCCCGCGCATGTATTCGTGGCACCCGTGTGGCTCGCCCGCAAGGTGTTGGGATTGGGGCCGAAAAAGACGGCGTAGCAGGTTGGACGGATCACCTCCAAAGGCTTAAGACTTCGGCGACGTATCCCGCAGCCTGCTCATCGTGTTCCATAGGATCAGGCAATCCATGGCCGGAGACTCAACGGTTTGCTGAGAGACTTCTGCTTTTGGGTGGCGCAGAGGTTTACCGCTGCGGTTAGGCCCTTTGCTTTTGACTTGGGCTTCAGCCCCGAGGTACGCATCGCAGACTGGTCAAGACAGCTTCCGTGATCGCGCCAGCCAACCGGTCGGTACACGGGCATGCCGTTGAACGTGGTTAAATAAAAAGTTGGTCGCCTACCTCTGCGTTCCTCCCGCGCGCGGCTTCCAGCACACAATCAAAAAGCACTGCTGACTTCAGCAGACAGCAGATCCCTCGCTCCGCTCGGGATGACAGTTCCTAAGTGGGGGGTGCGGGAAGACTAGGTGGAGTGCTTTGGATTTCCAACTAAACGACGAACAACTGCAACTCAAGAAAAGCGTTCGCGAGTTCGCCGAGCGCGAGATCGCGCCTCACGTGATGAAGTGGGACGAGGCGAGCGAGTTCCCGCTGGCGATCGTCAAGGAACTGGGCAAGCTCGGCCTGCTCGGAATCATCTTTCCGCAGGAATACGGCGGCGCTGGCATGGGCTACGTCGAGTACGTCACTGCGATTGAAGAGTTGTCGCGCGTGGATGGATCGGTGGGAATCATCGTGGCCGCCCATACTTCGCTGTGTTCGAACCACATTTTTGTAGCCGGCAATGAAGCGCAGAAGAAGAAGTACGTGTCGAAGCTGGCGACGGGAGAGTACATCGGCGCATGGGGCTTGACCGAGCCGTCGTCGGGATCGGATGCAGGCAGCGCCCGCATGTCCGCTACCAAGGCCAAGGGCGGATGGGTTCTCAACGGCAGCAAGACGTTCTGCACCAACGGCAGCTATGCCGATGTACTGGTCGTAATCGCGGTCAGCGATCGCGCAGCGCACACGCATGGGCTCTCGGCGTTCGTCGTCGAAAAGGGCACCAAAGGATTTCGTCCCGGTAAGAAGGAAAACAAGCTCGGACTGCGCGCCAGCGATACGTCGGAACTGATCTTCGAAGATTGTTTCGTGCCGGCCGAGAATCTGCTGGGAGGAGAAGGCAACGGCTTCATCGACGCCATGCGCATCCTGGACGGCGGGCGCATCTCGATTGCCGCCCTCGGGCTCGGCATGGCCGAAGGCGCTTACGAAGCCGCATTGAAGTATTCCAAGCAGCGCAAACAGTTCGGCAAAGCGATCAGCGAGTTCCAGGCGATCCAGTGGAAACTGGCCGATATGGCCACCGAAATTGAAGCAGCCAAGTTGCTCACACTGCGTGCCGGAGCGATGAAAGACGCGGGCATGAAAACTACGCTCGAGTCGTCAATGGCCAAGCTCTACGCCGGCGAAGTGGCCGTAAAGTGCGCCAACGAGGGCGTCCAGATCCACGGCGGCTACGGCTTCATCAAGGACTATCCCGCGGAAAAGTTCTATCGCGACGTGAAGCTGTGCACCATCGGCGAAGGCACGAGCGAAATTCAACGACTGGTGATCGCACGCCAATTGCTGAAAGACTAACCTCAAAATCCACCACAGAGACATTGTTTTGGGAGGGCACGGCTTCAGCCGTGCCGCTGCCGGCCAACAAAAACATGGGCTTTAGCCCCTGAGGGCATGGGCCTGCGATTCTTCTTGACGTTCTTATACTGTGCGTCGTATAGTATGTAACGTACACTATATGTCACCGAGTACCGACAACGCCGAGCGATTCGAAAACCTTCGTCTGGAGCTGAGACGCGGCTGTTTGAGTCTGGCCGTCCTCTCGCAACTCAAGACTGAGCGCTACGGTTACACCTTGCGCAAAGCCCTGAACGATCAGGGCATGGAGATCGACGAAGGCACCCTCTATCCCCTGCTGCGGCGCCTGGAAAGCCATGGACTGCTGACCAGCGAATGGCGCGAAGAGGAGAAACGCAACAAACGCTTCTACCGCCTTACACCGGACGGCAAACAAATCCTGAAGCAGCTGGCCACGGAGTGGCAAAGCATCAACAAATCGTTAAACGGAATTCTCTGAGGAGTCAGTCATGGAACTACTCGATCGATATCTTCAAGCCGTGCAATTCTGGCTTCCGAAGGACCAGAAGCAGGACATCATTGCGGAATTGTCCGAAGACCTTCGTTCGCAGATCGAGGAAAAGGAAGCCGAGCTTGGGCGCAAGCTGGCGGAATCGGAACTGGAAGCGATACTGCAGCGGTGTGGTTCGCCGCTGGCCGTGGCCTCGCGATATTTGCCGCAGCGTTCTCTGATCGGCCCGACCTTGTTCCCGCTCTACCGTTTCGTCCTCGGGATTCTGGTGCTCGGCGCTGTGGTTCCACGCTGCCTGACGTGGATCGCGTTCCTGATCTTCGATCCCGCGGACCAGGGCTATCTGAACATGGGCAACATGCTGGACACGGTTGTCTACTTCGCATTTTTCACGACACTGGGTTTCGCGATCATCGAGTGGACCGGCGTGCAGCTTCACGTACTTAACTACTGGAACCCGCGAAAGTTGCGGCCGGCGAAGGACCCGAACCGCATCCCGCTATTCAACTCCTCGTTCGAGATTGGGGCGGCTGTAATCTTCAATACCTGGTTCATTCAAGTGATGTGGCCACGTCCGATGATCGAGATCTTCAGCATCAAAATCATGCTGGCTCCGGCGTGGCAGATTTTCTTCTGGGCCTTTGTGCTCTTGAACTCGCTGAACCTGGCCCTTTCCGCCGCAAACTTATTTCGGCCCTACTGGAGCCAGTCTCGTGCGGCCGTGCGGCTGTTACTCGATCTCGTCGGCGGATCGGTGTTCTGCTGGCTGCTGAAGGCGCACCTGCTGCGCGGATTAAGCGTGTCCAGCCTCTCGGAGTCGAAGGCCGAAGTGCTTACGAGCACGATCAATTCGCTCATGGGAAAGGCGTTGCCTTTTGCGGTGGTCATGCTGGTGGTGATTTTCCTGATCGGCATTTTCCGGCTGCAGCGCGTATGGAAGACCGATCGCGGCGGCGGCCTAATTGCGCAGGCCGTGGGCCGCATCACAAGTTCGATGGTAACTGGAAAATCGTGATTTCCAAGCTGTCCTGGGAGAATTAAGAAAATATTGCGCCCAACACATCGAGTGCATGGGCACAGAACGGGAGGCCATTTGACGATGATTACGGGCGCGCATGTCATCGTATACAGCAAAGACGCGGAAGCCGACCGGGTGTTCTTCCGCGACGTGCTGCACTTCACCTCGGTCGACGCCGGATATGGATGGCTGATTTTTGCTCTCCCGCCAGCGGAGGCAGCATTTCATCCCTCGGAGAAGAACGACACTCATGAGCTGTACTTCATGTGCGACGATTTGCAGGCGACCATGGCGTTGCTGAAGACGAAACAGGTGAAATGCGGCGAAGTGAAAGAAGAACGGTGGGGCACCCTGACGACGATCTCTTTGCCCGGTGGCGGCGAGATCGGTCTGTATCAGCCGAAGCACCCGACGGCGATCGGGAAACAGTGAATTCTGAGCGCGTCACAAACAAGATTCTTGTGCTTACGCCAGATACCAGCTCTCAGCCAGAAACTCCTCGATGGGCAGCTCGCGAACACCTTCCTGCACGCGTAGTTCATCGTTGAGGAAGTGATACGCAATCGTTCCCCTCTCGCGGTTCACGCGATCGATGCGGACCCGGTTGCCGTCGCGGTCCGCGCAGATCAGGGCGACCTCCAGGTCGTCGGACATCACTTTTCGAATCGTACCCTGTTCCACTGTTGTCATCACTCCATTTAGATGCGCGACTCTGCGAAAAGAATTCGCGTCGCGCCGGATACGGTCAAAGCCTTGCCACAAGCTTTGTTTGGAGTCATCATAAACAAAGCATGCGGAACCGTATTGTGTTCACTTTGTTCGCCGGCGCCTTGCTGTTCTCGACGATTCGAGAATGGAGCACGCCCACGGGATGCCCACGCCTGTTCGTGCATCGAGGCGAATCCCGTACTCTGACCCGCTGAACTATCGACCGCTGATCCGACTTCATTTAATCTCGATCCGTCGTTCGTTTTCGTCTACCAGCTCCAGAGCAATCTCCACATTTCGTTCACGCACAAAGCGCGGGAACTTCTCTCCCCATTCAATCAGCAGGATGCTCTCCGGCCCGGCCAGGTCGTCGAGTCCAAGCGTTTCCAGTTCGCGTTCGGTTTCCACGCGATAAAGATCGATGTGATACAAAACCGCGCGTGGGCCGCGATATTCATGCACCAGTGTGAACGTGGGACTCGTAACATCGTCAGCCGTGGCCGCTCCGAAACCTTCGGCTATTCCCTTCACGAGAGTCGTCTTGCCGGCCCCAAGATCGCCACACAGCAGGACCAGCAAGGGCGGCCTTAAGTCGGCGGCGAGAGCGCGTCCGAAGGCAATGGTTTCCTCGGCGGAGTGGGTGTGTGTGATGGACGGGAGCGTCATGTCCGGCGCGTCTAGTATAACGAGCGGAGAGAACCGTAGTATGAACCCTAGCGTAGAGACGCGGCTTGCAAGCGTCCCTACCAAAGGTTGTCAGCCAATAAATCAGAGTCCAGGAGGAGTCTGTAGCCGGTCCGAAACCGGATCCAGAAAGCTGCGGTCGAGCGCGGTGTCGAGTGCCATGCGCAACTTGCGATGATCGTCGTCGCCAATGGCCACGAAGCGGAACGGTTGCAGGCAGGCGCTTTGAAACTTGCGCACAGGCTGGAGCATCTCGGCCATTCCGTGGATGGCACCGGTCCTGGTGTGGAACTCAATTTCCACGAAGTCGCCGGTCGAAAGTTCAACCGGCAACTGCAACAAGCCACCAGTGATGGAAATGGATTGAAGTTTTGCGCGCGCCCGCTGACCGCCTTCGGCACGGATGGCAGCTGCCACCGATCCGTTGAGCTGTACGCGAGGTGAGCGCCGACTGGAGTTCGTTTGGGGGAAGTGTGTCATAGCCGCTAAAACTATGTCACGATTGGACCTATCCGGGCAGATTACCCAAGTACTAGCACACGGGCGTCGGCCCAATTCAGGCCGGTTACCCCCTCCGAGGTCTGCGATAATAACGTCAGTACTTTTCCGGCCCCCGCCGGGGAGAGTACCGTTGTGTAGCCCGCGATTGATAAGGCAAAGCTTGCGCGAGCCCCGGGGCGTTCGGAGACCTGAAGATGGCAAAACAATCCAAACTTTGGTGCGCAGTACTAGCGGCGGTTTTCCTGACCGCGATGTTCACCGCCTGCTCGAAGGACCCCAACGTCCGGAAGCAGAAGTATGTCGAAAGCGGCGACCGCTTTTACGAGAAGGGAAAGTACCGGGAAGCGGCGATTGAGTATCAGAACGCCAAGCAGATCGACGACCGCTTTGCGGACGCCCACTACAAACTGGCCCTGGCGGAGATCAAACTCGGGCAGATACCGAGCGCTGCGATGGAATTGAGCCGCACCCTCGAGCTTCAGCCGGACCACGTTGAGGCGCGCCTGAATCTGGCAAATTTGTACATCGCTTACCGTCAATTGACTGACGCCAAAGATCACCTGGACGTGCTCAAACAGAAGCAGCCTAACAACGCGGAAGTTTATGTCGCGATCGCCAACTACGACGCCGCCAGCAATGATATGGCAGGTGCAATTTCCTCCATGCAGAAGGCGATCCAGCTTGATCCGAATCGGGCGGAATCGTATCTGAACATTGCCTTGCTGCAAGCCCGCGGCGAACAGTGGGACGCGGCGGAAGCAAACTACCGCAGAGCCGCGGCCCTCGACCCCAAGTCCACCATGGCGCCGGTCGAGCTGGGCAAGTTCTATCAGTCTCGCGGGCGCTACGCCGAAGCGGAACAGCAGTTCCGGCAGGCAATCGCAAACGCGCCCGGCGATCCGGAGCCACGCGCTTCCCTGGCCCGATTGTTCTACCCCGCGGAAAACAAATATACCCAGGCGGAAGACGTTCTCAAGCAGGCCAAAAAAGATTTGCCCGATAACTCCGACGCTTACCGGATGCTGGGCAGTTTCTACTTCATGACGAACAAGCTCGACCAGGCCGTCACGGAGTTCGCCGATCTTTCGAAGGCTCATCCCAAGGATGTCGCGGTCAAGAAACTCTACATTCAGGTCCTGATCTTCAAGGGTCGGCTGGACGAGGCGAAAAAGCTGGACGACGAAATCCTGAAAGCGACGCCCGATGACATCGACGCGCAGATTTACAAGGGCCAGATTGAGACCGGAACCGGCAAGGCGAGCGCAGCCATCAACACGCTGCAAGCCGTCCTGAAGAGCGAACCGAACCACGCCATGGGCCATTATTTTCTGGGTGCAGCATTTGACGCGAACGGGAACGCCAGCCAGGCCGAGGCGCAGTGGCACGAGGCGGTCCGTTTACAGCCCGACTTGCCGGACGCCCATCGTGCGCTGGCGGATGCCGCTCAGAAACGCGGGGATGGAAACGCTCTGGCTCTGGAAGCGGACCAGATCATGAGTGCCCAGCCCGACAATCCGGAAGGGTACCTGTTTCGGGCGCAGGCCGAAATCTTCCGCAAACAGTTCGCAACGGCCGAGGAATACATTAACCGCGCGCTTCAGAAATCTCCCGGCGACCCTGCCGCTTCTGTTGCACTGGGCCGGCTGCGGCTCGCGCAAAACAATCCCGCCGACGCGCAAAAAGCTTTCCAGCAGGCTCTCGATCAGGATCAGACTTCCTATGAGGCCGTGGCCGGCCTTATGGACGTGAGTCTCATGCAGAAGCAGCCTGATAGAGCGGCCGCATTAGCGAAGAGTCAGATTGATAAATACCCCAACAACTCCGGATTCCATTATCTTCTGGGCCACGTAATGGCGGAGCAGAAGAACGATCCCGCGGGCGCGGAAGTGGAATTCAAACGCGCGGCTGAACTCGATAAGACGAACCTCGCCGCGCTCCTCGAACTGGGATCAGCCCAGGTCCAACAGGGTAAAACCGACCAGGCGCTCAACACCTATTTGCAAGCTGCCCTGGCCAATCCGAAAGCCACCGACTTTACTTTTCGGGCGGGACAGATCTACGAAAGACAACAGGACTGGGACAAGGCAAAACAGCTTTATCGGCGGGTTTTGGAACTTGAGCCCGAGAATCCTGTCGCATCGAATCAGCTTGCCTACGTCATGTTGGAACAGGGCGGCAACGTGGACGTGGCCCTGGCCATGGCTCAAACCGCACGCCGCCAATATCCAAATGAACCTAGTTTCTGCGACACACTAGGATGGGCCTACTACCACAAAGGTGTCTACAACTCTGCAGTGGATCTGTTCAAGGAAGCCGTTAAGGGAAACCCCAACAACCCTACCTACAACTACCATCTCGGACTCGCGTACGCCCGCAATGGACAATCCGCCCAGGCCCGGCAACAGTTGGACCGGCTGTTGAAGATCAAACCGGATTATTCAGACGCGGATAAATTGCGGCAGGCGTTAGCGGCGAGCAAGACGTAGGGTGGGGTGAAGCGTAGGCGCGGCATGGGTGGCTGCGGAAAAGTCGGTGTTGACGTTGATTTTGGGTGGCGCAGCGGTTCACCGCTGGGGTAATCGCTTTGCTTTGAATGCGGCTTCAGCCGCTTAGGGCGGCGTCGTCACGCAAACTCTTCAGTCGTGCCGCATCGTGTACGGCGCTGCTGATGCCGCGCCTCTTCCAAGCAAGCACAGCAAAGCGCGCGCCTAGACCGGCAGTTCTTCCTGCAACCAACCGCCGGCACTTTCGACCTTTACTTCTCCCGCCAGTTCCAGAATGAGCTTTTCGAGAATGAGGCGCTTGCCGGGTGGGTTGGATCGCAGCGCCAGGTCTGCCTTTGCAACCAGGCGGATCCCGCGCGTCAGTTCGCGCTTGGATTTGTAGCGTCGCGCCTGCCTGATAATGTCGTCGGCCGCGAATGGCGGCACGCGGAAGCCCTGCCACAGGGCAGCCCAAAGCATGCGCTGATCGCGCACGTTGCGCTCGAGGATGACCAGCATCTGGCGGAAAGTCTTCGCCAGCATGTAGAGGTGGCCGATGGCAGCTTCTTCGCCGTCTCCGCTGGACAGGATCGCGTCCAGCACTTGCAGGGCACGCACACGGTCCTTGAGCGAGATCGCATCGGTCAGTTCGTAGAGGGAACGCTGCTTGGCCGAGAGGACCATGGTCTCGACGTCACCGAGCGTGACTTTTTTCTTCTCTCCAACATAGAGAATGAGTTTTTCGAGCTCGTTGGAAATGGTCATCATGTCGCCGCCGAGCGCGTCGACCAGCTCGCGGGCCCCGTCGGGATCGATCTTTACCGCACGCGTGGCGCAGTATTCGCCGATCCAGCGCACCGCTTCGCCCTCTTCCACGCGCGCCAGTTCGATGATTCCGCAAATCGGCCCCAGGTCTTCGCGAATCTTCTGGTAGCGATCCTTGTCGGTCATCTCCATACGCCGGGCGTCGGCGGGGATACTGATGTGGTCGGCGACAAACATCAGCAGCGCGTCGGGGTTCGGATTCTTGCAGTACTCAGCGATGGCAGCAATCTTCTCTTCGTTCGAGCCGCGGCCAAAGAGCGCTTTCACTCCGCGCACGAAGAACACCTGAAACGGCGCCATCAGAGAAGGCGTGCGCGCGCGGTCCAGAATCTCGGCGAGTGAAGTCTCGCTCAGGTCGTACTCGAAGAAGCTGAAATCGCGGGAATCGGGCGCGACGAGGTGTTCGAGAATCGCGTCCCGATAGCGTTTGCGGAAGAACGCCTCATCTCCCACCAGGACATAGGCGGCTTTCAGCTTGCGCGCTTCAAGCTCGGACATGAACCGGTCGGCCTGGGCAAAACCGCGCATCGCCGTCAGTAGCCCTCCAGAATATTGGCTACCAGTGTACGTGCGAAGTCCCGCGAAAGGCGATCCATGGCGGACGAGTCTTCCTCAAAAAAACTGGAGAGTTCGCGCGACAACTCATACTGCTCGTGAAACAGGTAATCAGGATTCTGAAACAGAACTTTGCCGTCGCGATCGGTCAACGTCACCTGCATGCTGACAGTTACCAACACGCTGGCTGCGCGACCCGTCTTGGAGTCGTACGCCAGCGGAGCGGCGGTCGCCGAAAGCACCGTGCCCTTCAGAACCGCATCCGCGTCTGCCTGGGCGTCATGAATCACGTGAAATTGCGTTCGCGTGTTCAATTCGCGGACGACAGCATCCGTCATGACCTGTTCCACGCGAAACGTCGGACTCTTACTCACGAATCCCGGCACGGCGATGGTGCGCACGCTGGGTGGAAGCGACACCGCGTGTCCCACCGTGTGATATCCGCATCCAGAGCTGGCCAGAGCGAGGGCCGCTGCCAGAATCAGCGTCGCGGAACTCCTCATTGAATCTGTCCTCGCGGACGCGACGCGGTCATCGCCTCCGCACATTCAACCGCAGTCAAAGACGCAATCCGAAGATTATCGGACGCTGCCCACAGCCAGATACCGTTTTCGCGATTGGCGTCGCGCACCATGGAGACGAGCACGTCTCCCTGCCCAGCAGCACTGACGTTGTTGGGAACGTCTTCGGCGGTGCGTGCAACGACGATATGATCTCCCGCCAGAGCCTGGGCGAAGTCGCCGATCGCGACCGGCTTCTCCATTTCGAGATAGATCGAGAACGCGTGCCCGTGAAAAATCGGCGCCTGCACCAGCAGGAGCGACGGCTCGACCGCGCCCGGAGCCACCAGCCTGTAATGCTTCAGGATTCTCTGCGACACCGCGTCGAGCGACGGTTCGGAGCGCGGGCCGTAGCGCGACAGCATATTGAAGGCGATCTGCGCGTCAAAAACATTCTTCGGCAATTCCTGGAACGAAAGCAGGTTCACGGTCTGCTCGTGCAGTTCGTCCATGCCCTTCTGCCCATGTTCTGAAGCCGGCTCAAACGCGGTCGCGACAAAACGCTCCACTTTCCCTGCGTTTCCGCTGCGCAAGGCCAGCAGAGCGAGCACGGTGGCGGCCGGATGCGCCGTTACCACAGGCCCCGGCTGCAATTGAGGAGGGACGGTCTGCCCGGATTCGCGCTCGATCCACGGCGAACGTACCGTAGCACCCGCTTCGTCCTCCAGGGCGTAGGACAGATCGACGATGGTGTTGCCGAGATCGCGGGCCATCTTCCACGTACCGCGCGTGCTCTGCGGATCGGAAGCAAAGAAAGTAAAATCCACGCGTTCGAACTGCTCCGAGCGAATGCTTTGGATGAAACTCATCTCGTCGCCGAGCGCTTCCAGGCGCCCGAGGGACTCATCGTCATCGAGCAATCGTACATCGATCGCCGGAAAATTGCGGTCTTTCAACATCTCGGCGACTTCTTTGCCGCGAAGAGAAGCCGCGCCCACGATGGCGACACGATACAGGTTGGTGCCGGTGAGATCAGCATGGGAGGCAGACGGTTTGGAAACGGAAGTCATGACCTCTGAGATGCCTCCCGGTAAGCCGGAGGTGCAGGAGGGCTCTTGCGCCGGAAAATCCACTGCAAACGCCACAGTACACCCGAAGCCATATAGATCAAGGCAATCGCGAACAAGACTGGCCGCGAGAAAAACCAGATGAGCGCAAATAGAACACCGAACAGTACGATAAGGCGAAATGGGCGGCGGGAACCGAAATCAATGTCCTTAAAGCTGTAGAAGCGCCAAGTACTCACCATCAGGTAGGCAATCACCACCACCATCATGAGCCAACTGAGCGCCGTCCAGGGCGAGAAGATTGGTGCGCCGGCGGAAAAATGGACCATTGCCGCGATTACACCCGCTCCCGCGGGAATGGGCAGGCCGACAAAGTACTTTTTTCCGGGACGGCCAGGGTTCGAAGGCTGAGGATTGTGAGTGATGTTGAAACGCGCCAACCGACTTGCGCCCGCCATCAGGTAGGCAAAGCAAAAAATTGAGCCCAGCTGCACGATCTTGGTGTGCATTTCCGGATCGATCGTTAAGGGCAACAATTTGAAGCCCCACATCCAAGACAACAACGCCGGAGCGACGCCAAATGTTATGACGTCGGCCAAGGAGTCGAGTTCTCTGCCGAAATCGCTGTCCGTGTGTGTCCTGCGTGCGATCGCGCCATCGACGCCGTCAAACAGCACCGCAAAGCCGATCGCTTTGGCTGCGAAATCAAGATGCCACGGTTCCCCAGCGGTCGCCGTGATGGTCTGAAGGATGGCGTAAAAACCAGCGGCAATATTCGCCGTAGTAAACAGCGAAGGCAGAATGTACATGCCCTTGCGCATCTTGCCCCGCGGACGTTCGGATTCGCGGCGACGGGGAGTCTGATCGTCCATACTCAGTGGGCCTCCCGCTCCCCAGCCAGAATCGTCTCACTCGCCGGAATAACCGGAAGCAGTGCCAGTACTGACGCCCCGCCCTGCACGCGGTCTCCAACTTTGACCTGAATGTTGGCATTGCGATCGAGCACAACGTCAACCCGCGAGCCGAACTTAATCAGGCCGACGCGCTCTCCGCGCGCTACGTGGTCGCCAACTTTGCGCGTGAAGATAATGCGGCGCGCGATCAAGCCCGCAATTTGCTTGAAGACAACCGTGTGTCCTTCGCCTTCAACCGTGACGACGTTCTGTTCGTTTTCCTCGGCCGAATTCGCACCCATCGCATTCAGGAACTTACCGCGCTGGTGGCGGACGTCGCGGATCACGCCGGCAATCGGTGAGCGATTCACGTGTACGTTGAAAACGCTGAGGAAAATACTGATCCGCTGTTGAGAAGCCCCAGCAGAAGTGACGAGCGACACATCCGTGACTTTGCCATCTCCGGGGGAGACGACGGCTCCCGGAGTTTGTGGAATCTGCCGCTCCGGATCGCGGAAGAACCACAGGCAGAATGCACCCAGCAGCAACACCGGGACCGCATAGGGCCATGCCGTGAGCCAGATAAGCAGCAACGCCGCCAACAGCGATCCTGCGCCGTAGAGGTAACCGTCACGAACCATGGGGAATCTCACTGATTATAGAGCGGTGCTGCGGGAAACTACATAACTGCAATAAAAAAAGGCGCTTAGGCGCGCCCGATACGAAAGCATACTTGCCCTCGATGACATCGAGGACAAGGTCCCGGTCCGTTCGTCCGGGCCACTGATTTTACGCGGACTGCCGCTGGAACTGCTGCTCAATCGTGAGCATCTGGTCTTTCAGACGCAGCTTCAGCTTCTTCAGCCGCACTTCTTCCAGTTTTTCGTCTTCCGTGAGGTAGCGCTTTTGAGTGAGGGAATCGAGTCTTTGGGAAAACTGCGAGTGCTCCTGGACTAGCCGTTTGAACTCATCATGTCCAGTCAGGAGTTGGTCTCTCGAAGTCAGCATTCTGTGCAGACCTCCTGGGATTGTTACCGTTCGGTTAAAAGGTAGCACAGCCCAAAAACCCGTTCAATGAGTTTTCATAGAACTTTTCCACAATTGGTAGATGACCCTGAGCCATTTCACTCCGCTCAGCTCGGCCATCACGAATAATGACTATCATCCTTGTAATCATAACGCTACAACGATCAACGCGAGACGAATCAGGTGGCGCGAAGCTCATAGAGCACCGCATCCTCCACCGGATTTTTGTAGTATTCGCGACGCCTTCCTGACTCGTGGAAACCATGTTTTTCATACAGTCGTCGAGCGGGTTCATTCGACTCGCGCACCTCCAGTCGCACCGCGGCATTTGCCTTTTCCCGGATGCGCTGCAGAAGGGCATTCAGCAACGCGCCGGCGATACCGAGTCGGCGTACGTTCTCCGCGACCACGATGTTTTCAATCTCCCACTCGTCAGCGATGTTTCGCGCGCAAACGAATCCGACGATGCTTCCCTTCTCTTCCGTAACCAGAATTACACCGTCAGCGAAGCGGGCTTGATAGTGGCCGATCGCCCAATGCGCGGCCCGTGCCGCTTGTTGCTCGATGGAGAGCAGAGCAGGCAAGTCGTGCGGCGTTGCGGAACGAATCGTCACCGCCATGGGAGCCTCACGGTTTCGGCTTGGAAAAAATCTCGGCGTCAGTGCGGCGTATGTAATTCGCCTCCAGCGCTTCCGGCGAAATCGTTTCGCCCCGCTGGATGCGCTCCCACCCGAACCGGGCGATGACCCCACTGCTCGGATGGGCGACCTGTTCTACCCGAAACCCCGCTCCCCGCGCGAACTCGGCGATGGTCGAGTCGGGAGTGACCACGACGCGGCTCTTGTTTTCGGCAGAGAATTCTTCCCTGCTCAACAACCGTTCCGTGAGCATCCGAACCGGCGGTCCCAGTTCGTAGTCGCCGGCATAGAGTTCGCTCCGCCCGGCGTCGAGGGCGGAAAAGACCCGGCCCTCGGCCGGCCCGCTTCGCGCGACCACTTCAAGTAATGAGATTGCAGCGATTGGCTGGCGCAGAACCTCCGCCATCGCCTTAATCGCCGCCAGTCCCACACGCAATCCGGTAAAGGAACCGGGCCCTGAGGCAACTGCGAAGCCCTCAAGATCGCGTTTAGCGTAACCATGTTTTTCCAGCAGAGCTGCCGCCTGCGGCACAAGATGCGCGGAGAAACTCCCCCCCGCAAGCGCCATCTCCTCGATCACCTCGACCCCGCGCGCGCTCGCCCGGGCCAGCGCCATGCTGCCATTCCTGCCGGATGTGTCAACCGCCAGCAGCAACATGGATCACGCCACCCCAGCCGGCGCGGGTTCCAGTGGCATCAACTCGCCGAGAATCGTCGGGATCAATTCCGCCACGGTCGGGTGAATGTGTACGGCGCGCTGCATCACGCTGTACGCGCCCCTGGCGTACATCACATCCAGAACGCAGTGAACTGCCTCGTCTCCGCCGGGGCCGAGCACCGCCGCGCCCAAAATTTCTTTCGTTTCGGCATCGACCATGATCTTCATGAATCCCTGCGTCTCGCCTTTTTCGATGGCGCGCGCCACCCGTGTCATGGGGCGCTTTCCCACCAGAATTTTTCGCCCGGAAGCGCGCGCTTCCGCTTCGGTCATGCCCGCGCGTCCGAGAGGAGGATCAATGAACAACCCATAGGTTGCGATTCTGTCGCTGACGCGCCGGGGATCGTTGTCCAGCAGGTTCGCTGCGACAATCTCGAAATCGTTATAGGACGTGTGCGTGAAGGCGCCCTTGCCGTTGCAATCGCCGAGTGCCCAGATGCCTGGAATATTCGTGCGCAGCTGATCGTCCACGACGACATATCCGTGCTTATCCATTGCCACGCCGGCCTTCTCCAGGCCGAGATCGTCCGTATTCGGCCGCCGTCCCACGGCGAGGAGCACATGCGATCCGAGCACTTCCTTGTCGCCATTCTCGCAATCCACGCCCACCGCAATGTCGTCTCCACTTTTGCGAAAAGCGATGCATTTGGCGTTAAGCCGGAGACGGATTCCTTCCTTCTCCATAATTTCGAGCACTGCCTGCGAGACATCTTCGTCCTCGCGCTTGATCAGCCGCGAACTCATCTCGACGATCGTCACTTCGCTGCCAAAGCGCCGGAACATCTGGCCAAACTCCAGCCCGATATAACTGCCACCAACGACCACCAGATGCCGCGGAAGAAAATCCACGTCCATCATCGAGGAGTTGTTGAGGTAGGGAACCTCTTCGACGCCGGGCATGTCGGGGACCACAGCCCTTCCACCCACATTGATAAAGATCTTCGCCGCCGTCAGCCGATCGCCGCCCGCGCTAATTTGGCTCGCCGACTCAAAACGTGCATGCCCCATGTGCACCGTAATGTTGGGATTGTCGCGCATCCACCTCTCGAGGCCGTTCACAGAGTTGGCGACGATCGCGTCCTTGCGCGCTTTCACCTTTTTCATGTCGACGCGAATCTCGCCGGCAATGCTCACTCCGTAGTCGCCGCCGGTTCGCGCCAGATGCGCCGCGTAGGCACTTGCGACCATCGCCTTCGTCGGAGTGCATCCCGTGTTCACGCACGTTCCGCCAAATTTTTTTCGCTCGACGAACGCAACCTTCATTCCCGCGCCGGCCAGTTTGTCGGCGAGAGAAGGCCCCGCCTGTCCAGCGCCAATGATGATTGCGTCGTAACTCTTAGTCATGCGAACCACCGTCTACCAACTCCAGCAGTACTCCGCCCGCACTCTGCGGATGGACAAACACATATCGATGACCGCCGGCTCCAACCTTGATCTCGTTCGACACCAGCCGCACGCCGTCGCTTTTTAGTTTGGCTACTGCGACCTCGAGATCCGACACGCGCAGGCAGATATGATGCAGTCCTTCGCCGCGTTTTGCGATGTACTTCGCAATCGTCGAATCTTCGGCCGTGGCTTCGAGCAGTTCCAGACGGCTCTCGCCCACCGGAACCATCACCAACCGAACCTTTTCTTCTTCGACAGTTTCTTCCGGCGACACCTGCATCCCGAGCTTCTCGTAGATCGACTTCGCCGCTGCCAGCGACTTCACCGCAATCCCAAGATGATCAATGCTGAATTCCATGAGGATCCTTTACTTCACTGTTCCCCGCACAATCTCCTCCACCAGCGTGTACGGATCGCGCTTGTGGTCGGCGATTTCGGCTGCGTACTGTTCCAGACGTCCGTCATCCATCTGCGCGCGCACCCGGTCGAGCATCGCGTCGCGCAGCATCTCGATCAGCCGTTCCTGCCAATTCTCCACGTTCTTCTTGAATGCCAGATTCTCCGTCGCAAGATACGCCTCATACCCGGCGATCGCATCAGCCAATTCCTCCGTCCCCTTGCCCTCGCTGGCCACCGTCTTGATCACCGGAGGTGTCCAGCGATCCTGTCGCGCCGCCAACGACTGCATTGCGCGAATCTCGCGCTCTACGCGCTCGGCACCTTCACGGTCGCTCTTGTTGATGACGAAGATGTCGGCGATCTCCATGATCCCGGCTTTGATGGACTGAACATCGTCGCCCATGCCCGGCACCAGAATCACTACTGTGACATCCGCGAGCCGTACGATATCCACTTCGTCCTGTCCTACTCCGACAGTTTCTATGAGAATCCGATCGCGCCCGGCAGCATCGAGTACAGTCGCCACGTCCGCGGTCGTGCGCGCCAGCCCGCCCAGCGCACCGCGCGTCGCCATGCTGCGGATGAAGATTCCCGGGTCGGCGTGATGGTCCTGCATCCGAATACGGTCGCCGAGAATCGCTCCACCCGTATAAGGACTCGTCGGATCGACCGCGATGATGCCGACGGTATGGTTTTCTTTGCGATAATGCCTGGCCAGTTGATCGACGAGCGTGCTCTTGCCTGATCCGGGCGCGCCGGTAAGTCCGATGATGCGCGCCTTGCCGGTATGCGGAAAGAGTCCCTTCAGGAGGTCCGACCAACCCGGGGCGCGGTTCTCGACGGCGGAGATGGCTCGCGCCAGCGGTAACGGCCCGCCGGAACGAAGCTGCGAAATCTGCGATTGGGTATCCTGCTTCAAACGATTAGTGTAAAGCAGTCTCTCCTTTCCCGTTAACTGCGGGAGTACGCATTAGAATTCGACACTATGCTCGAAAACAGCGGACATCTTTCAGCCCTGTTTGTAGAACTGGGACTCATCATTGCTGGCCTTGCTGTGCTCGCGCGCCTCGCCCGACGCTACGGCATATCCGCGATCCCGCTGTACTTGCTGGCAGGCCTGGCGTTCGGCAAGGGCGGGTTGAGCCCTTTGCACGTGAGTGAACAGTTCACGCAGATCGGCTCTGAGATCGGCGTTCTCCTGCTCCTCTTCATGCTCGGCCTCGAATACACGGGCGAGGAACTGGGCCGTAGTTTGAAGTCTGGAATCGCCGCCGGAGCAGTCGATTTCGCTCTAAATTTCACACCCGGATTTGTTGCTGGACTGCTTCTGCGCTGGAGCACACTAGCGGCGGCGTTGCTGGGCGGCGTCACATACATTTCATCGTCCGGAATCATCGCCAAGGTTTTGGGAGAGCTGAAGCGTTTTGGAAATCCTGAAACTCCGTCGATGCTTTCTCTGCTTGTCCTGGAAGATCTCGCCATGGCGGTGTATCTGCCGGTGGTGGCGGTGCTTCTCGCGGGAGGATCGCCATCGCGCATGGTGATCTCGGTTTCGATCGCGTTGGCAGCGGTCGGGGTGGTACTGTTCGTTGCGATCCGGTATGGACAGAGCATCAGTGCCTTTGTTGCCCACGAGTCCGATGAAATTGTTCTGCTCACCACGTTCGGCGCAGTATTGCTGGTTGCCGGACTAGCTCAACGCGTCAACGTATCGTCCGCCATCGGAGCTTTTCTCGTCGGTATTGCGATCTCTGGACCGATCGCTCATCAAGCAGAACGCCTGCTCGCACCTCTCCGGGATCTTTTCGCGGCCACGTTTTTCTTCTTCTTCGGCATGGAAGTTGACCCTTCGAGCCTGCCGCACGCTTTGCCTGTAGCAGGGCTTCTCGCGGCGGTCACGGCGGGCACCAAGACTTTGACTGGATACTGGGCAGCAAAACGTGCGGGATGCGACCGCCAGGCAGCCTTGCGCAGTGGTTTCACGCTCGTCTCGCGAGGCGAATTCTCCATCGTGATTGCCGGTCTGGGCATCGCGCTTGAGCCGCAGCTTGGGCCGATGGCGGCAGCCTACGTACTGCTTCTGGCAGTCACGGGACCGATACTGGCGCGGATCGTGCGGTAGAAAAAATCAAAAAAAATCTTCAGAAGCCCATGATGTTGTAACCGCAATCGACGTGGATGACTTCCCCGGTGATACCGGAACTGGCGTCCGAGGCCAGAAAGACGCCGGTGCTGCCGACTTCGTTCACTTCTACATTACGTTGAAGGGGAGCGCGCTCGGCATGCGATTTCAACATGTCGCCGAGGCCGGAAATTCCGCGTGCGGCCAGCGTCTTGATCGGCCCGGCCGAAATCGCGTTCACACGAATCTTCTTCCGCCCCAAATCCTGCGCCAGATAGCGGACGGTACACTCCAGCGCCGCCTTGGCGACTCCCATTACGTTGTAGTGCGGGACAACTTTCTCCGCGCCGTAGTAGGTCATAGTGATCACGCTGCCGCCATCTTCCATCAGCGGCGCGGCCCCGCGCGAAACCGCAATCAGCGAATAAACGCTGACATCGTGGGCGATGCGAAAACCCTCGCGCGTGGTCTCTGAGAAATCCCTCTTCAACTCCTCAGCGGGCGCGAAAGCAACGCTGTGTACCAGTACGTGCAGCTTGCCATAACGCTCTTTGAGTTTATCGAAGAGGCGCCCGATTTCTTCGTCGTTAGAAACATCGCACATGAAGCCTTCCGCACCGGGAAGCGACAGGATCAGGTCGCGTGCCTCCTGCTCCAGGCGCTCGTTCTGATAAGTGATCGCCAGGTTGGCGCCGGCGGCGTGCAGTCCCTGCGCGATGGCCCAGGCGATGGAACGTTTATTCGCAACTCCGAAGACGACGGCGGTGCGGCCTTTTAAGTCCTCGAACATGATTAGGAAGCTCCAGTGAAATTTGTGGGAAAAGAATATCAGCATCCGCAGAGAAGCGGCTTGCCGCTCCTCTACGAATACGTTTTGGCTGCCGCCGGTTCGGTTTTCATCGGCCACAGCGCACTGCCGAAGGCGAGAGCATAGACGGCGGCAATCAGCCCGAACCCGGCGGCGAGACTTACCCGGGACGAGACCCATCCCACCGTGATTCCAAGTATGATCTGCAACATGGTTCCAAAGAAATAGAACGAGTTCTGCACGCGTCCCATGAAGTGAGGGGGCACCTGTTCCATCAAACTCGTGTTCATGGCGACGCCGCTCAGTCCGCGAGCCGACCCCATCAGGCCATACAACAGCACCGCCAGCGACAGCCATGGTGAATACGGCGAAAGCGCCATGGCTATGGTCAGAATGGCCATGGAGACAGCGATCGAACCGCGCGACCCAAGTTTCTTGATCGCCGCCGGAGCGTAGAGCGCGCTCAGAAATGCGCCCACTCCCCAGCCGCCATTCAACCACCCGTAGCCCTGAGCGCCGGCGTGAAAAACCTTGTCGCTTAGGGGCGGCGTGACCACGACACCCGTCATCATTGCACCCAGGAATAATGCCCAACTGGTGCCCAGAAAGATCACGCTGCGGTGGTCACGTAAAAAAACCAGCCCTTCGCTCATCTCGCGGACAAAGCGCTCGACGGCCGTTTCCGCAGCCTCGAGATCATGCTTCAGTTCCGCCGCCCGCGGAACCACTCGTCCCTGGCGCACCGCGAAATAGCAGAGAAACGAAACCACATAGGTGCTGACATCGATCACCAGCACTCCACCCAGCCCGATATGCTCGTAGACAAATCCGACGATCGCGCCGGCGATCATCCATCCGCCCTGCACGCCGGCCAGCAGGATCGTGTTCGACTTCACGAACTCGCCTTGCGGTGTGAGTTCCTGAATGAGTGCCGTGATGGTTGGCCAGAACATCCAGAAGCCGGCAGCGACCAGCGTATTCATCAGGTAGAGCTGCCAGACCTGCACGCGACCGCGGTAAGCGAGAAACGCCACGACAAGAATGATGAGCGCGCGGCCGGCATCGAGCATCATGACGAGCCGGCGACGGTCTTCGCGATCGATAATCACGCCGGTAAACGGCAGCATCACCATGGCCGGCAGCGTTTGCAAGACTGCAAAGGTACCCAAAGCCATTTCAGAATGAGTGCGTTGCAGAACCGTCCAGGCCACGGCGGCGGAATTCATCCCGCTGCCCAACATGGAGATCACGTTGGCCGCAAAAACAAAACGCAGCCCGCGTTTCTGCAAAATTGCGCTCATGATTCGAATCTACCATGGTGAGCTGCGGGCTTTGGGCCGCGCACAAAGAGTGGCTGAGGAGTTGTTCTTGTTTCAAACCTCTGCAATCCGACCTCAAACCTCTGATCTGCTGAGCACCTCCGCATTACCCTAGTAATCGCTTTCCTCCCAAATTGGGTTCTAGAATGGAAGGCCGGAGCACTCCGTTTGCGACTGCGCGATAAATTTTGGATTGTCCTGCTGGCTCTGCTGCTGCTGGCTCAGATCAGCGCGTCGCTGCTCATTCCACGCGGCGCCGCCCTGACCATTACCAGCGATTGGATTCAGGGATGTCTGGTCTTGATCGCGACAGGCGCGTTTCTGCCCAACATTTTTTCCGCCCGTCATCCCGGACGTCGCACGCGCGGCTTCTGGGTTCTAATGTTCACCGGCATGTGCTTCTGGCTCGTGTACCAGTGCATGTGGAATTACTTCGAAGTGTACAAGCACCAGGAAGTGCCCAACCCGTTCACTGGCGACATTGTCCTTTTTCTTCACCTGGTGCCAATGATGGCCGCTCTCGCGCTGCTTCCTCACCTGGTGGAGGATGATCGCGACGCGCGCATCCGGATGCTGGATTTCGCTCTTCTCCTGATCTGGTGGGTGTTCCTTTACGTGTACACCGTGATTCCGTGGCAAACGGTGCACGTCAGCGAAACAGCTTACAGCGACAATTTCAGTACGACGTACCTCGCCGAGGTGCTCGTCCTGATGTTTGCACTGCTCTGGCTCACCTACCATGCGCAAGGTGGCTGGCGGCATCTCTACGCCCAATTGCTGGGCGCGAGCGCCCTGTACGCATTCAGTTCCTACATCGCCAATTACGGAATCGCCCACCAGACCTACTACAGCGGCAGCGTCTACGATATCCCGTGGACCGCTTCGATCGCCTGGATGGCCGTCATCGGGAACTTTTCGTCGCGCTTTGATCTCTCGGAAGCTAAACGGTCCCAACCCCTGATGGGGGTCTGGATCACGCGCCTGGGCATGCTCGCCCTTTTCAGTCTCCCCTTTTTTGCTCTCTACGCGCAGCTGGAAACGGCGACTCCAGTTTCCGTGAAGAACTTTCGCAGCGTGTTGAGCCTGATTGCAATGATCGTGATGGGGACTCTGCTCTTCCTGCGCCAAAATCTGCTGGGCAGCGAACTCGCCGCATTACTGGAAGAATCGCAGCGGTCGTTTCAAGACCTGAAGGCGCTGCAAACGCAGCTGATCCAGTCCGAGAAGTTGGCGTCGCTCGGACAGTTGGTAGGCGGCGCGGCCCATGAAATCAATAACCCGCTGACGGCGATGCTGGGCTATTCCGATCTGCTGAGCGCAACGACGATGCCGGAGCAGGAACAGGGCCTGGCAGCGCGCATCGCAGCGCATGTGCGCCGCACTCGGACGCTGGTCGCCAGCCTGTTGACGTTCGTCCGGCAGGCGCCTGCCAAGATGGCGGCCGTCGACGTAAATTCCATCCTGCTAACGGCGATGCGCTTACTCGCACCGCAGCTGGAAGTGGACGCCAACGATTTTCACACGGATCTCGGCCCAGTGCTCCCGCCGGTACTCGCGGACTCGAATCAGCTCTTGCACGTTTTCTTGCATCTGGCCGGACAAATCGGCAACCGCGCGCACGCAGAATCTTATGGCAGGTTGCACATCCAAACCAGACACGAAGGCTACTTCGTAACCATCGATTTCGAGATGGACGAATCGTCCGCCGCGCGTTCCTTCGAACCTTTGCAGAACGCCGAGACGGGAGCGTTGCGCTCAACGCTTTCCCTCGGAGCCTGCTCGCGAATCGTAACCGAGCACGGCGGCCGCATTCTGGCGCAGGCGGGTTCCGAAGGCTATGCCGCGTTCCGGGTGGAACTGCCGGTTGCCGTGAAATCATCGCAGCCTCAAGTGGCGAGCGTCCCTCAGAGGGCAGTGGCGGGTAGTTAAGGTCGGATCTTCTCTACCTCTGACCTTGCTTTCAACTGTCCGCAGGCTGCGAAAATATCGCGTCCTCGCGGACGCCGCACAAACGTTGGAATTCCCGCTGCAATCAAGATTCGCTGAAACTCCACAACGCGTTCCTGCGCCGGAGTCCGATAGGACAGCTCCACTCCAGAATTGAGCGCGATCAGATTGACCTTCGCTCGCAAGCCGCGCACGAGTTCCGCTACCTCGCGGGCATTTTCGGGAGCGTCATTAACTCCCTCAAGCAGCACGTATTCAAATGTCAACCGTTCGCGGGCACGTAGGGGAAAAGCGCGCGCCGCGTCGATCAGCTCCCGCAGATTCCATTTCCGGTTGATGGGCATCACTTCGCTACGCAGTGCGTCACTCGATGCATTCAGCGAAATTGCCAGCTTCGGACGCACCGTTTCTTTTGCGAAGTCATGGATGCGCGGCACAATCCCGGCGGTCGATACCGTCATGCGGCCCTCGGGAATGCCGACGCCCTCCACCAGCACAGTCACGGACTTCATGAAGTTGTCGTAATTCAGAAACGGCTCGCCCATACCCATGAAGACGATATTGACGCGCTGCAACGGCGGCTGCACGCCCTGATCGCGCAGCACCGCGGCGATCTGTCCGACGATTTCTCCCGCCGCAAGATTGCGCTTGATCCCCAGGAGCGCAGTGAAACAGAAACGGCAATTCACCGCGCATCCGATCTGACTGGAAACGCAAATCGTCGCCCGGCGCCACGAAGTTTCCCCCGCCGCCGCGCTCTCCTCATCGCCCGCTTCGCTGCCGTCGCCGGTCTCTCCATCGTCGCCCTCGGGCATCCAGACGGTCTCAACCGTTTCTCCATCGGCCAACGTCATCAGGTACCGCACTGTGCCATCACTCGAGACAAATTTCTTCGAGATCGACGGCAGCCCCACTCGCCACCCCTGTTCGCCCAGCTGGTCGCGGTACTCGCGCGGCAAGGTGGAGATCTGGTCCAGAGTCTCAATCCTCTGGCGATACAGAGCATCAAATAGCTGTTGGCCGCGATAGGCAGGCTGGCCGGAATCCAGCACGAGCGCCGTAAGTTCCTGAGAACTAAGCCCGAGAAGCATATTGGACTGCAAAGTGTGCATGGCAGCGTGTTCCTGAAGTGTAGCGCAGCGCCATGAAATCGGCAGATCCGCCGGCCATTTGGCCGTAACTTTAACAAACGAAAAGCCCAGCACCGTGGCCAACGCGACTGCCCTGGGTATGGGAAAATAGAAGAACTCGAATGGTAAAAGAAACCCGCAACATTCATCGACGCGTGTTGCCGAACGGCCTCACCGTGATCACCGAGCAGATGTCGCACCTGCGCTCGGTCTCGATTGGAATCTGGCTGAAGTCGGGCTCGCGTGATGAAGACACAGAATGGAACGGCATTTCGCACTTCATCGAACACATGGTGTTCAAGGGCACGGAGAACCGGTCCGCCGAAGCCATCGCCCGGCAGGTCGACTCCATCGGCGGCAACATGGACGCCTTCACTGCCAAGGAATGCATCTGCTTCAACATCAAAATTCTGGACGAACATGTTCCGGTCGCGCTTGATGTCCTCAGCGACTTGGTGCTGCGACCCGTTTTCGATGCCAGCGATATCGCGCGCGAGCGCGGCGTCATCCTCGAAGAAATCAAAATGGACGAAGACAGTCCCGACTATCTCGTCCACGAGATTTTCACACAGAGTTTCTGGAAGGATCACGCGCTGGGCAAACCGATTCTCGGAACGCGCGACACCGTCAAGCGATTCGAGCGCGCGGTGGTCTCCGATCACTACAAAGACCGATTCGCTCCCGGCAACCTGATCGTCGCGGCCGCGGGTAATCTGGACCACAAGAATTTTGTCGATCTGGTGGCCAAGCATTTCGAGCACATGAAGCCGGTGAAGAATGGTCTGCACTCGCCGGCGCCGAAGACGTTCGCGCGCATCAACATGAGGAACAAGAAATCGCTCGAGCAGGTGCAGATCTGCATTGGAGTGCCGTCTCATCCCATCGCCCATGAAAAACGCTACGCGTCCTACGTGCTGAACACGCTGCTGGGCGGAGGCATGAGTTCGCGTCTGTTCCAGAACATCCGGGAACGGCAGGGCTTGGCTTATGCGATCTACAGCGATCTCAACCCGTACCGCGATACAGGATGCATGGGTGTGTACGCCGGCACTTCGCGCGAATCCGCAACCAAGGTTGTCGAGTCCGTGATCGCGGAATTCCGTAATCTGAAATCATCGCCCGTTCCAGACGAAGAACTGCGGCGCGCCAAAGATCAACTGAAAGGCAGCCTGATGCTGTCGCTCGAATCCTCGGCCGCACGCATGTCGAACCTGGCCCGCCAGGAAATGTATTTCGACCGCTTCTACGGACTCGACGAACTGATTGAACGCATCGAAGCCGTAACGTCTGACGATTTGCAGCAAACCGCAAAAGAATTTTTCCAGGGTGACCAGATCGCCGTCACCGTGCTCGGCAACCTGAACGGCCTGAAACTGACCCGCGACCAGCTAGCCTGCTAGTCGCCAATATAGCGCGGGCGCTCCGGCCCGCCTGCGCTATACTGTCCGCCGACCATTGCCATGAAACTAATCCAAGCAGGCCGCTATTGCTTCGCACTTGCACTCCTAGCCTTTGGAGTGCAGCACTTTGTTTACGCCCGCTACGCAACCGGCCTTGGGCCGCCATGGATCCCTGGCCACACCGTCCGAGCCTGCCTGATGGGCGCTGTGCTGGTCCTGGCCGGCCTAGCCATCGTCACGCGCAAGAAAGATCGCTGCGCAGCGATCGTGCTGGGCGTCGTGCTGCTGATCTTTTTCCTGTTCGCGTACCTGCCCCGCTTAGTAGCCAATGTGCACGATCCCGGACCATGGACCAGCGGCGCGGAGATTCTGGCGCTGTCGGGCGTGTCATGGACGCTGGCCGGCTCGCTCGCGAGCGGAGCCTCCTTGATGACGAGACTCGGTCGTTCCCTGTTTGCCCTCACCCTGACCGTCTTTGGCATTCAGCACCTTATCTACGGACAATTCGTTGCAACACTCATTCCCTCTTGGATTCCGGGACGCCTCTTCTTCGCCTATGCGGTGGGAATTGCCTTCATCGCAGCGACCCTGAGCATCCTCAGCGGCATCAAGGCACGCCTGGCGGCGACTCTGCTGGGAATCATGTTCCTTACGTGGGTATTCATCCTGCATTCTCCGCGGGTAATGGCGGCCTCAACCAACGGGAACGAGTGGACCAGCTTATTGGTGGCCTTGGCCATGAGTGGCGGGTCGTGGATCGTGGCGGCGACCGCGAGTAACTGAGACGCAGCGAGTCACTCGCCTTTACTGCACGCGCAAAATCATCTGCGCGCCGGCGTCCAGATGCACGTTGTCCTTTTCGGCGCTGATCACTGACGTCTGCCCCGAAGCCTCCAGCGTCAGCCCCTTGATCCCGACGACCCCCTTGCTGGTCGGACCGAGAGGAGCCATCGTGGTAGGCGGTGGCGTATCCGAGTCCAGTCCTGCGCCGTTCATTGGAATCGCAGCCACGCGTTCCTGCGCACGTGACGGATTCGATGTTGCTGCACCGGCGCCTCCGGCAGCAGAGGGGCTTCCAGCCGGTACTCCGGCCCCTTCATTCATGTGCGCGGGATAATCAACCAACTGAAGGGGACGTCCCACTGCCTGCACGACCAGCTCAAGCGGAACGTCACTCCCCTTCTTCGGCACCATTCGGTCGAACGCGATCCCGACCTTCGCGCCGGGAGAATCCCTGCTGTGAGCCTTCACGTCTGTGACATGGCCGACGATCCTGGTGTCGCGAGGAACCACAATCTTCCCGTGCAACAGTACGTCTGCCGGAACCTTGCATTCGATCGGGTCACCAACCTTGACCTTTCTGGCGTCCAGTGACTTCGCCAATTCGACCGCGATGATCGTTCCCGCCGGCAACGCATTGGAATTCTGCGACGCAGCGGCGGTGTCCGACGTTGCCGGAGTCGACTGCGCCAACGAAAATCCCATCAGTACCACCATCGCCAACACCGTAAGAAGCGCTCGTTTCATCATGCCCGTCCTGATCTCATATTTGCCGTCTCTGAATGTAGGATGCTCCCTGCGCTCGCTACTTTGTCCCGAAAACTTGCTCATTGTGCGACGAGTCGAAGTCCCAACCACGTATACTTTTGTCCCATGCGCCCCGCTTCGCCCCATGGAGACCCCGGTCGATGCTGAACGGCAATGTGCAAGCGGTCGAACTTGTCTTCCTGCTGCTGCTTTTGTTCGTGGTTGCGTTCGGAATGTTGGCCCGCAAACTTCAGACACCCTATCCCATTGTCCTCGTTATTGCAGGAGCGTTACTGGGATTCGTTCCGCACATTCCCAAGGTTACTCTCAATCCTGACATCGTATTTTTCGTCATTTTGCCGCCACTGCTGTACGCGGCGGCGTGGACCACATCGTGGAGGGATTTTTCTTACCATCTCGTCAGCATCCTGATGTTGGCCTCGGACTCGTTGCCTTCACCGTTCTGGGAGTTTCCGCAGCGGCGCAGTGGCTGTTCCCGGGATTCGACTGGCGGCTCGGCTTCGTTCTGGGTGCGATCGTTGCCCCCACGGACGCGATTGCTGCGACCGCGATTGCCAAACGCATCGGACTCCCCAAGCGCGTCGTCGACATTCTCGAAGGCGAAAGCCTGGTCAACGACGCGAGCGGATTGCTGGCGTTGGAATTTGGCATTGCCATGGTCGTCCGAGCCCAGACGCCGACCGTCGTGGACGGTTTCGGGCGGATGGCTTTTCTCATTTTCGCAGGATTGGCAGTTGGTCTTGTGACTGCCTTGATCGTAGACCGCATTGAACGCTACATCGATGACGGCCCAATCGAGATTGCCATCAGCATTCTGACGCCCTACGCGGCGTACTTTGGCGCCGACCGGATTCACGCCTCCGGCGTGCTGGCCGTAGTAGCATGCGGTCTCTATCTCAGCCGCCGCAGTTCCCGATTCTTCTCGCCCGAAGTCCGCCTTCAGACCTGGGGGTTCTGGGATTCCTTCGTCTTCATTTTGAATGGCCTGGTATTCGTGCTGATCGGACTTCAGTTGCCGCATGTTCTGGCCGGCATTCGTGAATATCCTGTGACGACCCTGCTCCTCTTCGGCGCGCTGTTCAGCGGACTGGTCATTCTGCTGCGCTTGATCTGGATTTTCCCTGGCGCATTTCTAGCCAATCGGATTCGCACCCGCGTTCTTCATCAGGATGAGAAGATGCCGTCCGTGCGAGCGATGCTGGTTGTCGGCTGGACGGGCATGCGCGGCGTGATCTCGCTCGCCGCCGCCATTGCGCTGCCGGAAACGCTCGCCGATGGCACTCCCTTCCCTCATCGCGATCTTATTGTCTTTCTCGCGTTCAGCGTCATCTTTGTGACGCTCGTACTGCAGGGGCTCACTCTCCCCTTCGTGGTACGTCTGTTGGGGTTCGCGAGCTCAACAGGCGGCAAGACCGAAGTGAGCGAAGAGGAAGAAGCAGCACGCCGCGAAATGTTGCAGTCGGCACTAGCTTATCTGGAAGAAAATCGAGACCGGGACGAGAGCGAGTTCGACGAAATCTATGCCGATCTCACCGGACACTACCAGCACCGTCTCGCGGTAGTAAGCGAAGCCGCCGATCCCCACACCGCGCGTTCTTCCGGTCACCGCGAGCGCCACGAACGACTGCTCCGCGATCTGCTCCGGGTCGAACGAGAAACACTCCTCCGCTTGCGGGACAAGGGACGTATCAACGACGAAACCCTGCACCAACTCGAATATGAGCTTGATCTTCGCGAGGCAAATCCGATCGCCGGCGCGTAACGGGGGAGGGTAGCCGGACCTGTATGACGCGCTCGCCGCCAGTCGACTACGACAGCATCTGGGCTTGCGCTCCGCTCTCGTGCGGAAGACTGATGCGAATCACATTCATCAGTTCTTCGTTGTCCACCGGTTTCTGGAAAAACGCGGCCGCTCCTGCTTTCAGCGCGCGCGCTTCATTGCCTTGCGGATCCCGCGCCGTGAGCACAATCACCGGAATTCCTGCCAGTGTGTCGCTGAGCTGTAGCCGCTCCAGCACGACAAACCCGTCGCCGGCCGGCAAGCCCAGGTCGAGAATGATCACATCGGGATGTTCCTTTTGCGCCGCGCCCATGACCGAATAGCCATCGGAAACGCTGATGACCTCGCAGTTATTCGCCCGGAGCCGCAGGCGCAAAGCCTTCAGTAGATCGGGATCGTCGTCCACGATCAGGATTTTCGGTTTCCTCATTATCATTCTCCTTTTCTTAGTTGAAGTGCTGGATGCTAATGCCCGGATTTTTTTTGGTAGCCATCTTGGCCATGATCATCTCGTTGACGCGCGCCGCGACGCACGCAACCTGCTGCTCGACGGATAGCGTCCGCTCGATGCCTCCGATGTCCACGGGAACGGATGTGATCGTCAACGTGCTTTTTGTTTTCAGAATGGCGAGGCGATCCAGTGCCTGGCAAATGCGGTTTGTCATGATTCCCGCATGCTCCATGTCGACGGACGCGATCACAAAGAACGTTTCGCTCGCTCCGGATTCCCCCATGGGAGGAAGAACCAGATCCTTATCGAGATACACACACCGTCGCAAGGTTTCGAGGCCAAGCTGCCAGGCTTCGCGCCAATCGCCCCGCGGAGGCTTGGTCAGCGGCACCAGGTCAACCCGCACCAGCACAAAAGATGGCCGCAGCCGCCCCTCGTGCACAATGACCGGCGTGAGAAGCTCGACCAGAGAATAGAGCGGCAGCGTAAACGTGAAAATGCTGCCTTGCCCCGGCTCGCTCGTGACCCATATCCGTCCGCCATGCAAGCGCACAAGTTCCTTACAGATGAACAGGCCAAGGCCAAGGCCCTTGCGATTGTTGTCGATGGAATCGGGATCCTGATACAGGCGTTCGAAAATCAGCGGCTGAGCCTTCAGGCTGATCCCGCGGCCGGTATCGGTCACCGATACGTAGACCGAGGTCGGATCGGCCTGGATCATGCTCGCATTCACCGTCACCGAGCCTTCCGCGGGCGTGAATTTCATCGCGTTGTCCAGCAGGTTGATCAGCACTTCAAGGATGCGGTCAGGATCGGCATACACGAGCGAGACGGGCGTCTCCATCTCGCAATCGAGCCGGATCTGCTTCCCAATCGCGGTCGGACGCATCATCGCAGCGGCTTGCTGCATGAGTTCGCTGATCGAGACGCATCGCTGTTCCACACGCAAAGTGCCGCTTTCGGCCCGAGTCGCCTCCAGTAGATCGCGAATCATCGCGTGCAACTGGTTCACGCTCTTCAGCACCGTTTTCAGATGGTCCGACTGCTCGGGCGCCAGCGGCCCCGCCAAGCCATCCGCCAGCAGAGTCACGTACTGATGAATACAGGTCAGAGGCGTGCGCAGTTCGTGCGATACATGCGACAGAAAGTGATTCTTGAATTCGAGCTGCTGCTTGCTGGCAATTTCTACTGAGAGCAGCAGGGCCTGGCGTTCGACCGCGTAGCGCATTGCCCGCTCCAGTTGCTTGCTGGAGATATCACCCTTCACCAGATAGTCCTGCACGCCCTGATGCAGCGCCTTCACGGCGAGACCTTCGTCTTCCTGCCCCGACAGAACCACGACCGGGACATTGGGCGCTTTTTCCCTGACCTTGCGAAAAGTCTCCGCGCCATGGCTGTCGGGCAGATTCAGATCCAGAAGCACCAGCGAAGGGGCCTCTTTCTCCAGAGACTCCAGGGCCTCGGAGAGCCGGGTTACGCACTCTACTCGAAGCTGGGGCCGCCCCTCGGTCAGCCGGAGCCGCACCAGGTCCGCGTCGCCGGGGTTGTCTTCGATCAACAGGACATGGGGTTCTGGGCGATCCATTGTTCTCCTTTTGAATTCCCCTCACTACCGCCGAAAAAACTCACGATCAGCTGCACGGTTGACACGAATTCGACCAGGGTACCGGGTTTGCTGAGATAACAATTAGCCCCCAGTTCGTAACTGCGCACAATGTCGCGGTTCGCACGAGAGCTACTGAAGATCACTACCGGAATTTTTCGAAGACTGCGGTCCGATCGTAGTTCCGCCAGAACGGCCTCTCCGCTTTTCTTCGGCAGATTCAAATCCAGAATCACGACATCCGGGCAAGCCGAGTAGGCGTAGCAACCTTCATGGCGAAGATAGGCTAGCGCCTGTTCTCCATCTTCGACGCTACACAGGTGACAGGAGTCGGACGTCATCCGCAAGGCTTCGCTGGCGAGGTAAACGTCCGCCATGTTGTCGTCGACCAGCAGTACTTCCGACACCTGTTTCATCTTTGACTACCTTCTGTTTTCTCCAGACACCAGACTCCGTAAGTCCAAAACAGCCGGCAAGAACGCGCTAAGACACATCTCCCACGACTATCCACATCGGCGTCGGCGATGGCGTCTTGAATTCCGAAAGGAGAGGGTTCCGCAGGAAAATGGCCAGCAGGCGGCGGCGAGCAGGCATGGCCCTGTCGGCCAGTCGGAAGGGAGTTACCGCCTACCTCCAGAAGGCCGTGCGTGGTAATCTGCACAGTTCCTTACTTACCGAATCGAATGAACTTACGGTTAGTTGGATTCGCTCTTGCCGTGACCCTTCTGTTGGCCTGCCGCACTGTTCCAGCGCTCAGGCAACGCCGCGGCACGACCTCTCCCGCTGAGGGCGCTGACGGCGCGGCGGGCCGGTGGAGCCTTCTCACACTCTTCCTCGCGAGCGCTCTCACGCTATTTACAGAACTCGCTCTCATCCGGTGGGTCGCCACCGAAGTCAGGATCTTTGCCTACGTAAAGAACCTCGCCCTGCTCCTTTGCTTTCTCGGCTTTGGCCTCGGATGTGCCATCGCACGTCAGCATGTTCGCTGGCGGACAGCAACCCTCTCACTCCTGGGACTCATTCTTGTCGTCCGTTTTCCCTGGCGCAGCGGCGAAGTGATGGAAAGCCTGTCCCAATCTCTGGGAGCGGCTCAGGATATACAGATATGGGGCAGCGCTCTCTCCCGCAATTGGAGCGATTTTCTACTGGCCGCGGCTCTCACTATCATTCTGCTCTGGCTCATCACGTCCATTTTTATTCCGCTCGGACAAACCGTCAGCCGCCAGATTGAACTCGCTCCTCGTCCCCTCTATGGATATTCCTGGAATCTGGCGGGCAGCCTGGCGGGAATCCTGATTTTTTTTGCGGTTTCGTGGCTGGCCCTGCCGCCACCGGTCTGGTTCGTGGCGGTGCTGATCGGTATGGCAACGCTGACATCGAGTCGCCCGGAAAAATTTCTACAGGTCGCCGTCGCGGTGGCAGCCGCACTCTTGCTGCATGACTCATCGACGCCGCAGCACTTCAACCTTTGGACTCCCTACCAGCAGATTCAGGTAGACCAGGCGAATCTTCCCGACGGTGACCTCTCAGCCATCTACATCCGCGTCAACCACACCGGGTACCAGTTCATCGTCAATCTGTCGCATGACTTTCTCAACCGGCATCCGGGGATCATGAAGGAGGCGCCCGACGAGAATCCGTACAACGTCCCTTTTCGCTTCACTACGCCAAACCCGAGTGTTCTGATTGTCGGCTCCGGCACCGGCAATGATGTCGCCGGCGCGCTGCGCAACGGCAGTCGCGCCGTCGATGCGGTGGAGATCGATCCAGCGATCCTCCGCCTGGGTCGCCTCCATCCCGAACACCCGTATGACGATCCCCGTGTCACTGCGCACCTCACGGATGCGCGCGCTTTCATGAAACGCACCACAAAGAAGTACGATCTTATACTTTTTGGATTGCTCGATTCCCACACGCAACTTTCCGACTACGCCAACATGCGGATCGACAATTTCGTGTACACCGAAGAGTCGTTTCGAGAAGCCAAAAACTTGCTGGCGCCCGACGGAGTGCTATTCGTTAAATTTCAAGTGAACCAGCCCTGGCTCGGCCGTCGCATCGAGGAGATGCTGTCTCGCACCTTCGCCAAGCCTCCAGTGGTCTGCGTCATTCCCTCAACCTACACCGCCGGCGCGTCTGTATTTGCGATCTCACAATCGAGCCAGGTGGAAGATAAACTCAAGGCCGACTCTCGCCTGCAAAACTTCGTCGCCAGCCATCGCCCTGATTTTCTTGCACAGCCCGCCGCATCGATCACCACCGACGACTGGCCCTATCTCTACCAGCAAGGCCATTGGATTCCAGGAATTTTCTTTTTCCTGAGCGTGCTCGTGATATTGCTGGCTGCGAGTTTCTACTTCCAGATTCCGGAAGCGCGCACGCGCGTGCCTTCGCTCTTCTTCTTCAGTATGGGCGCCGGATTTCTGCTGCTCGAAACGCAAGTCGTCAGCCGGCTCGCGCTCTATTTTGGAACAACGTGGCAAGTCAACGGCATTGTGATCGCCGCGATCCTCGCCGCGCTCCTGCTCGCTAATCTGGTGATTGAGAAACAGCGCGAGCCCTGGCCACGAACCTGGAGTCTCTCCGGCATCCTGCTGGGCATCGCCTTCGCCTACTTCGTGCCCTTCAGCCACATTCCCGGCTCCGCTGCCTGGGTAGGAACCGTTGCCGCGATGGTCTTTGCCATCCCCGTGTTCTTCGCAGGCTTGCTGTTCGCGTCGGAATTTAGTACCACCGATTCTCCCGCCGCAGCGCTGGCTGCCAACATGCTCGGCGCCGTCGTTGGAGGCCTGCTGGAAAATCTGTCGCTCATCACGGGAATGAAGGCGCTGCTGATTGTAGCCGCTGTGTTGTATGTACTGGCCGGAGCAGGCTTCCGCGGCCTGAGAAAGCCCGCTCGCGAAACCGCCGCAACGTAACGCCCGGCACTCTTCGGCTCCGCTCGGGGCAGGCTCTTTCCGGCTGTCCGGCGGGCGCCCCGCCCGCCACAGCGCGGGAGACTGCGCCTTTGGTTATAATTTTCGGATGAAGTCCGCGAGCCTGCTTGCCCTCACTTTGCCGCTGGTTGTTTTGTCGTCACTGGCCGCAGCAAAAACCAGCGTGCAGCTCAAAGATGCCCAGGGAAAGAGCGTTGGCACGATAATTCTATGGGGAGAGGGAATGGAGCTCCATCTCGAAAATCTTCCGCCCGGCGAACACGGAATTCACTTTCATCAGAACGGGAAATGCGAAGGCCCGGACTTCAAGTCAGCCGGACCACACTTCAATCCCGATGGCAAGAAGCATGGATTGGAAAATCCGGAAGGCCACCACGCCGGCGACCATTCCAACATCACGGTTGGCGCCGACGGCAAAGTCAGTCTGCGGACCGAGACCAAAGACCTCACCTGGGCCGACGGCCCCCATTCAATTTTCAGCAACGGCGGCCTGTCGATCGTCATCCACGCCAAGCCCGACGATCAGAAAACCGATCCATCCGGCAACTCTGGCGACCGCATTGCCTGCGGTGTGATCGAAAAGCCAGAATAGGGCAGTTTGCGGGACGGACGGGAAAGACACAACCGTCTCGGGAAATGGCATCCCGCCAGTTCACACCGCATGACCTGAATACAAGAATTCCAAGGCATCCGGAAAACGCGCGGCCCAGGTCGCCTCATTGTGCATACCGCCTTCGGTCACGACGACTCGCAGCCGCGCCGGACCAAGTTTCGCATCGTGCAGGATGTTTTCCAGCGCGCGCACATCCCTCACTGCCCGTTCATCCTTGTCCGAATTTCCCACTTCACTCGTTCCCATCCCAAGATAGATTCGGTAAGGCCAATCGCGAACAGTCCGGCATTCTTCCAGGATCTTCCGGTTCGCCACCCACAGCGACGGACTCTCGATCAGCAACCGCCCAAATACTCCCGGCATCGCCAGTTGTGTGTAGAGCGTGATCAGTCCGCCCAGCGATGATCCGCCCAAACCCGTGTGCTCCGGCCCTTTTGCCACGAAATAATATTTCTCGATCAGCGGCATCACCTCGCGGAGCAGGAACTCTGGATAGCGCTTGCCCTGCGATCCAAACACCCGCGGCTCCTGTGAACGATACGGAATATACTCACGGACCCGGTTCTTGCCTGTGTTGTCGATGCCCACGATGATGAGCGGCTGAATTTTCTTTGTTGCGATCAACTGCTGGGCGCTCGAACCCACGCGCCAGTCCACGCCCGCAAACGCCGTTGCCGGATCGAAAAGATTCTGGCCGTCATTCAGATACAGCACGGGATAGCGCTTCCCTGCCGCAGCGTCATAGTCCGAAGGCAGCCAGACCCGCACCAGCCGCGTGTTCCGGAAAATCCGGCTCCGCAGCTCATGCAGGCGCAGATTCCCGCTGACCACGGGCGCATCGGTGGCCGGACTTGGTTTTGCAGATTTTCTGGATTTCAAAAATGCCATGATTCAGTTAAATGCACGAGCCGGAAGCGCGCAGTCTTAAATTGCAAATTACCAGATCACAAATCACGTGGCCCGGCTCTTTGCCCAAAGCGCGCCCGAAACCATGGTGATCGCGGTAATCACCACGAGCGAACCCAAACACAGGATGCACCATACGCCCAGCACTCGGGCCTCAATGTAAGTAAGGTACAAAGCAAATCCCAGGCCCGCGAGAGCGCCGAAAAAAATCATCGATGGCGTGTCCCGCCGCTCCCGATACACCGTCGCCAACCCGAGAACCACGCCGTATCCGAGCATGCCGATCAGCGCCACCGGAATGCCCATGACTTCCGAATAGTCGCTGCGGTTCACGATGTCGCAATTGAACGCCGTACCGAAATCGCAATATTGTGTCTTCGACTTCGCGTAATGATGCTGCAGGGAAGCCGACGACACCACAATTCCTGCCACCGCCAGAATCGCCACCAGACTAAACAGCCGCTGCATACCGGAATTCACGGCAGCGCGCACCCGGTCCGCTCGCTCAGGTCCTCGAGTTCGAACACTCGTTCCACGCGCTCACCCGTAGGAGGAAATTGCCAGGTGGGATAGTGCTGGATACCCTCATCCTTGCAGACTTGTGTGCGGACGCTCGTGTCGCCCTGCACTCCGCACTCGACATAAGGAGCGAGCTTGAACGATGTCGCGCCAAACTTTTCCTTTTGCTCCTGACAGTGCGGACACCACCATGCCCCGTACATCTTCACACCGCGATCGGTCAGGCACTTTGCGAATGCATCGTATTTGTGCTGATGCCGGGTGCCAAGGTAGTAGACAACGCCGAACGCCGCCACAATCAAAAGCGCGTAAAACACTCGCTGGCCCCAATTGACGGGCGTTTCAGCCTGTTCCCGTTCCTTCCTCCGCTCTCGCCGCAGTTCAGACATGAGTTTTTATACCACGACCTTCAACGCCGATGGCAGCACATCGATCGCCTCGCAGTGCAGCGTCAGCGCTTCGCCGTCTACCATCACGTCGATCGGTGCATCGAGATCGAACTCCACACGTTGCGTTTTCTTGCTTTCCGCCAGTGGATGCCGCACATGCGTGCCGTCATACAATCCACCCAGATTCCGAACCAGTCCCGCCCGCCCAATCGGTCCCCAGCGCACGAAGTCAATCAGTCCATCGTTGGTCGCTGCGGTGGGCGCGATCATCATAGTCCCGCCCGTAAACTTGCTGTTGTTGAAACTGAGAAACAAGCACGGCCGCCGGTCGAACTCGTTCTCACCCACCACCCGAACTGGAAATGGACGCCGCTTCAACTGCGCCAATCCCAAAAAAATCGCAACCCAATAGCCCAGCTGACCGGAACTCTTGAATCGCCTTTGTCGAAGAATATTCACATCGGCAGAAAATCCCACGCTCAGCAGATTGATGTAGTGCAGCACGCCGTCCCGATGCGTCAATCGTAGAACATCACACGCCTGTGACCGCCGTTCCAGCAGCGCTTTCATTGCATGCTCTACACCCTGATCGCCAAAGTCACGCAGAAACGAATTTCCCGTACCCAGAGGAAGAAACCCTAGCGTCGGGACGCGATCTTCTTCGCTGCCGGTCAGCGATTCAGGAAATAGCCCGTTGACCACCTCATAGGATGTTCCGTCTCCACCAACGGCAAGAAATTTTCGATAACCCCGCCCGTACGCCTCGCGCGCGATCCGGGTCGCCTCGCCGGCCGCGGTGGTCTCTACAATTTCCAGCGCGATACCGCCCGCACGTAGCCGTTCCAGCGCAGGACCAACCAGCTTGCGGCATTTCCCGCCTCCCGCCGCCGGATTGATGATGGTAAGAAATGTCTCTCTCACGTTGAAGGCAGGCTTCCCTGCGTCCTATTTGTTCTCGATGATTAAGACTGCAGTATGCGCTAGCGGAATCAGCGAGTACCGTCTAGATCTCAGTGACGCTCTCTCGCGCAGCCTCACGCCCAATTGCTTCCGCCAGTTCTCCGCGCTTGATTTTCAGTGACGCAGTCCGCGGGAAATCCTTCTCCCAAACCAGATATCCACCGACGCGTTTGTAATCCGCCAACCGCCGGTTGCGGGCGACGAGGTCCATCCGCAGTGCATCGCCGAACTGCTGGCCCTGTTCCAGGCGCAGCACCAGAACCAGCATTTCGTTTCCCAGGCCCTTCTGTGGCCAGATGTAGCTGGCCGCAAACACCGAATACTCTTTTACCGGCAGCCCGTCGAAAACCGTCTCCACATCCTCGGGATAAATATTCTTTCCGCCCTCGGTAACAATCATGTTCTTCTTGCGCCCGAAGAGCTGGAGATGGCCCGTGCGGTCGAACCGTCCAAGATCGCCTGTCAGAAGCCAGCCTTCGACGATGGTCTGCACCGTCAACTCCGGATCGTCGAGATATTGCGACATCACCGTCCGACTCTTCACCGCTACTTCTCCGATGCTGTCGCCATCAGGATTAAGAATGCGAACTTCCACTCCCGGCACCGGCTTGCCCACGGTATCGGCGCGAAACGGCTTTAGGTCGTTCGCGGTCACGCCCATGCAGGCTTCCGTCAATCCATACGCGACGACAATGGGAACGCCGAGATCATAGAAAAACTGCGCCGTCGAAGGCTCAATAAACGCGCCGCCGGCGACAATCGCGAGCAGCTGTCCACCAAAAGCCTTGTGCACTTGCGGGAGCAGCCGGCGGCTCAGTTTCACATTCGGACGCCGCCGCGTAAGCAACTTATTCAGGGCAATCATGCGTTCCAGCACGAACCGCTTGGCCGGGGACAATTCGTCAAACTTCGCGCGCAGTCCGCGCTCCAGATTTTTCAACACCATCGGCACCAGCGCAACATACGTGATCTTGTAGCGCACGAACGCATCACGAACGAATTCCGGACGCAACGTCCGCAGATGCACCACGCAAGCGCCGCACACAAACGAACCGATGAACCCGATCATGAAATCCACGGCATGATTAGTCGGCAGGATGCTCAAGTAACGCACGCCAGGCCAGAACGGATACCACATCGTAAGCGACCGGCAGTTCTCCAGATAATTGTCGTGCGTCAGCACGCACCCCTTCGGACGCCCGCCCGTCCCCGACGAATACACGATGCAAGCCGTATCCTCGCGCTGTCTCGCCACAAACTCAGGTTCCCCCTTGCGCCGGAACTCTTCCCAGCGATACGCCCCGCGCAAATCAGCGCCCGCCGGGGCTTCCGTGACCAGAACAATCTCGGCCGTCAGTTTTGAAAACTCGGGAGCCTGCGTGATTGCGCGCCACAAGTAGTATTCAACAACCAGGAAGCGCGCCTTCGAATGTGCCAGCAACTGCAGATGTTCCGGCGCAGTCAGCTTGTAATCGAGCGGTACCAGCACTCCGCCACAGAACAAAATCGAGTAAGCCGAAATCAGCCACTTCGACTGATTCGTCATGATGATCGCCGCCCGGTCGCCGGCTTTGAAATCCGCATCCTGCAAAGCACGGCACAGCGGGCGCGCCATCTCCCTGAAATCGGAATATGTAAGCCGCACCTTCTCGCGATCGCGATCGGCTTCGATCAGACAGGTTTCATTGGGCCAGCGCGCCAGCGCATCCCGCAGCGCCGCACCCAGGCTGGCATATTGACGAAGATCAAGCATTTAGACGGTTATCTCACCACGGACACACAGAGGCATGGAGAAAAAAGAGTTTATCAGAATGCAACTCCGGCGGTTCAGAGGAACACCAGTAAGAGAGCGAAAGATAGTAAAGAAGATCTTCTCCGTGTCTCCGTGACTCCGTGGTGGAAAGATGTCTACAACCGCGACTGAATCCGACTCGCCAGCGTGCGGAAATCCGATACACCCTGGAGTTCGTAGTCCGGCAACTCAATACGGAAATGCTGTTCCAGCCGCGTCAGCAAATCAAGCGCCTGCAAGCTGTCGATGCCCAGCGTCTTGAAAAAATCATCGTCGGGAGTGAGTTTCTCCCGCGGCACCTTGAAATGTGTCGACGCGAGGCTCAGAACTTCATCGAGAGTATGGTCAACAGTGGACATGGTCCTGCCTTCAATTACAAAATTACAGATTAGAGACTTACCAAGTCACGGTAGGTAGGGCTGCACGCCCTCGTTCTCCACAAACTTCCGCAACCCTTCTTCGACAGCGGGCTGTGCAAACAAGTCGCAAAAAATCTCGATCTCGCGCTTCAATTCGTCATACGGAATCGGTTTCAGAAACTCTTTTGCAGCCATCGACGTCTGGCGATCGAATTTCCCCACCTGTGCCGCCGTCGCCCTTGCCAGCCGCAAAGCCTCGCCTTCGGCCGCAATCTGGCTGACCAGACCGATCTGCTGCGCTTTCATCGCGTTGAAACTGCGACCGGTCAGTAGTAAGTCGCGCACCACGGCATTCCCCAAATCCCGCTTCAGACGCGGAATTCCACCGAACCCCGGGATCAGCCCGAGCCGCAATTCAGGAAAACAAAAACGCGCCATCCGATCCGCAATAATAATGTCGCAGACCAGAGCCAGTTCGAACCCTCCGCCAAACGTAACGCCGTGAACTGCCGCAATCGTCGTCAGGGGCGCCGCATCCAGCGTGTTCATCACTCCATGAATGCGCCGCAGGAACTCGCGCACCCCGTTCACGGCCTCTTTCTTCGACATTCCCTGCGAACCTTGATACAACTCGCGCAAATCAGCCCCTGCACAAAAGCCCGCTTTCATCGTGGAATGCACAATCAGAGCATGCGCGTCGCTCGCCAGCTGTGGCATGGCAGCGGAGAAGGTTTCCAACTCCTCGAGCGTTCCCGAGCCAATCTCGTTGCAAGGCTCACGATGTAGAGCGAGTTCAATCGCGCCATTCACGACCTGCCACGAGATGGCCTGCCCCTGGAATTTGTTCATGCTGTTTTTGTTGCCCGATACATCTCGTCGATTTGGCTCCGATACCGCTCGGCGATCAGATCGCGTTTGAGTTTTCCGTTCGCCGTGAGCAACCCACTTTCAATTGTGAACGGATCGCCCGCCATATGAAAGGCCCGCACCTGCTTGTAGTGTGGAAGGGACGGATTCACCGAATCCAGCACAAACTGCACCTCCTCACTACTCGTTTTTCCCGTAACCAGCGCGGCCAGATATCCGCGTGCATTTCCAACCAGCACAACCTGGCCCGCGGCCGGCAAATTCTGCAGAATTTTCTCTTCGATCGGCTCGGGCGCAATGTTGTGTCCCGACCCCAGAATAATCAGGCTCTTGATGCGCCCGACGATCTTCCAGTTTCCCGATGCATCCACCTCGCCCTGATCGCCCGTGTGAAACCACCCGTCCCGCAGGACTTTCGCAGTCTCCTCGGGCCGATTCCAATATCCTGGAAAAATATTTGGCCCACGCACGAGAATTTCTTCATTCTCGCCCAGTTTCATCTCGACGCCCGCAATCGCCGGCCCCACGCGTCCCGGCACAACTTTTCCATCCGGATCATCCATTGTGCAGATCGCCGTCGTTTCCGTCAGCCCATACACCTGCAAAACCGGAATCCCGAGCATCGCATAATACATCTGCGTTTCGATGTTCAGCGGCGCCGATCCGCAGATCAGCGCGCGCAACTTGCGCCCAATCATCTTCCGGCGAATCGTTGGAAAGATAAGCTGGTTCGCCAGTCCCAGCCAGACGGCGTCTCCCGCGCGCGATTTCCCTTCCTGTCGCCGGGCCCACGCGCCTTTGGCTTTGCTGTACACCTTGAGAGGGAAACCCGCTTGTTGCCACAACTGCTCGTCGACCGCCTTGCGCATCCGTTCGAGCAGTGCGGGAACATTGAGGAAATATTCCGGCGCCGTCGAGCGCATATCCGAAGCCAGCTTGCCCAGATCGGTATTCAGCGTCAGCCGGCTACCGCGGAAAAGGCACGTCAGCAGCATGATCCACGATCCCGCAAAGCAAAAAGGAAGATAGTGAAACACCGAGTCCTGCCCGACGCCGCGCTTCATCAGTTGATCGAGCCGCCCTGACGTGCATCCGACCATGTGCGCGATGTTGCCCGCGTTTAGCATCACGCCCTTCGCCTCGCCGCTGGTGCCCGACGTGTAGATGATTGTCACCAAATCGCCATCAGCCACAGCCATCGATTCGTCTGAGAGCGGAGGACGCGACGCCGTAAAAACCTTGCTCATGGAAAAATGTGGCGGTGCCTCCGGCCACTCCTGCGCGATCGAGTCCGACAGGATCTCGTCACCGCAACAAATCAGCGCCGGCGAGCAATCCTTCATCATCGCCACCAGTTCACTGGCTGCCTGGCGCGCATAGAGCGGAACGACCGTCAGCCCCTCGGCCATAATAGCCAGATCCATGGCCACCCACTGCGTCGAATTATGCGCCAGCAGAGCACAACGATCACCCTTCTTCAGCCGCAAGCGTCGCAGATAAGAACGCCCCTGCGAAATCTGACTCATCAGTTGCTGCGCCGTCACCGGCACCACTCGGCCATCGCGCAATTCCTGAAGCACAACCATGTCGCGATTCTGCGCCAGGCTTGCGAAAATTTGTTCGAGGAAAGTCATGAAAACAATTGAGAACTGTCATTCTGAGCGAAGCATTGACTTGCGAAGCGAATCAATGCGGAGCATTAACTAACCACTACCCATCAACCGCGGCTCTACGAGTATGCACCCACCAGTTCCCGTAGCCCCGAACTCATGGGCGGAAGATAATCCTCCCAACTCCACTCACCCTTGCGCGTGGGGAATTCCGGATACCGCCGCTGCACTTCTTCTTCGAAGTACACGCCCATCCTCGCCATCAATTTCAGATTGCGTACGACGGTCCGGGCAATGCCATCCGCGATGCGCTCACCTTCGCGGTCCAGAATCTCGAGCGCCGCCAGAGTCCTCTCCGCAAGATCCGGATCATCCACATTCATGAGCAACTCGCGATGTCCGCGCTCGTTCATGAGATTCCGGATGCGTTCATCCATCGTGATCCCCGCCGACGGCACCAGCGCCGGCATCGAAGTCACAATCCCGTGATAGCGCGACGACACCATCATGTGGCAGGCCCGCAAAATGCTCACGAGTTGATACATGTCGTACTCTTCCGACGTGAGAATCGGCGTCCCGCCTAGCTTTTCGGCGATTCGCTTCGCCGGACGAGCATCCAGCCGCTCGGTTGCCACCATGATCACAAAGACATTCTTCTTCTCTCGGAACGCCGCCACTGCCTTTGCAATCGAACTCAGGTAATGTTCATACGCCCGGTCCTGTTCCGGTCCGGCATTATGAAAGTACGGCCCGCGGTAATGACTCGACGCATAAGCACCCGTCACACTATGGAGCGCCGCCTTCGCGAGCGATGCCTTCACCGGCCACTCAAACGGATTGATCGGACACACGACCAGCACCGGCGTCTTGCCGTCCCATCCAACATCGCGAAGCGCCCTCTGTCCATATTCCGGGCCCAGCGGCTCAAATGTCCACGCCGTGTCGGTACCCAACTCGGTGGGCACACCCAGTTCCCGGAGAATCTTGCGCGACTCCTCGTTACGCGTAATAACCAAAGACTTGCTGCAATATCGGCCGCACATCTTCGCCACAAGCGGATCCATGTGTCCCGCTTCGGCGCCGTAGCCGACGGAAAGTTTGTTCTCGGCTGACGCAATCCCTAACGACCCAATCATCATCGTGGCCAACGCATTCGCGAATTTCGACTTGAACATCGAACCTTCGCACGCGACCACACCGTGATGCTTGGGAACTTCGTTGGCCAGAAACGGCGGAAAAATATCCGGCAACCGTACCTGAGACGTTCCTTCGAAGTATCCACGCGAGCGATCGAAGTTGAACGTCATCATGCTGAGGTCAACATTCTCCGGACCCAGCACGCGACGGACCTGTCGAAGCATCTCTTCTACCCGTACGTCCGACCCGGTGTTACGCGTGCCGTTGTAGCCGGCAAACAGAAGCTTGAGCTTTTCGCCGGACTGCCACGGCTTACCCCTACCTAGCACCCATTGGGCTTTCTTGCCTTCGATGATGGCCGAGACCCAGGCCTCCAGAAAAAAATCCATCATGCCGCTGCTCCTCCTGCGCCCTGCGGCCATGGCTGATAGGGATAACTGAAATCATGTTCGCGACTGAACTTCAGCAGCGGGAAGCTGTATTGCGAAAATGGAACCGGCTTCCGTCCGAGTTCCGATGTGACGCGTGTGTTATCGAATACCGTATTCCACATCAGGTAGGGCAAAAATACTTTCATCAACGCTGCTCCGTGACCAATCGGACCTTTGCGGTTCGCTAACGTGTTCACGATAGAACTGAACGGTTTTTCCAGCAGGGGCACAAACATCGGGCTACGCTTGGCTTGCGCGTCGGAGAGCGCCGTGGTCAGTTCCCGGAAAGTCTGCGATCCATTTCCCGAAGAAAGGTGATAGGTATCGTGGAGCGGGTTAGCCTTCATGTGAAGCGTGGAAATCGCATCAGCAACAAAATCGACGTTCACGATATCAATCTTGTCATCCGGACGAAACGGCAGCACCGGCAATCCCGCAAGAAAAACAAAGGACCGCACCATATCGAACTGCGTCGTCTCTGGAAAGCGGCTGTCTCCAAGCACGATGCTAGGACGAAAGATTGTCAGCGGCACGTCCGGCAACAGCTCCCGCACCATGTGCTCGCAGAATTTCTTGGTGCGCGCATACGGATCGTAGTCCGACCGTTCCCATTCGATCGACCGGTCTTCTGCAACGATCTCGTGATTGCGTTTTCCCGCCACCGCCACCGTGCTGACATTCGAAAACCGCTGCAGCCCGTGATAGTAGTGCGAACGCCGCGCCAGTTGCGCGACTTCGAGCGTCCCGCGCAGATTAACATTAAGGCAGCTCTTCTCGGATTTCCGGTTCAACGAAGCCGCGCAATGAATGATCGAATCGGTCGTATGGACGAGACGATCGTACGTGTCCGTTTCCATGCCGAACCGGGGATCAGTCAGGTCGCCGATGAAAATCCGTATCTTCGACTCCAGGTATTCGCGGAAAGCCTTGAACGGCAGGTGCAACTGGAGCGCGTTCCAGAGTCGCACTTCGGCGTCATGCGCATCACGGCCGCGCACCAGCAGATTCAGGGTCGATTCGTGCTGCTGCAAAAGATTGGCAGCAACATGTGCGCCGATGTACCCCGTGGATCCAGTCAGAAATATGGCCATGTAAACTTTGAATTTCCCCAGGCGTAGTTAGGAGTAGCGCAACGTTGCACCCGTACCCGTTTTCATTGCGTCTGCCTTCTCAGCCGGTGCCCTCAAACTCCGCGGCGCGCGGGCCTCCAGCGGACGCCCTTCAATCAGCGGATACGTCCATCGCCGCAGTGCCGGGATATGAATTTCAATCCAGTATTCCCACCAATCGACCGCAGCCGCGTCATATCCAAACACCGCCCGCTCTTCCGGCACCAGCGCGTGCGCCAGCTTCTCGACATTGTCGGCCACGAAATCATGTTCGTTGTGCAGGATGAACGGTTCAAACAATTCGATCAACTTCTCCACGCGCTCCAGGCTACGCTCCGCTTTCGCCAGCGGCTTGCGCACCGGCAACGGCGACATGATCGCCTGAATCGACTTGATGATCATCTTCTGCGCCGGCGCCGACATCCTCTTGTACCGCGTCTTCGAAACCGGAATCGCATCCATCCGCAATCGTAACCAATATTCCAGCCCTTCCTGCGCCCGGTAGTGCTTGCGATGTCCAAGGGAAGTTAGCTCTATGCATCGGCCCATATCGCAAGGATTGGTCACCGAAGTCGCCAGTTGATAGAGAGGATCATGGCGCCGCTCCACCAGCGCTGCCGCGATCAGCGTCATGCCCGCGCACACCGCATCCACCGGAATGATGTCGAGCCGCTTACGCTCATTCGATGGCAACTGCCGGAACGCAGTGCCCAGCAGATACGACAGGGACGCCGAGGTATTGATTCCCTCATTCCACCCGCGAAACGGCTGGAAGACCGATGTCTCGACAATCGCCGGCCGAACAATGGCAATCGGCAGCCCGGTCCCATATTTCGAGATCAACGACTCCGCCAGACTCTTGCTGAACGTATAGGTATTTGGCCAGCCCAGTTCGCGTGCCCGGCTCATGCCCGCGTCGGTGAGGGTACTCTTCAACCAGCGAACGCGGTTTTTGCGAATCTGATTATCCAGCGCCGCGCCGTGGAGATCCTTGGCTGCATGCTCTTTGCCGAGCGCCTGCTGCCTCAGTTCTTCGGTGACCTCCGGACCTTCCGCTCGGGCTTCCGTCGTCTCCACCAGGTCATGGAGCGCATGCCATTCGCGGTCGGCATCAAAATCCGCCACTCCCGCTGGCGTGTAATTCGGACGAACCCGCTCACTGACCCGCCCATCGCGCTGCCCGGCCACGTAGCAGGTCGAAAGATGCAGCAGCGCCGCGTGTTTCGATCCGCGAATGAACTCGATCAGGTGATACGTCGAGTCCACATTCACCGCCAGCGCATCCCGCAAGTCGGGATTGAAATCCGTCAGTCCCGAACTGTTGATAATGACGTCCAGCTCCCCTTGCAGCCGTGCCGCCACCGCCGGATCCAAACCCATCCCCGGCAGCGAAACATCGCCCTCCACCACTTCCACTCGATCCGCAAGATACGCGCCCAGCCGATCGCCATAGCGTTCAAACAGCGGATCAAACACCGGCGACTCTTCTATCATCTTCTCGAAGCGCGCTCGCCCGGGATTCGACTTCTGCCGCCGGATCAGCAAAACCAGCATCCCGATCTCGGGCAAATCCAGCAGCGTATTGGCGAGCCACACCTTCCCGATGAATCCCGTCACGCCAATCAGCAGCACGCGCTTACCGGCCAGCGCCTTGCGCACCGAAAACGGTCCTGCGTGACGAGTCTCGTCAAAATAAACAATCGGACGCGGACGCACCGGCGCAACCCGCTCCGCCGACACCGTCGCTCCCTCCAAAGCCCTTAACCCGCGCAAACCCAAAGCGCGCACCCAGCGAGCGGTACTCTGTTGTCCATCCGGCCCCGCCTCGCGAATTCGCGCGAACAACCCGCGCGGACGAATCACCGGACTCAGCAACCTGCCCGTAGCCACGCCGTCCCGAAACTCCAGGCGATTGGCAATGATCCACCGCACTCCCAGATGCTGTGCCAGCGGACGCATCACCTGCTCCAGTCCCTGACTGACCAGCACCACTTCGGCGCCCGAATCCTGCAACGCCTTGAGCCTCTTCACTCCTTCATCCTTCAGCAGAGGTTTGAGCTTGTACTCAAACTCCTCCTCACCGAGAAGGTCCAACCGGTCACGGGTGATCCCGCGCAATACTGCGTGCACAATCCTGGTCGCCGCCTTCCGGTTGACCGCGTAAAGCAACGGCCGCAACACCGCCGTCAGCAGGACGAGGAACCGTCGCCATGCCCGCGAAGCAAACGTCTGGCTGTTCCACGCAAAAAAAGCGATCGGCCGCGTGGTAGTCAGTTCCAGCAGACTGCCTTCGACCCGCCAGTAGACTGGGGCAACCGGACGCCTGCGGTCGGGATTTGAGTTGATCAGGGACAAGCAGCTCTCTCGGGCTTACAATGCCGCCCGCGTAGGAGGGCGGAACCTCCTATTTTAACCAATTCGTAACAAATGACGAAATCACTGCGATGGTTAGTGGCTCTGATTGAGTGAATACGTCCGCAAAGGACGCGTAGAAGAGAAAAAGCCCACTCCTTTTTGAGGGAGTGGGCACATGCGACCTAGCTTACTGACTCGCTTACTGAATCACACCGAAGAGCCCGTTAATACCATTCTTCGGACCAGCCGTATAAAAGAGCTGATTGGTCTTGCCGTTGGCAACGGTTCCGCCCCCGAATTCGATTCCCCACAACTGGTTGATCTTGATGGGCTTGCCCGCGGCGTTCTTTATTGTCCCCACCAGTGCGCCCGTGCTCAAATCAAATCCGTTAATGGTCCCAGTATTCGTGTTATTGGCAACCAGCAATGTGTTGCTGAGCGCACCAAAATTGCTGGGCGCGATTGCCATACCCCAGGGTTGATTCAGGGGTGCGCCTGAAACCAGCGTCTTCACGAAGGTGCCGTTTTCGTTGAAGATGTCGATGAACCCGCCCGCTCCGCCCGCTGTATCGGCAAACGCCACATACAGTTGTCCGTTAATGTCCTGAATGTTGGCGGGAGCAAAACCGGCCGGCAGACTGTGATCCGTGAACGATGTGACAGGCTGGAACATGCCATCAAAAACATCCACCTTATTGTTGTTGAAATCGGCTGCATAGAGCCGATTTCCGGACGTCTTGCTGGTAATGCCGAGCCCCGTATAACTCGCACCCGATGCCGAATTGTTCACGCCCAGCAACGCTTTACTCGGCGAGAAATGCGACCATCCGCTGATTGTCCCGTCCAGAGTACAAAAGATGAACGCGGACACCCAGGTGTCCAACTTGAACTCTTGCGACCCGTTGTAGACAATCCCCGTCGGTGACCCCACTCCCGTGCCCGACGCCGTCGGAATCGTCACCACCAGGCTCTGCTTCACGCCCGTGCCGTCGTAGAGAGTCGAAAGCCCAGAGTAATTGTCGCTAATCCAAAATGGATTCGACGGAGCATAGGCAAGTCCCCATGCGTTCTGCAACTGCGTATCTTGATGTTTGGCGCCCGTGGGAAGGTTGGAAACCAGATTCGTCTTCTTGTATTGCGCCAGCGAAGCGCTGGATAGCAGCACCAGCGCGAGTCCAAGCAGGGTGGCGAAAAAGAGACTGCGGCGAGATACGAGATGCATAACGGAACTCTCCTTGATTACAGAACTTGATGATCGAACTTGGTCAGAACTTGGCTAGCGAACTCGATTGACAAACTCGGCCGCAGAGAATGCGACCACCAGACCCGTGCAAGTGGGAACACTACTTCCCTTGCAGCGAGAGGATGCTACCCGGCAAGTGCCGTGGGAGTTGTCACGCCAATGTCTCCGGTTTGTAAATTCCTTGTCGAACCTGGGCCAGGCCGAGATCCACGGAAGCGCAAGAACTCATGAATGTACGCGCAACCGTGGAAGAGTGGCCCTTCAGGGCCGCGTAACGCGCGTAGATTGACTCGGGGCTTCAGCCCCTGGGGGCCTGATCTCCTTCCGATCAAATCTGACCATCAGAACCACGAATCCACTCATAGCCAGCGCCGCACTCACCAGCAACAGGCCGCCCTTGAACTGTCCCGTTGAAGTCCGCACCAGCCCAATGACGTAAGGCCCGGCAAACCCGCCAAGATTTCCAATCGAATTGATGAACGCGATTCCCGCGGCGGCAGCCGTGCCCGATAGCAGAGTCGTCGGCATCGACCAGAACGGCCCCATCATCGAAAACACGCCCAGCACGGCCACGCTGATCAGGAAAATCGAAGGCCCCTGCGCGGTCGCAAACGCCGCTCCCGTCAGCGCGACCGCTCCTGCGAATGCCGGTAGCGCGGTATGCCAGCGCCGTTCGCTCGACCGGTCCGAGTGCAGGCCCACTGCCACCATCGCCAGCGCGGCCGCCACATAGGGAATCGCCGACAGCAGTCCCACGGTGAAATTGCTCACTTCCGAGAGGCTCTTGATCATCTTCGGGAGCCACAAAGTCACGCCGTAAGAAGCCGTATTCAGCCCTAAGTACACCAGCGCCAGCATCCAGATGCGGCCCAGTTTCAGAGCACTGAAACTTCCCGCGCTTGCGACGACTTGTTCGCGCTCCTCGCGAAGCGTGTGTAGGAGCCAGTTGCGCTGCTCATCTGTAAGCCAGGTCGCGCGCTCGGGAGAGTCCACCAGATACGCCAATGCGACCGCTCCCAAACACACTGCCGGAATTCCCTCCACCAGAAACATCCACTGCCATCCGGCCAGCCCCGCCTTCAGATGCAAGCCCAGCAGAGCACCTGAGATCGGTCCGCCGAGAACGCCCGACAGCGGCGCAGCAGTCATGAAACGAGCCACTGTCCGAGCCCGCGCGCGCGCCGGAAACCAGCTTTTCAAGTAAAAGATGACGCCCGGAAAAAATCCCGCCTCCGCCGCTCCCAGCAGAAAGCGCAGCGCATAGAAACTGCGTGGCCCGGTGACAAACACCATCGACGCCGAGATCACGCCCCACACCATCATCAGCAGCGCAATCCAGCGCCGCGCGCCGATGCGCTCCAGTGCCAGATTGCTGGGTACCTGAAAACAGAAATATCCCGCAAAAAACATTCCCGCGCCCAGCCCGTACACCGAATCCGTCAGCGAAAGCTGCTGTTGCATCTGAAGCGCGGCGAATCCAACGTTGATGCGATCCAGATACGCGACGATATACAACAGGAAAAGAAACGGCACCAGCCGCAGCGTGAGCTTGCGGACCACCGCCTCTTCCATTCCGTCTGCGAGTTTGATTTTCGCCGTGATGATCCCTGTGTCCCCGGGGTGAGGCATTTCTCCGCGTCGTTTGCGGGTTTTCTTCGCGACCTTTTCCGCTAAAAGCTTTTCTTAATCTCCGCCACAATCTCGCCGGCAGACCGATCAGCATCTGCCACAAGCGCATCCGAAGGTTCTTCGAGCGTAGCGATCTGACTCTCCAGCATCGGCTCGCGCATGTAATGATCGTGCCGCCCCAGCAACCGCTCCCGCAGCACCTGCCGATCCGCCTTCAAATAGACGACGCGCACTTCCGGACTGACGACCAACCTGTCACGATACGCTCTCTTCAACGCCGAGCAAGCCAAAACACCGTTCCTTTTCGAATCGATCCACCCCACAATCAGCGCACGCAGACTCTCGAGCCAGGGCGCGCGATCCTCATCGGTCAGCGGAATCCCGCTCCGCATCTTCTCCACATTGGCGGCCGAATGATAGTCGTCGCCGTCGGCAAACTCCCACCCGAGTTGCGACGCCAGCAGTTTCCCGACCGTCGTCTTCCCCGCTCCCGACACGCCCATCAGCAACACGACCAAGCTCGATCTCCTGTCGTGATCTTCTTATCGAAGATTCTCTTATCGAAGAATCTGCAAAGTCCAACCCACGGCTGCCGCTGCCACAATGAGCCAAACCGAATTCAGCTTGAAACGTAGCAGCATGATTACACTCACCAAAAACAGCGCGAGTGTTGCACGATCCACCACCGCCGCGCGGCCCAGTTGCCATGCCACTACCGCCATCAACGCAATCGACGCAGCCACCACTCCGTCCAGCGCAGCCGCCACAAGAGGAGCGCGCCGGAACCGCGAGATAAAAGGTCCGCACAATGCCACCAGCAGAAATCCCGGCACAAAAATTCCCACCGTAGCCACCAGCGCGCCCGGCCACCCCGCCACGATATAACCAATGAAGGTTGCCGTTGTGAACAACGGCCCCGGAGTGAATTGTCCCACCGCCACCGCATCAATCAGTTGCCGTTCGGTCAGCCAATGCAACCGCTCGACAAACTCCGACCGCAGAAATGCGAGCAGCACATATCCGCTGCCAAATATCACCGACCCGATTCTCACGAACGAAAGAAAAAGGCGTAGCAGCCCAACCGGCGCTGCGACGCCCGCAGTCACCGCTGTAGCCGTCGCAGCAAACAGCTTGGGCAATACTGCAACGGACGGAAACTGTCGACCACTCCTCGTCCACGTCACGATCGCCGATATGATCCCGGCAACCAGCAACACCAAGACCGGACCGATTCCAAGAAGACTCGCAACCGCGGCCAGGACCGCCAGCCCGGCAAGAAAAATCGTCCGGATACCGGTTCGTGAAAACTTACCCAGAGCCTGCACGACAATCGCCACCACCACTGGCTTGATCGCGTACAGCATTGCTTCCGCCTGCGGCAGCGAACCAAAGCGCACATAGGCCCACGCGATGACCGAGACAATCAGCGCGGCCGGAACAATGAAGCAACTGCCCGCGACCACCAGCCCGCGCCATCCCCGCTTCAACTGCCCCACGAAAATTGCCAGCTCAGTGGAACTCGGCCCCGGAATCAGGTTCGCAGCCGCCAGCCGGTCGAGAAATTCCGACTCGCTCAGCCAATAGCGCCGGCGCACAAATTCTTCTTCCATCATCGCAATGTGCGCAGCCGGACCTCCGAACGCAATTGTCCCCAGCTTCAGGAAAACCAATGCAATCTCCGACAGCGATGGCGTCCGATTTGTGTCTTGTTCCGGCAAGCGATCCTGCGCGACTGAGCATTGTCACACAGCCCGCGTCTTTCCTTTCTGTTCCTTTTCGTGGGCTTCTCACGGCGTTCCGTCGTCGCCTGGTTTCCTACGGCGCACTTCCGCTACTCACCGTACTCGCCTCCCAGTTTCCCGGAATCGGACGCTTTCTGTTTCCCTGGGTGCAACCAGCGATCGAGAGTCTGCACTGAGGAACCTAGCGTAGTGCGTCAAAAAGATCGACATTTATGGGTCGCCGGTTTCCCCTGTGACCATCTGTGCACTCCATGGTTAAAGAGGCTGCGGAAGAAGTCGGTGTTGACCTTGCTTTTGGGTGGCGCAGCGGTTCACCGCTGCGGTAACCGCTTTGCTTTAGATTTTGGCTTCAGCCACTGAGGGCGGAGTCTTCGCCACGAAAAGACTTTTTCAGCAGCCTGCTAGGGTAGTGCCTCAAACAGATCGACGTTTATCGAGAGCCCGATTTCCTCCGTGATCCTCTGTGTCCCGTGCGGTTAAGCCTTTGACTTCCTCGTCGACCGTCAGAACTGCATGGCTGCATCGGTGCGGAATATCACGATCACCATTTCCGCTGCACTGCACTTGGGAGGCATCGAGTAAGTAACGCAGTACATCGATAGATACTGGTCCCGCGGATTAGTTAACTCTAATCTAAACACGTCAGCAGCGCTCTTGGACAGCTTACACAGCGCTACTGAAGGTTGGGCCGGTAGTGTAATGGAGCACGTCGGATCCGTATTCTCGTCCAAGAAATTTCTTCCGAAGGTGCAAGTTCAACGCTTGCCCGGTCCACCAGTTACTGATGCAGCAGTTAGAGTTTTTGCTCTGCGACCTCCGCGATCTCCGCGGTTATTTCTTTGGCGAAATCCTGATCATTCCTTCCCGCGCTCCATCCAGCACACATCCCAATATTTCCCGAACTTCCGTCCAACCTCCGAGAACACGCCGACCGTCTTGAATCCAAACCGTGCATGGAGCGCCGCAGTCGCCGCGTTCGGCGTCGTGTATCCCGCTACAAAGCGATGCACATCTTCACCCCGCAGAACGTCAAACAGGGCCGCATACAGACGCTTTCCGATGCCATTGCCAACCGCCTCCGGCGCGCAATAGATCGTTGTCTCGACGGTCGTGTCGTACGCTGCCTTCGGACGCCAACGCATCGAGCCAACATATCCTGTCACGCGCCCGCCGATCTCGGCCACCAGCAAACGATGACGTCCCGAAGTACCGAACTGCACGAACCAAGGCTCCCGACGCTCGGCGGTGTACGGCTCGATGTCAAACGTCACCGGAGTATTCACGACGTAGTGATTATAGATTTCGGTGAGCCGCTCCAGATCGGGTCGCGCCGCCGGACGAATCCGAATCTCAGACATGGGAATCCTCCTGAAAAAAGCGAGCTTTTGGGTGGCGCAGCTGTTCACCGCTGCGATAAGGCCTTTCTTTTGACCTGGGCTTCAGCCCCCGAGGTACGCGCCGCGGACTCTTTTCAGCAATCTTCAGGCCCGCTTAATGATCACCACGGTCTTGTCGTCAATGCGATCCTGTTCGTCGACGAGCCGCTCGTCCTGTTCGACGGCGTATTCCAGGATCGCGCTGCAAATCTCCTTGGCTGGAGCATTCTTGTGGTCGCGCATCACCTGCTCGATGCGAAGCCGGTCTTCATCGTCGCTGCCATCGTAAACGCCATCCGTATAAAGGAAGAGAATGTCTCCCGGACTCATTAGCGTAATTTCTCCCAGGTCCGAGGCGTTGATCTGCCGGGGCCGGCTGGCCATGGAGAAATATCTGTTGCGATCCGGATGATCTTCCGGAATTTCCAGGCCGAGCGCCAGAAACTGCACCATGCGCGCCTTGCCGATTTCCATGAACTTTCCAAATTCGGCAGAGAATACCAGCGGCGGAGGATGGCCAAAATTGACAAAACGAAATAGTCCTCCAGGGCGGATTTCTCCATACAGCATCGTTGCAATCTCCCGCGCACTGTCGTTCGGATCGCGTCCGAGGGCGTTTCGCGCCGTCACGGATTGCGCGAGCCTGAGATTGAGCTTCTCAAACACCTCTGGCGTAGTCTTCCCGTATCGATCGAGTTCAACAAGCATGAGTGCATGAAACGTGTCGTGAACCGTGGACGCAATCTTCGCCGAGATGACCCCATGGCCCTGTGCATCCACCAGCAACACTCCAGCCGTGGTGTAAAGCTCGCGGAGATCTTCGGCGATGCGTTGTTGCTCTGAGACTTTCGCTCGTCTGTATTCAGCGGCGACGGCGGCAGTGTAGCCCGGCCTCGTCTTCAGCCACTGCACGTGCGTGTCCACCGAGTTTCGCGGAGTCTGGCCTTTGGGAAGGGGCTGCAGGTAGTCCTTGGACAACTTGATGGCGCGTGCAATTCGCGCGTCGATGTTGTAGCGCTGCTGAAAATTGATGTACTCAAAAAGATCCCCGCCGACCGTGCCAGCGGGAATGGAACTCCCGTACATATCAATGCCCGCGAGATGGGGAATCGTCCCCTCCACGGGCATCAGCCTCTCGCGAAGGTACTCGTCAATGCTCAGTTCTAGCGGACGCGTTGCCATGGAGATTCGACATTGTGGCCCTTTACCCACATCCCGGAGCCGGCAATGGTCACATTGGATTATACGGAAGGCGCGTTTCGGTTGTGCACACACCCACACATCGCCAAACTACGCCATGTGTTGGGCACCCTCGATTACCTCAGGTGATTGCGGCGCGCGGGCGTGAGTGTATACACTGGGGTGCGAACTTGCGACGTGCTCCGAGGCGCCTTCGAAAAGCAGCGCCAAATCGAGGTTAATTGATGCCCAAGCATCGCAAGGCGGCGATCGCAGCGGCAGCACTTCTGATTGTTGTACACCTGATTCTGCTCGTAGCCCGGTATGGTACCCAGTTCGCCTCGCGTTGGGGTGACTGGATCGGGGCGGCGACTGCCCTCCTGGCCGCCATCGCCTGTTGGTTCGCCTCACGCAGATCGGGTTCTTTTGGCAGGCGGGTTTGGCGCCTGGCTTCCTTTTCTCTCGCCCTCGCTTCCCTTGGCCAGATTGTTTTTACCTACTACTTCGACTATCTGCACGTTCCTGGCGGCAGTTTGTGGCCGAGCGACATCCTGGTGTTCTTCTGGGCCGTGCCCGCCATGATGACGCTGTTTCTGAGTCCGCGAGACCCGAATAGCGAATTCCGGTGGTTGCGGGTATGCGATTTTGCGCAAGTTTGTACACTGGTGCTGTCCGTCGAGCTTTCACTGCTCTATGTGCCCTCACGATGGCAAGCTTCGGAACAGGTCATGGCGGTTCGCGCTTTTCACGTCGGCCTGGCCTTCTTCGGGCTGTTGGCCCTCAGTTTTCTGGTGCGAGGACTGCTTACTTCCTATCGCACGGCACGTACATTTTTTCTGGATATGGCGGTGTTTTTTTTCGCCTTCGCCATCACCTCCAATGCGACTCTATTCGCTTTTGCCAACCGGACATATCAGCAGGGCACCTGGCTCGACCTGACGTGGACCTTCACGTACAGCATTCTCATCGCGATTGCCGCGACATGGGACGGCACCGAACAGAACCTGCACGACCCAATCGAGCCCTTCGCCCCGGGCATGCGACTGCTGGCGCAGTTTTCCCCCTTGCTCATCCCCGCGATTGTTTTTCCACTTCTCTTGCAGATCGCGCAGGAGCAGTTCTTCTGGTCCGCTCTCCTGGTGATGGTCTCCATCGCTGCGGCCAGCGGACGTCTGTTTTTGGTGCAGAGACAGTTGCTATACAGCTCTCAGGAACTGCAGAAGAATCTGTCCCTGCTGCAAGGGATTACCGAGGGAACCACAGACGCTGTATTCGTCAAGGACTTGCAGGGCCGTTACCTGATGATGAATTCCGCGGGTGCTCATTTTCTGGGACGAAGCATTGAAGAGGTCGTTGGTAAGGATGATCGTGAGCTCTTCTCTCCGGAAAACGGCCGTCAAATCATGGAGCGTGACGAGGCCGTGATCCGTGCCGGGGAGGCTTGCACCTATGAGGAAGATGCAACCTTGGGCGGCGTCACGAGGACTTACCTCTCCACCAAAGGTCCGTATCGTGACGCGACTGGCCGGGTTGTTGGCCTGCTCGGAATCTCGCGTGATATCACCGATCGCAAACGTGCGGAGCAGGAGATTCACAAATCACAGCAAAGGTTGCAGATTCACATCGAGCATACGCCGCTGGCCGTGATCGAATGGGATCCTCAGTTTTGCGTGGCGTCCTGGAATGCCGCAGCCCACCACATCTTCGGATTCTCACGCGAGGAGGCCATCGGTCAACATGCCAGCTTCATCGTGTCTCCCGCGTTCCGCCATCACGTGGAGGAGGTCTGGCAAGCACTCCGAGACCAAAAGGGCGGGACGCGTAGCACCAACAACAACACCACCAAGGACGGCCGGACCATTTCCTGCGAGTGGTACAACACGCCGCTGGTCGATGAATCCGGACGTTTGCTCGGCGTTGCTTCGCTGGTGCAAGACGTGACCGAGCGCGTAGCGCTCGAAGAGAGACTCCGGCAGTCCCAGAAAATGGAGGCGATTGGGCGTCTTGCTGGCGGCGTTGCTCACGACTTCAACAACCTCTTAACGGTCATCATGGGATACACGCAGGTCTTGACCGATGGACTTCCACCGGCAAGCCGGCTGACCGACGCCACGAACCAAATCCGATCCGCCGCCGACCGCGCTGCCGGAATTACCCGCCAACTGCTGGCCTTCAGTCGAAAGCAGGTGCTCTCGCCGCGGGTGATCGATTTGAACGACGTCATGATGAATCTCGACACCATGCTGCGGCGGTTGATCGGCGAAGACATCCAGGTACTGACCGTACCCGGTCGTGCCTTGGGCACGGTCAAAGCCGATCCCGGGCAAATCGAACAGGTCATTCTTAACCTCGCACTGAATGCGCGCGATGCCATGCCGCAGGGGGGGAAGCTGACCCTGGAAACCGAAAACATGGATCTGGACGACGCCTATGCCCGCGAACACCGGCCTCTACAGCCGGGACGTTATGTCATGCTGGCGGTGAGTGACACGGGAACCGGCATGAGTCCGGAAACTCAGGCGCATATCTTCGAACCTTTTTTCACAACCAAGGACGTCGGCAAGGGCACCGGTCTCGGACTCTCCACGGTCTACGGAATCGTGAAACAGAGTGGAGGCTACATCTGGGTTTACAGCGAACCGGATCAGGGGACGACGTTCAAGATCTATCTGCCCCGAGTCGATCAACCTGCCGAAAAAGTGGGAACGGAGAAGCGGCCGGCGGGCATGCAACGCGGAACGGAGACGATCCTGCTGGTCGAAGATGACACCCAACTCCGTCAATGGACATCGTCCGTACTGACTAACTGCGGCTACAAAGTATTGACCGCAACGGGCGCAGAAGAAGGCCTCGCCCTGTGCCGTCAAAATCACCACAACATTCAACTGCTGGTCACTGACGTGATCATGCCTAGGATGAGCGGCCCGCAGCTCGCCGAGCAGGTGAAACAGATTTCCCCGCACGCCAGGGTCCTGTACATCTCGGGCTACACCAACAACGCCATCGTGCATTATGGCGTGCTCGATCCTGGACTGTGGTTTCTGGCCAAGCCCTTCTCATTGTCGGCGCTCGTCGCCAAGGTGAGGGAAGTTCTGGATGCCGCGGCTCCGGAGCGGGAGACTGCGGAGTAGGCTTTAGCGGGAGAACGTTTCGACAGGGTTGATTCGCCGTGGCCGAGATGCACGATAAAAAAGCACTCATTCCGGCGCAGTGCAATTTCCTTCACTTGACGAAGGCGGGTGGCGCACTTCTCCGGCGTCATAAACAACTGGGTGCCCCACTTTGTTTTCTCCGTCATCGCACCTTAGAAACCAGCTATACTTCGACGCCGATGTGGGTCACCCGCCAATGGTCCACTGGAATTATACGGAAGGAGCAATCAGGGAGCCGCGCCAGACAACGAGTCTGTTACGAAACTCGATCTAACACGACGATGGTGGGACAAACATGCTCCAGTCGCTTCACCGGCTGCGGAAAAATTCATGAACGCGTGCGCGACCGTGGAGGAGCGGCCCTTCAGGGCCGCGTAAGTTGCGTGAATTCATCATGGGCTTTAGCCCCAGCGTTGTCTTGATGGGGAATTAGTGAGTTTTTCCGGAGGCCGTTCAGCGAACGGCACGAGTTTTGTAAGGCCAGACAACGCGGAGGGTAACCGACAATTGGTGAGGGCGTTTCCGTCGACGGCGCCATTTCAAAGGACGAACGGTGGGGCACCCGTGTGTTACCTCGGCCACCCGCCGGGTTGCCCACATCTGACCGGAGGCTTCGCTGTAATAGTTATCTCGACGCATTCCGGTGACGTCCAAAACCACACATCGCAAAGTGCGCGATGTGTGGGGTACGCTCGGATTACCTGCGTCACCCGCCCAAAGAACACCAATGCCCCTTCGATGCTAGCTTCAGCGAGAGGGAGAGTTGAAGAAGTTCGAGCGCACCTGCACGAGATCAAAATTATTCCCGTTGGAAATCAAATAATACAGCCCGTCCTGACCCCAATGTCCAAGCCGCACCGTTGCCGGAGTGGGGCCTCCAGACGATCCTATCGGGGAAAAGGTATTCGAATCGAACACTGCAAAGCCGCCGAAAGGTGAGGCGCTCAAAAACAATCGGCTAACGCTGGGCTCTTCAAAAATTGCCACACCTGTCGTCCCCAGATTTCCGACAACACCACCGGTGCTCGCGTTGAAAATCTGTCCATTGATATCGAACAGGTTGGTGCCGTCAGTTGCAAACACCCCCACACCGTAGGACGCTTGAAAACCTGGAGCCTCCAGCAGTTGGTTGTTGAAGATGACAAAATGGAGGATTCCCATCTCGTTGTAGCCAGTTTGCCAGCCATACACGTCGGAGCTACCGACAAAACGCATCCCTCCGGGGCTCACGTTGTTGGGAGGTTCGTTGAGGAATTCCGACACCACAACGCCGTTAGAAATCAATGCGATCCCATCATTGCCGTAATACCTTGCACGCAGGGTTGCGACAACGTTGCCCGGCGTTCCGGGCTGCACTTGTAGATCGATTGCGCTCAGCTGCCCTTTAGCGGGATCGACGCCGAGTGCGATGGGTGTTCCCGTGGTTTGGGTACTAATGTCGAAGGGAACAACCGTGCCTTCGCCATTCAATGCGACATAAAGTGTTGTTCCGTCATCGGAGAGCCCTAATGCTCCCGGATCGCTTCCGATCGGAATCGGAGGACCGACTGCGCCCGTGACGGCGTCAATCTTAATCAGAGAATTCGGGTTCGTCGAAGAATTGGCCGGGATCGAGGCATAGAACTGGCGGGTGATCGGTTCGAAGACCACGTCTGCGGCCCCGAGAGGCGTCTGCTTAAAGACGTTGAACTCCAACGGAGCGGAAGCGCCCCCAGGCGCGGGATTGACCACCTGCAAGGATAAAGTCGTCATGGAATGAAGCAGGCTTGCGCCGAGAGTAACTTCCAGCCCGCCTACAAAATGTTTCACGGGGCCATTAAATGGCCTTCCATTCAACTGCACTGTGGATTCCGCAAAGATGTCGTTGCCGTCGATATTCACTTTTACAGGTCCAGATCCGGCTGGCGCAGAATTGGGATAGCTGAAGGTGATGACGGGTTGCGGATAGGTGTCGATGCCGTTTCCAGAAAGCTGCACAACCTGTGGACTGCCCGGAGCGTCGTCGTACACAAGGAGGGTGCCAGTTGCGGGGCCCACCGCCGTGGGTGTGAAAGTGGCTCCCAGGTTACACACCTTGTAATTGGGTGGTAAAGACTTGGGGCAGTGATTTACCGCCTGGAAATCTCCTGTCGCGACGACGGAAGTGATGTGCAGAGGCAGATCGCCCTGGGTGTAGACCTGCAAATAGACCGGACTGCTGGTGACGCCTACAATCTGATCGGAAAATCCCAAACCGTAATTGTAAATATTGATGGTGGGCCGATCGACGTAGCCATTGAGCGCGATCGATTGATGGGGAATAGGGGCGTTGTCCGTGAATTGAAGCGTGCCCGTATCGTAATTTGCCCCTGCTGCCGGCACATACTGTACTTTGAGTGTACATGCTGCGCCTGGCAAAATTTTGGTGCAATGGGAGGTTACGACGAAGGCAGGATTGCTGACCGCCTCGCTGCTGATCAGAAGGTCGGCCGACCCGCAGTTGGTCAGGGTAAGAGAATCAGAGTAAGACGGCTTCCCCACGATCGACTGGAAATATAACGCGCCGGTCGATAGACAGACTGCTGCATTTGGGCTGCTTAAATCGAACTTAGTGACAAAAGCATGCTGACTATTGAAGACAGGCGGCACTGTTTGGAATGCACCGGGCGTAGTTGGGAGGTCGCTATCGTAAGTGGTCCCGGTGAGATACGGATTTCCCGTGGGGTCGACAGCCACGCCCTGTCCGGTGGTACCGGTTGAGCCGCTGAAGTAAGTAGAAAATTCCACAGCGCTTCCCGCCCCGTTCAAAACGGCGAGAAAGGCGGCGGTTGCATTCCCGTAGATATTTTGCGGCGGCTGGCTTTGCAACGGACTGAACAACGGTAGATCGGTCTGGTTGGTATAGCCCGTTATTACAGCCTTGCCGTTCCCGTCCACCGCGATTCCCGTAGCCGATATGCCTTGTCCATAGCCAGACCCAGTTCCGCCGAAGTACGTCGAGTAGACCAGTTCGGACAACCCCGGATTCATCTTCGTAATAAACGACACCGGACCGGGTTGTGTGTGGGTGGTTTGGAAGGCTCCGGGCGTGATTGGAAAGTCCACAGATTGCGCCGTTCCCGCCGCATATACGTTTCCGGCCGCGTCAAGGTCGATTTGCGAAACTGCGTCGTAAGCGCTACCACCCAGATAGGTGGCGTTGACTAATGCGGTTCCAGTAGAGTTCAGCATCGCAATGAACCCACTGGCGCCGCCATTGCTCGAAGGGTAGTCTGGCTGGAATGAGTTCGGCGTTGTAGGAAAGCCCGCAAATGCCGCTCCGGCCAGGATCGCCTCCTGTGCCGCGTCCACTCTTACAGAAATTGGAGATATCCCAAAGGTTCCCTGATAACCGTTGGAGTTCCCCCCGATCAGTGTTGAGTATGCTAATTTGCCAGTTCGACTAAACTGCGCCAAAAAAATGTCATTGCCATTGCCATTATCCCCTGGTACAGGACCGATCTGGTGGCCCGGTGTTACCGGAAAATTTGGCGAGTCGGTGTAGCCAGCGACGTACACCTTGCCGGTAGCATCGACGGAAATTCCGGTAGATGCGTCACTGTTTGTGCCACCCAGGTACGTCGAAAAATTTAGACCACTCCCGGTTGGAGTAAGCGAGAAAGCGAACCCATGGTTACTGTAATTACTGAGTATTACCGTCGTAGCGTTCTTGAGGGGAAAATCGGACGACCACGTCAGACCCGCGACAGCCGCATTCCCCTTGCTATCGACAGCAATGGCCGACCCCTGGTCAGCGTTGGTTCCTCCGACAAAAGTGGAATAGATGAGTCCAGTTCCGGCAGGGTTCAACTTTGTAACAAAAACGTCCGGAGCGCCACAAAAATTACTGCATGCGGCTTGTTCCGGATTTTTGACTGGGAAATCACTGGAAAAAGTATAACCCGTAACGTAGGCGCTCCCTTTTGAATCTACGGCAATGGCAGCGGGCACATCCGAACTACTTCCGGCAAGATACGTCGAATAATTCAAGACCGGGTCGATGATCAGGGGCAGATGCTTGTCATATTGTCCTACTCGAAATTGCACTTCATCCTTCGCGGTAACGACATACCCACCTGGGATTGTGACTCGTCGTCCGCCGGAAACCTGATATATAGTTGGTGCACTCAGGAGAAAGTTTCCCTGTTCCGTGTGCACCTTAAGCATTCCGTCCTGCGAATCTTTTTGCAGACTTGCAACGCCCTCCAAGTGAATGCGAATTACCCGGTAGTCTGCATGCGCAGCGATACGAAAATCCTGTTCCAGATACTGACCATTTCCGTAATAAACAAGATCGATTCCAGGATACAGGTTGGAATATTCCACTTGGGCAAAGGTAGGGATTCCGGTATGCCACTGCGCCGGGTCACCGACAAGGTAGTTGCTGATGCCTTCCTGACGCGAGACGGCTCTTGGCAAGGTCGCTAAATTAGAACCCAAAAAACTAAAACCGATCACCACCGGGTTAGCCCGACCGGAATCGGAGTCCGCGGCCACCATGGTGGTTTCATGGTCCCGCAAAAATATCGAAATACCGCGAGCATGGCTGACATAGCGCACGCCAGGCGCCGCTTGCCCGCGATTCGGCTCAAACGCAAGAGGAATTTTTCCGTACTGTAGTGCGGCTTTGGAGGTCGTCTCGGCGGCGGAATGAGTCGCCGCACGCGCATCGATTGCGGCAGACGACACTGAGAAAAACAAACAACCTACGATCAGAAACGAGTGAAGGGCATAGCGACTCAGGGCAAAACCATTAGACGGTGGCATACATCTCCTGTGGCTCTACTTATAAAGCTCATAGCACGGCAAATATCACCCGGCCAAAGTATGCCATGCGTTATTTAGTTCTATAAGGAGGAACAAAAGGGAAATACGCCTCCCCGTTGCGCAACAAAACTACCCACTTCTTTGCACTGTGTCAACCACAAAGTCTATTGGTATGTGAATGGACAGTTAACAGAAAAGCATGATCGGATGCGTAAATGAGGCCTCTCCCGGACGCCATTGCGCTTCCAGACTTTCCGCTGGACCGGCCTTCTTGATTTCGAAGCAGACCAATCCCGGGTTTCAATTTCAAACAAATAAGGCCGCCTCGCGGCGGCCTTATTACTTTGGGCGTAACTCGTAGACAGCAACTGCAACCTTAGTCGCCTGCCACCGGCTCTCCCACTTGCTCGGCACTCTTCGCCGCACCATTGCCGTTGCTGGCACTGGCCGGAGCGATCGCACCCAGCGGAATGAATCCGCCTTCGTCTGAAGTTGCCGGCTTTTCTTTCAGGACCACTTCCCGATAGAGTGCGGCCATGCGTGCATCGTAAGCCGCGTCGTTCTTGGCATTGCCGCGTGCCGCAGCCTGCTTGGCGTCGCGTGCGCGAACTTTTTCTTCACGCGCTGTCTTCGCGATGCCCAACTTGTCGAGATCGTGCTGGATTTCCTGGGTCACAATCCCTTCTCGCAACTGCAAGGTGTGCGCGGCGTCTTCCATGCTGACTTTCTTGCCGCCCGCGAAGATCTCATGACGCCCGTGCTCTTCGTACCACTTGGTGAGCGTTGCCGTCATGTGCATCTTCTCGATAATGTTCCGCCAGCCCACGCCCGTGTTGTAAGCGCAGAAACTGATCTCGCCTTCCTGCGTAGCGTAAGGAATGATGCACTGTTCCGTCCGCCGGAAGTCGTAGTTGAACAAATCCTGGAACCACATCCCCGCAACAAACAGAAAATTCCAGCGATCCTGACGACGCTTCATGACATCATCAATCGTCCGGTCCGGACCAACCTTGCCATAATTCTTTCCGGTAGCGTTAAAGTTCTTATCGAACTTCCGCAACAGGTCCAGCATCTTGAAGTGCGTCGGCGACTTGAACGAGTCGTAATTCTTCATCAGGCACAACGCCATCCCAAAAATCGTCCAGAACTTGGACCGAGCCGCATCATTGACCTTGGCAATATCCTTAGCCAACTGATCGCCCTTCAAGAAAGCAGTAACCGGCACCGCCTCCTTAGTCTCCTTATCAATCATGATAGCCATCCCAGTTCCACAATTCGGATGACATCCGCAGGAGAGTTGGCCCCAGTCGTTGTTGGGTTCACCGGCGTGCATTACGTCGGCCCAGTCGCTGAAGGTGGACATGAAGCTGATCGGATACCAGTCGCGGGCGGGTTCGCCGAGGCCGGTCTGATTTTTTACGTCGTGCGCTAGGTGGGCTAGTGTGTAGCGTTGCGCCTGACGGCGTTCGTCGGTAATGGCTTCGTCGCGTCCGGTGAAGCTTACGGGCTGGAACGACAGGAAGCCGATTTTCTTCGGGTTGTCTAACGCGAACTGGATGATGCGTCCGACTTGTTCGTTGTTGATGCCGTTGACGATCGTCACTACGGGCACGATTTCTACGCCGGCGCGATGCAGGTTGTCGATGGCTTTCAACTTCACGTCGAACAGATTGCCTACCGCGCGATGCGCGTTGGCGGCGTTGCCGATGCCGTCGAATTGCAAGTACGCGTAGCGCATGCCGGCTTCGGCGGCTTGCTGCGCGAATTCGAAACTCTTGGCGAATTCGATTCCGTTGGTTGCGGCCTGCACGCTGTTGTATCCAACTTTGCGCGCGTAGCGGACAGCGTCCAGGAAGTAGGGCGACAACGTCGGCTCGCCGCCCGAGAACTGCACGGACATCTGGCGGCGCGGCTTGATGGTGATCGCGTTATCGAGAACGGTCTTGATTTCTTCCCACGTCAGTTCGTGGACGAAGCCGACCTGGTTCGCGTCCATGAAGCAGGGATCGCACATCATGTTGCAGCGGTTGGTCAGGTCGACGGTGAGCACGGAGCCGCGGCCGTATTTCACGGTCGAGGATCCATGGTGATGGAGTTTCTCGTCGTTGTGGGCCTTGATGTCGCGGCCGGGGAAAACCTGTTCGAGGTGATTCGAGAATTCGGTGTCGATCGACATCAGGTCTTCGAAGTGTCCGTGGGTCGGGCAGTCCTTGACCATCCAGATCTTGCCATCTTTCTCAATGATCTGCGCCTTGATCTCGCCGGCTTTTTCGTTCATCAGCACATCGACGGGGAGTTTGCCGTCGAGAATCTGCTGGCGGATTTCCGGGACACACTTCGGACAGAGCGAGTCCGTGGTACGCGGCCAGCCGAGGGGCGGCTTGGACTTTTCATAGGACTTGAGCAGCGGCTTGTCGGACCACTTCGGGGTCGGCGACGGATTGGGAGCAACTCGGTTCAACCGCGAAAAGATGGCCCACGCGCCAGTCGCGGCGACGGTCACGGCCTTCTCAACATATTTAATCGGCTTATGCATTCTGCTCTCGCTTTCCTGAGTGCTGCAAAATTTTAGAACTCTCCCTCGCCCTCGTCGGGGCGTGGTGAAAACAGCTTTTCCACGGATGAAACCCGGGAGTTCCGATACGTGGAGTTCGTCAGGTTGATGTTATTGAAGGATATCGGGTTGCGCATCAAGAAGGCAACGAAAGGGGGGAAATGGAGGTTAAATGGTAACTGGTGGCATTGGGCTGGTCTAAGTTGTTGAAAGGAAAAGGGCAGGTGTCGGCTCGCAGGCCCTCAGATCTCAGCTGCCAGTTCTTAGCTGTCAGGTCTCGATTGCGCGTCACGGTAGGGTCTGCCACTTGATCAGTCGCGCGGCGATAGGACTGGGGGGAACTCGGCGAATCAACTCATTACAGTGAAGAGGGTATGGTACGGACCGTCAATATCTGGCAAATGTATCAAAGTGCGCTCTTTAGGTACTGAAAACCAGGGTACGCAAACCCAGGGTACGGGAAACCCTCCAGCGTGTCGGTACAGAAGGCACGTCGTTCGATCAGCGTGTAGCGAGGTGCGAGGGATGCCGATTCGCATATTGGTGGTGGACGACGATTCCACGATACGAATGCTGTTGCGAAGAGTGCTGGAGGGTCGCCCGGAATGGCAAGTATGCGAAGCGGTGAACGGCCGCGATGCGATTGAATTCATTGCGGAAGCAGCACCTGACCTCGTTATTCTGGACCTTTCGATGCCCGTGATGAGCGGCATTCAGGCCGCTCACGAGATATCCCAAAGCCAGCCATCGCTTCCCCTGCTGCTCATTACTGTGCAACAGGTTTCGGATCAACTCGCCGATCTTGCCCGCAAGTCCGGCTTCCGAGGGGCGATTACCAAGAACAACGGTCGCGAAGTGGTGTGCGCGGTTGAGGCTCTGCTTCGAAACGAAGTGTTCTTTCAGCAGGAAGCATCGTGAGTACAGCGTGGTCGGCGAGTGGCTCTACTGGATATTGGGTAGAAACTATTTGCTTTGCCACCTCCCATAATTTCCCCTCTTCTCTTCTTCATCTTCGTCCTGCGACCGTATCCATCTCGAAACAATCGCCCGCAGGATGGCAACAGTTGTGCTTCATGAAGACCAAGTGTGCTCCGTCAAGACCAAACGATACCGAACATTACGGGACAAACGGGAGAACCCTATGCTTAACCTGCAAGTCGAGAAAATTGGCGATGTCGCTGTGATTCGCTGTGAAGGCAGGATTGTGCAGAGTGACGCTGCATTCCGGTTGCGCGATGCTGTCACCCGTCAAAGAGACGCTCGCGTTGTCCTGCTCGACCTCTCGGGAGTCGGGGCACTGGAAGGCGGCGGTCTGGGTATGTTGGTCTTTTTACAAATGTGGACTCGCGACCGTGGCATTCAGTTCAAAGTGTTCGATCCGCCTGCCGGTGTGCGGCAGAGCCTGGTGCGCGCCCGCTCCGCCGCTGAGGTTGAAATCGCGGGTATGGGCGATGTGCTTTCACTGCTGGGCTGGGGACCCGAAGAATTGTGGAATGACTCCCGCACAGCGGCGTGACGGAAATCCCACTCATCGCAAAAAAATGCGATGAGTAAGGCACCCGGACACCCTCCGTTGCTTCGCAAGAGTTTTTCTTACTGCGCCGCTAGCTTCAACACGCTGCCGCCGAGGTCGACGACGTACACTTCGCCAGCAGCGTCCTGTCCAAACGAACTGATTGTCCGCCCGGTCGAGAGCAGCAGCGTGCGCGTCCAAGTGTTGGCCGGCGCCTCGGTCAGACTCCAGATTTTGCCAGTAAGGTCGGCGAAGATGTAAGCGTTAGCCAGTCCGGAGATTGTCCCTTTGTAAACGTATCCGCCGATGATGGCGATGCCTTCGCTGTGGCTGTACTCGGCGATGGGAGCGATTTTGCCCGACGTGTCGCATCCGGTGGATGGATTGAAGCAGTGGTTGCCTTCCATCACGTTCCATCCAAAGTTGCCACCCTTGGTAATGAGGTCGACTTCTTCCCACTTGTCCTGTCCAACGTCGCCGGCGAAGAGGCGAGTGCCGCCGCGTTCGAATGAAAATCGCCACGGATTGCGGAGACCATATGCCCAGATTTCGGGTGATCCTCCGCCGCTGGAAAATGGATTGTCTGTCGGGATGGCGTACTGCAACCCGCCAGTAAATGGGGGATCGACGCCGATGCGCAGAATCTTGCCGAGCAGCACATTGACGTTCTGCCCATTACCGAGCGGATCGCCTCCGCTGCCGCCGTCGCCCAGGCCGAGATAGAGAAAATGATCGGGGCCGAAGGCGAGCTGGCCTCCTTTGTGGTTCGAGAACGGCTGGGCCACAGTCAGGAGAATGCGCTGGCTCGACGGGTCGGCCTGATTTGGATTCCCCGCCAGCGTCTGAAATTCGGCGATGACCGTGTGGAGTCCACCGCTGCTGCTGGTGTAGTTCACGTAGAAGAGCCGGTTCGTGCTGTAATTCGGATGAAACGCCAGACCGAGCAGTCCTTGTTCCGCGCCGTCGAAGTTCGTCAGGCTCTCGATGTCGAGAAAGTTTCCAGCCAGTAGCGCTCCGTTTTCGATAATCCGAATGGTGCCGCGCTGCTCCACGACAAAGAAACGATTGTCGCCGGGCGGACGTTCGAGATCCAGCGGACCGCTGAGGCCGCTCACGACCGTCGTCAACGTGAGAGTCGGAGGGGGTGGCGGTGGGGGCGGCGGAGTCGAGTTGCTACTGCCTCCGCAGGCGGCCAGGAAAAGGGTCAGGGAGATGAGGGCGGTTAGCGGGAACGGGGTACGGCGGGACATTGGGGTTAGGTTAGCGCAAAGGGCGAGGGTGGAACTAGTGAAGAAGTGGGAACAGGAGTGATATCAAACCGATACGTTTACGGCACGACTAAAGTCGTGCCCTCCCGTTGTGGTTGGCTTTCGCGACCCTTGGAGTTCCAAGTCACACCCCTTGCTGTGTTTCGCGTGAGAACGGGAGGGCATGGCTTTCAGCCATGCCGCAAGAGGCCCGCTGAAATCTGGGGCTTTAGCCACTGCGGGCATGGGTCGCGCTCGAAGGAACTGCGGGCGGACGAATGCGGATATTCGTCTTCGGCGCTTGCCAAATGCGCTTTGATTGGATTCTGGCGGATGTATTTCACGTGGCGATCGTAGTCTTCGAGATCGCGGATGCGATGATCGACGTATCCTCGCTCCCAAATTTCCAGATTCGATCCCAGTTCTTTCTTGACTCGAAATGAAAATCCACCCTTTATGAACTGTATCGCGCGCTCGAGCGGGATTCCCGTGGGCGTGAGAAGAAGGTGGAGATGGTTGGGCATCGCTACGAATTCATGAAGAAGGAATTTTTGTTGGAGGCGGTATTGAAAGAGGGTGTCGAGGAGCAGTAGAGCCATGCGGTCGGATTGGAATATGGTGCGGCTTTGCCAGGTGGTGGCGGTGATGAAGTATGTGTTGTATCCGAAAGATGTGAGATCGCGTGGAGGCTTGGACATGGTTGACCTCAGGGGCTAAAGCCCCTCTTCAAAATTGGGACGATTACGGCACGGCTGAAGCCGTGCCCTCCCGTTCCTGGCCGGATCGAAGAAACTCGGTTTTCTGTTTCTTGCCGTTCGACGAAATGTACCTGGTCCTTTGCCAAAATAAAGAGTGCTAGTGTTTCGTTCGTTTATCGAGATTCGGATCAGGAATGTCTGTGATGTGCGTACATGCAATTTGGTCGGATTTCCTAGGACGGCTGGAGCGAAGGGTGCCTACCGGTCTTATTTCTTGGGGAAGTAGAGGTTGTTTACACGCTTCGCCCAGTCGGTCATCATGCGGAAAGCGCGAGTACTTCGGTGAGAGCTGCCGCAATATTCCGCAGTCGAGACATTCTGATTCGATGAGTGCCGGGAGCTGGATTCACTTCTGAAGAGTAGCAAAGAGGAGGCGGCGGCATGCCGCTTGGGCTGCGCCGGCTGGGCCGGTTCGGGTACAATCCTTGCTCGAATGAATCGCGAACATCACAAGAATTACAGCCACGAGTTGCAGCGGGATATGGAGTCGCTTGTCTTCGGACATGCGGGCGCGCCGCTGCTTGTCTTTCCGAGTTCGATGGGGCGTTTTTTTGAGTACGAAGACGCGGGGATGATCCGGACTCTGGCGCCGAGGATTGATGCAGGCGAGTTGCAGGTGTTTTGCGTGGACAGCGTGGACAGCGAGAGTTGGTACAACAAGGGCGTGCATCCTGGGTCGCGGATTTGGCGGCACGTCCAGTATGAGAAGTATGTGATCAACGAGTTTGTTCCGTTTCTGAAGTGGAAGAATTGGGCTCCACAGATTGGCGTCACGGGATGCAGTTTCGGCGGATATCATGCGCTGAATTTTTCTCTGCGGCATCCGGATCTGGTGTCGGCGTGCGTGTGCATGAGTGGGTCGTATGAGATCAAGAGTTTTCTCGATGGCTACTACGACGACAATGTGTATTTCAATAATCCTCCGGACTATTTGCAGGGGATGAATGATGACGTGGCGCTATCGCGCATTCGGGCGACGAAGATCGTGCTGGGAACGTCGGATTGGGATATGTGTCTGGATGCGAATGTGAAGATGGCCGGACTGATGCACTCGAAGGGGATTCCGCACTGGCTGGATATCTGGGGCGACAACAGCAAACATGACTGGCCGTTGTGGCAGAGGATGGTCGGGAAATACTTCTATTAGTTTTTTGTGGAGAGTTTTGTGAAGAAAATTGGGCTTCTTTTTGGGATGGAGAATACGTTTCCGCCGGCGCTGGTGGAGAAGATCAATTCCATGAAGGCGGGAGTTGAGGCGGAGTTTGTGAAGATCGGCGGGATCCGTATGGATGAGCCGAAGAAGTATGCGGTGATCCTGGACCGGATTTCGCAGGATATTCCGTTCTATCGCGCTTATCTGAAGAACGCGATGCTGCAGGGGACGATTGTCGTGAACAATCCGTTCTGGTGGACGGCGGATGACAAGTTTTTTAATTACGCGATGGCGCACAAGATGGGCGTGGCGATTCCGCCTACGGTGATTTTGCCGCACCACAAGCATCCGCCGGATACTACCGACCAGTCGATGCGGAACCTGATCTATCCGCTCAACTGGGAGGAAGTGTTTGAGTATGTGGGCTTCCCTGCTTTCCTGAAGCCCTATGCGGGCGGCGGGTGGAAGCATGTCTACAAGGTCGATTCGCCGGACGAATTTTTTGCCGCTTACAACCAGACGGGCGATCTCTGCATGACGCTGCAGCATGGCGTAGTGTTTGACGATTATTTCCGGTGCTATGTGGTCGGTCAGGAAAAAGTACACATCATGCGCTATGACCCGAAGGCTCCGCATCATGAGCGCTACGTGAAGGGGAATCCGGCGCCAACTACGGCAATGAAGGAACGAGTTGAAAAAGACGCGCTCGCGCTTTGCCGGGCGCTCGGATACGACTTGAATACGGTGGAGTTTGCGGTTGAGGATGGCGTGCCCTACGCGATCGATTTCATGAATCCGGCGCCGGATGCGGAGATTACTTCGGTTGGTCCGGAGAATTTTGAGTGGGCGGTGAACAACATCGCGGAGATGCTGGTCAAGAAGGCCCTGAGCGACGAGAAGCCTTATGAAGAGATGCGGTGGGCTTCGTTCTTGACCGGGCCGAAGTGGGTTGACCTGAAAACTCCTAAGCCGCGGAAGAAGGTTTCGGGGCAGGAGTAGGGCATTTCACCACAGAGGCACAGAGACACGGAGAAAAAGCTAAGCAATCTCAAACACCTTGACCAGCCCGTCATCGAACGTGAAAACGTGTTTCACCATCTGATCGACGATCAGGGTTCCGTCCAGGGCGCGTACTACCTGGTGGACATCCACCCTTACTTTACTGCCTTCGTCCTCAAAATTCTTGGGCTCAACGCGAGGGCTCACGAGTCTCCACTGCCTCGTCCAATAGTCCCGAACGCCTTCGTGGCCGTGGACGTTACCGCCTTCCATGCCATTTGCCCAGATCACATCGGGCTGCATGCCGGACAGACAGCGATCGATGTCGCGCGCATTGAAGGCTGCGTAGAGGTCAGTTAAGAGTTTGTGTTCAGGGGACATGGGCATCTTCCTGTCGCTGGCAAACGGTTGGGCTCCTACTGGCTTTTCGCGGGCGTAGGCGCCCGCGCCACATTTTTACATCCGCAGCGCCTTTCAGGCTACTGCACATACACTACGCTATAATGTTAGGACTTCGGCCAGTTATCCTCCATCTGGCTGTGTGCCGCTATGAAACCTTCGTTCACGCTGGGCATTGAAGAGGAGTATCAGACAGTCGATCCTGACACCCGGGATCTGCGGTCGCACATTCATGCCGAGATCATCGAGAAGGGCAAGCTCATCCTGCAAGAGCGGGTGAAGGCTGAGATGCACCAGTCGGTGGTCGAAGTGGGGACATCGGTCTGCAACAACATTAAGGACGCCAAGGAAGAACTGAAGAAGCTGCGGCGCGACATGATCCGGTTGTCGAGAGAGAACGGGCTGCGGCTGGCTTCGGCGGCTACGCATCCGTTTGCGGACTGGCGGATGCAGGAAGTGACTCCCGACGAACGCTACAAGAATATTGTGGAAGACCTGCAGCTCGTCGCGCGGGCGAATCTGATTTTCGGGTTGCACGTGCACGTCGGTGTGGAAGATCGCGAGACGGCGATCCACCTGATGAATCATGCGCGCTATTTTGTGCCGCATCTGCTGGCCTTGTCTTCCAACTCACCGTTTTGGCTCGGGATGGATACGGGGCTGAAATCATATCGCTGCAAGGTGTTCGATAAGTTTCCTCGCACAAACATGCCTGACTATTTTCCGAGTTGGGGCGAGTACGACAGCTACGTCAAGCTGCTTGTGAAGACGAACTGTATCGATAACGCGAAAAAAATCTGGTGGGACATCCGGCCGCATCCATTCTTTAATACGCTGGAGTTCCGGGTGTGCGACATCCCGATGCGGCTGGACGAAACCATTGCTCTCGCGGCACTGATTCAGGCGACGGTCGCGAAATTGTATCGTCTCTATTCGGCAAATACGGGATTCCGCCTGTACCGCCGGTCGCTGTTGATGGAAAATAAGTGGAGAGCAGCGCGCTACGGCCTGGACGGAAAGCTGGTCGACTTCGGAAAGCAAACGGAAGTTCCGGAACGCGAACTGATTGAAGAGTATCTGGAGTTCGTGGACGACGTGGTCGACGAACTGGGCTCGCGCAAGGAAGTGGAGTACGTGCGCGAGATCATGAAAATGGGCACGGGAGCGGATCGTCAACTGGAAGTATTTCGCAAGACCGGCGACATGAAGGCCGTAGTGGATTACATCATTGAGGAGACTGAGGTTGGCCTGAGCGAAGCAGTGAGCGATCTCCCCGCCGCTCGGGCCGTTTGATTCGTAGATGAAGATTGCAGACACACAACCTACACGACAACTGAATCAACTGCCATTTGATCCGGAACTGACGCAGGGCGCGCGCAATGCCGTACAGGTGTGCCTGCGCATCCAACCTTCCGAAAAAGTTACGGTTATCACAGACGAAGTCACGCTGGAGATCGCGGCGGCTCTGGTGCATGAACTGGAAGCTGTCGGCTGCCAGTACAACTCATGGGTGCTGGAAGACTGGGCTACGCGCCCTCTAACCGATTTGCCGGCGCCGGTTCTCGAAGACCTGGAGACGAGCCAGGTCAGTATTTTTGCCGTGCAGGCGCAGATGAACGAATTGAAGTCGCGCATGCAGATGACGGAAGTGGTGAACCGGCAAAAAATCCGACATGCGCACATGGTCAACATCAACAAACAGATCATGCTGGAAGGAATGCGCGCGGATTTTTTGAAAGTGGACCGGTTAAGCGCGAAAGTTGTAGAGCGCGTGCGCGTCGCAAAGCAGATTCGAGCGACTACTCCCGCGGGAACGGATCTGACGGCGGATTTGAATCCGAACTACCATTGGCTCAAGACGAGCGGAATTATCAGCCGCGACAAGTGGGGGAACCTGCCGGGCGGCGAGATTTTTACTACGCCGGGTGAGGTGAATGGAACGTTCGTGATTGACGGCGTGGTGGGCGATTATCTCTGCGCCAAGTTTGGCGACTTGAAAGCGAATCCTTTGACGATTGAGGTCAAGGGGAATCGCGTTGTTTCAGCCTCTTCTTCGAATCGCGAATTGCAGGATGATTTCTGGGCTTACACGCATACCGATGAGAACAGCGATCGTGTAGGTGAATTCGCCATTGGCACGAACATCGAGTTGAAGGATGTCATCGGGCAGATTTTGCAGGACGAGAAGTATCCCGGAGTTCACATTGCGTTTGGGAATCCGTATGGCGCGCACACGGGCGCGGACTGGGATTCGACTACGCATATTGATGTAGTCGGGCGAAAATTTAATATCTGGGTGGACGGCGAACAGATTATGCAGGGCGGGCAGTTTTTGATAGAAGCGTAAACGCGGTTCACCGCAGAGACGCAGAGAACGCCGAGTAAATTTGGGGAACATTGCCGATGAAGCCTTTGCGACGAGCCGCGCGGATTTCGTTGCTCCTTGCGCCGCTTTTCCTCGGCGCTGCATTGCTTCTTTCCTCAAGGCTGGGAAACACCCTGGTGTTGACCGACAAAGGCTACTGCATCACGATGCGCACGAATCCGTCGACTAGGCAATTGGAAGAGGTACCAAAATCAGTGGACGCGGCTTTTATGACGAGCCTTTTCGGTGCATTTGTCGCGCCGCCGGTTCTCTGGTTTACGGTCTTGATTTCCAGGTGGACCACCTTCAGACCTAGTAGGCCCTAATCTAGCGACTCGAAAAAGTCGGTATGATCCTTCGCCATCGCCAGCGATTCAATTCGAATTTCACTCCAGAAAAATACAAGACCTTCCGAAGCGAGCTGGCTTCGCGATGTGGGATGGAAGTGCCGTTTCAGGTTTCGGAGACGCCTTGCTTCTTTCCTGCTTCTCTCGTTTCGCGGCTGGGGGAGGATGGAAAGGCTTTGATCCGGCAACTGGTGGATAGTCCGGAATATTTCGCTCTTTCGGAGAAGACGATTCCTGTAGCGTTTCACGCGCCGAATGAGGCTCCGCATCCTCTGTTTATTCAGGTGGATTTTGGGCTGGTGCGGGATGCATCCGGCGAATTGCATCCAAAGCTCGTCGAGTTGCAGGCCTTCCCTTCTCTTTATGCCTATCAGCCGGTGCTGTCGCAGACTTACATGGATGTGTTCGGACTCGATGCAGGCTTGCAGTATCACCTCAGCGGACTGAACGGCGATTCCTATACCAAGCTACTTCGGGACGCGATTGTCGCGGGGCACGATCCGGAGAATGTCGTGCTGATGGAAGTGCATCCAGAGGAGCAGAAGACTTTGCCGGATTTTCTGCTGACGGAAAAGTTGCTGGGAGTGCCGACAGTTTGCATCACCAAGATCAAGAAAGAAGGACGCCGGCTATTTTACGAACGCGATGGCCGGCGGATTCCGATCCACCGAATCTATAACCGCACAATCGTCGATGAACTGGAGCGTAAACGGGTCGCGCTCCCGTTTGATTTTCGCGACGATCTGGATGTCGAGTGGGCGGGGCACCCGAACTGGTATTTTCGGATCAGTAAGTACTCGATTCCCTATTTAAAACATTCTTCGGTGCCTCGGACGTGGTTTCTGGATCAGATGCCCGCCGTGCCCACCGACCTGGAAAACTTTGTTCTCAAGCCTCTTTATTCTTTTGCCGGGCTGGGCGTGGTGATTGCGCCTTCGCGAAACGACATCGACGCGATCCCCGCGAGTAAGTGTAGTGAATACATTCTGCAGGAACGCATCAGCTTCAGTCCGGTGATCGAGACGCCGCACGGGCCGACCAAGGCCGAATTGCGGATGATGTACATCTGGTTGAAGGAGCTCACCCCGGTATTGATTATCGTCCGGATGGGACGCGGGTTGATGATGGGCGTGGATCACAACAAGAATATGGACTGGGTTGGGTCGTCGGCGGGACTCGTTGGATAGAGGGCCAACAACCACCGGGGAACATCCAAGACACCGAAATGAGACATGAGTTGAGACAAAGTGTTAGCGATCTCTTAGACAATGAGATTTCGGAAGAGGAATTCCTTCGAAGAGCTGGCGTTTCCCGAGCAGACGCTGGCAATTGGTCGTTGGATCTTCTCGAGGACGCGTACCGTACGCTAGATTCTGATGGCGTTATGTCGGGACTGTTCGTGGGATTTCGGTTCGGTTTCTTGCCCAATCATCTCGATGTTCTTTGTCGACTGTCCGAAGCAGAATGGCATTTCAGCCACGAAAACGTGGTGTCGGCCCTCGACAACCTGCGAGATCAGCGTGCTGTGGATGTACTCTATCGCGCGTCTCTAAAACTGCATCCGTATCTAGCGTATGACGACTGTCGAGCATTGGCGGTGAAAGCAATCTGGGCATTGGGCAACCTCCGCGACGAAACGGCCGATGAAAAACTGCGAATGCTAGCTCAACGGGACGAGAAGATTCTGCGGGAAGCTGCATTGAACCAATTGCGGCGTCGGCTGGAAAACCAAACCGCACCCGGTTGACCGCCAACTCAATGGGCCGCTACGCGTCACGCCTTCGCGGGCGAGGGCGCCCGCGCTACACGGCCGATTGCGGCTGAGCGGGATTGAAACAATTCCTGCGCCTGTAGAACAACGTCGGCGGCGAAGAGTGCGAAGACGTTACACACCCAGACTACAGTTTCAACCACGGCAGGATTGTGCAGGGTGTCCAGGCCGGTCACGCCCAGGACTACGCGCACTTCAAGAAATACAAGAGCCACGGAAAAACTGCGCGTCATCCAGCGGCGATGCTGGTCGACCTTGCCATTCAGGATGAAGGCGAGTGCGATGAGAGTGGTCAGGATCCAGGTTGTGGCCTGGACCGATGCGGCGATGCTGAACGAGCGGGACTCTCCGGACCGTTCCTGAAAATATTGAACATAAAATCCCATCGGGGCCGCAATCAGGACACCGCCGACATAAATTCTTCCGATAACGCGATGAAAGACAGCGTAACGGCGCCGCAAACGGTCTGAAAACTGAAGCGGCGCCAACAGCAGCGCGCAGGCGCCTGCCAGTCCATGAGGCAACAAGTACCAGCGAAATGGATGAATGTGCTGCCAGTGAGGATCGCTCGGGTTAATGAGGAAGCTCTCGTTATGGACGAGAAGGTAGGCGAACAAGAGCCCAAGAGAGGCGGCCAGCATGTATTTTGGACGGAACCAGGAATTGGCTGGCACAGAGACGGTGACGGTGGACAGAAATTCCTCCGGACGGCGAGTCGCGGAACTATACACCAGTCTGCCGATGTTTTCTGAAAAATTCGCCGGGGTGTATGGATGACCAGCGGTTCGGTTGACCCGAACCGACGCGACCACCTAACATTACGGCTTCGCGGGCCGGGGCGCCTGCGGAACACGGGAACCTGTGCGTTCCACGTAGAATCTAACACCAACGGCGGCGGACATGAGTGTCCGCCCTACACAACCTGACTATGGACATGCTCGGACAGACAATTTCTCACTACCGCATTCTGTCGAAGCTGGGCGGCGGCGGGATGGGGATTGTTTACGAAGCAGAAGATCTGCGGCTCGGTCGTCACGTTGCGCTGAAGTTTATTCCTGATCATCTTTCCAACGACAAGCGGGCGCTGGAGCGGTTTACGCGCGAGGCGCGGGCGGCGTCGCAGCTGAATCATCCGAATATCTGCACGATTCATGACATTGAGGACAACGACGGGCATCCGTTCATAGTGATGGAGAAGCTGGAGGGCGAAAGCCTGAAGGCGCGCATCAAGGGCAAGCCGATGGACCTGGAGCATCTGCTCGACATTGCGATCCAGGTCGGGGACGCGCTCGCGGCTTCGCATGCCAAGGGGATCGTGCATCGCGATATCAAGCCCGCCAATATTTTTCTCACTCCCGGCGGGCAGGTCAAGATTCTCGATTTCGGACTCGCCAAGCTGGCCAAGGTAGGCGAGGTTGGGACGACCACTGACAGTTCGCTGGAAGAGTCACTGACGCAAGTGGGCGTGATTCCGGGGACGGCGGTGTATATGTCTCCCGAGCAGGCGCGCTCGGAGACTTTGGATGCGCGCAGCGATATTTTTTCGTTCGGCGTTGTGTTGTACGAGATGGCTACGGGCAAGAAGCCGTTTACCGGGACGAACGTAGTCACGACTTTGCACGCGGTGATGAACCAGAAACCGGCTTCGCCGTCGGAAGTGAATCCGGCGGTGCCGAAAGAACTGGAAAGCATCATCGGCAAGGCGATGGAGAAGGATCGCGACAAACGCTATCAGAATGTCGCGGAGATGAAGGCTGCACTGCAACACCTGAGGAAAGAGACGGAATCGGGAGTGACGCGCAGCAAACACTCCGCGTTGCCGAAGGTTGCGACCAGCACATTTCAAAAAAGCAGTTCCAGGCAGATGTGGGTCGCGCTGGCGTTGGGCGCGGTGCTGCTCACTGTTTTGATCGCGGTGGGCGCCTGGTGGTTCAAGAGTCGAGCGGTGGCGGTAAAGGCGAGCAGTCGAACGGTTGCCGTGCTGCCGTTGCAGAACATCAACAACGATCCGCAAAACGAATTTTTACGCTTCGCGATGGCAGATGAGATCGCCAACACGCTGACCTATGCGCGGACGCTCGAGATCCGGCCGTCGTCATCGACCCGGAAGTACGCCAACGCGGAGACTGATGCTCAGAAAATCGGTAAGGAGCTACAGGTTGCGACGGTTGTGACCGGACACTTTCTGACGGAAAACAACAAGATCATGGTCACGCTGGAAGCGGTGGAGGTGAAGGACAACAAACTCATCTGGACGAGCACGCTGACATCTCCGGCGGACAATATCATCACATTGCAGAATCAACTGGAGAAGAGAGTGCGGCAAGAGTTGCTGCCGGCCCTCGGAGTGGCCCGGACTGCGGTCGAAACCAGCACCACGCCGGCGAACAGCGAAGGCTATTCCTGGTACATGCGCAGCCTTTCCATGGCCCACGAGTCCGAGCCGAACAAGGAAGCAATCAAGTTGCTGGAGAAGGCTGTCGCGCTCGATCCCAAGTACGCACCTGCCTGGGAGGCGCTCGGACGACGCTATTACTTTGACGCAACCTACGCGAATGGTGGACCGGCTCAGTATGAGCGATCCAACAGCGCTTATCAGAAGGCGCTGAGCCTGGAGCCAGGACGGGTTGGGGCCGCGGGCTTCCTGGCGGCGAACGAAGTCGAGATGGGAGAACTGGACAAGGCGTATCGGAGCGCGCGCGACCTGGTGGCGCGGCGTCCGGACAACGCGTTTGCGCACTATTCGCTTGCTTACGTGTTGCGCTATGCCGGGATGTTGGATCAGGCGCAGAGGGAATGTGACGCGGCGGTGGCCATCGATCCGGGAAATTACAACTGGCGGTCGTGTTCGTTCGCGTTTTTCGAAGTAGGGAAAACGGCGTTCGCGAAACAGTATCTTGATAAAGATACGGGATCGGAATGGTCGGGCGCGGTGATGGTGTCGGTGCTGATGCGCGAGGGCCGGATGAAAGAGGCGCGCGAAGCGGCGGAGAAGATGTCGACCAATCCCACATGGATGCGCGAATTTCTGCTGGGCTGCCTTAACAAGGCGCCGGATGAAACCATTCACAGCCTGGCGCAGCGGGCACAGGACGATCTGCTGTGGGAGCAGGATTCGGAACTTAAATATTATCAGGGCTCGCTGCTGGCACAGTGCGGCGAGAAGAAGATCGCGTATTCGTTCCTGCGCAAGGCCGTGGAACAGAAATATTGCGCCGCGCAGGCACTACAGGCCGATCCTCTGCTAGTGGGGGTGCAGGGGGATTCCGATTTTCGCGATATCGTGAAATCGGCGCAGGCGTGTCAGAAGAAATTCGTTGAAGAGAGTGGGGCGCGCTGAAGTGTTTTGTTGAACCACTCGGCCGCGGAGCGGTAATCAGGTCAAAGGGCTCGCACACCCGTCGCTTGCAACCGAATATACTTGATCCTTTCATTGAGGAACTCCATCACATGGAAATGTCTGATTTTGGGGTGTACAGGTTTGCAGCCTCAAGGCCTGTGAAACGCGCCTCTGCGGCGGTGCTGTCGCTTATGCTCCTCTTGCCCGCAACGATTTTCTCGGCTGAGCCACCTTCGGCCAAGACCAGCGACGATCGCTATTACGAGCCATTACCGCAGGAAACGGGAACAAATGGTCTGAACCTGATGCTGCGGAAGTTGCAGACGACTGGCCGGCTGATGCAGGTGGATGCTCATCCTGATGATGAAGATGGCGGCATGCTCACGCTCGAAGCGCGCGGAAAGGGAGTTTCCACGCTATTGCTAACGCTTACGCGCGGCGAAGGTGGACAAAATCAGCTTGGCAGCAATCTGTTCGATGTCCTGGGCGTAGTCCGAACTCTGGAAGTATTAGCATCGGGTCGCTACTACGGTATCGAGCAGCGGTTTTCGCGCGTTGCCGATTTTGGATATTCGAAGACTCCTGAAGAAACGTTTCAAAAATGGCAAGGGCATGATGTTGCGTTGGGTGACATTGTGCGTGTGGTTCGAACATTCCGGCCCGACGTGCTGATCGCACGTTTTTCAGGCACAGAGCGCGACGGGCATGGCCATCACCAGGTATCGGCGATCCTAACGAAAGAGGCGTTTCGCGCCGCAGCGGACCCGAACCGGTTTCCCGAACAGATCAAAGAAGGCTTGCAGCCGTGGCAACCCAAAAAGCTCTACATAGGAAACGTGTGTGGGTTCGGATCGTCAAGCTGTGACGCCGCGAATTACACCGTGAAACTGAACACTGGAAAAGAAGATCCACTGTTGGGAATGTCCTATGTGCAGTTTGCTGTCGAGGGCTTGCGGCACCAGCAATCGCAGGGTTTGGGTGACATCAGTGTTCCGAAAGGAGATCGGTTCGCTTTTTATAAATTGGTGGATTCGGTAGTCGATTCGCCGAAAGATAAAGACGGACACGAGCAGGATTTCTTTGACGGGATTGATACTACGCTGCCAGGGTTGGCATCACGACTGGGTGAAGAAGGGAAGAAGGCGCCGTGGCTGCGTGATGAACTGTCTCATATTGAGCAACTACTCTCCGAAACGGGGAATACTGACAACGACTCGGCAAAGAGTGCGCTGGCTCTACTGAGGGGCCGTAAGGCAACCGACGAACTCCTGCAACGTACTCAGCAATCATCTCTTTCAGACAGCGCCAAAAAGTTGCTGACGATCGATCTAGAGGCCAAGCGCGCTCAGTTCCAACGTGCAGCGAACATTGCGCTTGGAGTCAAGCTGACAGCCACGTTTGATGCCCCGCCCGCGGCTTCGCCGGAGTCGGCAGCGATGGCGGTTCCGGGAGAACGTATTGCCCTAAAGTCATTGGGAATTGTAAGTGGAGGGAGACCGCTGTCGGCAAATTTGATATTGAACGCCCCGGGTTGCGAACAAAGCGTTCCGGGAGAAATGTCGGCCGACAAACTTTCTACAGCTTGGTTCGACTTCCATACAACACCGTGTGTCACTGCCGGATATACCCGCCCCTATTGGCACCGTCACGATCCAGAACGCGATGCACTCAATACGATTGACGAACCGATGTTTCAGACGCTTCCCTTCCCACCGGCACCGTTTCACGTGCGAATGGAGTACCAATTCCAGGGGTTGAATGGCGAAATAGAGGTTCCAGTGATGGTGCGCTTCAGGTGGCCGGATGGAACGGAGAGTGAGCACCCTTTGGCAATTGGGCCAGGGTTTTCTGTATCGGTGACGCCTTCCAGCGCAGCGGTTCCCACCGATCTGCGCGAAAGCATGAGTGTAGGAACAACCGTCCGCGACCAGGGCAACGGCTCGGATGCACAAATCGGGTTGAAGGTTCCCGATGGTTGGCGGATAGAGCCACCACGAGAATCGCTGAAGATCACGAAAAACGAGTCGCAGGACGCGAAGTTTCAAGTGCAGCCGAAGGACCTGAAAGAAGGATACACGCACATCTGGACTGACTTGACCAGTGGCAACCACAAGTATGACGAGGGCTTCACGGTGGTTACCCGCGAAGACCTCGGGACGTTCTACTACTATCAACCCGCGGTTCAGCGCGTCAGCATTGTCGATGTGAAGGTCCCGAAGGACCTAAAGATCGGATACGTCATGGGCGCGGGGGATAACGTTCCAACCGTGCTTGCGCAGATCGGGATGAATGTCACGATGATTCCGGCGGAGAAACTGAGAGCCGAAGACCTGAGCAAATATCGAACGATCGTGCTCGGTATTCGGGTTTACGACACCCAGAAGGACGTTGCCGCCAACAACAAGCGATTGCTCGAGTATGTGGAGAACGGCGGGCGGTTGGTTGTCCAGTACAACACTTTGGGATCGTTTGGCGTACCGATCGATTTCAATGCGGGCAAATACACGCCGTATCCCGCGACGCTCAGCCGCGCGCGAGTATCGGTAGAAGAAGCGGCCGTGAAGATCCTGGAACCTGCGAATCCGATCTTTCATTTTCCAAACGAGATCACGCAAAAAGATTTCGACGGTTGGGTGCAGGAGCGAGGCCTATATTTCATGAGCCAGTGGGACGCGAAATACACGCCGCTGCTGGAGACACATGACCCGGGAGAAAGCGAACAGAAAGGCGGGTTGCTGGTCGCTCGTTATGGTAAAGGGACTTACATCTACACGGGACTCGCGTTCTTCCGGCAATTGCCGGCGGGAGTGCCGGGAGCGGTCAGGCTGTTTGTGAATATCGTGAGTGGGGAATAAAAGCAGCGGTTAGTGATTAGTGGTTAGTCAGGGACTCTCGGGATGACAAATCCCTCGATAAGAATTCGTCGTGATGGACATCCCCATTTCTGCCGATAGCAAGTCAGGGAATGGGACCCCGCTGGTCCGCGGGATTGGGCTTGGGTCGGCGACTGCGCTCAACATGATCGACATGATCGGCGTGGGGCCGTTTATTACGATCCCTCTGATTGTCACCGCGATGGGCGGTCCCCAGGCGATGGTGGGATGGATTCTGGGTGCAGGGCTGGCGATCTGCGATGGATTGGTCTGGGCTGAGCTAGGCGCGGCGATGCCGGGATCGGGCGGGTCATATCGTTATCTGAAGGAAATCTACGGTCCGCAGAAACTCGGACGCCTGATTTCGTTTTTGTTCATCTGGCAGATTTCGTTCAGCGCTCCGCTTTCGATTGCAACCGGTTGTCTGGGGCTGTCGCAGTATGCGGCATTTTTCTGGCCGGGACTCGAACACGTGTGGGCGGCTCGAACGCTGAGCCTTGATCTGCCGCTGCTGGGGAAATTCCAGCTAAGCTGGGTCGCGATGCCGGCGACAATGGTTGCGATCGGCGCGTGTTTTTTTACGGCATTTCTGCTGTATCGCCGCATCACAGTGATTGGCCGACTCTCGAAGGTGCTGTGGCTCGGGGTCATCGGGACGATCGGCTGGATCATTTTCGTCGGCCTCACTCATTTCAATGCACGCCAGGCATTCGATTTCCCGCCGGGAGCGTTTACGCTCTCGCGGGATTTCTTCCACGGCCTCGGAGGAGCAATGCTGATCGCGGCCTACGATTACTGGGGCTACTACAACGTATGTTTTTTGGGAGATGAAATCAAAGATCCCGGACGAAACATTCCGCGGGCGTTGTTGCTATCCATTGTGGCGGTGGCGTGTCTATATGTAGTGATGAACATCTCGATCCTGGGCGTGGTGCCCTGGCGGGAAATGGCGCAGGCGGGGGCGTCTAATAGCAAGCTCTACGTGGTTTCGACCTTCATGCAGCGGACCATTGGGCAGCGAGCGGGAGCGGTGGTGTCGGTGTTGATCATGTGGACGGCTTTTGCCTCGGTGTTCTCGCTGATGCTCGGATATTCGCGTGTGCCGTATGCAGCGGCGGCGGACGGAAATTACTTCAAGGCGTTTGCAAGGGTGCATCCTGAGCACAAGTTTCCGTATGTTTCGTTGCTGGCTTTGGCTGGAGTCGCGGCGCTGTTTTGTTTCCTGCGGCTGGCGGATTTGATTGCGGCACTGGTGGTGATACGCATACTCCTGCAGTTCCTGGTGCAGAGTATTGGCGTCATTGTTTTGCGTATCCGGCGTCCAGATATGCCGCGGCCGTTTCGGATGTGGCTTTATCCGGTGCCGGCGCTGGTGGCGGCTGGCAGCTTTATTTTTATCCTTTTTTCGCGCAAGGATTTTGGTCGCGAGCTTCGGTACGCTGGAGTCATTCTCGTGTTAGGGCTGATTATTTTTTGTCTGCGGGCCTGGCGGCGGGGCGAGTGGCCGTTTGCGGCTGAATTGGTTAGCGGTTAGTGCCGGAAATTCGCAATCCTATTTTCATGGCTGAGATGATCAAGATGCCGATGGCGGAACCGGTGGCAGCACACGGTCGCGCCGTTTCTGCGTGGGCTCCGCTCGGCGAAACGCTTTTCCGGTCGCTGTGGATTGCCTCGGTTGTCTCGTACACCGGCACGTGGATGCAAAATGTGGGCGCGGGCTGGTTGATGACGCAGATGACCATGAATCCGTTCATGGTCGCGATGGTGCAGGCGGCGGGCGCGCTGCCGGTCTTCCTCGTAATTTTGCCGGCTGGAGCGCTGGCGGATATGGTGGATCGGCGAAAATTCCTGCTGGTCACGCAGGGATGGATGGTGCTGGCCTCCGGGACGCTCGGCATTCTGACTTTGACGAGTTGCGTAAAGCCCTGGGTACTGCTGTTGTTCACGTTCTTACTGGGACTGGGGTCGGTGATGAACGATCCGGCGTGGCAGTCGATCACGCCTGAACTTGTGCCGCCGGAGCAGCATGCGTCAGCAGTGGCGTTGAATTCGGCGGGCTTCAATGTAGCGCGGGCGGTGGGTCCGGCGCTGGGCGGTCTGGTAGTAGGAGCAATCGGTTCCGGCACGACTTTTCTTCTGAACGCTGCGTCTTTCGTCGGCGTAATTCTTTTTCTGTATCGTTGGCAACGTCCTTTGGGGAAATCGACGGCGCCTCTTAGAGTGCGGGCGGCGATCATCGATGGATTTGCTTACGTGCGTCAAAGCTCGCTGGCTAAGTCCGTTCTGCTACGCACGGGCACGTTCAGTATCGCCGCGGCGGCGATGCTGGCGCTGCTTCCCATTATTGCGCGGCCGTTTGGCGCGCGCGGTTATGGCCTGTTGCTGGGCTGCTTCGGATTGGGAGCCTTGATTGGCGCAGCGGGACTGCCGCGGATGCGGGAAAAATTGTCGGTGGATGGCGTGGTTGTGGTCGCCATCATCTTGTTTGCCGGGATGACATTCGCCTCGGGAAGAACGCAGACTTTTCCATTGCTCTGTATCATCATGCTGATCGCAGGCGTGGCGTGGATCGGGATTCTCGCGTGCCTGAATGTTGCGGCGCAGACTATGTGTCCGGCATGCTTGCGGGCGCGGGCGCTGTCGATGTATTTGCTGGTACTGCAAGGGGGAATGGCGATTGGGGCGACTTTGTGGGGCGCGGTGGCGAGGCAGTTTGGAGTCGCCAACGCACTGGCGGGAGCGGCAGTGGTGCTGGCGTGCGGCGTGATGGCGCTCCGCGGCCATCGGATTACCTCGAATGAACTGGAAATGACGCCCGCCGTCGTAAGAGACTAAGCGGCCAGCTCATGGAACCGCTTCGCGATTTCAAGGTTTTAGGGTGTACAAATTGCTCGGGAGGACACATGAAAAAGAGTGCTTTGATGTTGGCAGTCGTACTGGCGTGGTGCAGTCTCGGATCGGCACAAGCGTCCGACGCAAAAAAGACCATCATGGGTGAGCTGGATGGCAGCGTCAAGATGATCGAGGGCGAACTGGTTCCGGCAGTGGAAGCAATGCCGGAAGACAAATTTGTATTCGCGCCAACCGGCGGCGAGTTCAAGGGTGTACGTACATTCGCACAACAGGCGAAGCACGTTGCGGCTGTCAACTACATCATTGCGTCCGCCATTCTGGGCGAGAAGCCTCCGGTGGATACGGGCGGCGAAAAGGGGCCCGACAGCATCACCTCGAAGGCGGACGTCGTAAAGTTCCTGAAGGACTCTTATGCCTACGCGCACAAAGCCGTGGCATCAATCACAGATGGCAACGCGGTTGCGTCGGTCCCGAGTCCGTTCGGCGGTACAACGACGCGCTTGGGGCTTGGAACCGCATTCGCGTGGCACGGTTTCGATCACTACGGACAGATGGTCGAGTACCTGCGCATGAACGGGATCGTCCCGCCGGCGAGCCGGTAGGAACTCAGCACTTAGCACTTAGCACCTAGCGAGTAGCAAGAACGAGGGACCGGGATGCCGGTCCCTTTTTCATTGTCCGTGCTTCTTCTTCCAATCCAGGCCGTCGCGGCCGCCGTGGGTGGCGATCTGGGTGAGGAGCAGTTCGGCTGGAAGGCGGCGTTTTGCCAGGTGGGCTGCGATTCGCTGCTTGACTCGTTTTGGATTCGCTTTCGCATCCAGAAATACCAGCACCGACGGGCCCGCTCCGCTCAGGGATGCGCCCAATATTCCGGATTCTCCGGTCAATTCCTTGATCGCAGGCAACAGCGGACACAACGGAGCGCGGTACGGTTGGTGGATGCGGTCTTCGAGCGCGGCCGGAAGCAGGTCGGGACGATCATAGAAGAACGACGCGAGCAGCAGCATCGAGTTCTGAATGTTAGTGACGGCATCGGCCCGTGAATATTGAAATGGCAGAACCCTGCGCGCCTGCTCTGTCGAGAGGGGAGCGTCTGGAACGGCGAGCAGCAGTGGCCACTTCCCTTTGGGTTTCACTTCGACCACCTGGGCCTGAACCTGGTTGGCCATGCGGGCGACCGTTATGCCGCCCATCCAGCATGCGGACGCGTTGTCGGGATGATGCTCGCGCATGGAGGCTTCGCCGATGATGCGGTCGGCCTTCCAGCGAAGATGTCCGTAATGCACAGCGAGGGCGATACCGGCAAGACGCGCGCAGGCTGACGAACCAAGTCCCTTGCCGATCGGAATTTCATTTTCGATGTGGATGCTGAGCGGCACAACTTTGCGGTTCTCGGACTCCAGTACCTCCCGATAAGTTGTGAGGATCAGATGATCGTCCATGCGGCGGCAGATGTGGGCATCGCGGCCTTCGGCGGTGATGAAAAAATCGGGAGCACGCTCGGCTTGCAGGCGCAGGTAGAAATCCAGGGCCACGGCGGCGGTATCGAAAGCCGGACCCATGTTGGCGGAGGTCGCCGGCAAAGCCAGGCGGATGGAGCGGTCCGATGATGCGGGACGCGACGGCATTATGAGTGCACACCTTAGGGGCTGAAGCCCGAATCAAAATAAAGGATTGCCCGCAGCGGTAAACCGCTGCGCCACCCAAAAGCAGAGTTCTTCAGCAAACTGAAAAGCCCAGTCAAGATTCACGTTAACCGCAGCGCTGAAACGCTGCGAACGCCTGAAAACCAGAGTTGTCCGTCCCAAGTCCTTGCGGATAGGCGAAACCGAGTTTTATACACGTTTTCGGGCTGAACTGCTACGAATTTCTGGTTTCGGCCTGGTCGAGGGCTGCGACTACGGCGTCCAAGTCCGGGTCGAGGACGACTGGAGCCCGCTGCAGTCGGGCGATTTGAGGGGCTTGTTGCTCGTAGGGCGTTCCGGTGAACAGGTCCCCGCGGTGAAATTTTATGGTGAAATCGGGGTCTTTGAGCAGGTGTCCGGTGAGGATCAAAACGACGGTCTCGCCCCGTTTCACAAAACCTTTCCTAGTCAATTTTTTTAGGCCGGCGAGGGTGACGGCCGAGGCGGGCTCGCAGCCGATGCCGTCGGCGCCGATTTCGGCTTTGGCTTCGGCGATTTCCAGTTCTGAGACTTCTTCTACAGCGCCGCCGGTCGCGTTGAGGACTCGGAGCGCTTTCTTCCACGATGCGGGGTTCCCAATCTGGATCGCGGTGGCCTGGGTGTCGGCGGTCATCGGATCGAGTTTCTTGCCGCCGAATTCTTTGACGCTGCGGTAGAACGGATTCGCGCCCTGCGCCTGGATGATGGAGAGGTTCGGTAGGCGCGAAATCAGTTTTAGGTCGAGCATTTCGAGCAAGGCCTTGCCGATCGCCGAGCTGTTTCCCAAATTTCCGCCGGGCACGATGATGTGATCGGGCGGCTCCCATTCCAACTGTTCCATCAGTTCGATGGCGGCGGTCTTCTGCCCTTCGATCCGGTAGGGATTGACGGAGTTCAAAAGATAGACCGGTTTGCGGCGAACCAGTTCATTCAGGATGCGGACGCAGCCGTCGAAGTCCGTGCGGAGTTGGCAGGTGAGCGCGCCGTAGTCGAGCGACTGCGAGAGCTTGCCCCAGGAAATCTTTCCTTCGGGAATCAGGACCAGACTGTGCATGTTGCCGCGCGCAGCATAGGCGGCCATGGATGCCGAGGTGTTGCCGGTGGAAGCGCAGGCGACCCAGCGGAATCCGCCAGCGTGCGCCGAAGAGGCGGCGACGGTCATGCCCGTGTCTTTGAACGATGCGGTCGGGTTCATACCCTGATGCTTGGCTTGAAGCTTCTCCAGTCCGGCGAAGCGCGCGCAACGAGGTAGATCGTAAAGTGGCGTATTGCCTTCGCGCAACGTAATCGCGTGCTCTTCGGCAATGCCAGGAAGCATTTCGCGAAAACGCCAGACGCCGCTCTGGTCGAGCGGTTTCAGGATCGTCTTGCGATTCGCCCAGAGAGACTTCAGGGCTTGTGGGTCGTGACTCCATTCCGGAAAAACAAATTCAAGCAGATCGGCGCAGGTGGTGCAGCGGAAATCCTGCGCGGCGGATGCCGGCGTGGCGCCGCACGAGATGCAGCGGAGTTGGGAGATGGCGCTCAATCGGATTGCCTACAGTCGGACAGTACCATCATAAGTGCGTTTCACCGCAGAGACGCGGAGCGAGCGGAGATCTTTTGCTTTTTTACGCGGACTTTGCTTCGAACTCGGCGGACTTTCTCTGCGGCCTCTGCGAACTCCGCTGTTCAATGTCCTTAACGCAGATACACGTCCGTTCCGCTCATCCAATCGGCTCGTGGCGGATTGAACACGTCGTAGTCAACCGTGTCTTCGAGAGCTTCAGCTTTATGCGGCATGTTGGGCGGAATGGTCAGGACTTCGCCGGCGTTGACGACGATCACTTTGCCGTCGATCCAGAACTTGAGCGCGCCCTCGGCAATAAAAGTCAGCTGCTCATTGGGATGGCTGTGTTCGGGCACGATGCAGCCCTTCTTCAACAATACGCGCGCCAGCATAACGTTCTGGCCGACCACGAAATGCCGTCCGAGCAGCGGATTCAAGGCTTCGACTTCCACGGAAGCCCACGGAACGTGGCGGAGTTCGGCTTTTCGCTTGGTTTTCGAGACCGTGCCTTTGAGCCCAACTTTGCCGCCCGAGCTCGCGGCTCGCTTGGTGTCGGTTTTCATTTTGGCCTTCGCCATTGATTTCTTTTTGCCGGGCTTATGTGCTTTGGTCTTTTTCATGTCAGTGGCTCAATGTCAACGAAGGATACAGGCTCAGGGCTGTGTCGTGGAGGTAGGCATGAGCCATTTCAATGGCTTTGGCGTCGGTGATTTCTCCGGAAGAAACCATCTCGGCAAGCGCGCCGGCTAGTCCCTGTCGGGCCGAGATATTTCCCAGCCAATAGCTTTCTTCGGCTCCCAGGATTTCGTTGTAGGGAAAGCAGTCGGTGCCGAAGGTGATCTTGTCGGGAAAAGTTTCCAGCCATTGGCGGAGCGAGTCTTTGAAGGCCGCCGGGTACATGGCGATTTCCATCAGGGACGAATCCATGTAGACATTCTTGATCGACGCCAGCCAGATGGCTTCGCGCTCGAGCGGATATCCGCCGTGGATCATGACGAACGTGGTGCCCGAGTAGCGCGGATCACGCAGAATGTTCTCAAGCTGCATGATGTTGCTCTCGGAAATGTTGAAGTAGTCGCCAATACCGACCGCGGAATGGATGTGGACAGGGAGTTTCAGGCGTCCACCTTCGGTGATGAGGTACCGGAAAATGAAGTCCTGAAAAATGCGGTACTCGGGCTCACTGGGGACGCCGCCCTTGACATACTTTGTATAGACGGCCTCGGCCTCTTCGCGCCCAGGATCATTGAAGTGCAGTGTTCGAAAGTAGGCCACTTCAAATTTCATTGCGATCGCAGCTTTGTTTTCCTGGTTGTGTTCCAAGGTCTCGGTGACGAATTTCAAGTAGCCGGTGAAGCTGCCGGGTAGGGCGCTGATTTTTTCCTGCTGCATCCAACGCTTCAGCATTTTTTCCTGGAGTGGCAGGTAGACCTGCTGGTCGCCGTTGCGAGCGGTCTGCTGCGTGTTGTCGAACGGCCACATGAAGGCGTCGGCAAAGAAGACCCACGGAAACCGCTTGGCATCGAGGTAGTCGGGCATCATGGCGCGGTTGGCAACGCCTTTGTCGAAATTCAATTTGTCGAGCAGCATGTTGAAGTAAGCCGTGCCGGGATACTGTTTCTTCATCTCGGCTTTCTTCTGGACCAGCCACTTGGCGTGTTCGGGAGAGAAGTCAGCGTAAGGATATCCCCAGAGCGCGCGGGCCGCCGCGACAAGTTCGGGATTGGTGTCGCGCTCGCGGAAAGCGGAACTGCCTGGAGGCGCGGCCATCGCATCAACGTCGGGATCATCGGCGAACCCCGGATGCGCGTGGTGGTCAAAGGCCGGAATGTTGTTCACGACGTCGAGATAGTGTTGATAAAGTTGCGGGAGATCGGCACCGGGATAGGGGCGCGCCTGGGCGAACGCGATTGAGGATGCGAACGCAAGCATTAGAAAGAAGAGGGCATTTTTCATCATCGGTATTGTCCTGCGCCTGAAGGCACTCTGTTTATAACGGACTTTCGGCATCGCTGAAGCGATGCCCTGATACGAATCTTTCTGGCCAGACCACTGCCATCGCAGACGGCTACACTCGAACGCCTTGCCAGGCCACGGACGCCTTCTGAATTCGCTCGACTGCTTCCTTTAAGGTTGCGGTGGACGATGCGAATGAGAAGCGTACAAAGTTCTTGCCCATATCGCCGAAGGCGGCGCCGGGAATTCCTGCTACGCCCGCATCTTCAAGCATGATGCGGCAGATTTCTTCAGCACTGGTTCCCGTCTCTTCGATGTTCACCCAGGCGTAAAACGCACCTTCGGGAGGAATACACCGAAAACCGGGGACGCGGTTCAGGTCTGCGATGAATTGGTCGCGGCGCTTCTGAAATTCCGCGACCATTCGGGGCGTGGCTCCGGTAGAGTCGCGCAACGCTTCGATGGCCGCGTACTGCGTGAACTCGGCGGTACAGGTGTAGCTGTTGATCGCCAGCATCACGAGATGCGGAACGAGTGCAGGCGGGGCAATGGTGTATCCGAGGCGCCATCCGGTCATCGCAAAGCTCTTGGAGAAGCCGTCGATGATCATGGTTCGCTCGGCCATGCCGGGGTAGCTGAGCATGGAATGATATTGCTGACCGTAAATGATACGCGCGTAAATTTCGTCGGAGAGCACGTAAAGGTCGTGCTGGACAGCCAGTTCGGCGATTCTGCGCTGAACAACATCGGTATAGACGGTGCCGGTCGGATTGCACGGCGAATTCAGGATGATGGCCTTGGTGCGCGGCGTTATCTTCGCCGCAATTTCGTCTGGATCGGGCTGGAGTTTGTTTTTTTCTTCGAGGCCATAGGAAACCGGGGCACCTTCGAAGCCGCGCGTAATGGATGCGTAACCGGGAAATCCGGGATCGGGCCAGAGTACCTCATCGCCCGGTTCGACGATCGACATGAGAGCGAAGAAGAGCGATAGCTTGCATCCGGGGGCGACAACGACGCTCTCGGGCGACACTTCGATCCTGCGCGTGCGATGAAGGTACGCGGCGATTTCGTCTTTCAACGCTGGCAGACCGGCCATTGGACAGTAGCGGTCTTTGCCATCGCGCACCGCTTTTTCCAGTGCCGCGACGACTGGTTCTGCCGGATGAAAATCCGGCTCGCCGAGTTCCAGATGGATGATGGAACGTCCCTGGCGCTCCAGTTCCTTGGCGGCCAGGTAGACGGAAAGCGCGCCTTCGCCGGTGAGCACGTCGAGTCGGGATGCCAGGGGCTTCATGCGTACCTATCTTAGATGATGAAGCGTGGTTGATGTCATGCGGGCGAGGGCGTGATCGGGATGCGGAGTCCGTCGACGAAGCGCGGGAACAATTCGAACGCGGCGGCCGTGGCGATGAGTTCGATGATTTGCGCGTCGCTGAAGTGCTGCTTGAGTTTGGCGAAAAATTCGTCGGTGATTTCCGAAGCGGATCGGTGGAGGCGGTCGGCGGCGCGAAAACCGAATTTTTCGGCGTCCGAGAAAGGGCCGGATTCGAAGTCAGCGCGGGCGGCGTCAATCTGGGCTTCGGTCGCGCCTTTCTGGCGAGCCGAGAGCGCGTGGGCTTTGACCGCGTAGTCGCTCGAGAGCAGGAACGAGAGGCGCATCGCGATCAATTCTTTGTAGAAGCCCGGCAGCGCGCCGTCACTGAGGAGAGCTTTCAGGTATCCGGCAGTGGCGAGCGCGAGGGCTGGAGTGTGCGCGAGCGTCTTAAACATGTTTGGCACGACGCCCCGCGTTTTCAGCAGGGCGTCGTAGACGCTGGCGACTTCGGGCGCGACCTGATCCCGCTCCAGGAGCGGGATCCGGGGCTTTGGCGTTTCTCCGCTCACTAGAAGGCGTACCTCAACTGGAACTGGACCAGACGCGGGGTGCCGACTGTGCTCACAATCTTGCCGAACGGGCCGGAATAAGTTCCGTCGGGCAGTTTGGTGCCGATTGCCGAAACATCGTTGATCGTTGGGTTGGAAAAATTGGCGTGGTTCCAGATGTTGAAGAAATCGGCCGTGAAGCGCAGGGACTGCTTCTCGGTCAAGCGGAAATTCTTGATCAGGGAGAAGTCCCAGTTTTGCTGGAACGGTCCGCGATAAATGTTGCGGCCCAGGTTTCCAAAGGCGGTAGTGCAGGCGTTGGAATCGCTCGCGCAACCAGCCGGATCAGCCGCCGGAGCATTTGTAAAGTTTGCCGGGTTGAGATACTCATTCAGCCGTTTGTGGATGTCCCCTGATGTCCTGCCAGCGCTGATGGACCCACCCGACACCAGTTGCGCGCCCAGGGTGGATGGGGTCAGCCCCGGCGCCAGATAAGCGCTTCCTGCACCAGCGTCCAGGACAGAGAACGGAGTGCCAGACTGCAAGATGGTGATGCCGCCGATGGCCCAGTCTCCGAGCAACGTGCGTTTCAGGCCGCCGGCGGAAGAGAAGAATGGAAGTTCATAGCGGTAGCTGACAGTGAGGCGATGGGTGCGGTCGTAGTCGGAAAGGCCGCGTGAAAATTTGAGATCGCTTTCGTCATTGAACGCCGTATTCAACGCGGTGTTGCCGCTGGAGGTGGCGTCGGTGGAGCGGGAGAAAGTGTAGGCGCCCTGGAAATATCCCGCGCCCCAGCGGCGCGAGATCGTGGCCTGGAGCGAGTGGTAGTGAGCATAGGCGTCGTTGGCAAAGAGCTGCATGCCTCCGTATCCATTGACACCCGAGAGGGTGGAGCGCGCTACGCCGTTGGCAACGGTGCTTTCTTTGATCTGCACAGCTCCATCGTCGGTGGTCTGGATGGTCAGCGGATTGGCTGCTGTCGCAAGCCGCGCCTGAACGTTGGTGCGGGTCTCGCGCAGGTGAATCGCGTGGGTGCCGATGTAGCCCAACTCCATAACCCACTTCCTGCCGAGATCGCGCTGCAGTGTGAGGTTCCATTGCTGAGTGTTCGGAACGACGAAATGACGCGGGACAGCCAGCGCGAAGAGGAAGTGAGACGGCACGACTCCCGGACTGCCGGCGGCGCAGCCTATGTTTGGAAACTGTGTGGTGTCGCCGCCGGGGAAACTCTGGATCGCGCCGAGGCACGGCAGGAAGCTTCCATCGAGTACTCCGGCTGCGGGTAAACCATTGGGGTTCGGATTGGGAGGATTCGGACAACTGTTGGTCGCGGTCGGATTGATCTTAAAGAATTGCGCCAGACATCCGGCGGGGCCGCCGCTGAAGGCAATCGGCAGGATGGGAGCCTGGAAGGACAACTGGTCCACGGTGCCGACGTCTTCGCGCACGAAGTAGTTGCCGTAACCGCCGCGGATAGTGGTGTTGTGATGGCCGAAGACGTCCCAGGCAAAACCGATGCGCGGACCGAGGCCGGTGGAGTACGCGTTCTTCAACGTCGTATCGCTGCCAGAGCCGGTCATGCCGCTGACGCCCAACTTGTTAGCACAGCCGCCGTAGACAAGCGGATATTTGCCGGCGTTGGCCAGGCCGAGATCGAAGTTGCCGATGTGACAGAGGTTGTCGTGGAAAGCGCCGATGACTTCGGTGCGCAGGCCCAGATTGAGGGTGAACGTCTGGGTGACTTTCCAGTCGTCCTGGGCGAAGAAGGAGAAGTTGTTAGTGCGGTATTGATGGTTGAAAACGCCGCCACCGCCGAAGCTGAAGTCAACCGCCCCGGACAGGACTTTCTGGAAATCGGTGAGACCGCCGACGCCTATTTTTACAGTGTCGGTAGGTGCCACACCCGATGTGTTGACAAAGAACACCTGGCCGTTGAAGACTTGCGGGAACAGTTTGTCGAGGTTGACGCGCGTATACTCGCCACCGAAGCGGAACGTATGTTTGCCCTTCACCCAGCTCAAAGTTTCCACAAAATTGAAGTTGTTCTGGGTCTGTGCCTGGTTGGCGGGTGGCGTGGGGCCGATCTGGATGCCGGAACTGCCGAGCGTGAACTTGTAAATCGAGTTGGTGATGTTGTTGGTGGGGCGATCAATGCCTACGGCGTCGGCGGTGACTCCGGCGGGAGGCTGATTGATCAGGCTATTGTTGATGCGCACGAATCCGAAGCGGAAATCGTTGACCAGAGTGGGCGAAAATAGGTGGGTTTCCGCAACACTCAGGAACCGGGCGTTGACGGGAAGATCGTAGGGGAAGTTCAGGTCTGTTGCACTGATGCTGCTGGCCAGCGTTCCGCCCAGAGAAGCCTGGAGGCCGCCTGCGCCAAACGGCAACAAAGATTCGTTATTGGAAAAAAAGAATCGAGCGGCGATCTTGTCGTTTCCGCCGTTGAACTCCTTGTCCCAAGTGGTCGTGAACTGGTCGTCGGTGAATTTTCCCGGCTTGCTGATGATGAAAGGCGCGGTGTTCACCGTCGCGTTGCAGGTTGCAGGATCCACCGACACACCCGGGGTACCGGGAAGAGACGGAAAGAGAAAGCCGTTGGCATCGCCTCCGAACTGGTTGCTTTTGAGGTTGAACAGCGCCAGCGTTACGTCGTCCATGGTGATGGGACTCGCCGAACAGCCCTTTCCGGTGATAGGGTCGGGCGGAAGTGCAGGCGTGCTGAAGATCGCAGCCAAATTTGCCGCGGAGCGATCGGCAGGCAGGATTGGGAGGTTGGTACTGATCAGCGTCCCCGGCGAAAGTCCACTGCGCTGGCGGGTTCCCTGATAATTCACAAAGAAAAAGCCGAGCGGGCCGAGCGGGCCTCCGAGGCTGGCGCCGAAGATATTTTGTTTCACCGGAGGACGCTTTTCGCCGGCACGGTTCAGAAAGAATTCGTTGGCATTGAGCACGTCATTGCGAAAGAACTCGTAGGCATCGCCGTGGAAGCTCTTGGTGCCTGATTTCAGAATCGCGTTGACGTTGCCGCCGCTGTTGCGGCCCTGGCTGGCGTCGTACAGAGAGGTCTGGACTTTGAATTCTTCGATGACGTCGGGGTTCGGCAGAGGTACGTTCGTGGACTGCGAGACGTTGTAGTCGGTAGCGCTGATGCCTTCGATCAGATAATTGTTATTGTCTTCGCGCTGCCCGTTGACGATGACGCGGGCGTTGCCACGTCCGAGCTGGGCGGAGGCGTTCAGTTCGCTCTGCGCGCCGGTCGAGAGAGTTAGCAGTTGCTGGAAATTCTGGGTTGCGAGCGGCAGTTCGCGGATGGTTTGCTCTTCGATTGCCTGACCCGTGGTCGCCGTAGTGGTCTCAACCGATTGTACGGTCGCCTGAACCTCGACTCTTTCCAGGACTTTCAGGGGCGCTAGTTTGGCCGTCAGACGGGTGGTTTCAGTAACGCGAACCACGATGTCCTTAAAGTTCCCTTCTCCAAGTCCGGTGGCCGTGACCTTCACGGTGTAGGTGGCGACCGGCAGAAGAGCAGCGGTGAAGGCTCCGTTCGCATCGGTCTTTAGAGTGCGGGCGACCGCTTCGGTGTCCTGATTGATGATCTGGACCTGCGCACCCGCCAGGATTGCGCCGGTGATATCGGTGACCGTACCGCTGATCGCGCCGGTCGCGCCTCCCTGGGCCAAAGCCGCCGTTGCGAGAGCCAACACGATTAACACCAACGTCAATGATCTGAGAGTGGACATGCACGCCCCCTTGGATATGATTGCTTTGATTCCTGCCAAGCGTCCCCAGGTGGGGATTTCAAAAACGCTCCAAGAGATATGGGTAGGCTCGATGCGGCGCCGTGGGTTGGCGCATGGAGCAGTTCCTTACATCTCTGCGGCGCGAATGAGTTCGCAATTCTTAGTCAGGATGGGCGTCAGCTTACTGGAAAACAACAATCGTTGCAATAGATGGGATGGTACACGGAGAGAAGAATTTCGCGACGATTTTCTTAGTCGTCTTTAATACGATGGAAGTTCAATCACAACATGAATCCTGGTCACGGATCTGACTGCGCAGCGCCTCACATCCCTTTGTAAACGCCGCCGTCCACCAGAATTGTCTGGCCAGTGATGTACGATGCGCGCTCGGAGGCGAGCCATACAATCGTGTCGGCCACTTCGCGCGGCTCGCCCAGGCGCTTGAGAGAGGTTTCAGCCGCCAGCCCTTGCAGGATTTCTGCTTCAGACTTGCCGGACGCTGCCGCTCGCGACCGGCCGAGGTCTTTCAGTCGATCGGTAGCGGTGTATCCCGGACCAACGTTGTTTACGAGGATGCCGTCTTTACCGAACTCATTCGCCAGGCTCTTGACCAGCCCGACTACAGCGGCACGAACTGCGTTGGAGTACACCAGGTCAGGGACGGGCTGTTTTGTTGAGACAGACGTGATGGTCAGAATGCGTCCCCATTTTTTCTCCTGCATGTGGGGAATGACCTGCTGCGCGAAATAGACCGTGCTCATGAAGTTGACGTCAACAACGCGCTTCCATTCCTCGATGGTCGTCGCCACAAAGCCCTTGGAAGGAGGGCCTCCAGCGTTGGTGACGCAGATGTCGGCGCTGCCAAACTTACTCACCACGGCGGCAACAAAATCTCGCACAGCGCCGGCATCGGTCACGTCGAATGGCTCAGCAACAACGTCGACCCGATACTGGCTGCGAATCTTCTCTGCGGTAACGTTAAGCGACTCGCGGTTGCGCGCGCACATGGCAACGCGACAACCTTCGGCGGCAAACGCTTCGGCCGTAGCTCGGCCAATCCCCTGGCTGGACGCAGCAACGATCGCAACACGGTTCTTGAGCCCAGATTCCACACGCACACCCCAAAAAGTCTTCCGATTATATCGGAGAAACTCAACTTATCCTTCTTCTTGCCGTGATTCGGTCGCGGCAGGTACTCTTCTAGATAGGAATTATTTGCACGAGGAAATCATGGCTACCGCCCGCTATATCTGGATCGACAATTCGTTGCGGCCCGCCAGCGAGGGCGTGGTGCCCTTTCTGAGCGCCGGCGTGCAATATGGCTTCAGCGTGTTTGAAGGGATTCGTTGCTACGCAACCGACCTTGGTCCGGCCGTATTCCGCATGGACGAGCATGTAGAGCGACTGCTGGACTCGGCTCATATCGTGGGATTTCGTGACTTGCCATTCGACGTCGATCAGGTGCGGACTGCGATCCACCAGACCATTTCGGCCAACGAGTTTTCGGCCTGCTACATCCGGCCGATGATTTTCCTCGACGGCGCTTTGACCATGACGGTCGAAGCCGGTAAGCCGCGCTTTATGGTTGCGGTGTGGGAGTGGAAATCGTTTCTGGGAGCGGAGGCGAAAGAGCGCGGAATTCGGGCAAATATTGCGTCGTTCACGCGGCTGCATCCCAACATCATGATGACCAAGGCCAAGGTCTCCGGGAACTATGTCAGCTCAATCCTCGCGAAGACCGAATCGCATCGCGCGGGATTCGACGAGGCCATCATGCTCGGACCCGATGGATACGTGGCGGAGTGCACGGGCGAAAATCTTTTTGTCGCGCGTAACGGCGTCATCTACACAACGCCACGCGCGGGAATTCTGGAAGGAATCACGCGCGACAGCCTGATTACGCTGGCGCGCGACCTGGGATACAGCGTCGTCGAGGAACCGATTTCGCGTGATCAGCTCTATATCGCGGACGAAGTGTTTGTCTGTGGAACTGCCGCCGAGGTAATCGCATTGCGCGAAATCGATTTCCGCAAGATTGGCGAGGGAAAGACGGGCCCGGTGACGAGGGCGTTGCAGCAGGAGTTCGACAAACTCGTCGCCGGACGGCACGCCAGGTCGGCGGCGTGGTTTGCGCCGGTACCGATGAAGAGTTCTCAGTTCCCGGTTCTCAGTTCTCAGTAAACGCGGGCGGATCGGCAACTGAGAACTGGGAACAGAGAACTGAGAACTTAATTGGAGCAGACCATGAAGAAGCACGAGTTCCACCAGGAAACTGAAGCTGTTCGCGGCGGGACGAGCCTGCATAAGAAGAATGGCCCGCTGGCCACACCGATCTACCAGACTTCGACGTTTGAGGTCACGGATTCGCAGGAACAGTTGCGTGCCACCGACACCGACCGTTTCTACACGCGCTATGGGAATCCGACGCACACGGTCGTCGAGAACGCGATCGCTGAACTGGAAGGCACTGACGCGGCGCTGCTGTTCTCGTCGGGGATGGCCGCGATTACGACTTCGATTCTTGCGCTGGTGAAGGCGGGCGACCACATCGTCGCGCAGCGCGACATCTATGGCGGCGTGACCAAGTTTCTCTCGCAGTGGCTGCCGAAGCTGGGCGTCGAGACGACGTTCGTCGATACCAATGACATCGAACAGCACGCACAGGCGATCCGTCCGAATACGAAGATCCTGCACATTGAGTCGCCGACCAATCCGACCGTGAAAGTCGTGGACCTCGAGAAGATTGCGGCGCTCGCCACAAAACGGGGCGTGATCACCACCATTGATTCCACGTTTGCCACGCCGATCAATTGCCGACCGTCCGAGTGGGGCATCGATCTGGTGCTGCATTCGGGGACGAAATATCTGGGCGGGCATGCCGACCTGATCTGCGGCGTGGCCGCGGGGCGACGCGACCTCATTGACCAGATCCACAAAACGCGCACCACGCTCGGCGGCTGCATGGATCCGCACGCGGCGTTCATGCTGCTGCGCGGGATCAAGACGCTCGCGGTGCGCGTACAGCGACACAATGAGAGCGCGCTCAAGATCGCCGAGTTCCTCAGCCGGCATCCGAAGGTGACGCGCGTGCACTATCCCATGTTGAAGGGGCATCCGCAGCACGATCTGGCGAAGAAGTATCTGGCCGGCGCGGGCGGAGTGCTGAGTTTTGAGATCGACGGCACCGGCGAAGATGCCTGCCGCGTCAGCGAAAGTCTGAATCTGTTCACGCTGGCCCCCAGCCTTGGCGGCGTGGATTCACTGGTCTCACTGCCAGTGCTGACGTCCCACGCCATGATCGACCCCGAATTGCGGCGAAAGATGGGCGTGACGGAGCAGATGATCCGGTTGTCGGTAGGGATTGAGAATGTCGAGGATCTGATTGCGGATCTAGAAAAGGGGCTGGCGGTGCTGAGCCGGAAGCGGGAGAAGGTGGGCGTAGCGGGGTGAAACGACGTTTTAAGCCTTCAGAGTTTCAAGGCTTCGTGGTTCATGGCGGACGGCGCTGATTTTGGTTCGACAGAGAAAAACCCTGACCTCTTCGAGGTCAGGGTTTTTGGTTGGTGTCGGGATTGGGTTAGAAGATGAACTTCGCGCCCAGTTGCAGGATACGGGGATTGTGAGCACCAGCCGTCCGCAGGAAACCGGAGGTTGGGTCTGTGCTGAAGGTGTTGACTCCGGAAGCGTTGTTGCTCGCACCCGACCCGGCATCGCCTGCTACCGGCAACCACTGGGTATGGTTGAAGATGTTATAGGCCTCAGCGCGAAATTCGAAGGAAGCCCATTCGTTGAACTTGAAATGCTTGAACAATGCCATATCAAAATTCGTACGATGTGGGTTAACGAGCGAGTTACGCCCGGAGTTGCCGAATGTTAGGCCTTGCGGGGGGGCGAAAGCCGCCGGGTTTGCAAAGAGCGGGCTGTTGTTGTCGAGAGGACTCTGCTGGATGGCATACTTATCCCCGACCAGATCCGCGCGCGAGGTGGAACCGACACCGTTGGCCACGCCGGCATTATCACCGGCAAAGATGACGGAGTACGGCGTGCCAGTAGCGAAGGTCGTGATTCCCGAGTACTGCCAGCCTCCGAGAATCTTGTTTGCCAACCCCGGCTGTTTGAAGAATGGCAGGTCCCAGACGTAGCTGAAGTTCAGAACGTGCCGCTCATCGAAGCTGGAACTGGCCCGATTCAGGGATGGATTGAAGGAGTCGGTGAACGCGGAATCGAAACGATCCGACGAATCGTCGATCGAGTGACTGTAGGTGTAGGAGAAATTCAACTGGAGCCCACCAATCGTGTGGCGCACGGAGGTTTGCAACGCGTGGTATGTAGAAGACGATGCGAACTGTAGGCGCGTGATGTCGCCGTAGCCGGTGTACTGTCGGAAGAAATCAGCATTGGTGCCGCAGGCTGCCACCCCCAGATTGACGGCAGCCTGACCGGTGACTGGAACCCCGCTCGGCGTCGTGGCGTTGGTCGGCACACCGAACTCATCAAACGACTCGCCGCAGTCCACCGAGGAATTGGTGATGGGGTCCGTGGCGGTACTGATTGCCTCCCCGGGCTTGTACGGATTTTGTGCCGAAGTAAGAGCATGAAGTTGGTTAAGATTCGTCTGCCGATTCAAGTGGGTTCCCTTGCTCCCCACGTAGGAAATCGTAGCAACCGTGTTCTTTACAACCTCGCGTTGAATGTCAAAGTGCCACTGCTGAACGTAGGGCCAGACTGCCTTGGTCGGTATGGAAATGACGCTTAGAGGAAATTGCGGCGCCAACGCGCCTCCGCCAATTGAGGAGTAGCCTGACACTCCATTTCCACCGATACTGTTCTGCTGCACGGTCGTAGCAAGGGGCGGCGAGTTCTCGAGAGACTCTGTATTGGCTTCGTTGCCATTGGCATGCTCAAAAAAGACACCGTAACCACCGCGAACTGCAGTCTTGCCATCTCCCCTTGGATCCCAGGCAAAACCGATTCTGGGAGCAGGATTGAATAGATGGCCTTGTATGCAACTATCCGGCACGCCGGCGGTAACACCGCATTGCACGATTCCGTTTGGCAGCCCGTTAATGAAGAGATTGTTGACTGTTCCGTCGTCGTTGAGAGTAGTCGCGCCAGCCTGGTACTTGTTGGGATCAAAGTTGAACGCCTGGTGGTACCGCTCGCGGTAAGTTCCGAAAAGACTAACTCGCAACCCAAGATTCAAAGTCAAATGGCTAGTCACGTGCCAGTCATCCTGCAAATACGGCTCGAAGATTTTGTAGCGGTTGTAATACTTGACGCGCTTGTCCTGCTGCCCGAAGCTGGAGACATATCCCAGGAGAAGATCAGCAAAGGCGTTACCGCTTGTGTTGCCACCGCTGGTATCGTCAAAAGTCAGGTAACCCGGGATGGATCCCGCACTCAGTTCCCCGCCTAGTTCATTTTTCTGGCCCGCGACAAAATAGGCGCCAAATTGCAGATTGTGCTTGCCTATGATCTTGCTCACGTTGTCGCGGTAGGTGTAAGTCGGATTGGAGTTGTACGGACCGTTGGGTATGTATCCGGCGTCCTGTCCGAAACCTCCACCGAATAAGTTCGTCACCAGGTTGTAGCCCGGCAAGATGCCATCGCCGTTGCCGCCGAACAGATCGCCGATTGGCAGCCCTGCGGGCCGCCGCCATGCGCCGGTGTTCGTGAGGTCAATGTGATCGGTGGTGTAGCTCGCCACAAACTCATTGAGCAAGGTGGGCGAGAAGGTCGAACTCATCCGGGCAACAATACTCACGCCCGGCCCCTTAAAATTCGTTCCAATCGTGGGGAAGGTTCCTACATTTGTCCAGAGTGGAGTTGACTGATCCTTCACCCATGAATCGTGGATGTAGCGGAACGTTACCCGATTCTTGTCATTCAGATTATGGTCAACTCGGATGAGTTCTTCGCGCCAATTCACTGGCTCCGGGGCGTTACCTATGAATCTCGGATCGGCCTCAGTGCCCGGCGATGGCGCGGGGATGGTGACCAGCAATGCCTGGGCGACAGCTTGACTGTCCTGGAAGGCCTGAACGCCGGTTAGATCAGGGGTTTGTACCCCGTTTACGATAGGGCAATTCGGGAAATTTATGGGATCTGGGGGCGCCCCCGGTACACCGCACACTTCACTGAAGTTTCCCGCACGCTCGTCCACCGACGGAACCGGCGCATTAAATGTGGCCGGCACACGATCCCGACGCCACTCCTGAGACCAGAAAAAGTAGGTGTGATTCTTCCAGATCGGACCGCCGATGGTGTAGCCAAAATCATTTTTCTTGTACGGCGTTACGCTGGGCTGAAAGTAGTTGCGCGCATTGAAAGCATCGTTGCGAACAAACTCGTAGGCGTTGCCGTGAAACGCGTTGGTTCCGGATTTGGTTTCGACTTCGATGGTACCGGAACCGTTTCGGCCGTACTGTGCGCCGTAATTGGAGGTCAGGACTTTAAATTCGGCGATGGCTTCCAGGCTGGGGTAGACGTTCAGCGTATTGTTGCTGCCGTTATCCATGTTGTCGCCGCCGTCGAGTTCCCAGTTGTTGTACTCGACACGTCCGCCGTTGATGCTGTAGCTGACATTGCCAGCGATACCCACGGCGCCTTCGTCCTGGCCAGTCTGATTGCTGACACCGGGCACGAGAGTGACTAACTGCGTGAAGTTGCGTCCGTTCAATTGAAGCTGCGTGATTTCTTTACCAGTCACCGTGCCCGCAAGATCCGACGACTGGGTTTCAACCTGAGCTACGTCGGCTCCTATGACGGTCACTTCCGTGGTGGTCGCGCCGACTTGCAAGGGCACGTCCACGCGCGCCTTTTGGGCGACCTGGAGAATGACGCCCTTCGCCTGAAATTTCTTGAAGCCCTGGGCGATGACCACAATGTTGTAGGCACCGGGGGGCAGTGCGGCCACCGCATAATCGCCGTCGCCGTTGGTAGTGGTCTCGCGGTTGATGCCGCGGTCGGCGGCGGAGACGGTGACTTGCGCGCCAGCTACGGTTGCGCCGGAGGTGTCACGTACGGTTCCGGTGACGGAGGCGGAATCCTGGGCGTGGAGAACCATCGCCGTGAATAAAGCCATCACAAAAACGATTTTGCTGAAGAGACGGATGTTCATGCGTGACTCCCTGAGAGCATCGAGATGAGAACCGGGGGCTTCAGCGGATCGAGATGGACCGCTTGTGCCCGGCATTGGAAAATCATTTTGCACCACACGTTTTTTGAGGCCTGACGCCGTTGTGGCGCCATTCCGCGGGGAATGGCAAAATCCCTTTATTAAAACGTATCAATAGTGCGTTAGTTGGCTTTTTGTGTCAAGTAAAATGGCATACAGTTTTTGGTAGACGAACTACTTCAGACTACGGGTCGACTCGCGCACGATCAGGTCGGGTACGACCTTTCGGTGTATGGCACGGGCTGGTTTCTTTTCTAAACCAGCGTTGATCGTCTCCACAACGATCGCGGCAGCCGCCGACCCCATCGCTTCCATCGGCTGGCGAATCGTGGTGAGTGCGGGAGAATAAAGTGCCGCGGGAGCGATGTCGTCGAAGCCGATCACGGAACATTGTTCGGGAACACGTACGCCGGCTTTCGCGAGAGCGCGGATTGCGCCGAAGGCGGTCATGTCGTCGAAGGCCATCAGCGCGGTAAATGGACGGCGCCGATGCAGAAGTTCTTCCGTCAGCTTGAATCCGTCTTCGAAACTGGAAAACGGGTCGCGCGACTCGGGCAGATCTACGATCAGTTTGGGATCGATCTCGAGATCGTGCTCACGCGCGGCTGCGCGCACGCCTCGCCAACGCGGTTCGGTGTCCGATAGCTGGCGCGGGCCGCGGATAAAGGCGATCTTGCGATGGCCCAGTGAAATCAGGTGCTCAAGAGAGGCACGGGCGCCCTGCGCGTTGTCGACGATCAGAGAGCTGATATGGTCGTTCTTGAGTTCGCATCCCACGATGGCGGTGGGAATTTTGCTTTTTTCGATGTCGGCCAGGACGTTGATGTCTAGAAAGAGCCAGTTGGCGAGCACGATCAGGCCTTCGATGCGGCGATCGAGAAGCATTTCCAGATAGCGTTCGAAGCGGCTGCGCTCGTTGTGCACATCGGTCAGGATGGGCAGGAAAGAGGACTCATAGAGAGCATTCTCCATGCCGCGCAGGACGAGCGTGCAGTAGGGGTCGGTCATGTCGGAGACCATGATCCCTACGGTATGACTGCGCTGGCTGCGCAGAGAGCGCGCGAACAGATTGGGACGATACCCCAGCTGCGAGGCGGCGCGCTGGATGCGGGTCTTGGTGGTGTCAGGGATGTAGCGCGCGAGGGGCGCGTTATTCAGGACAATGGAAACGGTGGCGGAAGAAAATCCGCTGCGCTCGGCGACGTCGCGAATGGTGACCGCGGTCGAGCGGGATCGCTTGCGGGCTGGCTCGGGGCGCTGGGTGGCACCCGACGCCGCGGGTTTGGCAGGTTTCGAATCGGAGGACGCCATGGACTCCTTGATCTTGGGGCTCTTGCTGGCGGACACTACAGCACGATGAATCGAGTGTCAAGGGAGTCGTGGGTGAGGGCCGCGGTGAAGTTGCCGATGGTTTTGGCAATCGCTGGCGCGGCGATGGTCTTTTGCTCCGGGACAACTGAAATGCGCGCGCAGGAACCGCGGCAGAGGACGGCTGCGGCTGCTCCAGCGGCAACGACCAATCCGCAGAAATTGTTTGCTGCTGGTGAAGCAGCGCTGCGTGAGAACAAGCTCGATGAAGCGGAGAGGAATTTTCGCGCCGTCGTGGCAGCGGATCCGGGCGTCGCGGGAGCGTACGCGAACCTCGGAGTGGTCCACATGCGACGCAAACAATGGCCGCAGGCGCTGGCCATGCTGCGCAAGGCGGAAAAGCTGGCGCCGTCGATCGCCGGTATTCGATTGAATATTGGGCTGGTGTATTTCCGGCAGAGCGACTACTTGTCGGCGATCAAGCCTTTTGAGTCGGTGGTCAAGCAAGCTCCAGACTCTTTTCAAGCACGCTACCTGCTGGGGCTTTGCTACTTCTTCAACGATCGCTGGGCTGACACGGTTACGGCTCTGGAGCCGCTTTGGGGACAGGCTTCGAACCAGGTGAATTATCTTTACGTGCTCGCGCGTGCGGCAGAGAAAGCAAACAACACGGTGCTGGAGGAAAAAGCACAGACCCGACTGGTTGAGGTCGGACAAGACACGCCAGAATATCGCCTGATCATCGGCAAAGCCCATTACAACCGCGGCGAATATGACGATGCGGTCCGCGAACTGGAAGCGGCCGCGCAAACCGATCCGAAGCTTCCCTTCGTGCATTTCAACCTGGGTCTGACGTACCTGCATAAGCAGGACTACGAGCGCGCTGAGGCCGAATTCAACAAAGACCTGGAGCTTGAGCCCGACGTGGCCTTCACTTATGAGCAACTGGGGGGCGTCGAATCCACGCTGCAGCACGACGATGAGGCGGCAAAGAATTATCGCCAGGCTGTGAAGCTGGATCCACGGCTGGTCAACGCGCACATGGGACTGGCGAAGATCGAAGAGCGGAGACGCAATTATAAAGTCGCGCTGGTGGAACTGGACGAGGTCATCCGGCTGGATGCCGGCAATGCCAGCGCACGCTATCTACGAGGGCAAGTCCTGGTGCGCATGGGCCGCGAAAAAGAAGGACGCACCGAATTGGCCGTTGCAACGAAAATGCTCAATCAGCAACGCTCGGCGCGACAAAAAGAATTGGAAGGAGAGCGGCCGCCCAGTCCGGAACTGGCGCGGGAGCCAGAATAGCCCGAGTCGATCTTCCAGTAGTAAATCATTATGCGCGCACGCACTCGAGAATCTCTGCCTCACTCAGGGTGTGGTCGCTGGCTTTGGCGCGGCGGTAGATGCGCTCGATCAGTTCCTCGGTCGCGGGATAGCCGCGGCGTTCCAGCCAGAACTGGACGTTGGATTTGCCGCTCATCGGACCGACATCAATGATCTGTTCCATCCCAAAGATATGGGAAGGAACGCCGGAATAAACGGCGTTTGCCAATTCTGTATCCTTTTTCTTATAGGCCTTGATGACGGCCGCGGCATGCACGCCGGTCGCGGTGCGGAAGGCGTCGTCGCCCACCACGGGATAATTCACGGGAATGGGAACGCCGGTCGCCTTCGATACGGCTTCGCAATAGGCTTTTAACTTGGTGAGATCCTGCTGATCCCAGGGCTGGATGCCCATGAGTTTCAGGTTGACCAGCATCTGATCCATTTGGGTGTTGCCGACGCGCTCCCCTACGCCGAGGGCGCAGCCGTGGACGCAGTTCGCTCCGGCAACCAGTGCTGCCATCGAATTGGCCGTGCCAAAACCGCGATCGCAGTGGCCGTGCCAGTCCACACGGATTTTTTCACCGGACGGCTTCACGACTTCCTCGATCACAAACTTGACCAGAGCCATCGCGCCCATGGGAGTGGCGTGCCCCGCGGTGTCGCAGATTACGATGGCGCGCGCGCCGCAGTTAATCGCGGTCGAGTAGAGCAGCTTGACGGTCTCCGGATCGCAGCGCGTTGTGTCCTCGGTGACGAACATTACTTCGAGGCCAAGCGTAATGGCGTAACGGATCGCTTTCTCGCTGGTCTGGAGGAGAAAGTCGTCGGTCCAGCCTTCGGTGTAACGACGGATCGGGCTCGATCCGATAAATGTTGCGGCTTCGATTGGCAGCCCAGTTTTCTGGACGATCTCGGCGATCGGACGGATGTCGTTCTCGTGCGTGCGCGCGGCGCAGTTCGCTTTGATCTTCAGCTTTTGTGAGACGATCTCGCGCGCCAGGGCGGTAACGTCCTCCACGGCACGAGCACCGGCTCCCGGCAGGCCCAGGTCCAGCGAATTCATGCCGAGGTCCTCCATCAGGTGGAGGATTTCAATTTTCTGTTCGATGGAAGGATCGCGGACCGAAGGGGATTGCAGCCCGTCGCGCAGCGTCTCGTCGTTGAGCAGGACTGGGCCCGCCGGATGCAGCGACTTTGGGTAGAGAGTGTTCCAGTCGTAAATCAGTTCGGCGGCGTTCATGTGTGCCTGATCTCCATTGTACCGAGAGAGCAAGGCAGGCCAAAATCGCCGGGCAACGAATCAGCCGAACTCTTGGCGTGGCGCGGCCTGATCGTGGCCAATTCGGCCGGTAGTGATCTCGGCGATGAAGTAGTTTTCGCCTTTGATGGCTACCCCGGCCATCCGTCGCAGCATGGCGATTTGGCCGACGTGAGTGAGCGCGTCCGCGACTGGACCTTGAAATAATTTTTCGGCCGATGCATGCAGAGGCTTCTCGGAAGCCAGGTAGTTATCCAAGGCCTGGAGCGCGGCAAAGAAGCGGTCGCCTTCCTTTTCCCATGCAAGCGGAGCCGCGTTATTCCATTTCTGCTGGCCTTCGGCGAGGCTCAGGCCCCAGTCGAGAAGATCGCCGATATGGGCGAGAATCTGGCCGGGCGTGCGCGAGGATTCGCCGCAGCGGTAGTCGGCGAAACTGGCGGGGGCGTTACGGACAGCTTTACCGCCACGATAAGCGAGCGTGGCCACGGTGTGGCGCAAGAGGATGCGGGCTTCATTCATGAGATGTTCTCCCCCATGCGGATTGAGCACCTAAGAGCGCTCAACCAGCCAGTCTTTCTTCGGCTAATCTTGCTTCCAGGTCGCGAAGGTTCGCGCTCCACTCGTTCAGGCCGTCGGCTTCGAGCCACAAGTCCTTGAGTTCGGAGTTCGTTCGTACCCGCTGAACGGCTCGGGCCGCAAGGGCGGTGAGTTCAGGGATCGAAGCATCCGTCTTCTGGGGTGTTACCCGGCGTACCCACTCGGCAACTTCTTTTGGGAGAACATCCGCAGGGACCTGTTTTAGCGCCGCAACTGCTTCGGCAGCCGCTATGGCTACGCTGCTTTCTGGCGTCTCCAGGTAATCTTCTTTGTCGGCAGCGCGCACGAGAGGAACGCGCAAGTCACCCACTGCCAGCGATGCGAGCGTCGCGAGCCAGGCCTGAGCGTCGTCATTTTCGAAACTGCCTGGTCCCCATCCGGGCATGGCGCCTCCGGAGAAGATTATAGATTGTGCGCCGAGTGGGGGGCGAAGGCTCCGCTCGTCTCAGGCGACGGGTTCGCGCGACGCCTCAACTAGGCCTTGCGTTGCCTCAGCGTGTCCAACGGCGGAATGGAATGGGATGTGGTCAAGGCCCGTTCCGGTGGCTGCGTTCCAGCGTTGATAGCTTTGACCAGAATTTCAATGGCCTGACCCGCGAAGGGAGGGATGGAAATAGTGGCGGTCAGCAGTCCTTCGCGCACCCAGGCTTGTCCGGTCGCGGGCTGACCGTCGCATCCGGTAAAGGGCAAATTCAGCCAGCGTTGCTGTTCCTTTTTGTCGCCAATCTCCTGAAATGCTTTGCGCGCGCCCATGGCCATGGTGTCATCCTGGGCGCTCACCAGGTCGCAGGCCAGACTTTGCGAGGTCGCGAGCTTCAACCAGGAGCGCACGGCGCGCAAAGCGCTTTGCTCGGTCCATTCGCCCTTCAGCGTTGAGACCTGAATGTTGGCTGGTTTCGTCTCCAACATACCAGCGGTGCGCTTCTCCGCGGAGGAACTGCGGGATGGCCCTTCCACATAAAGGATAGTGCCGCCCTTGGGGAGCAAGGCAGCGAATTGCCGGCCCTGGATCCGGCCGATTTCCAGGTTGTCCATTCCGACCGCGAACACCGGCGCGTTCGCGGTTCTCCGGAGTTGCGAAAGGTAGTCTGGAGTGCGGTTCAACACTACCCAGCCGATACCGGCTACCGACGCAGCAGTCGCTGCCTGGGGCAGCGCAATGTTGCTGATTGGCTCCAGAATGATGGCGTCTGGCCGAAACTCGCCGCGGCCCTGAATTGCGTTCAGAACCTGCGTGCTCTGGTTGACAGCGTCATTGTCGGCGTAGGCGACTTCCAGGTCGACTCCCAACTTGCGGGCGATCTGCCCGGCGGCGGCCGCCTGCGCGAGTTGGAAGTCATTGTCGCGGGTGTGGAGCGACAACAGGAACCGGAGCCGTTTCATGAGCCAGACAAATTGTCATCGCGGGACGGCAGTCCTGTCTAGGCCCAAAAGGTCCGATCCAGGGTACGGTATTGGATCGCCTCCGCGATGTGTTTCGGCTCCAGGTTGGCCGCGCCCTCGAGATCGGCGATGGTGCGGGCGACTTTCAGGATGCGGTCGTGGGCACGGGCACTGAGTCCCTGCTGGGTCATGGCACGTTCGAGCAGGCGTTCGCAATCGGGAGAAAGGTCGCAGAAGACGCGAATGTGCTGGGACGACATCTGGGAATTGCAATAAAGCTTTTCGCGTCCGTTGGCGAAGCGCGCGAGCTGGATCTGCCGGGCGCGAATCACGCGCTCCAGAATCTTTACGGAATTTTCCGGCTGGCTAGTGCCGCGCATTTCCTTGTAGTTAACCGCCGGAATGTCGATGTGGATATCGATGCGGTCGAGCAGCGGCCCGGAAATTTTAGAAATGTAACGCTGAATCATCTGCGGAGTGCAGTGGCACTCGTGAGTACGGTCGTTGTGAAACCCGCACGGGCAGGGGTTCATTGCGGCCGCCAGCATGAAGCGTGCTGGAAACGTCAACGACATGGCAGCGCGAGCGATGCAGACTGTGCCATCTTCGAGCGGCTGCCGCATGACTTCGAGCACGTTGCGGGGAAATTCGGGAAGCTCGTCGAGGAAGAGCACGCCGTTGTGAGCGAGCGAAACTTCCCCGGGACGCGGAATCATGCCACCGCCGATCAGCCCGGCGTCGGAGATGGTGTGATGCGGCGCGCGGAAGGGACGCATGCCCACCAGTCCTGCCCGGGCGTCGAGAACGCCGGCCACGCTGTGGATCTTCGTGGTCTCCAATGCTTCTTCAAAAGTAAATGGCGGAAGAATAGTCGGGATGCGCTTGGCGAGCATCGTCTTGCCGGAACCCGGAGGGCCGATCATCAGAATGTTATGACCACCAGAGCAGGCAATCTCCAGGGCGCGCTTGGCGGTCTGCTGGCCCCGAACATCTTTGAAGTCCACCAGGAAATGCTGGGCTTCACTGAGGAGCTGATCGCCATCCACTTGAAGGCGAGCGATGCCGTTACCGGAATTGATGTAGTGGATGACATCCAGCAGCGATTTCACCGGATACACTTCGAGCCCGGTGACCATGGCGGCCTCGCGGGCGTTGACCTCGGGCACAATCAATCGTCTGATCTTTCTGCTGCGGGCCTCGATGGCGATAGGCAAAGTGCCGCGAACGCCGCGCAGACCGCCGTCGAGCGAGAGTTCACCGACAAAGAGCGCGTCGGGAATCTCCTTCTTATTCAGGCCGCCATAGGCGCCCAGGATGCCGAGGGCCATCGGCAAATCGAAACCGGATCCTTCCTTTCTTATGTCAGCGGGCGCGAGATTGATTGTTATGTTGGTCGCTGGAATATCGTAGCCACAGTTTTTCAGCGCCGCGCGGACGCGGTCCCGACTCTCCCGCACGGCGGCGTCGGGCAAACCGACAGTGTGAAAGTAGTCGTCTTTTGTTTTTATGTTGGAAACGTCCACTTCCACGTCGATAATGCTGGCGTCAATACCATAAACAGCCGCACTCATTGTCTTGTAGAGCATAGGGACACCGGTGGGGCACAAGGAGGGAACAACGCGGGCGGGAGACCCATCCTGATCATACCAGTCCGCCACCAAACGGTTGTGACCTGCGTCACCCGTTACCGTGATGGAACGTTGTCTCGTTGAGAACGGTATTCGATGCTACGCTAAGTTGAACTTGGCGGGAGACCGGCGATCCAACTGAAGTTAGCCGACGCGTTTGTAAGGTACCAAATGCCCGAGCGAGAAAGTAAAGCGCAACCGCCGAGCCCTCCAAGCCGCCTGGAGCGGGAGGAGAGCCAGCTGTGGCGATGGGCTCTCGGCCTGATGGTGCTGCTCGCCACCGCCGTGGCTGTGCTTTCCTGGGAACAACTTCGAAATCTGCCTTACCGTCTGTGGGCGATTCCCTTCGGACTGCTCATCCTGTCCGTGCTGTTTGCCGTGTATGCCTTCGGCCGGCGCCGTGAAGTCGGCGATCTTAAACACCTTCTGAAAAACCTGCAGGACCGGGCTGGCGTCATGCCCTCGGACGATCAACTGGATCAACTTACCCAGATGATCGCGCGTTCGCAGCGTAACTTCAAAGAACTGATTGACTCGCTCGAAGACGTTGCGCTGGCAATTTCCCTCGACGGCACGCTGCGAACCGTGAATCGGCGTGTGACGGAGATCCTGGGCGTTCCCTACACGGACATCGTCGGCCACAAACTGACGGAGTTTCTTAGCAACGATGCGCGCTCGGAGAGCGACGCCGGCCTGTCGCGGTTTCTGGAAAAGCGGCACTGGGCCGGAGTAGTTGAAATCCATCTCAAGAGCGAGATGACTCCCCATTATTACGACTGTGTGGTGAACGCGATCATCAAGAGCGACGAAGTGGTGGGTGCGAGCGTGCTCGCCCGGGACATCACCGAGCAGCGGGAAAAGGAACGCCGATTCACGCAACTCTTCGAAACTTTGCAGGAGGGCGTTTATTTCTCCACTCCACAAGGCAAATTACTCGACGTGAATCCTGCTCTCTTTCAGATGCTGGGATACGCGAGCCGTGAAGAGCTGTTGAGTCTGCCACCGGCAGGGCTGAACATGGACCAGGCCCAGGATCCCGTGCTAGGCAGAGGGGGAAGCCAGAGCGGCAGCACCCGGACACGCGAAGTCAGCATCCGGCGAAAAGATGGAAGCGTGGCGGTGTGCGTCGATACCTCGACTGGTGTTACGGAAGAGGGAAAGATTGTCCGTTACCAGGGCACGCTGGTCGACGTCACCGAAAAACGCAACATGGAACGGCAACTGCGCCGTCAGGAAGAATTCCGCCGGCATCTGCTGGAGAGTTTCCCTGACTTGATCCTGGTGTTAGATCCCAAAGCGAAATACAGCTTCGTCAGCTCACGGATCCGCGATCTGCTCGGCTACGGTCCTGAAAAACTAATGGGCAAGAAAATTGAGGAAGGAACCGACAACTCGCCGGAACTGGTAGCGCTGTACCGCACCGTCGCAAACGGACAAACCGGGCTTGCTACGTCGGAATACGGAGCGCGACACCACGACGGCAGTTGGCGCACTATGCTGGGCACGGCCAGTCCCATGCTCGATACCGAAGGAAAACCGGCGGGCGTCATCATCTCGGTGCGGGACGTGACCATGGAAAAGAAGCTGGAGCAGCAAGTCATCCAGAGCGAACGGCTGGCGGCGATGGGCCAGATGATCGGAGGCTTCGCTCACGAACTGAACAATCCTCTGACCAGCATTCTCGGCATGACGGAATTGCTCCAGGACACCGAGACCAACGAGAACAGCCGCAAACAACTCGAGTCGATGCATCAGCAGGCGCGGCGCGCGGCGGACATCGTGCAGAACCTGCAGTATTTCGCGCGGCCACCCGCCCCCGGACGCAGCCCGGTGAATCTAGGCGAACTCATTCAGCGTACGCTACATTTGCAGGCATATCCGCTGCGCAAGAGCAACATCACTGTAGATTTCCTGCAGGAGCCGGACCTGCCGCCGGTCATGGCCGATCCCAATCAATTGATGCAGGTGTTCTTAAACCTCATCCTGAACGCCGAACAAGCGATTCGCGAGAGCCGGGACCGGGGCACAATCCGCATCAGGATGGGCCGCAATCCGAGTTCCGTGTGGGTGATGTTTCAGGACGATGGCCCCGGCATCGCTCCGGAAGTGCTCAAGCATATTTTCGATCCGTTCTTCACCACGAAGAGGCCCGGACGCGGAACCGGATTGGGGTTGAGCATCGGCAAAACCCTGATTCGCGAGCATGCCGGAAACATCGAAGCGTCGACCGCGCCGGATGGAGGCGCGGTCTTCACGATCACTCTGCCCGTAACCAGCGTTCCAGTCGTCTCTCCTCCAGTAAACTAAGGTTGTGGCAGACCAACCCATCATCCAGACCATCGACCATGGAGCAGTGCGCGAACTTCGGCTCAATCGTCCGCCGGTCAACGCGCTTTCTCCGGAACTGATCGCGACGCTGAAGAACTCAATTGAAGGTGCGCCCGGCAGCGGCGCCCGAGCGTTGATTCTTTCAGGATCACCAGGCAGGTTTTCCGGTGGGCTCGATGTTCCCCTTTTACTCGGCCTCGATCGTCCCGGTATGGCGGCGCTTTGGCGAGACTTCTATGGCTTGCTGGGGGCAATCGCGAAGTCGCCGATTCCAATCGCAGCAGCCATCACCGGTCACGCACCGGCGGGCGGGACCGTGCTCGCGCTGTACTGCGATTGGCGGGTGATGGCCGAAGGCGATTACCGGATCGGACTGAATGAAGCGCAGGTGGGAATTCCCATTCCTCCGGTGATCTGGTCGGGAGCACGGCGGCTCCTCGGTATCAGGTTGGCGGAACGGCTGGCGGTGAGCGGAGAGCTGATTACATCACGCGAGGCCCTGACCGTTGGACTGGTGGATGAACTGGTTCCGTTGGAGCAGGTCATGGAACGCGCGATGGCGTGGTGTGAACGCTTGCTCGCGCTGCCTCCGCAAGCGATGGCGGGCACGCGTCGTTTGGCACGGGCCGACTTGGTCGCTGTGTTTGAGGCAGATCTGGAGTTGGAGTTAGAAAGCGTGGTCGCAGCGTGGTGGAGCGCGGAGACACAGGCCACGTTGCGAGCTCTGGTGGAATGGCTGGGGAAGAAGACAAAGTAGTCGCTTCGCCCTGGATGACAGTTTCACTAAAATCACAAACTCTTAGGATCGCCTCTACCGTTCCACAGCCATCGCAACCGCATTTCCTCCGCCCAGGCACAACGCCGCGATGCCGCGGTGCACGTCACGACGAATCATCTCGTAAATAAGGGTGACCAGCACGCGTGCTCCACTCGCGCCGATCGGATGGCCGAGAGCCACCGCGCCACCGTTCACGTTCACACGATTCATATCGAGTCCCAGCTCGCGGATTACGCCCAGCGCCTGCACGGAAAAGGCTTCGTTCAGTTCGTACAGATCGACTTCATCTTTCTTCCAGCCTGTCTTCTGCCAGATTTTCTGGACCGCAGTCACGGGCGCCATCATAACCCACTTGGGATCGATACCGCTGGTCGCCTGCGCGACGATGCGGACCATGGGCGCCGCACCCAACTCGTTTGCCCGGCCGGCGCTGGTGACGACCAGAGCAGCAGCTCCGTCGTTCACGCCTGGAGCGTTGCCGGCCGTCACAGTTCCATCCTTCTTGAATGCCGGCTTGAGCGCGCGCAGGGTTTCGGCAGTCGTGTCTTCGCGCGGGCCTTCGTCTTTGTCGAAGATCACCGCGGGCTGGCCTTTCTTCTTCGCGGGTATTTCCACCGGGACGATCTGCGATTTGAAGCGACATTCTTTCTGCGCGGCGATGGCCTTGCGATGGGAGTTCACTGCGAACTCGTCCTGATCCTCGCGCGATACAGCGTATTTCTCGGCGACATTCTCACCCGTGATGCCCATGTGGTAGGCATTAAAAATGTCCCACAATCCATCGTGCACCATGGAGTCGACCAGTTGTCCGTTGCCGAGCCGGTATCCCTTGCGCGCGTTCGGAAGCAGGTAAGGCGCGTTGGTCATCGACTCCATGCCGCCGGCGACGACGATGGAACTGTTGCCAGTCTGGATAGCTTGCGCAGCGAGAGCGACAGCTTTCAATCCCGAGCCGCAAACCTTGTTGATTGTCATGGCACCTACTTCGGGAGCGAGTCCGCCGAAGAGTGCGGCCTGCCGCGCCGGATTTTGTCCGATTCCCGCCGACACAACGTTGCCCATGATGCACTCGTCCACGAGCTTCGGATCGAGATTCGCGCGCTTCACGGCTTCACGCACGGCGACTGCGCCCAGTTGCGGAGCGCTCATGTCGCTCAAGCTTCCTTGAAATTTTCCGATCGGCGTGCGGCATCCGGAAATAATGACAACATCGTTAGAACCAGCCATACATGCGCTCCTTCGCGGTGTTCTCGACTATTGGAATCGTACTTATTATAGATGGAGCTAGAGGCCACGAGGGTTCAGGCGAGCACGTGCGGCGAGCTTGAGCGAAACATCAACGCGCATGCGGACGGAGACGACACACTCCAGCGCTACGAGCGCTCGCTTGCATGGCGACGACGAAAGCGTTGAAGTTTTTTATCCGAGGATTGAGTGAAGTGACTTTGGTGTGGTGCTGTGCAACGCTCGCATCGCTCATTTTTCTCTTGACTTCACTATGTGCCGACTCTATACAATCAAACAGTTGCGACAGAAGATCGTTGCAAGATTCCATGAAGAATGGAAAGGGAGAATAGAACCATGGCAACCAAAAAGAAAGCAAAGAAGAAAAGCAGCAAAAAGCACTAAGCACCTGCAACAAGGCAACGACGGGGACGCGATGAGCGTCCCCTAAGTTTTTGGTGGCAACTTCTGGAAGACTTGTTCAATTCGAACGCACTGATTTTTTCGCCGGAGCCAGAATCACTTTCTCAGTCGCCGGGCACAGGTTCCGATACGGGCAAAATACGCACTGGTAGCCCGGTTTGGCGTCGAACTTCCCTTCCGCAATCGCTTCCGCGACCTTCTTTACTTTCAGCTTTGCTTCTTCCAGTTGGGCATCGTTGCGGGTGGTCGTGACGGCGGAATTGTTTTCGAGGTTGTAGAAAACCAATTGCGCCACGCGATGTCCCCACACTTCACGGGCGGCCAGCGCATACAACGAGAGCTGCAGACTCTCGTCGGCATCTTCCTGGGACTTCGGCTTTCCCGTCTTGTAGTCGACGACGGCCACCGCATTGCCGTCCACGCGGTCGATGCGATCCACTCGCCCGCGCAATTTCGTTCCGGCAACTTGCAGGTCGAAATTCTGTTCAGTTTCCAGGACCTCGGGTTGGGGACCAGTCCGGACCAATTCCAGAAATTGCCCAAGCTGGAACGTTCCCTGCTTCAGATACAACTCGTACTGGTAGCGGTCGGCGATGCCGGAATCCGCGAGTCCCTGCCGCAACTGCTCGACCAGCGCCGTGTCGGCGACCTCGCGCCCGTAACGGAGAGCATCGTAAAAAGTACGCAGAACATCGTGCATGACCTTGCCGTAGTGCAATGCGGCGGACACATCCCGCGGCAGGTTCCACTCGCGCTCCAGTTTGAAGCGCAGCGGACACATGTCATAGGTCGTAATGGCCGACGCGCTGAGCCCGGTGAAAAAGTTTTCGGAAGCCGGCATCAGCAGCCACGCCGCCACGTTCGAGTGCTCCAGCGAGATCCTCTCCTCCTCGCCGCCGAAGAGGTCTTCCTGCACGGCCGCAGCTGTACGCGCACGCCAGAATTTGCGATAAGCCGGGTTGGGCATGAAGTCGCGCATGAACTTGGTCGGCGTGGGATCTTTTTTCGCCCGCCCCCGGTTTGTATAAATGGTCAGGGTGTCCTTGGCGCGCGTCATCGCCACGTAGAACAGGCGCCGCTCTTCTTCTTCATTCACGATCTTGTCGTCCGCATCAGACCCGGAGGTGCGCAGCTCGGGCGGCAGGTCGAGCAACGGCTCCCGCCATGTGCAGGGAAAGCATGGTGAATAGGCGCGAATGATCGCGACGTGGCGGAACTCCAGTCCCTTCGCGGTATGCACCGTCAACAGGCGTACCGCGTCCGCGGTGCTCGGAGGCAGCGCGATCGCGCCCTTGGCCTGTGTGAAGTAATCCAGATATTCGAGAAACTCACCCGGGCCGCCGGTCTCGACGATCGGCTTCGTCTGCCAGGTCTCCACGAATTTGAGAAACGCTGAAAGTGGCGCGGAGTCGGCGAGGTCGAAGTGCCGGCTTACGAAACTCGCGGCATCAACGGCGCGAGTGCCTTCCTTCTCCACCCGCTCGTGAGCCTTGTCAACGCACGAGAGCACCGCAGGCCCGTTGGCAAGCTTCCCGAGCACGTCGCGGATATCAAGTTCGTCGCGACGAACCGCTCGCATCGCCGCTCGCAACTCGTGCGGGTCGATCGCAAACTGAGGAAGAGCGGCCACGCGAAACAGGCTCGCCGCATCGCGAGGACTCACCGCAGCGGTTAGGCACGCGATCAGATCCCGAACCTCCGGCGTATGCAAGACGTCCAGCCCTTCAATCGAAAACGGAATTCCCCGCTCGGTGAACTCGCGGACGAGTTCCTCCCGATGATTGTGCTGGCGATACAAGACCGCGAAGTCACTCCATGTGCAGCGCTGATCGCCACTCTTGTCTTTCCGTTTCTGCTTGATCTGATAGGCCAGGTCCGCGGCTTCGACTTCCGGTTCACCCCACGTGACAATTTGAACCGGCGGTGCCACGAACGGCTCACCCTGCGCACTGGCCTGCGTTTCCCGCTCAGAGACGAGTGGTGCGCGCTGGTATTCGAACCCAGTTCCCTTCTGCGCAAAGACCGGGGGATTGTCATTCACAATGCCGAAAGCACACTGCAGGATGGGTGAAAGCGAGCGCCGATTCTTTTCGAGTATGACGAATCGCGTAGATGGGAAATGACGAGCGAACAGCGTAAACGCCGCGCTGGAAGCCCCACGGAAGCGATAGATCGCCTGGTCCGGGTCGCCCACTGCAAATACGTTCGCCGCAGTCCCGGCCAGCAGAGACAGAATCTCGACTTGAGCGAAGTTGGCATCCTGAAATTCGTCGACCAAAATAAAGCGCGTTTGGCTGCGCTCTTCCTCGAGAAGCGCGGAATCGTCCTTGAGAAGCTGATACGCGCGCGTGATCATGTGGCCAAACGTGCCGAGCTTCTTATCGGCGAGCATGCGTTCCACGGTGGCGTAAACGCTGGCGATCTCGCGGCAACGATCCAGCGTCTCGGCGGGGTCCATCCCGCTCTGCTTCTTCGAACTGGTCACCCGCTGGAGCGGGGTCTCGCGGCGTTCCAGGCGTGCGACGTACCCCGCATATTGCTCGGGACCCACCAGTTCGTCCTGGCAGCGGCGCATGAAACTTAGCAATGCTTCCAGAAACTCGTGGACGTTTGCCGCCCGCACAAAATATTTCAACTTCAATTCGCGGATGTTCCGCCGCAGATAAACCCAGAGGTCTTTGTCATCCAGCACGCCGAATTTGGCGCCGCGGCGATGGAGGAGGTCGTTGCACCAGGCGTGAAAGGTGAGAACCTTCATGCCGCTGATGTCCTGCCCCTCGAGTTCCGCCTGCACGCGCCTCTTCATTTCATCGGCGGCATTATCAGTGTAGGTGAGCGCGAGAATCTCGTCGGGCCGCGCGTGGCCTTCACGAATCAGATGGGCAATACGCTGCGTCAGTACGGTCGTCTTCCCGGTTCCAGCGCCCGCGAGTACCAGCATCGGGCCGAGCACGTGCTCGATAGCTTCGCGCTGGCGTTCATCGGGCTGAACTTTCGTGACGGACAGGACTGAGGGATTCACTTGCCGGAGCATATCAGACACCCGTGTGGAAAATCGGCTTGTTAGCGGAGGGCGTCCAGGGCCAGCGCTGCGGCTACGATCGCGGCGGTTTCGGCGCGGAGGATGGTGTCGCCTAGCGAAGCGGCGGTCCAGTCGTTGTCGCGGAACCATTGGAGTTCGTCGGGAGCCCATCCGCCTTCGGGACCGATGGCTAAGGTTGCGGCGGAAGGGCGCGGGGTTAACACTTCGCGCAGGTGTAGATCTGCCTCCGATTCCACTAGTACGATCTTCGCGGGCGCTAGAGCAGGCGAGGAGGCCTGCTCGACAGCCTGCAAGATGCCGGCGCTACACAGATCTTTCAGCTTTATTGGTGCGCTGATTTCGGGCGGAGCTTGGCGCCGGGATTGTTCGGAGGCTTGGAGTACCACACGCTGCCAACGGTCGCGCCGTTTGGGAGCGGCTGTGGCGAGATGCGCGTCCGTGCGGCGGGCGATGATTGGGATGATTTGCGATACGCCTAGTTCCGTGCATTTTTCTATGGCCCATTCCATGCGGTCGAATTTGAAGATGGCGAGAACCAGTGTGAGTTGCGGTGTCGTCGGAAGGCTCTGCTCTTCGCCGAGAGCGAACTCGACGCGGGTCTCGGAAATCGAAGTGATCGTCCCGCAGCGAACGGCCTCGCCAGTCGCAATGTCGAATTCCTGATTCACCTGTGCCCGCAGCACGCGCGAGAGGTGGAGCGCGTGTTCCCCTGTAAGGGCGGCGGTGTCGCCATTTACTTCATCGGCAATCCAGCGGCGGCGGGTCATGGAAACCATATCTCAGCTGTCAGCTCTCTCAGGACAACCATTGCGCCTGACCCGCGTGCTTTTCCTGACAGCTGAGAGCTGAGAACTTCTTCACGCAAACATATCTTTCATACGTCCCAGCAGAGACCTTCGCTGCGGCTTGTTCTCTACCGGAGAGAGTTGTCCAAGTTCATTCAGTAGTTCGCGCTGGCGTTTGCTGAGTTTACCGGGCGTTTGTATGCGTACTTCAACGTACAAGTCACCCTTCCCGTGTCCATTCAGGACGGGTACGCCCTTGCTGCGAATGCGGAACGAAGTACCCGATTGCGTGCCTTCCGGAATTTTCAGCTTGTAGTCGCCATCCATGGTCGCGACCACGATCTCGGTGCCGAGCGCGGCTTGCGGGAATGAAACGGGCACAACGCAATGAAGATCGTTCCCCTCGCGCTCGAAGAACGCGTGCTCCTTCACGTGCAGGACAACATAGAGATCGCCAGCCGGGCCGCCATACGCGCCGGCTTCGCCGAGTCCGCTAAAGCGGATCCGCGTGCCGTCCTCGACTCCGGCAGGAACCTTGGCTTCCACAGTGCGCTCGCGCAGCAAGCGTCCTTCGCCTTTACACTTCGGGCATGGATCGGTCACGACACTGCCCGCCCCCTGACACGTCGGGCACGTGCGCGCGATGCTGAAGAATCCCTGTTGATACCGCACCTGGCCATGTCCGTTGCAGGTGCGGCACTGCACGGGCGCTTTACCTGGAGCGGCTCCCGATCCATGACAAGCATCGCAGGTTTCATGCCGTCGGACTTTGACCTTCTTCTCCACGCCGAAGAATGCTTCGTCGAATTCCAGATTCAGGTCTTCGCGCAGGTCAGCGCCGCGTTGCGCGCGCGAGCGGCCTCGCCCCTTCCCGCCAAAAAGATCGCCGAAGCCGAAGAATTCCCCAAAGATGTCGCCGAAGTCCTGGAAAATGGCTGGATCGAAACCAGCCGCACCACCCGATGCGCCGCCGACTCCGGCGTGGCCGAAGCGGTCATAGAGCGAACGCTTCTCGACGTCGACAAGGATCGCATACGCCTCGGTCAACTCCTTGAACTTATCTTCCGCGTCAGGATTATTCGGATTGCGGTCGGGATGGTACGTCATTGCAAGTTTGCGGTACGCGCTCTTGATCTCGACGTCGGTAGACGTACGAGTGACGCCCAGCACCTCGTAGTAATCGCGTTTGCCGTTGTTGGCCAGATTGCTCCCCTTCGCTAATTCGTAGTGATTAGTGGATAGGCGTCTGCGGCTAATGCCGGATCTTTAACTAACCGTTGTGGCACGGCTGAAGCCGTGCCCTCCCGCTCCTCCGACACATTGGTCCCAGCACATCCGCCCTCAGCACATCTCGAACCCTATGCACCGTTCTTGGCCACTCTCACCATCGCCGGACGCAGCAGGCGTCCCTTGTAGTTGTAGCCACGCTGAAATTCATCGAGGACCTGATGATCTTCGGCGTCCGTGGTGTCCACCATTTCAACCGCCTCATGCAGGCGAGGATCAAACTGCTTCCCCACTGCTTCAATCGGCTGGACGCCAAGTTTCTGCAGTGCATCCTGAAACTGCCGGTAGATCAACTCGAGACCGCTGCGCAAGTCGTTGGAATTGGAGCCAGCACTGCCGGCCGGCGCCTTCAATGCCCGCTCGAAACTATCGAGAACAGGGAGAATGTTCTTGATGACATCGGTGGCGGCAAATTCGCGGAACTCCTGCTGTTCGCGCGTCGCCCGTTTGCGGGCATTGTCGAATTCCGCTTGCAGGCGCGCCAGTCGATCGAGCAACGCATCGCGTTCCACTCGAAGCTTCTCCGCCTCAGACACTGCCGGCGTCCCGCCCTGCAGAGGTGTTGCCGGAGCAGTGTCGTCGCCTCCCTCCGCGGGAGGCAGTTCGCGATCAAGATCGAGATGCGTACTTTCTGTCTTTCCGTTTCCCTTACCCATACTTCCTGATTACTCCGATTCGTTTAGTAATTTGTCGAAAAGCCGCGCGATATACGACACCGCCGACATGGTGTGCTGATAATCAAGCCGAGTCGGCCCAATCACCGCCAGCGATCCCATCACTTCGCCGCCAACCCGCGCCGGCGCGCCGATCAGCACGAAGTTGCGCATCGACGGCATCGTGTCGTCCAACCCGATCACCACGCGCACCGCTTCCTGCTTCGTGTCCAGATATGACCCAAGCAGCTTGACAACTTTTTCTTTTTCTTCCAGCGTGCGCAGCATGTCCTGAAGGCGTTGCCGGTCGTCTTCTCCGGTCACCAGGTTGGCCGCGCCTTCCACGAACACCGCTTCGGGCGCGTCGCCAGTCGTGAGTGCGCCCTGCAGATACAACTGCGAAATGGACTGCATCAGCCGGTCATACTCGCTGCGCTCTTTCTCCAGACGTCGCGCGATTTCCGCGCGCATGTCCTCCATGATCCATCCGCGAAAATTCTCATTGATGTAGCGGGCAGCGAGATCCAATTCCGATTGCGGCAGATCAAGGCGCAAAACCCGGTCGCGCACCACTCCCGAACGCGTGACTACGACAGCGAGAACTTTCTGGTCGCCCAGCCGCGAAAAATAAACATGCTCCAAAGCGTTCCGCGGGCCGCTAGTCGCCACCGTTACGCCGACACTGCGCGAAATCAGCGAGAGCACATGCGACGTGCGCTCCATAAATTCCTGCACATCCGTCACGCCCGTGAGGCTGTCCTGAATGATGCTTTCGTTCTCATGCGACAGCCGCGTCTCGCCGCTGAGCTGCTCGACATAATAACGATAGGCCTCGGTGCTCGGAACGCGTCCCGCCGACGTATGCGGCTGCTCCAGAAAACCCGCGTCCGCCAGATCCGCCATGACATTGCGGATCGTCGCCGCGCTCAGACCCTCGCGACTGCTGCGCGCAATCGTGCGCGAACCTACCGGCTCGCCGGTCGCGATAAATGTCTCGACAATGGCAGTCAGGATTTCGCGTTCCCGACCGCCGGTGGGTCCTGGTGGCATGATGATTCGAATCCGGAGCCGGAGGCTCTACCTAAATACTTTAGATGCAGAGGCTTAGATTGTGGATTCAAGGCCCCTTTTGCGATTCTAGGGAG
>DATMNN010000011.1:0-13521 GCA_035569025.1 Terriglobales bacterium
TTACTGGGTGGCGCAGTCGTGCAAGTAGGCAGCACGATTTACGACGGGTCGGTAAAAGGCCAGTTGGAGAAAATTCAGGAGCAGTTGGTAGGAAACTAGCGCCGGGTTAGGGAAGGCACGGCTTAAGGGCTGGGACGAAGAGCGAACGACAAGCAGCGAACGACTAGCGACTGGCGACTAACCACTAACGGCAACGACAAGACTTTATGCCCCAAATCAAAGCAGACGAAATTACCCAACTAATTCGCGAGCAAATCGAGAACTACGAATCGAAGATCGCGGTCGACGAAGTCGGCACCGTGATTACCCTCGGTGACGGCATCGCCCGTGTCTATGGCCTCGACAAGGTCATGGCCGGCGAGTTGCTCAGCTTCCCGCATGGTGTCGCCGGAATCGCCATGAACCTCGAAGAGGATCAGGTCGGCGTCGTTCTGCTCGGCGAATACACCGAGATCAAGGAAGGCGACGAAGTCAAGCGTACCGGCCGCATCATGAGCGTTCCTGTCGGCGACGCCCTCATCGGCCGCGTCGTCAACTCGCTCGGGGTGCCGATTGACGCCAAGGGTCCGATCGCGACCGATAAATTCATTGCTCTGGAGCGCATCGCTCCCGGCGTCATTGCCCGCCAGCCTGTGCGCGAGCCCATGGCCACTGGATTGAAGGCCATCGACTCCATGATCCCCATCGGCCGCGGACAGCGCGAACTCATCATTGGCGATCGCCAGACCGGCAAGACCGCCGTTGCCCTCGACACCATCATCAACAGCAAGGGCAATAACCTCATCTGCATCTATAACGCCATCGGTCAGAAGCGCTCGTCGATTGCGCAGGTGGTCAAGATTCTCGAAGACGCCGGTGCCATGGAATACACCATCGTGGTCGCGGCTTCGGCTTCCGAGCCAGCTCCCATGCAGTACATTTCTCCCTACGCGGCCTGCGCCATGGGAGAGTTTTTCCGCGATTCGGGACGCCACGCCCTCTGTATCTACGACGATCTTTCGAAACACGCCGCATCCTATCGCGAGATTTCGCTTTTGCTCCGGCGTCCCCCTGGTCGCGAAGCCTATCCCGGAGACGTTTTCTATCGCCACTCGCGACTGTTAGAGCGCGCCGCCAAGCTGAGTGACAAGAACGGTGGAGGGTCGCTCACCGCGCTTCCCGTCATCGAAACCCAGGCGGGCGACGTTTCCGCTTACATTCCGACCAACGTGATCTCGATTACCGATGGCCAGATTTATCTTGAAACCGACCTCTTCAACCAGGGCGTTCGCCCGGCTGTAAACGTAGGACTTTCCGTAAGCCGCGTAGGCGGCAGCGCCCAGATCAAGGCCATGCGTCAGGTGGCCGGAACGCTCAAGCTCGAACTCGCCCAGTACCGCGAACTGGCCGCCTTTGCCCAGTTCGGCAGCGATCTCGACAAAGCCACCCAACAACAACTTAATCGCGGTCAGCGTTTGGTGGAACTGCTAAAACAAGGCCAGTTCTCTCCGTTACCGTTCTCCAAACAAATCCTGATCATCTTTGCCGGCACCAGCGGAGTGCTCGACGACATGCCGGTCAACCAGGTCCGCGACTTCGAAATGGATCTTTACAAGTACGTGGAAACCACAAATCCAGGTCTGCTGAACACGATCATGGAAAAAAAGATTCTAGACGACAGCCTGAAGGCAGAGATGTCCAGAGTAATAAAAGAAGCAAAACAGCAATTCGTAGATTCAAGACAAGCAGCAGCAAAGTAAAAGTTCTCAGTTCCCGGTTCTCAGTTCTCAGTTAGCCCGAACGCCGGGAGACTGAATCTGAGAACTGAGAACCGAGAACCGAGAAGTGGTTCATGGCCAACATCCTCGACATCCGGCGCCGTATCCGCAGCGTGGTCAACACGCGGCAGATCACCAAGGCCATGAAGACCGTCTCCGCGGCGAAATTACGCCGCGCGCAGGAGAGCGCGCTGGCTGCCCGTCCCTACTCGCAGATGCTCACCAATGTTCTCAAATCGCTCGTGTCGCGAGCCGATATCTACGATCCGGTCACGGGACTGCCAATCCATCCGCTGCTCGCCGAGCGCCCTGAGAAAAACATCCTGCTGATCGTAGTCACCGGAGATAAGGGTCTAGCCGGAGCGTTCAACACCAATATCCTGAAGATGGCTTCGAAATTCATCCAATCGAACCCAGATCAGAATATCGATATCGAATGCATCGGACGCAAAGGCCGCGACTTCATGCGCCGCCGCTACCCGATGGCGCCGGAGAAGGTGTCTGCCGATGGAGAGACGGGCGCCCCGCCCGTCCACTCGAGTGTGGAAGCCGCTCCCCCGCGCGCTGATCGTTTGCAGATCGTAGGCGAACATATCGGAGTTCTGGGCAAGCTCGAATACAATTTCGCAGCCACTCTGAGCGACAGCGTGATTGCCCGCTACACTCGACACGAGATTGACAGCGTCTACATTCTCTTCAACGAATTCAAGTCAGTCATCGCGCAACGCCTCATCGCCGAGCGCCTGTTGCCGATAAAACAAATCGGCGTAATCGACGTCGCCCTGGCGGAGGAGGCTTCGGAAGAGGAACGCAAGAAGAGACTGGAAGCAGCGAAGTCGGCAGGCGTCGGCGTACGACCCGTAGATACCCGTGCCGTCGACGAGGACGCCGTCAGTTTCGGAGCGTCGCCGGTGGATTATATTTACGAGCAGCCGCCCAATCAGCTTTTCCAGGGCATTCTGCCAAAGTACATCGGGATCCAGATTTTTCGTGCGCTGCTGGAATCGGTTGCCGCCGAACACGCCGCCCGCATGACGGCGATGGATGCGGCGACCAGCAACGCGAGCGATATGATCGATTCGCTGACGCTGGTAATGAATCGCGCGCGTCAGGCCAAGATTACAAAAGAGATTATCGAAATTGTAAGCGGAGCAGCAGCACAGTGAAATCAGCACTTAGCAATTAGCACTTAGCATCTAGCAAGAGCCCAAGTCGCAGACTAAGTGCTAATTGCTAAGTGCTAATTGCTGGTCTTGAGGTCTTATGTCAGAAAATATCGGACACGTAATCCAAATCGCAGGCCCCGCCGTCGACGTGCAGTTCACCGAAGGGGCAATGCCTCCCATCTATCAAGCCCTGCGTGTCGTCAGTGACGGCTTTACCGTGCCTTCCCCCATCAACGTCATTCTCGAAGTGCAGCAGCATCTCGGCGAAGGCCGCGTGCGTTGTGTCGCCATGGAAGCGACCGACGGCATGGTGCGCGGTATGAAGGCCATCGATCAGGGTGGGCCCATCTCCGTTCCCGTAGGCCGCGGCACGCTGGGGCGAGTGATGAATGTCATCGGCGAACCCGTCGACAATCTCGGCCCCGTTGCCTTTGACAAGAGAATGCCTATTCACCGCCTTGCCCCAGCGTTCGACGAACAGTCGACGACCGCGGAGATGTTCGAAACCGGAGTGAAAGTAGTCGACCTCATCCAGCCATTTTTGAAAGGCGGAAAGATTGGCCTCTTCGGCGGCGCCGGCGTCGGCAAGACCGTCGTCATCATGGAACTGATCAACAATGTAGCAAAGCAGCATGGCGGATTTTCCGTGTTCGCCGGCGTTGGCGAGCGCACCCGTGAAGGCAACGACCTCTGGCTCGAAATGACCGAGTCGGGAGTCATCAAGCCCGGAAAACCCGCCGAGTCGAAAGCCGCGTTGATCTATGGCCAGATGACCGAGCCTCCCGGCGCCCGTCTAAGAGTGGCGCTAACCGCTCTAACCGTAGCCGAATATTTCCGCGACGAAGAAGGCAGCGACACGCTCCTCTTCATCGACAACATCTTCCGCTTCACCCAGGCCGGTTCGGAAGTGTCGGCTCTGCTAGGACGCATGCCCAGCGCCGTGGGATATCAGCCCAACTTAGCGACGGAGATGGGGGAGTTACAAGAGCGGATTACCTCTACTAAGAAGGGGTCGGTCACTTCGGTGCAGGCGATCTATGTACCAGCGGACGACTTGACTGATCCGGCGCCGGCTACCACTTTCGCGCATTTGGATGCCACGACTGTGCTCTCACGCGCGCTTACGGAAATTGGTATTTATCCGGCGGTGGATCCGCTGGCTTCTACTTCGCGGATTCTTGATCCTCGGATTGTGGGGCAGGATCACTACGACGTGGCGCAGATGGTCAAGAAAACGTTGCAGACTTACAAAGACCTGCAGGACATCATCGCCATTCTTGGCATCGACGAATTAAGCGAGGATCAGAAGGTGTCAGTCGCGCGCGCGCGAAAGATACAGAAGTTCCTCTCGCAGCCGTTCTTTGTGGCCGAGCAATTCACCGGCACTCCCGGACGCTATGTCAAAATCGCCGATACGGTGAAGGGTTTCCGCGGCATCGTGGAAGGGAAGTATGACGACGTTCCGGAGCAGGCTTTCTACATGAAGGGGACGATCGACGAAGTGCTGGAGACGGCGGAAAAGATGAAGGGCGCGGCAGCGTAAGGACAGTCGTTGGTCTCTGGTCGTTAGTCGCTGGCTCGAACCATCAGCTAACGTTCTTGGCTAACGACTAGCGACCAACGACTAACGACCGATGTCAGATACTTTCCAACTCGAAATCGTCACTCCCGCGAAGCTGATGGTAAAGGACGCTGCGGAGGAAGCGCAGATCCCGGGGTTGAGCGGATATCTCGGGATTCTCCCCGGGCACGCTCCTCTGATTACCGAGCTTGACGTTGGTGTGATTACTTACAAGGCGAGTGGCGCAACGCACACCCTCTCGGTGGCGTGGGGCTTTGCTGAAGTACTGCCAGACAAGGTGACGATCCTGGCGGAAGCGGCGGAGCGGCCCCAGGAAATTGATGTAGCTCGCGCGCAGGAGGCCAAAAACCGGGCGGAAGCGCTCCTGAAGAGCAACGATCCAAAGGTTGACTACGCGCGCGCCGAAGATGCTCTGCAACGCGCGGAAACTCGGCTGAGTGTTGCGAAAGAAAAGTAGAATTGTTCTCCTTGCATCGCCGGATATGTTCCGCTCGCCTGTGCACTTCGCATAATGATTTATGTGATCGCTTCTAACTTATCCGCCTGAGATGCGGGCGATCCGCTTCGGGAATCTATTTCGCCGCCTTGACTTCACCGGACAACTCCAATTCCACACTTACCACAGGCTTCACTTTCAACAGGAAATTGCTGGGGTTCTTGATGCCCCACTTCACATACGGCACTTCAAATTTGCTGGTTCCCCTCCAGCGATCTCCGGTTAACTCGGCGTGAACCAGCGCGGTCAGGTCATGGTCCGCGCCATGAATAGAAAAAATACCGTTTAGCTTCACGTCCGATGCCCCAGTCTGGTCTACTTTGCCCTCCACCTGAGTCGGACGGAAGATCACCTCTGGATATCTTGGCGTCTCCAAAATCTCTTTGTGCATGCGCGCGTCACGGGATTTACTGCCGCTTTCACCGCTGGTGGCCGCGACGACAATCTCTCCGCCAGCCTTCCCGGTTTCCGGATCGAAATGTAGAGTTCCGCTCTTCAGCGCGAATGTGCCGTGTACCGTGTGCAACGAACTGTCCACTGACCAATGCACGATTGATTGTGCCGGGTCGAGGGTCAGAACAATTTCGGAGACGGGCGCGGGAGTAGCTTGCGGCCGAGGCAGAGGCGCGGCCGCGAGAAGCAGGGCGAAGGCGAGGACTGCCAATGCTCCGACGGTTAGAGATTTCGCGCGAAAAGCCCTCATGGTCTTCCTAATTTCTTTATTTAGATGTTGGCGGCGGCGCGACGCACTATTGCCAACGCTTCGGTCCAGAATGTTAGCGAAGTCTGTGCCATTTCGACGACATCACGAATCGCCTCTACGAATTCATCCAGTTGCTCCGAAGTTACCATCAGGGGTGGCGCGGCTTTCAGGACCATGAAATTGTTTCCGCAGATTTGAGTGAGAATGCCCTTCTCACGGAACATCCGCATGACCACGATCTGCCCAAACATGGCAGGATGGATTTTGTGAAACGCTTCGTACAATGCGCGGAATGCCAGTTTCTTCGGCGGAACGAATTCGATTCCGTTCAGGAGGCCCATACCACGAACTTCGTTCACCATGTCGAAACCCGCCAGCTCGTGGCGCAGTTTCGCGCGAAACAACTCGCCAAGATGCAGCGCGTGCGGGCCCAGTTGTTCGTCTTGCAGAACATCCAGCGCGGCGAGGCCAGCTCTCATCGACAGACTGTTTTCGCTGAAGGTGGAGGTGTGGACGATGGCTCGCTTCAGCGAAGAATACACCGCACGATGAATCTTGTTGGTCATCAGAACCGCGCTCACGGGAATTAAGCCGCCGCTGAGCGCCTTGGCCAGCACCACCATGTCGGGTTGTACATTAAATTGGTGTGCCGCCAAAAATGTTCCGCTGCGATACATTCCTGTCTGTACTTCATCCAGGACGAAAAGCGTGCCCGTCCGCCGGCACAGCTCTTGCGCCTGCCGCAAGTAGGCACGCGCGGGCACATGAATTCCACCCTCCGCTTGAATGGGCTCTACGATAAACGCGGCATAGTGTTTCTTCGCGACGGCGGTCTCTAACGCGGCAATATCGCCGTAAGGCACTCCGTGAGTCTCCGGCAGCAGCGGACCGAAACCCTCTCGCCAAAATGCGTCGTTCATCAGCGAGAGCGCGCCGGCGGTCAGTCCATGAAAACTGCTATTCGCATAAACAATTCCAGCGCGGCCGGTCGTGGCTCGCGCAAACTTGATTGCCGCCTCCACACTCTCGCTGCCACTGCTGCCAAAGCAGACTTTTTCCAATTCCCCGCCCGACAACTCACACAAGCGTCGCGCCAGGTCGCCGGTGGTCTCCGGCACGTGGCTCTGCAACATCGCTGGACCACACCGATCCATTTCGTCCTTCAACGCCTGAATGATGTAAGGATGGTTGTGCCCGGTATTATGAACACAGTAGCCAGACAAAAAGTCGAGGACGCGACGGCCGTCTTTCGTAAACAACTCGCAACCCAGACAGCGCTCATACTTGACATTCATGCCCAGTAGGTTGAGCAGCGTGACCCACTGCGGGTTCACGTAGTCTTTGTAGTTGGAGGAGTTGTCCGAGATGGCGGTCGACACTCCAGATTTGACAATCGCTGCACTGCTGGGTGCCATAGTTCTCAGATGGGATGCACACCGCTACGGATGGGATGTACTCTCCCGCTGTAATTGCCGGTGAGGAGCGGGTACACCGGTTGTTGCGTATCCTCAGTCTCTTTCATCCTGAGAACACGGGCAACTCAGAGCGTTTCAGCGGAGTGGGTATTCTCTTTCCGCGGGCGAATGTCCATCTACTTTCACCATCTTCATACCAGGCTTGACATCCTGGAAATTGACTAAGGCGATAGCGCCGGGAAAAGTTGTGAGAGCCTCTTTTTGCATTCCATTGGAGAACAGTGCAACCGGTTCGGCCTGGGCCTCTCCCCGAAACACTTGAGCCGCCCAGTACTGCTTGTACTCGCTCTCGGACATGCCCAGCAACTTCAAGAGGACCGCTCTCTCGTGGGTCCCCGGCTCGCGTACGAAGAGTCTGATGGGTCGGCCACCAGCCCAGGAGCGTTTTTCGCCAGCAAAGATTCTCCGGAGCTCTGGTTTGGTAAGGTTAGCGACCGGATTTTTCTCGCTGACCACAACCGCGACATGATCAGTCTGCGCGACCGCGTCGGCAGTACCAGCGAGACCCGCGAGCCAGATCGCAATCACCACGCTAGTCAGTTTAGTGTGCATGTTTGACCTGGCTCAAAATGTGTATGCCAACTGCAAATGCAGGCCGAGGTCGGGCTGGCCTTTCCGCATTGTGTGATCCAACTGGGTCTTGAAACCGTCGGAGTCATTGAAATCGAAGCGCACACCAAATGAGGGTCCATGATGAAGGACAAACTCCTCCAGAAAGCCGCCCTGATTTGCGTTTAAACACTGGTAGTGGAACGTTCGGATGGGCGGCGTCTTGGGCATGGGTCGAGCTTGCGACGACTAGCGGAAGGACTGTTTTCAGGATGTAGCGCATACTTCATTACCATTCATGCCAACAGCAAGCTAGCGTCGATTCTCCGACGCTGATCCGCTCGGAGCGATCTGCTGGTATTGATGTCAACAAAACGGAGTTCTCCGCCAAGTTCAGCTCCCTACTAGGTTGTTATCGGATTTTTTCCCGGAAAGATGAATCGCCTATCAATAGGCAGGGCCTAAACGGTTGGCGATACGGCCGTCTGGAGCCGATCCACGCGCCACTAAAGTTCGAAGTCCACTCTGCTAGACTTTCCTGTCTCCTTCTTCTCAGCGAGCGAGGCGATCATGGCGATTCGGCGGGTAGGAGTGATTGGGGCGGGAACGATGGGCAATGGCATTGCCCATGTGTTTGCACGCAGCGGGTTCCACGTCTTGCTCTGCGATGTGGAGCGGCGATTTCTGGATCGCGGCCTCGATACGATTGCGAAGAACCTTGATCGCGAAGTCGCCAAGAACAAGATTACGGCGGGCGATAAAGTGTCCACGCTGGAGCGGATTACAGCGGTGGTCGACCGGGCGAAGCTGGGGGATTGCGATCTGGCGATCGAGGCGGCGACGGAGAAGCTTGAGATCAAGGCGGAAATTTTCCGCGAACTGGATCGCTTAATGAAGCCGGAGGTGATTCTGGCTTCGAATACGTCTTCGATTTCGATAACGAAGATTGGGGCGATGACCGGGCGTGCTGACAAGGTCATCGGGATGCACTTCTTTAATCCGGTGCCGGTGATGAAGCTGGTGGAAGTGATTCGAGGCCTCGCGACTTCACAGGCTACGTTTGAGACGGTGCGTGAGTTGGCGGTGCAACTGGAGAAGACCCCGGTGGAGGTGAATGACGCTCCGGGATTTGTGTCGAACCGGGTGCTGATGCCGCTGCTGAATGAGGCGATGTACGCGGTGATGGAGGGCGTCGCGACGGCGCAGGCGGTGGACGAAGTGTTCAAGCTGGGGATGGCGCATCCGATGGGGCCGCTGACGCTGGCGGACTTTATCGGGCTCGACGTGTGCCTGGATATCATGCGGGTGCTCCAGGATGGGTTGGGGGATCCGAAGTATCGGCCTTGTCCGCTGCTGATCAAAATGGTGGATGCCGGTTGGCTGGGAAAGAAGGGCGGGCGTGGGTTTTACACGTACTCGTAAGATAGGGGATATGACGACAGCTTGGGGCCAGATTTTTCCAGGGAAGAAATCGGACGGTGACGGGTTTTATTATTTGCTGGCGGTGATGGCGGGAGCGCTGGCGGGCTGGGTCAACATCAAAGTAGGTGACTTGCTGCTGACGGCGATGGTAGTGCTGGCGGCGTGCATGCTGCTTGGAATTTTGAGTCCGCGAAAGCCCTGGCGCTGGGTGCTGCTGGTCGGAGTGTTCGTGCCGGTGGTGGAGTGGCTGGCGTATTTTTATCTTTCGCAGAAACCGCAGCGAGCGCAGATCTACGAGTCGTTTCTTGCGTTCCTGCCAGGAATTGCGGGCGCGTTCGGTGGAGCCCTAGGGCGGGGCCTGGTGGACAACCTGTTCGCGGGAAAGTAAGCGGGCCCAGGCTTCTATCGTCCACTGGCGTGCCAGATGGATCCCGGCGACTGATAGTTCAGCCCTTCGCCCCAAACCGCGTGCGTATCTCCGCGGTTGTCGATCGCGAGTCCGAAATAATCGCCGAAAGGAAAACGGAAACCTTCCTTACCGATATAACGATAGCCCGGCATGTAGCCTGAGATCCGGACCTCTTCTCCCCAGGTCGCGCCGCCGTTGCTCGAACTCCTATAGTAAGTGTTCCAATAGGGAGAGTTGCGGGAAGAGTTGCGAGAAATGTCGCGCTTGTCCATCCACGCCACGCGAACGTCGCCCGTGTTCCCGGCCGCGATCGCCGGGAAAGCATGTTCCACCCCCGGTTCAGCGTAGGAAACGCTGACCCGCGGCAGCCAGTTTTCGCCGCCATTGGTCGATGACGAGAAGTAAATGCGCTGCGGGCCCATGGGCGCGCTGCCCGCGCTCCACAGCGCGTACAGAGTTCCGTCGGCATCGGACGTCAGAGCGATCTGAGCGCCCAGAAACGCCTCGCCACATTCCTCGCCCTTGCAGCCAGGCGCCGCCGCTGAAACGTCGAGCTGAGTCGCACTCCAGTCCTTGCCCCCATCCCCTGACTTCGCAACATACAGGTTCACCGCGCCTCGCGCTCCTCCCGCTTTTGAATAGGAAGCCCAGGCCAGATACGCGTTGCCCGCGGGATCGACCGTGGCCGCGCCCAGCAGAGACCATCCCGGACGGCTTTCAGCATTCACGCGCGTTGGTATAAAGCTGCGCCCTCCATCCTGCGAGGCGGCCACCCACACCTCTTCCTCATGATTGAAACCCACGTAGACGCTCTGGCCGCGCACCGCCAGTGCCGGTTTATCCAGTTGCACGTCGCTGCGGACCGCCATCGTAAAAGCCCAAGTCGCGCCGGAGTCCTCCGACTTGGCGAGCATCACCGCGCGTTTACCGTTCTGCAGCCACGCCGCATACACGGTTCGCCGGTCGGCCGGGTCCACGGCAATCTGCGCGTCAAACTGGCCCGAACCCGATTCGAGCATCACGTGTGGAGTTTGCCAGGTCTTGCCGTTGTCGTTGCTCGCGACCAGCAACATGGTGGGTACGCGGCAGCTCTTGCAATCGGCCACTCGCCCGTAGTGCGGATAAAGAACGTAGATCCGGCCCGAACCATCGGCCGCCACGGCTGGTTCCCACTGGTCGCCGCTGGTCAGACCGACTCTCTTCTGTCTGGAAAACTGCGGCGCCGCCGCCCAAGCTACGCTGGCCAGCGCAAACAGCAGGATCACGAGTTTCGAATAGACGGGGCGCATGCAAACTATCGAACAAAAACCGGGGGGGAGGGAAGGAAACTGGAACCCTTGATCTTGAACTTTATCCCGAAGCCGGTCGCCGGTCAACCAATTCTGTCCTAATCGTCCTAATCTGTCTGCCTTAACCAGCGGTTAGCAAAATGGGCGAGCCGGAAGTAATCACCAGAGTATGCTCAAAATGCGCCGAAAGCGCGTGATCGCCCGTCCGCACCGTCCAGCCATCTTCGTCCGTAAACACCTGCCCCGAGCCGCTGGAGATGATCGGTTCCACCGTGATGACCAGGCCTTCGTTCATGATCTGGCGGGCCTCCGGGTCAGGGTAGTTGGGGACATGCGGCAACTCGTGGATGGTGCGCCCGATGCCGTGTCCGCCCAATTCACGGACGACTGAGAACCCCGACCTGCGTACTTCGCGTTCCACCATCTTTCCGATTTCAAACACGCGGAATCCAGCCCGCGCAACCAGCATCGCCCGATGAAAGGCTCGCTCCGCGCAGGCCATCAATTGCTCAGCCTGCGAACTCACGCGGCCGACGGGCACGGTGATGGCGGCGTCGGCCATGTAGCCGTCCTTTTCCACCGTCACGTCAAGTTTCACAAGGTCGCCTTCCTCAAGTTTGCGCTCACCGGGGATTCCGTGGACCGCCTCATCATTCAAGCTGATGCAACTGGCACCCGGAAACCTGTACACCATCGATGGAGCGGAACGCGCACCGTTCTCCTGCATAACGCGCGCGCCGATTTCATCCAGATATCGGGTCGTGACGCCCGCCCGCACTTCCGCCTTCATCGCTTCCAGCACCAGGCGGACGATGCGGCCGACCGCTTTTAAGGAAAGGAGTTCCTGCTCATCCTGAATGCTCAACTCTAGACTCCCTTCGTGACGGGGGACATGAATAGAAGTTATCGCATAAAGGGGCATTCCGGATAGTGGGATGCGAGTCGACCGATCTGCCCAAGCGACGCGGAGAACGTCGAGCAGCGGTCGCGGACGGAACATTCAACCGAGTGGAAGGAATGGATGTTTGGGGAGAACGGCGAGTTGCTGAATGTGCCTTGAAGCGCTAGAATTCGGCGCGGTAAATCACTCCCAAAGGTTGAAGTTTCCAAATGGAGGGGACATGAAGACAAAACCAATTTTATTGACCCTGGCGCTGTGCTTTGTCGCGGCGGCAGTGTGCTTCGCTAGCGACGTACAGGTGGGGAACTGGAAACTGAACGAGGCCAAATCGAAGCTCGCCCCCGGGATGCCGAAGAACAGCACAGTCGTCTACGAGGCCACGGGTGACGACGTGAAAGTCACCGTGGATGGCACCGACAAAGACGGTAAGGCCACACACAACGAGTGGGCGGGCAAGGTCGACGGCAAAGACTACCCCGTTACCGGCGATCCCAACTCAGACACACGGTCGTTGAAGAAGGTTAATGACCACACGTTGCATTTAACCGCAAAGAAAGGCGGAAAGGTTACGCTCAGCGGCCAAATCGTCGTGTCGGCCGATGGCAAAACCCGCACCGTCACGATAAGCGGAACCGATTCGGAGGGTAAAAAGTTCAAAAATATTTCGGTGTACGACAGGCAGTAGAGGGACCTCTTTCGAAGCCAGACAGTAACAAAGTGATGCCCTTCCGCTCAACTCCGAGGCGGGAGGGCATTTGTCGATGAGGCGGACGCGTTCCAACGCGCTTTCGGCAACCCTCGGCGCGCCCTGCCAAGAACCTGTGGGAATCGGAGTCGTTTCCGCAGCCTGCTGGATTAGTTCCTATCCCTGGGGAGTTCCCACCAAAGGTACCGGCCCATGAAAAACTGTTCCCGTTTCCACAGTCGGTAGGGGTAAGCTACGGCTATATGGCAGTGTCGGTGTCGGTGCTCGCTAGCGGCAGTCGTGGGAACTGCGCGCTGGTGGCGACGAGTTCAACGCGCATTCTGGTGGATGCCGGACTATCGGGCCGCGAAACCTTCAAGCGGCTGCGGGCGCTTGGCGAGCGCACCGAGGAAGTCTCCGCGATCCTGATCACGCACGAGCACTCCGACCATGTTGCGGGCTTGCAACGGCTGGCGACAAAACTAAACGTGCCTGTCTTCCTGACGGCGCCGACCCATCATGCCTGGAGCCGGGCGGTGCGCGACGAAGAGGGTGCGATTCCGGAACTGCCGAAGTCGGAACATTTTTCCGCCGGCCGCGGCTTTCGCATCGGCGATATCGAGGTCATGCCGTTTGGGATCCCTCATGACGCAATTGATCCTGTCGGCTTCACGTTTCAGGCGGAAGGCGTCAAGATTGGGTTTGCCACCGACCTGGGTTACATTCCACGAAATGTGCCTGATCACCTGCGGCGCTGCAGCGTGCTAGTCATCGAATCAAACCACGACTTGGAGATGCTGCGCTCCGGGTCGTACCCATGGTCGGTGAAGCAGCGGGTGATGAGCCGGGTCGGGCATCTGTCGAATGAGGCTCTCGCGGAATTCTTCTCCAACGACTATGATGGAGGAGCCGAGTACATAGTCTTGGCCCATCTGTCTGAACAGAATAACCATCCCGAAAGAGCGCGAGCTGCGGCGGAACAAGCGCTTGCTGGACGCCAGGGGCTGTGGCACAAACGTGTGCTGCTGGCGACCCAGTCCGAAGCTCTCGAACCTATCCGGCTGTAGCCTCTTATGAGCGAGTGCGT
>DATMNN010000012.1:0-8425 GCA_035569025.1 Terriglobales bacterium
CACGACGCAGCATACCGGGTGAGCTCAGGCTGGTAAAACGAGTACGCAGCTGAATACCGCACATTGCAGGGTTGCGGGCAAGCGATCAGTCCAGTCGGATCGGCGTGCTGCTCGCCCGTCGCGGCGAGTAAGACCTCTGGCGACAAATCTGCCACGGGGCTCACTGAAAGCTGGTTGGGCTCGACGTTGAAGGCGCGCGAATCTCCGGGACGCGCATCTTCAGGCACGTTATTAGAGAGTCGCTGCAGCGGGTTGAGATCGATCTTTTGCGCGACGCTCTGCTGCGCTTCCTTCCAAATCGCCTGCAGGTCTGCGTCTGAATGAAGGGTCTGGTTTATGAATCCCGGTGTAGCGGGACCGCGCGGATTTCTCGCGCATCCCAGGAGAACCACCGTCACAAAAAGCGCGACTCCGTTGCGCCTCATCGTTCTCCCCGAAGCCCTGTTGAGAGTATCGGCAAAGTGCGTGCCCTTGGGACTTCCGGGACCCGCCCGAACGATGTACGTCTTTCGCGTCATGTTTCAGATGGTTACGGCACTGACCGAGGGTTGAATCTCTTTGCACTGTCGCTCATCTGAACTGATCGTAATTAGTCGTTATAACGAGGAGTTGAACTGGATCAGCATTCGGCGTACTAACGAACGAGAGGGCGGCGATTATGGCTGGCTCAATATCCTCCACACTTTTTCTTTCGATCAGTATCACGATCCGTGATTTATGGGATTTCGCTCTCTGCGCGTGATCAACGAATACCGGATCGCCCGCGAAGGGTCGCAACCCATCCCACCGGGACATCGAAATCATTACCTATCTGCTCGAAGGCACGCTTGAGCACACGGACAGTCTGGCACGCTCCGGCTTCCTTCTGCACCTCTAGGAAGGCGAACGCGTAACATGGGGCTGATGTCGCGCTTGCGTTGACTCCTGGTTCAATCCGCCCGGTAAACAATTTTCCCGCCCACAATCGTCGCCACAACTTTTCCCGTGAGCTGCCAGCCATCGAACGGAGTGTTGCGCGATTTCGAGCGGGACTTCGCCGCTTCAAACGTCCACCGCTTTCTGGGATCAAAAATGGTGACGTCGGCGTGGCTGCCGCGCGCGAGCGAGCCTCGGCCACGCAGATCAACTACGCGAGCCGGACCTGCGGTGAACAGGTCTACTATTCTTGCGAGAGGAATTTTGTGGTCGCGATGCAATCGCGTGACGGCAAGGCCGAGCGCGGTTTCGAGCCCGGTGATTCCAAACATGGCGCGCTCGAATTCGATGATCTTTTCATGCGGCGCATGGGGAGCGTGATCGGTTGCGATGGCATCGATGGTGCCATCGGCGAGAGCTACGAGAATCGCTTCCCGATCAGCGCTCGAACGCAGCGGCGGATTCATTTTGAAGTTGGAGTTGTAGTCGCCGACGTCGGCGTCGGTCAGGCTGAAATGGTGCGGGGTAACCTCACAAGTCACCCGAGCTTTTCCGCGCTTGCCACGCCGGACTGCTTTCAGCGCCTCCGCAGTCGAAAGGTGGGCCACATGCAAACGCGCTCCGGTGAATTGCTGGGCGAGTTGGATGTCACGCTCTACCACGGACGCTTCCGCGGCTGCGCTCATGCCACGCAGCCCCAGACGGAACGAGGTTGGGCCCTCGTTCATTGAGCAGTTTTCTGTCACGCGCGTGTCCTCGGCGTGTTGAATCACGGGAAGATTGAGTCCGGAAGCCGCACGCAGTGTTTCGCGCATGATGGTATCGCTGAGGATGGGACGGCCGTCGTCGCTTACCGCGACCGCACCGGCACGTTGCAACGCACCGAAGTCGGTAAGCACAGCGCCTTTGCTGGCATGGGTGGCGGCAGCAATCGGAAAGACGTTGACCGCCGCCCCTCGCTCAGGTTGCTGGATCCATGTGACCCATTCGGGCGAGTCGACGACGGGGGCGGTGTTCGGCATACAGCACACGGAAGCGAATCCGCCAGCCGCCGCCGCCGCGGTTCCGGTTGCGATGCTTTCCTTGTAGCTCTGGCCTGGCTCGCGCAAGTGCACGTGCAAGTCGATGAAACCGGGCGCGACAATCAGGCTCCGGGCATCGAATACTTTATCTGCGCCGCTGCGGATCTTGTTCGGAGCCGCGATCTCAGCGACTCGGCCGTCACGCAGCAACACGTCCATGAGTGCGTCCAGCTTCGCGGCGGGATCGATGATGCGACCGCCTTTGATCAGCAGGGATCCCGATTTTGATTTGTCGTTTGCCATTTGCAGCTTGTGAATGTCGGTCTCCGCCCCATTGATTCGGAGGATTTACTCCACCCGACGCTTACCTCGCTTTGCCCAGAGCCTTCGCCAGAATCGCCATTCGGACTGGCACCCCGTTGTGAACTTCTTCTACTATGACCGACTGCGGGCAATCCGCTACCTCCCATGTAAGTTCCAGCCCTCGAAGGATTGGGCCGGGGTGCATGACGATCGCGTCGCGCTTGGCCAGTTTCAAGCGAGCCGTGGTCATCTGGTATCTGGAAATGTAATCCTGCAAACGCAGTTTGGTTCCGGCGAGGCGTTCTTTTTGTACTCGCAAAACCATTACCACGTCAGCACCGCGCACGGCTTCTTCCACGGTGCGGGTGATGTGCACTTCCCGAGCCAGGCTGGTCGCCACTTCAGGCAAAAACTCGGGCGGCCCGCAGAGGGTGATGCGAGCCCCGAACTTGCTCAGCAAGTGAATCGCCGAGCGGGCCACGCGGCTGTGATAAATGTCGCCCACAATCGCCATCTGCAGACCCTTCAGCGTTTTCTTGTGGCGCAGGATGGTATACGCGTCGAGCATGGCCTGCGTGGGATGCTCGTGCATGCCGTCGCCCGCATTGATGACGGGAATATCGAGGTGCGTGGCCATCAACATCGGGGCGCCCGCACTCGGGTGACGAATTACGACAACGTCTGCGCCCACGGCCCTCAGGGTGTATCCCGTATCCAGCAGAGACTCCCCTTTTTCGATACTCGATCCGCTCGAAAGCACAAGGGTTGTCATTGCGCCGAGCGATTTGGCTGCAATCTCGAAAGATGTGCGAGTACGGGTCGAAGGCTCGTAGAAAAGAAGGAGCACGCGCTTGCCCCGGAGCAACGGACGGGGCTTCAACGGATTCATACGCCGCGCCAGTGCGAGCAGGCCGAGAATCTCTTTTGCATCGAGATGTTCGATGCCGAGCAAAGAGCCGCGTGCAGCTTTGTTCATGGTTATCCGAGAAGCCTAAGGCCAAAGCCCGAGCGCATGTCAGGTCCAACCCGGGGGCTAAAGCCAATTCAAGTTGATCGACTGGCAGTATGCCTGAAGGCATACCCTGACAAGAAATCGCACGTTCTTCTGCAACCGACTCGGGCGCTTCTTTGTCTTAGATTTCCTTTTCCACCAGCAGAACTTTTTCTGCGTCGTCGATTTCGCGCAACTGAACCTCGATGATCTCCTGGATCGTGGTTTGCACTTTGCGGCCTACGAAGCTGGCTTCGATGGGCAGTTCGCGATGGCCTCGGTCGATCAGCACGCAGAGTTGGACCTGCTTCGGACGGCCTTGTTTGAAGAGCGCGTCCATGGCGGCGCGTACCGTGCGTCCGGTATAGAGAACGTCATCCACCAGCACGATATTCTTGCCAGTAATGGGGAACTCCATCTCGGTTTTCTGCACGACCGGCGCGGCTCCCACGGTCGAGAGGTCGTCGCGGTACAAAGTAATATCGAGCGTGCCCACGGGCACTGGCGTCTTTTCGATCCGCCCGATCATCTGCCCCAAGCGTTGCGCGATGAATACCCCGCGGCGGCGGATTCCGACCAGTCCAAGGTCGGCGGCGCCGCTATTCTTCTCGATGATTTCGTGCACCAGTCGCACCATGGTGCGTTCGATTTCCGATGCCGACATCAACTGCGCCTTCGCTCGCAGGTTGGCCTGGCGGGGTGATGTTCGTGCAGTCATGAACGCTGCATCATACGCGGCGAGGGCAGGTTGGAGCAAGCTGGGGACGAATCCTGGTCGTGGCCTTCCACGGAATATTTGTGCATTTTCCCCTGACCCTTGGCCCGCCTTCAGTGCTGAGGTGCGACACCAAACTGTGCAAACGTGATGATGTGGCCGGCCGGGTCTTTGATGCCGATCTCTTTCGCGCCGTAGAACGTTGTCCGAACGGGTACGACGACCTGCGCTCCTTTCATTGCGCCGATGATTCCGTCAAAATTGTCTACCTCGACGTAGAGAAACGATGGACCCTTGCGGATCTCCGGCGAAACTTGCGAGACATCCTTCTCTGCGCTGGCGTAGGTCTGATACATGAGCTCGACGTCGCCTTTTTGCAGGATTACGAAGGCGAGCTTATTGCCGTCGGGCACGTCCATGGTTTTCTCAAATCCCAGCCGCTCCACCCAGAACTTCAGGCAGGGCTCGATCTCTTCCGCGAACAGGATTGGCGTGAGTTTTTTTACCGTCATAGGCTCTCCCTTTTTCTCCGATAGTGGTTGCGCCGCAGCGACGAACCAAGCGAAAAACAACACCACGAAAGTGGTGAGACGCGTTCCAATTTTCTGTTGCAAATCTCACTAGTCTTGTTTAGACTAATGCAGTGTACGAATTCAACAAACGGATGTCAAGGGATCTTTCCTATGATTGTTTGCCATACGGATCAATGCGGCTCGAGGCGATGACGGAAAAGGCAAGTCGGCGGTTAGGCTTTAGAAAGCGGGTTCCAGCCACCCCCTTCCGCATTCGTCAAACTGACTAAGGAGAACGTTCATGCCCACCGAAGAACGAAGACTACGAGGCCTGGTCTCCATTGGACCGGCCATGCTGCGCGACTTCGAATTGCTCGGCATTAGCAGCGTGGCGCAACTGTCGAGGCAAAACCCCGAGCGGCTGTATGAGAACCTGTGCCAAGTCACCGGGCAGGCGCCGGACATCTGTTGCCTGGATGTTTTCTGTGCGGCGGTCGCGCAGGCGCGGAATCCGCGGTTGCCGCTGGAGAAACGCCAGTGGTGGTACTGGAGCCGCAGACGAAAGGCGCGCGATGGCCGCCAGGAAGCGTGAACTGACGACCCCGGACCTGGTCCTGCTAAGCCTGCTGGCGGAGCGTCCCATGCACGGCTATGAGGCCAACCTGGAATTGGAACGCCGGCAGGTTAGAGACTGGGCGGGCATTTCGCGGCCACAGGTTTATTACTCGCTGGAAAAGCTGGCTCGATTGGGGCTGGTGCGGGCCGGGGAAAGCGATGCGCCTCAGGCGGGTCCGGAGCGGCAGGTGTTTGTGACCGCGGCAAAGGGTCGTGCGGCATTAGCTGACGCGCTCGAACGCGAAGACTGGACTACGCAACGGGAGCGGCCGCCGTTTCTTACCTGGGTTGCGCTCTCCTGGCAGGCACGGCCGGGCGTGTTTCAGAAGCAGCTGGAGCGACGCCGAGCGTTCCTCGAAAAAGAGTTGAGTCGAGAAGTAACGACGTTGCGCGCGATTCGAAAAGAGGTGGGCCACCGTTTCCATGAGGCGGTCTGGATGGTCAGCCTGACGATTCAGCAATTTCGGGTGGAGTTGAAATGGTTGCGCAAGCTTTCTCGGGAAATTCACCAGCGAACCGGGGCTCGGCACGCTCATCGCGAGTAAGAACGTTGTTTGCAGGCCGAAGAACACTGGAGAGCCTTGCCCCGCCTGGACGGACGAGGCTCCCATTCCCACTCGAGCATCGAGCTTAGAGGCGTTCCTTGCGGTGCAGTAGGAAAGCTCCGACGGCGCCTCCGATCGTGGAGAAAATCAGAAAGGCGATCAGGGTCATGATGAGGGTGAGAACCATGATGAAGGTAAAGCCTTCGGGAGTGTTAAAGAGGTCGAGGACCTGCTGCACGTGCGGATCAGGGCTGCGAGCAACGTATTGTTGAAGATAGTTCAAAAAGGCATCGTGAATTTCTTTTCCCGAGCGGAAAGCGGTCCACAGTGCGAGAATCGCTGCGAGCACGCCGAATCCCAGGCCGCCAGTGAGAGCTCCCAGGCGGGCTCCCACTCCGGCAGTAACGGGCGTTGCGGGGCAGCGACGGCGGTAGATCAGCACCGTGAGGAAACCGGCCGCGAGCATTCCCAAGCCCGCCGGCAGGCCGAGAATCATGAGAAAAATCGCCGCCAGCACAGCCATTCCGGACGAGAGCAGAGCATCAGACCACTCAAAAGCCAGAGGCAGGGGGGCGTGCGATGCGTATTGCTCGATCGCGACTTCTGGCGTCGTTCCAGCCGGAGTGAGCGGTGCGGTTCCGGCGACCCGGATCTGGGGAGCGTTGCATCGCGGGCAGAAAGGAGTGCCGTCCTCAACATTGGCGCCACACTTATAGCAGGGATGTTCCACTAACTTTCAAGTTACAGTAGAGCCTTGCGGTTCGCAAGAAAGGCAGCGCGTGCCGTCGGGGATGTCTTCATTAGCTCCCACAATCTCTAAATGTCGCCTTGTTTCCCCCGCGTGCGTACATACACCAAAGCGAAGGTGGATCCGCTACCCTTTTCTGAGGGCTCGACGGACACCAGATGCTGATGATCCTGGGTTCCAACTTTCAGCTCGATAACTTTGCCGGTGTTATCGCCTCCGCACGTGACCTGTTTTGAACCGTTGGAGTCGTCCTTCCCTTCGTTCACGTTGATATCGCCGCCGTGCTCGCTGGTGCGGCACTCGATTACTTTGCCGTATTTCTTCAGCTTGTCGCGATAGAAACCGATGACCTTGTCGGGTGCGTCTTCCGAGTCGTAGCTGAGGACGACCAGCTTCATGCCAAATGCCGCAGTTGCTATGGCAATGTTGGCACTATTCTTGCTCTCCTCGTCGTGCTTGAGGCGCGCGCCGGGATAAAGCGGTAATCCGACGTCGCGAATGTCGGCATCGTTGCCCAAATGCAGGTCTCCGGCTGAACTGCGGATATCGAGATGCTTGTCGCTGTCGGTCTGTTGAGCTTGAGCGTCCATCACAGGCGCGCTCAACAGCACGGCGAACGAGGCTGCCAGAGTCAGTGCCACAGATCGAAACATGCCATCCTCCTAAATATCAGCTTCCTTGCCGCGCATTCGTACCCACACGATGGAGAAGTCGGAACCCTTGCCTTGAGGTTCGACCGCCACGATGTGTTGGTTATCATCGGTGCCGGCCTTCAGTTCCACCGTCTTGCCATTGTCGTCGGAGTCGCATTTCATCTTGCCTCCAAGGGCGTAGCCTTTCTTGCCTCCAACCCCTGGCACATCGTCATCCACTTTGAAGCTGCTGCCGCTGCTGTGGCATTGCAGCACGTTACCGTACCTCTTCAGTTGATCCTGGTAATAAGCGATGACCTTGTCCGGCGGATCATCGGACAGGTACTCGATCGCTACGACCTTCAAACCAAAGCCGAAGGCGGAAAGATTGACGTTGGCGTTTTTCTCGTCCCCGTCATGAGTTTTGGGCTTCTGCCGGGCGCCGGGATAAACCGGGAGACCGGTGTCGCGGGCATTGGCATTTTCGTCTACGTGAATTCCGCCGACCGGAGTACTGATGTCAACTTTACCGCTGCCGCTTTCCCGGTCTTTCACGTTTACGCTGCACCCGAGCAGAGTCAGCCACAGGGTAAAGGCCACCGCGATCATCAACTTCGTCTTATTGTCCAATAGTTTTGGAATCAGCATGTCGAGGACCTCCTTGCGCAACTTCCGCGGGACGCTCGATCCCGGCGCCGCGCTGTGCAATGTTCGGGATGCTTACGGGGAGATGTCCGCGGATCGCAATCTCGCCGAACAATGCCTTTGCCGCACTGATTTCGGAAACGCCAGCGTTGGAGAATGTGCACAAATAATTTTGCACTGCAGGGAAATCCTGTCCCAGGTAAGGGTTTCCCATGGCGAGCACAGCCGTTCTTTCCCCGGCGTGATCCAGTATCTTCTGCAACAGGGCGCCGCTCGCTTCGGAAAGCCCCACCGAGTTGGTTCCACCGTTTGCGCCTTTCATCACTTTCCCCGCCACCGGAACCTCGTATACCGCGGCAATCACCGCGCGCGCATGGTCCACGGCTTTCAATACATCGTCAGTCATTGCCGCCGCGATCCGTGGATCCACATAAATCACATTGGCGTCCGGCACGCGGTCGCGGATCTGGCGCTCCAGTTTTCTCCCCGCCTCCGCGCGCATGTCGTCGGAGAAGATTACGGCAACCGTAGTGTCGCGCACCTCTTCCACTGCTTGATACGGAAGCTCGGGCTTGGAGGTTCCAGATGATTTCAGCGGCAAGAGTTTGCCATTGTCGCGGACCAGCGCGACGGAATCATCCGCAATTTGCTGGCCAAGCGCGACATTCGCGGGCTTGCCCACCAGAGTGGAGACCGCCTCGATATTCACCAGGCGATTCTTGTTAAGGTTCAGCGAAGCCTTTGCTTTCAGTATTTTGAGAACCGAGGTGTTGAGCTGTGCC
>DATMNN010000013.1:0-4060 GCA_035569025.1 Terriglobales bacterium
AGCTTCGTTGCCATCAAGTGCTACGACACCTTGAAGGTCAATGCCATCCTAAATGAAATCGCTGGTTACACTCACGATCACAGTGCCAAGACGAAGACCCCGACGGTATTTGGCATGAACTTCCAGGCGGTCAGTGTCGGCCAGAAACTGATCGAAAAAGGGGTTGGAACCGGCGGGTATCTCGACAATATCGGCACGCCGGGCGCACCGCTGCTAGACGAAATCGGATTTGTTGACCAGGCCATCGGCCAGTTTGTCGCCGAACTGAAGAAGACCGGCAACTATGAATCGACCCTAATCGTGATCACTGCCAAGCACGGCCAGAGCCCGATCGATTCTTCGCGTTATACAGGCATCACCGCATCCGGCCCCGTCACGACATCACCGGCTACGATTTTGGACAACGCTGGTTGCCTGCCACTCTCCGAGTCCCCCTCGAACCCGACGGGAATCGGCCCGACGGAAGACGACGTCTCGCTCTTGTGGCTGAACAACAACCCTGGCTGCTCAACCGAAGACGCCGTTGCCATGCTCGAGAAGCAATCGCCCGCCGCTGCGAACATCGCGGGGATCGGCGAGATCTTCTCCGGGCCATCCCTGCGTACCAGCTTCAACGCACCAGGATTTCCCCCGGCCGCGGATCCGCGTTCGCCAGACATCATCGTGACCCCGAACATCGGCGTTACGTATTCCGGCAGCACAAAGAAGCTGTCGGAACATGGTGGTTTCGCGCATGACGACACCAACGTGATGATGCTCTTGGCGAACCCGAACTTCGCGCCAAAAACAATCACCAGCCCGGTGGAGACCATGCAGGTCGCGCCTACGATCCTGAAGGCTTTGGGTCTCGATCCGAACAGCCTGCAAGCGGTGCGACAGGAACACACCCAGGTTCTCCCGGGTATTCCCTGGTTGGACCTAATCTAACCGGCGCGGCATGCGCGTCCTGAAATCGGGATAGGGGAGACGGTTGCCCGTCCTCCCCTCCCACACCACCGTACATGTGGGCCCGCATACGGCGGTTCGGCGGATTAGGCTAAAACCGTACGACCATGGGTAGAAGTCCAAGAGAGGCGAAGTAGGCATTGGATAGCGCAATGGTCAGGGCCGGCGAATTGGCGAGGCGCCACGGGCCGTGCGCACTCCCGGCGGTTTGCGCCGCCAAGTCTTTGCTCACGCCCCGTTTGCGAAGTTCTTTGAATCGCGTTCGTCCGCGCTTCCATTGCTTCCACACCACAGACCGCAGTCTGCGGCGCAACCAAGATTCAAGACCTTGCAGTACCGAGGGCGTTTGACAGTCGTCGAAGTACCCGAGCCATCCCCGCAGGTAAGTCGCGATCTCCTTGACCATCTGCGCGAGATTGATGCCGCGGGTTCTCCGCGTCTGTTCCCGAATTCGCTCCTTGAAGCGGGCGATGGCCTTGGAAGCGATGCGCCGCCGAGGTTCTCGTTCGCCAGTGAAGCTGAATCCGAGAAACTTCCTTTGCCCTGGTCGAGCCACGGCGCTCTTCGCCTGGTTTACCTTGAGCTTGAGACGGTGGGTAATGAAGTGTGTAATGTTCTCCATCACTCGCTGGCCCGCTCGTTCGCTGTCGACGTAGACGTTACAGTCGTCGGCATAACGCACAAAGTGGTGACCGCGCCGCTCCAACTCTCGATCCAGTTCGTCCAGCACCAGATTACTGAGCAACGGCGAAAGCGGACCGCCCTGGGGCGTTCCCTCATCCACCGCACTCACCAATCCGTCCTCCATCACCCCGGCCTTAAGAAATGCTCGAATCAACTTGAGCATTCGTTTGTCGGCCACGCGCTCGGCTACCGCCGCTAACAGGCGATCGTGATTTACTCGATGGTGGGTAGGGACGGGTCTTAAGCACACGCTCTTGTGCCCGTCCCCCCTCGCAGAACCCGCCGAGCGGATTTCCCGCAACGGGCTCCCCAGGTTGCACTCGCTGGATGGCAGTCAGACCGTAGGATGACGTGTCGACACCGCATAAGGTAGTGCGAACCAGGTTTGGCTCTTGAGGTAGGACCAGAAGAGTCGGTGTCGCTGACTCCGTCGTCTCAACGTGCGGGCCCATTGCCGTTGTACCTCGCGCCGGACCCCGTCAAGCTTCGGCTTGCAGTGATGCAGTCCGAAATACTGGTAGAAGCCGCGCAGCATCATCACGAGTTGCTTTTGCTGATCCCGCCGCTTCCAATGCCTATGCTGGCTGAGCCACTGCTTGGATTTGGCCAAGAACTTTCGGCGGCTTTTGTCGCATGGGACCCGCACCAAGGCAAACTTGCCGCCTCGATCGGTGCCGCAGACATGCTTGAATCCTAGGAAGTCAAACGTATCCGGTTTCTCTCCGGTCTTCGCTAGGTCCGCCCGGACAAAGCGTCCGAAGCGCATCACCCGCGTCTTTTCCTCCGCCAGCTCCAATCCGAATTTCCCGAATCGATCCGTCAGGTTCTTGTGGAACTCTTCCGCATCGCGCCGGTATTGGAAGTTCACCACGAAATCGTCAGCAAACCTCGTCAGGTACGCCTCCCCCTGACATGTCGGTCTGATCTTCTTTTCGAACCAGAGATCGAGAACGAAATGCAGGTAGATATTGGATAAGATCGGGCTGATCGGCCCGCCTTGTGGCGATCCTTCTTCCGTTCGCGTAACGACTCCTCCCACCATGAACCCTGCGTTCAGCCATTTGCCAATCAGGCGCAGGATGAACGGGTCTGCAATCCGATGAGCAACCATCTTCTGCAGCCATTCATGCTGGATGTGGTTAAAGTAGCCGCGGATATCAGCCTCGAACAAGTGTCCAACCTTCTTCGTGACGATGATCCCGCGTAGCGCCCGTAGGGCACCATGGGGATTACATCCCGGCCGAAATCCATACGAGCATTCCAGGAAATCCGCCTCGAACACCGCTTCCAAGATCCGCGCCACTGCTCTTTGTAGCAGGCGATCTTCGACCGTCGGAATTCCCAGCGGCCTCGTTCCTGCCTTGCCAGGTCCCTTCGGTATCTCCACTCGTCGAACCGGTGGAGCCCGATAGGTCCCTCGCTTCAAGCGTTCGCATAACTCTTGAATTCGTGTGTCCAAGTCCTGTTCAAACTCCTTCGTCGTCTCACCATCAACACCGCTCGCACCCCGCCGATTCATCTGCTTCCAGGTTTCCGTGAGGAAATCCGGGGTGAGCAGATGCGCTAGCGACGTGAAGCGTAGCTTCGGATTTGACTTCGCCTTCTTCCCGATCTGGTCCAGTTGTGTGGACATTCTTCTCCTACCTCTGAGTGTGCAGGGAATGTTTCCCCAGACCAGCTACTCAACCTGCCCCGCTGCTTCCCCATGTACGCGGCTTTCCCGCGCTCCGAGTACTACCAGCGAGTCCGACTTCCACCGTCGCTTCTGTCGCCCTCAGGTTGGTCCCTTCGGTTGACATACTCGGCCTGTTTTCCAGGCCGAGACGGCGGTGGATCTCCCAGGTGCCATGACGCTTCCGTTTCTGCCCATGCCGTGCTCTTAGACCCCGCCGGAGTCTCCAACGACCATCGCCTTTTGCGGTCGCCTACTGTTGCCTTCCAGGTTTTCGACCCTGTCGGCCTCCGGATATGTCACGAGGCTCAATCGCTTCACTTGTGTTACGGCCTGGACATCACTCTGTCTACGCTTAACTCATGTTGTCACCTTCATGAGCCCAAGACTCGATTCCCGGTGGGCTGGCTCGTCCCTTTCCGGGGCGGGAGTTTCACCCGCTGAAAGCGCCGGGCTTAACCTGGCGCACCGAAAAATTTCTCCAAGTCGAGGTCTACCACCCAGCCGTGCCCTTCGGCAATGTACTGCTGTGCCTCGCGCACTGCTTGCCGTGCGCTATGCCCCGGTCGAATCGGTCCAGCACGCAAGGAATGCCTAACTTCCGCACTCCGCTGCCATCCGGCTTCGGAATTTCCACCCGTCGCACCGGCTGCGGTTGATAGGTTCCGTTTCGCAGTTGTTCCCCAATCTCTGGCCCATGCTGCTTCAGGTACTCCGGTAGTTCTTCGACGGTCATCCCGTCTACTCCCGGACTCCCTT
>DATMNN010000014.1:0-2927 GCA_035569025.1 Terriglobales bacterium
CGTAAAGTTGCTGCTCGTTCAGCGTATCGGAGGAGAGACCAATTTGTAGCACGGGCACGCTTGAGGCATTGTACTGCACCACCACCGGCGCCTGGATCCCTGGCGGCATCAGCACGCGGATGAAGTTGGTGGCCGCGACGATCTGCGAGATCGCTAGGTCCAGGTTTACGTCGGGTTGGAAGAATACCTTCTGCACCGAGATGCCATTTAGCGTCTGCGCTTCGATATCCTGGATACCGTTGACGCTGGAGGACAAGGCGAACTGACTGTAAGTCGTGACGCGCTGCTCCATCTCGGATGTCGACAACCCGGTGTACTGCCAGACGATGGTCACAACGGGGATGTTGATCTCGGGAAAGATGTCCGTTGGCATCGACACGATAGAGGTCGAGCCGAGGAACAGCACCAGCACCGCCACCACGTAAGAGGTGTACGGAAATCTCAGGGCAAAGCGAACAATTCCCATGAGCGAAAAAGCCCTTTTATTAAGGCTACCTGGTGAGCGAAACGGCGCAGTTCGGCCCGATCATTGGTCAGATGATCGGGCATATGCTGATTTGCCTTGGACGCAGTTTTCACGAATCGGATTCGGCCGCCTCGGGTCGGCGAAAAGTCTCCTCCGTTAATAGCAGACTAACAGTGTCACTTGCAAAATGGAAGTGACATATCGATATTTACTTGTAACAAGCAAGTGAAGTAAGATGACGATATGAAGACGACGTGCAAAGAAGACGTTCGGTCCCACTGCTCGGTGAACTACGGCCTGGAGATCTTCGGTGACAAGTGGTCGCTCTTGATCGTTCGCGATATCGTTTTCGCTGGCAAGAAGACCTACGGCGAGTTCCTTAAATCGGAAGAAGGAGTCGCAACAAATATCCTGGCGTCCCGCCTTGCCTTTCTCGAGGAGCAAGGAATTCTCTCCAAGGCACCTAGCCCCGCCGACGGACGGAAGGACTTGTATACTCTGACTGAGAAGGGTCTGGATCTCATTCCCATTCTCCTTGACATCATTGTTTGGAGCGCGAAGCACGATCCGAAGTCGAACGTGCGCCGACGCAAGGAGTTCGTTGCTCGCCTGAATCGAAGCACCCAAAAGGTGAGCGAAGAGGTGAAGGAGCTGGTCCGCAGCGGTGGGTGTATATTTTCTCAGTGAAACCGCGCAGATCGCAAATCATCAGCGCAGCCTCCAACGACTCGATCTGCCCACGTTGGATCCGACCAAGCCAAAATGCGCTGCGCCGTCCTTTTTCCGGTGTCGGTGCCAAGCAACGTCAGTTCCTCCTTGCGAAGGAGCGTTAGATCCGGGGGCTGCCTCGCAACTTTGAACCCAATTAGAATTGGTTCAAGTAATAACCCGCTTTCTTTACTGCCAAAGCTGCACCGGACGCCTTGCGGCCCGCCGGGGTAACAATCGCAAATGGCTGCTTCGGCGTTATGCTGCTTGACTTATTCCGCAGCTCGATCTGGGTGCGGCCGACCATCACCAGCTGATGGCCGGCCCTTCTTTTTGGGACCAGCCGTGGCGCAGATGAAACTCAATTAAAGCCGGTCATGCTTCCCCAGCCGCCCATGCCGCCGGACTCCGTCTGGGGCAAAGCGGGTATCACGGCCGCATTGGAGTTGCGGAACTGCTGGCTGGTGAACTGCCGTGCGTTACGGACATGATGACGCTCTTTTGCGTACGCGATTTCCGTGGTTGCGCCAGCAATCAGTGCCACACCGAGAAGAGTGAGAATGATCTTACGCATGGTAATCTCCTGTTTGACCTCGGCTATATGCAGGGTCAAACATCGATTTGATAATCGTGAAAGTAGTGAAAGGACTATTTAGCAGGGCTTAATGATGCCCTGCTCGGCAGCACACGCGTTAGCTGAGTTTCATTGAAATTCGCCACCACATAAACCGCATTGAACGGGACGACTGCCATCAGTTGCGTCCCGGCTTGCACGAATTGTCCGACCCGGGGCGATCGCGCATCGATCGTGCCATCCACCGGCGCGGCAATCGTGGTGTTGGACAGGTTAAGTGCCATCTGTTGTTCGACTGCTCGGGCGTGATCCAATTGCGCACAGCTTGGCTCGTTCGGTGGTGAGAACGTCGAACTTCCTTTCGGCCGCGGATTTTCCGTGCTGCAACTGCGCGATCTTTTCGCGCAGCGCCGCGTCGGTCTGCTGCGCGCGCTGAATGTGCCGCAGCCGGTCTTCATCAATCCGTCGTAACGGATCTGCTCTTCCCGCCCGAATTTCAGCGTGCTTCTGCCGCGGCGATATCGGCGGCTTCCTGCTCGATGACCGGTTTTTGCAGAGCAATCTGCGCATCGAGGTTACGCACAGCGGCATCTGACGCTGTGACGTCCGCATGGCCGTGATCAAGCGCCGTCTGGCAATCGCGATTAGCCGAAGTCAGCCGCTCCTGCGACGCCCACGGCCAGCGGTAGTGCAAAGGCCGCAAGCCGGGTCGGGTAAGGCTTATTTTCGTATTCGAAACAGTGTTGCCCATGACTTTCTCCGGAAGGAGCAGCCTCTTCCGAGAGGGCGCTGGGCTATACCTGTGGAGATGCAATGTCGCGCGCATCTGATAATCTAGAAAGAAATGGGAGAATTATGCAGTATAGGTGGATAATCGGAGACGCCGATGGATCGCTTGACCAGTCTTACGGCGTTCGTCCGGGTGGTGGACAGCGGCGGGTTTTCGGCCGCCGGCCGGCGCCTCAACATGTCGACGACGATGGTGAGCAACCACATCCAGGCGCTCGAAGACCGGCTCGGCGCGCGGCTCCTCAATCGCACCACACGGAAGGTCAGCCTCACCGAAGTCGGCAAAGCCTATTATGATCGCTGCACGCAGATCCTGGCCGAGATTGAGCAGGCGGACGAAGTCGCCGGTGCGCTGCAGTCGAAGCCGCGTGGCACCCTGCGCATCTACAC
>DATMNN010000015.1:0-2921 GCA_035569025.1 Terriglobales bacterium
GCGCGTCAAAGAGTTCGAATCAAGAGCGGCGGGACGGCGGTTGTTCGCGATTTTCAGTGGACGGTTGGCAGTTCGATCCCCAATGCTCACTGGAAAAACGAGGCTGACCCCGAGAAGTGGAATGCTCCGCTTACAGCAGAAGGTTTTTCGGAGTGGCGAAACTCGGTAGCGGACAAGAACGACCAGGTGAAGCGAACCGGAGAGCAATGGACGCTCGACACGACGGCACGCGGCAGCACCATTCGCGAGGCATGGATCGTCGTACGAGCGAGCGATTTCCATCCGACCGAGCAACATATCCGTTTCTCTGACGACCGCAGCCTGGATTTCGAAGAACTGGCCTTCGACGTCACGGACGATCGGGCTGTGGAGAGTCCGACCCATGAAGCTCAAAGTGTCGCGGCGCAGCAGCCTGCAAACCGAATGCCACCGCCCTCGCCGCAGGCCGCCGACCCGAACGAAACCGAATTGGAAGTCCGCCATGTGATGTTCGAAAAAGGGTGGGATTTGAATGAAGACCTCGAGATCGCGAGAACCGGGAGCGACGTGGCCGTGAGCGGTGCGGCTAGCTCAGCAGAACGTGCCCGGACGATTCGCGAAGCGCTGGGGCAAATACCGGGCGTTCGGCTGGAGATTTCGTCGCCGCCAACGAACCCAGTCGGAGAGTCCCCTGCTGCTCAGAACGCACCGGCTTCGAAAAATCCCACACCTCTGCTCAAGGACACCCTGGAGCAGGTCCTGCCGATACCGGAACAGCGGCGCGACTTCGTGGACCGGTGTCTCGCGGCGTCGGACAATGCTTTGGCCCATGCGTCCGTCCTCACGAAACTGGCGGAACGCTACGACGCGACTAGCGAAGCCGCGCTGACGCCCGGTTCCCAGGCTAGACTCCGCGAAATGCTTCGGGAACACTTGGACCGTTTGCGGATCGCGGATGCAGAGTTGGATCCGCTCATCCAGTTATTAACTGCTCGTGCACCTGGAAGAGTTGCGGCGGGACCCGGCACTTGGCGGGATGCGATGCAGGCACTGTTTGCACAGGTTCGTGAACAGGACTCGTTGGTTACCGCCTTGGTGGCAGGCAGCCAGAATGTGGCCCTCGACGTTTCCGGTGCCCCCGGCCGGATGAAACTCGCGCACGAATCAGCACACAATCTCTTGCTCAATGCTCAGGCATTAGTGAATGCCTCCGGCACGGCGAAATGATTTGTCGCGTTTCCTTGCTTGCGGTTCTATCCGGCGCCCTCGCGGCCGCCCAGGACGCGCAGATTTCAGGTCTCATCTCCGACCCGTCCAAGGCCGGCCTCGCTGGAGCTGATATCGCTTTGCGGAACGAACAAACGGGAGGACGCCGGAGCATCCAATCGAACGAGTTGGGGTTCTACAGCTTCTCCGCTTTGCGGCCTGGTATGTACCGCCTGACCGTGCGGGCCCCGGGGTTCGAGACCGTGGTGCGGGAGGGAATCGTGTTGGAAGTCGGTCAAAGTGCAAGGCTGGATTTCAACCTGCAAATCGGCGTTTCGCAAACTACGGTAAATGTCAGTTCAGCTCCGCCGCCCATCAGTCTCGAAGATGCTGCCGTGGGCACGGTGATCGATCGAGATCTGATCGACCAACTGCCCTTGAATGGCCGGGGCATTCAGACGCTGATCGAACTGGCGCCCGGGGTCAATGCCATACCGGTTACCGACGTCACCCGTGGTCAGTTCAGCATCAACGGCCAGCGTACAGACGCGAACTACCTCACCATCGACGGCATCAGCGCAAACTTCGCCGCCGGCAGTTCCAACACCTTTAACCAGAACAGCCGGGCTTTCTTCGCCACACTTGGACAAGCGGGCGGAGGAATGTTGCCCGCAAACAATTTTCTGGGCACGTTCAGCAATCTTCTTGCGCCCGATGCGCTGCAGGAATTCAAAATTCAAACATCGACGTATGCCCCCGAATTCGGCCACCTTCCCGGCGGACAAATCGATCTGGTCAGCCGTTCCGGCTCCAATCGATACTCGGCATCGCTTTTCACGTATGTTCGCAACGGCAAGACCGACGCGAATGATTGGTTCAACAATGCAAGCGGCATTTCGAAACCGCCGCTGCACTTTAACAACTTCGGAGGATCGTATGGCGGACCAGTGAAGTTAGGGCACTGGTACGACGGGCACAACCGGACGTTCTTTTTTCTGTCAGTGGACCAGTTGCTCGTAAGTCAGCCACAACCGTCGGTCACTACGGAAGTGCCGTCGCTCACGGCCAGACAGAACGCTCCGGCGCCACTCGCTCGATTCCTGGCCCTTTTCCCATTGCCGAATGGCGGCCCAGCCAGCGACCCTGGCTTTGCCTTCTACACCGCGGCTGGATCGCTCCGGTACGTGCAGGGAAGCTACGGATTGCGCGTCGATCGCTCAATTTCGAAGAACGTGAACTTCTTCGCCCGCGCCAACCACGCTCCTTCCTCGCGCGCGGAGCCGATTCAATTTGTGGGAGTGGGTTCACCTTCGAACGTCGAGCACTATCGCATCGATACCGACTTGCTGACCCTCGGTGTAACACAGGTGTTCACGCCAAACCTGGTAAACGAGTTCAGGTTCGGCGCCGGTCGCCAATCCACCATCGATTACGCCGCAATCGACACGCAGACGGCCGGCGGCGAGATTTTCCCACCCGGCTTCTCTGCTTCCGACAGTTATATGGGCTTCGGGATGCAGACGAAACCGGCGAGTCTCATGTGGCTCGGGCTCGCCCAGAAGAATCAGTCCTCACAGCTTGAGATAACAGATAACCTGTTCTACGCGCGCAGATCCCAGCGCTGGAAATTTGGCGCCGACTATCGCGCCTTTCGAACCGCTGTCATTCAACCGGGATTCGGTGGCGCCGTAACACTACCCGCTATCTACAACGCCGACGGGACCTTCATTTCTGCT
>DATMNN010000016.1:0-33230 GCA_035569025.1 Terriglobales bacterium
TGCTAGTATTCGGCGGTTGATCGTGGTTTCCGAACGGGAGACCCGTCCCTACGGTGCACCGATGAAAGACACACTCGGAGTCCTGCTCGCCGGAGGCGCGGGCGAACGTCTTTATCCCCTCACCCGCGACCGGGCCAAGCCGGCGGTTACGTTCGGCGGTATCTACCGGATCATCGACATTACGCTTTCCAACTGTCTGAATTCTCGCCTGCACCGCGTCTACATCCTGACGCAATACAAGGCACTCTCGCTCAACCGGCACATCCGCGAAGGATGGAATATCTTTGGACGCGAGATCGGCGAGTTTGTCGAAATCCTGCCGCCCATGAAACGCGTCAGCGACAACTGGTATATGGGCACGGCCGACGCCGTTTATCAGAACATCTATTCCATCGGGTCCGAACAGCCCAAGCATGTGCTGATCCTGTCCGGCGACCACATCTACAAAATGGACTACAGCATCATGCTGAAGCAGCACCAGGATGCCGGCGCCGACGTGACCGTGGCCACCATCCTCGTGGACCCGGCAGAAAGCCGCCATTTTGGAGTGGTTGACCTCGACCGCAACAGCCGCATCACCGCCTTTCAGGAAAAGCCTCAGCAGACCGATCTTCGCTCGCCCTACGATCCCAACAAAATTTCCGCATCGATGGGTGTCTACATCTTCAATACCGACGTGCTCATTCCCGTGCTGTTGAAAGATGCCGAGGACCCCAACTCAAGTCACGATTTCGGCAAAAACATTCTTCCCAAGATGCTCGAGGATTATCGCGTCTACTCGTTCAACTTCATCGACGAGAACAAGAAGGAAGCCCAGTACTGGCGCGACGTGGGCACCCTGGAGGCTTTCTACGAAGCCAACATGGATCTGGTATCGGTGTCGCCCGTTTTCAATCTTTACGACGAGCACTGGCCGATCCGCACCTATCAGCGGCAATATCCCCCGGCAAAGTTTGTGTTTGCGGAAACGGGTCGCATGGGCCGCGCGGTCGATTCGCTGGTGTCCTCGGGGTGCATTGTGTCGGGCGGTTCAGTGCAGAATTGCGTCCTGTCGCCCGACGTGCGCGTGAACTCGTTTAGCGAGGTCGAGTCCAGCATTCTTTTCTCGCACGCTAACGTCGGACGCCGCTGCAAAATTCGGCGCGCGATCCTGGACCGCGACGTTCATATCCCCGAGGGAACGACCATTGGCTACGACGCTGAAGCCGACCGCGAGCGCTATTTCGTAACCGAGAGCGGCATCACGGTCGTGACCCGCGATTATTCGCTGTTTGAAAATCCCGTTACGGTGGATTACTTCACCAGCGAGTGAAAAAGGCCCTCACAAAGAGTTGCTGAGCCGCTAACCAGACGGGGCAAGCCCCGTCTCTACATATACTGTTTTCCCAGTTTCGTTGATCACGAGGACCCATAAATGCGCTCCCTTTCTTTGATCCTGTCTTTCATCCTAGTGCCGATTGTTACCTCTCTCAGTTTTGGCCAGGCCCCGGCGCCGGCCAAACAGCGGTTCAGCATCGACAATCTCGACAAGACGGCCGATCCCTGCACCGACTTCTATCAGTTCGCCTGCGGCAACTGGCTTAAGAACACCGAGATTCCTGCCGACCAGTCTTCGTGGCTGAGCTTCATCGAACTCGATGAGCACAATCAGTTCACCATGCGCGACATTCTGGACAAGGCCGCTGTCGCCTCCGCCGGTCGGGACGCCACCACGCAGAAGATCGGCGACTTCTACGGCTCTTGTATGGACGAGCAAGCCGTCGAGGCCAAAGGCAGCACTCCCATCAAGCCGGCACTCGACCGGATCGCGGCCGTAAGGGACAAGTCCGGACTGATCGACGAACTTGCCCGGGTTCATCTTCAGGGAGCACGCGGACTGTTCGCGTTCTACTCGGGGCCCGACCTGCACAACGCCGACATGGTCGTCGGCAACCTCGATCAGGGCGGACTGACCCTGCCCGACCGCAAATACTACCTCGATGACAAAGACAAACCGGACCCGAAGATGGCTGAGATGCGCCAGCATCTCGTCGAATACGCGACCCAATTATTCACTCTGGCAGGACAGACTCCAGAGCAAGCCGGCGATTCGGCGAAGACGGTCCTGCGTATCGAGACCGCGCTGGCCAAAGCCTCTATGGACCGCACCCTCCGCCGCGACCCCAAGAACCGTGATCACAAAATGGGCCGCGACCAGGCGATCGCTCTGGCTCCGAATTTCTACTTGAGCCGCTACTTCCACGCCATTGGCACACCCGAATTCACCGACCTCAACGTTGCCAATCCCGACTTTTTCAAGGAAGTGAACGGCGTGCTGTCTATCGAATCGCTGGACGCCTTGAAGACCTACGTCAGTTGGCACGTGCTCAACAACGCAGCGCCCTGGCTATCGAAAGAGTGGGTCGACAACAACTTCAAAATGCGCCAGTACCTCAGCGGCCAGAAACAGATTCAGGATCGCTGGAAGCGCTGCGTCGACGAGACCGACAGCGATCTGGGCGAGGCTCTGGGACAGAAGTATGTCGAAGTCGCATTCGGCGCCGACAGCAAGCAGCGCATGCTGAAGATGGTCGACGCGCTCGAGAAGTCGCTCGATCAGGACATCGCCGGATTGCCCTGGATGACCGGTGACACCAAAAAGCAGGCCAAGATCAAGCTCGACGCGATCCGAAACAAGATTGGCTATCCCGACGTGTGGCGTGACTACAGTACGTTGAAGATCGAACGCGGCGACCTGATGGGAAACATTCTGCGCGCCAACGAGTTCGAAGTCCGTCGCAGAATCGCAAAAATCAGCAAACCGCTCGACCGCAAGGAATGGGGCATGACTCCGCCCACCGTCAACGCGTACTACAGCGGCTCATACAACGAAATCGTGTTCCCCGCCGGGATTCTTCAGCCGCCATTCTTCGACAACACTATGGACGATGCGGTCAACATGGGTGGAATCGGAGTGGTGATCGGGCACGAACTGACGCACGGCTTCGACGACCAGGGCCGTAAATTCGATCCCCAGGGAAATCTTCGTGACTGGTGGACCGAGGCCGATGGCAAAGAATTCGAAAAGCGCGCCAGCTGCATTGCCGACGAATATGGCAGCTTCGTGGCCGTCGATGATCTGAAACTGAACGGCCGCCTGACGCTGGGCGAAAATACCGCCGACAACGGCGGTGCGCGCATCGCGTTGATGGCTCTGCGCGAAATGATCGCCGCCGACAAATCCGGCAAGGCCGCTGAGAAGATTGACGGCTTCACCCCCGAACAACGCTTCTTCCTCGGATTTGGCCGGGTGTGGTGCGAGAAACGACGTCCCGAACTCCAGCGCACGCTGGTCAACACCGATCCCCATTCTCCGGGACGCTATCGAGTCAACGGCGTAGTCCAGAACATGCCCGAGTTCCAGCAAGCCTTTGGCTGCAAAGTGGGACAAGCCATGGTCCGCGAGAACGCCTGCCGAGTGTGGTAGGGCAGTGGTTAGTGGTTAGTGGTTAGTGGTTAGTGGTTGGTGGTCAGTTGTTAGTGGTTAGAAACGGTCTCATACATAATCTTGTCGACGGCACGGCTTTTACGTGCTGCGGAAAAATGCACAAATGCCGGCACTGCCGTGGAAGAGCGGCGCTTCAGCGCCGCGTGAGTCGTTCATAACGAGTGGGGGCTTCAGCCCCGGTGGTCGCTTTCCGTTGCTTGAACTCAATTTTCCGCGGCCTCTTCAGCCGAGCCGTTCGCAACCGCCAACGATGAGGGCTTTAGCCCCTGAGGGTGGGTGCGTTCCCCGCCAGCGCGTTCAATAAAAATCCGAACAACTCAAATAAAAACCACACTTCTTGCAGACAGCCTTGCAGCGGTATCCAGAAAGCTCGGCCGAGCAGTTTGGACAAAACGATGACGGATCAACCTTACGCGCAGGAAGCGTCGCAATTTCTACCTGCGGCGACAGCGGCGGCAGAGGACGAGGCGAGCTCATAGCCGCCTTTTTTAGCACAAGCGCAATCCGGACGGAAGCTTCAAGCTTGGTACCAAACGCCGCAGCCGCGGGTTCCAAGTCAGTCTCGGACGGTCTAGACAACCGCTCTCCGAAGTCTTACTGTCTAGCTGGTTGTTTTGAGCCCAGAGGCGCGGTACCCAAGCGGTAAGGGAGAGGTCTGCAAAACCTTCATGCGTCGGTTCGATTCCGACCCGCGCCTCCAACCGTAACCCTCCGCCCTCAGTCCGACCCCCGGGATCTGATGATGAGTGTAATGATTCCATAACAATGTCGGCGATTTAACAACAATCACCACCCGACTAGAATCGTTTCTCCAAAACGAGAGCGCGAAGCAACCGAGAATGTGATCCAACAAGGGGACAGTCAGGGCTCCCAAACCTTAGCTGAATTTTCTCTATTCCTTCGGCCACTCGTAGGGGAAGAACTTCCCCGCCTCCTCAGGAGTTAACTTGAATCCGAGCAATTCGGCAGCACGCGCGAGCACCGGATCGCGACCGCTCTCCAGATCGCTGGCTGTTGGAAGGACAGTTTCGTCGGGCGTCACGCCCACGTGCTCTAGGCTCTTGCCATCGGTCATGATCAAATCTGCGTCGGTAATTGACGCTCCGAAGAACGCAACGACATCGAAACCCGTGTGGTAGCTGTAAAACTCAGCCTCCATGACACTGCCTGACGTGTGGTCACCCATTACGAGTCCCCGTTTTTCAAGTTGCACAATCCGAGCAAGCACCTCGGACGCCGACGCTGAATTGCCATCTACCAGTACCGCGATCTTACCTGTGAAAGGATTGTGGTGCGATTTGGCGATCTGCGTCTTCCGATCATTCCTGCGAACGCGTTCCGCAATCGTGATGTCGTTCTCGAATAGGTCAGAGAGTAAATACTTCAGACTGTCCACCGCCCCGCCCGGATTGGACCGGAGGTCAAGAATAAGCGCCTTGTGCTTGCGCGCCTTGCCGATCATGTCATTTGCTTGCATTTCGGAAAAAAAGAAGATGGGGAGCTTCAAAATCAACAGATCCCCCAATTCGACCGAATGAGGACGCATCAAGTAATAGGCGTCCTCGTTTTCGCGTATGAGGTCGTTGAGACTGTCCCGAATCTCTTTGACCTGCGTGCCCTTGGGTTGCATCTTCGCGACTATATCCAGTTGGCGTTGCGTTCCCAACGCACTGCGGAGATCAAGGCGCAAGGACGCCTGTGGCCGCAACGTATTGTTGACATAGTTCATCTTCCAGAGGTTGTCTCGCGTCGGCGCGTAGCCGTTCATCGCCACCACTTCGTCACCCGGCTTTACTCCCTTGGCAGCGCCATCGCTCTGCGGACGGACGCGACTCACAAAGCAACGGTCGCCGATCATCTGCATCTGAAAACCATAGTCGTGCTTGTAAGGTCGGCTCGGTGGAACAAAAAAGGTGTGCGAATCGTTCAACTCATCCAAAGCTCCCGCGATATGCGAAAACGCCGCATTAAGCGAAGGGGAACTGTCGATTCTCTGTTTGGCCTCCTGGACTCTCGCGTCCCAGTCTAGGCCGTGAAATTTCGGGTCATAGTAATGTTTCTTGACGTCCTCGGCGATCATTCGGAGCATGCTCGTCGCGCGGTCGCGGTCGAGGCTGGAGAGATGCTGCGGTGTACTTTGCTGGGACAGCGCGGCAGCGTTCAAAGCCAGGGCGATTGCAACGATACTAAGAGGCTTACCTTGCTGCTTGAGCGAACGTCGGACGTTGAAGAAGAACGACGCTGCTAGCGATGTGAGCGGTATCCAAACGAGAGTCCCCACACGGAACATACCGAGACCTACCTTCATGAGCTATCTCCCAATCTGCAAAAGTGGCGCGCCAAAAAGAACGAAAGTCCTGCTGAAAATCAGCCGAGTACACACAGTGCCCGGCCCAGAAAGCGTCCGCTTGACGGATGATGAGTGTAATCGCGATTTCAACAATTGGGGGCGTCACACCCAGCCGATTCACTTGTACCACATTGCAATCCCAACCACGTAAAGCACGAATATCGCAGTCACGACGGCGAGACCAAGACTCGCCAGAATTCTCAGCCAACATTTGGCCTAGGTGTCGCTCCTTTCCTGAACATGAGCCAGAACAGGGGAACGACAATGGACTGCAAAGCTAAGCCGTAGTAGCATGTCGCAGTTGTCAGCCCTGAAGGCGATCGCATAGTCAAACAACCCTATCGCAGCTGCGCAGCCAACCAGCCAGCAAAGCAGCTCGAAGAATGCAGAGGTAAAACCATTCGCCCCCGAGCCTTCCATGCCTCAATAAGACACTTGTTTCATCGGTTTGTGGTGACAACTGTCGTAGTCAGGCGTTTACACCAACAACTCCCAATGGACTTTCCGGAGACTTCCGAATTCCTGTGTTAATTTCTGCTAGCGATGCCTACTCCCTCGACCAGCACGCCTATCATGACATTTGGGAATCAATGTCTTACTGACTCTAAGCGGCTTGCCCGGCTCGATTCCGGCCGCGACTCCATTGTTTTCTTCATGTTATGGGATTTCCGTAACTTTCCGACTCCCTGCGAACTCTAATCGAGTCGCTGCTTCGTAAAATCGAGCGGCAGGAGTTCATCATGTCCAGTGTGCCTTCGCGATTGTTTGCCACTTTTTTGACCGTTTTATTCGCCGGTGTGCTTTCTTGCAGCGCAGGTAACCGGGCGGCTACTTCTATTCCCGGCCCTGCCGTCGACGCAGCAATCTCTTCGACACCCGGTCAGCAGACGGCCGTCGTTTCCGGAGGCTGCTTCTGGGGAATTCAGGCGGTGTTTCAACATGTGAAGGGTGTGGTCAGCGCCACCTCGGGATATTCCGGCGGCGAAGCCAAGACGGCGGAATATGAAGTGGTCAGCACGGGCGAAACAGGTCACGCGGAGTCGGTGAAGATCGTCTACGATCCTTCGAAAATTACCTACGGACAACTGCTGCGCATCTTCTTCTCGGTGGCGCACGATCCGACGCAACTCAACCGGCAAGGTCCGGACGCGGGAACCCAGTACCGGTCTTCCATTTTCTACGGCAACGACGAACAGAAACGCATCGCCGAGGCCTACGTTGCGCAACTGGACAAGTCAAAGGTCTTTCCGTCCGCGATCGTCACCCAGGTCGTTCCGCTCAAAGCGTTCTATGCCGCTGAGGCCTACCATCAGAATTATGCGGAGCGCCATCCGGACAACCTGTACATCGTCTACAACGATGCGCCGAAAGTCGCGCATCTGCGTGAGCAATTTCCTGATCTCTACACCGGAAAGTAAGGCGCTCTCGCTTCAGCGGATGGACGCTTGCGAGGGCGTCTTGAAGTATGCCGCTGCGAACAACAGGCCCAGCAACAGATCGGTGGCGACAAGAACCAGGTCCGACGCATGCATCCGGTGCTGAAGGTAAAGCACGACCAAGGAACTGCTGTACATCACCTTCTCCAGCACAGCCGGGATCATCATCGGACGAAAGCGCACCGGGTCGGTGGCGATGACCATGAATACGAACTGGAACACCAGAGCGACGCATGCGAATCCGTAGTAAAAACCTGGGTGCGTGATCGTTGGCGGATCATTTCGTCCGATGACGTCAAACATGAAAAACAGCGGCGTGAGCACCAGGACACCCCAGATGCTTGCGACCCAGAACACAATTTTTGCAAATTTCACAGAGACCATCCCTATGAGGTTTCGGTGCCGGCGCCGACCTTCCAGGCAATCTGCCGCAGCATACCGAGCCACAACTGCGCGTCGCGGCTCTCCAGATTCATTCGCCGGATCAGCCTCCGCACTTTTGTTTCGGTTGCGTCGGCTTCACGAGGTTTGATGTATCCGCTGGTTTGAAGGATACGAAGAAGACTCACTGTAAGGCGCTCGACTTCCCCGGCGCGCGCCGCCTTGACTGAGTCCTTGGCCGGCATCGGTTTGTTGAGCCGTACGATTTCGTAAAGACACAGCGCGACCGCTTGTCCCAGATTCATCGACCAATGTTCCGCTCTGGTTGGAATCGTCGTTAGCCAATGACAGTGGCTGAGATCCTGGTTGGACAAGCCGAATCGTTCCGAGCCGAACAGCAGGGCCACGTTGCCTGTGGCCAGGTTTTTTCGAATCAGCCGTGCTCCGACATCCAACCGCCGCAGCGGATGGTGCAAGTCGCGGTGTCCGACGGCAGTTGTCCCGACTACGAGCGCGCAATCGGCGACCGCCTCCGCGACCGACTTGCACTCTTCGGCGTTAGAGAGCAAATCGGCGGCGCCGACCGCCGAGCGTGCCTGGCGAAATGCCACCTCGTAAGGGTTGACGACCCGCAGCCGCAGCACCCCGAAATTGCTCATGGCGCGGGCGGCGGCGCCGATATTCAGCGGATTCCGAACATCGACCAGCACAACCCGGAGGTGATCCAATTCTCGATTCACGGCCCTGCCATTTTACCCGTGCCGGAGCGTATGTTGAGTCGGCTCAAGGGGCCACGGGCAATTGCGACTTCCGCACCTGGGAAGCATCTAATTCCCAGTGTTACGATAGACGGTTCCGCGGTACACTGCGGAGCCGGGCTTTACCGGTTGCCGCTGAAAGCGCACCCGGCAACTGAGAATACTTTGGAGGAATAATGGCCAGCAATGCCGTCGTGGAAGTAACCGACGCAAATTTTGATGCGGATGTATTGAAGTCGGATCAGCCCGTCCTTTTGGACTTTTGGGCGACCTGGTGCGGCCCGTGCCGCGCGATCGCGCCTATCGTGGATGAGGTAGCTGGCGAGTACCAAGGCAAAGTCAAGGTCGGCAAAATGGATGTGGACCGCAACGGCGCGACCCCTATGCGCTACAAAGTCACCGGCATCCCGACCCTGTTGGTCTTCAAAGGCGGACAAGTCGTCGAGCAACTCGTCGGCTACAAGTCGAAAGAAGACATCCAGAAGGCGCTCGACAAGCACGTCAGCTAAGCGCCGCCCCTAACAATCTCTGAAAACGAAAGCGCCCGGAGTGATATCCGGGCCTTTGGGTTTCATTAAACGAATCCCCTCGAACCAGGTTTTCGGGAGGGCACGGCTTCAACCGTGCCATAAGTGTCATTAAGGAATGGCCTTAGCCGCGGCGCCTTCAATATTTCCGCAGCACCCCAATCACGCGCCCCTGCACCTCAACAGCCGCTGCCGAAACAATAATCGGCTTCATCGCAGCGTTGGACGGCTGCAGCCGGATGTTGTCTCCCTCGCGAAAAAAGCGCTTCAGGGTGGCATCGCTACGATCGACCAGCGCGACCACAATGTCTCCGTTGTGCGCAGTCTTTGATTTCTCTACCAGCACGTAATCGCCATCGAGAATCGCTTCATCCTGCATCGAGTCCCCTCGGACTTCGAGTACAAAAACTTCTTTCGAGCGGACAAAATCAGCCAGCGAGATCGTCTCGTTGCTGGCGACGGCTTCGATCGGACGTCCGGCGGCGATCCGGCCCAGCAGGGGCAGCACCATCGCCGTATTCACGGACATCGACTGTTTCAACTTCCCCTTGGGAGGGATCAGGTCGATCGAGCGGCTGCGATTGTAGTCACGCGTGAGCAGTCCTTTTTTTTCGAGGTTGGTGACGTGCTTGTGCACGGTAGCCAGCGAACTCAGGCCCATCCCACCCTTGATCTCTTCATACGAAGGAGAGTAGCCATTCTCCGCCACAAAGCGCGACAGGAAGTCGTAGAGCTCTCGTTGACGTTTGGTGATCGCCATGCCGCGAGTATGGGCGAAGGGATAGCGAAATGTCAAGAGGAAGCATTCAACCGTCAGCAATCAGCCATAGGCTTCAGCTTGTTCCGTTGGCCAATTGCCAGCAGGCGGATGTTGAGTGTGATAGCTGAATGCTGACGGCTGAGTGCTGATTGCTGTGTTACTCCGTCACGCCCTTCAAAACCCTATAGTAAAAATCCACGCCCCGATAGAACCCTTCCACCGACTCCCGCTCATCCTTCCCGTGTGCCCGAATGTCATTCCGGTCATACGCCACGCCGGAGACACAATACGTTGGGATGCCGGCGGCGTTGGTGTAGACGCCGTCCGAGGCGCCAGTGCTCATGCTGGGAACGACCGGAATCCCCGGCCACATTTCGGCGACAACCTTCTGGAGGGGATCGAAAACTTCCTTGCGCGGTGGCGGCGGAACGTAGCTGTGGCGGTCGGACCCGTGATCCATTAGCTGATTCGTGTTCTCGCGGAACTGTACTTTCACTTTCGGATCGTTCACCGCTTTTTCGAGAGCCAGCCGGGTTTCTTCAAGCGAGTGTCCGGGCAGGATACGGCAATTCACGTTCGCGGTTGCGCTCTGCGGGAGAGCATTGTTAGCGTGACCGCCGTTCAGGCGCGTGGCGACACAGGTTGTGTGCATGAGTGAATTGTCCATCGCGTCTTTCGACAGGCGCGCGACCGCAGCCAGGTCGGGCGGAGTTTTCAGAGCGGCCTTGATGTCGGCGGCGCGGTCCCCTGTAGCGATCTTCGCCATGCTCTCGTAGTACGGCCGCGTGATGTTGTTCAACTCGAAGGGAAACTGATACTGCGAGATTTTCACGAGCGCGGCGGACAGTTGATAAATCGCGTTCTCTGGTTTGGGCAGCGAACTGTGGCCGCCGGGGTTGGTCGCGGTCAATACGAAATCGCCATATAGCTTCTCGGTGGCGTTCACGTCCATAAAGAGAGGCTTACCGTTTTCGGTGAGCACGCCTCCGCCGTCATGGTTCAGGACGAACTCGGCATCGATCAGCTCTCTATGATTCTTCAACAGCCAGTCGACGCCGTTCGATGTTCCGCCTTCTTCGTCAGCGGTCATGGCGAGGATGATGTCGCGGCTCGGAACGTAGCCTTCCTTCTTCATCCGGATCAGCGTCGCCGACATGATCGCGTCGCCGTCTTTCATGTCGGTGGTGCCGCGTCCGTAGAAATAGCCTTCCTGCTCGACGAACTTGAATGGATCGGTCGTCCAGTCTTCGCGCCTCGCTTCCACCACATCGAGATGACCGATCAGTAAGACGGGCTTGTGCTTGCCTGAGCCGTGCAGGCGCACAACGACATTCTTCTTGCGGTCATTGGGGCCTATCACCTGGACGTCGGAGTCTGGGAATCCGGCATCGCGAAAACGTTGCGCCATCGCTTCGGATGCGGCAGTCACGCTGCCGACGGAGTCGGTGGTGTTGATCTCGATGAGTTGCTTGTAGATGTCGTGGGCGAGTTGGCGAGTGGAGGCGTCGTCTGTTTGCGAGGACGCCGAAATGGCGAAACAAATAAGAAAAGCGGGCAACAAAAACAATATAGGCCGGGTCAAATCAATTCTCCTTGGGTCGGGGGAAGCCGAAGAAAACACTACCAGATGGCGGGTTTTCCGTCCAAAACGATTCGATCGGTCGGAAATTCCGACGGTGCGGATTACACTCTGCTGATGAAAAAATAACTGGATGAAAACGTTGCCATTGACCCGTGACTCTGATCCGCATTCACCAATTTTTCATCAAGTAATTGCTTTTCTTGTTGACGCGGGAAACTTAGTCTGGCATCTTAGAACATCTTCTACGAAAGGACGCCCAATGGTCATTGAACGCACAACCCATAACGTGCTGCAAATGCCAGCCTGGTCTAAACAAGACAGACTGTGCCTCAGGGCGTCATTTGACTACGTAAGTTAGTAAGTCAGCAACACCCCCAACGCACGTAACCAAAACTTTGCTGGGTGGCGCAGGCCGCGGTTCCTTCGACTAGAGAATCGACCAGACCGCCGCCGAATGTTCCCCCAGCCTTCACATTAGCAGCCATTCATGCGCCGGAAACCGCGTGAAGTGGCCTGCTGTTGTAGTCCCTAGCGCAGTCAGCTGGGATTTTCACAGGGTCGGTGGCGAAGGCCACGGATACTTCTGGTGCAGGCGCCTTCGGGCGCCGGGGTTCGAAACCCCCTCGTGCAAGTAACACATCCGTGTCCGCATGTACCCCGACCAGAAAAATGCAGGTGTCAGGTCTTAGGTGTTAGGTCTCAGGTTATGAGTGCGAGGTCGCTGCTTAGGGGTTCCCCTTTCACCGGAGCCTGACACCTGACGCCTGAGATCTAAGACCTGATTCTTCGCCGGTGGTGAAAGAGAAGAGATACTTCTCGCCAATGAAGACGCGCAGGCTCGAGAGCCCTGCCGAGGATCAGAACTCCAGGGACGGGGGCGTAGTCCCGATCCACAAGGTACCTGGAGAAATCATGCCTCGAGTCAATCTCTTTTCGCCTGTTCCCCGGCGAATCTACTGGGTTACTTCGACTGTCAATCGGGTGGTCGCAGGTTCGAATCCTGCCGTGGTGAATATCGCCGCGTAGCTCAGTGGTAGAGCACCTATACCTTTGTCGCTTGTTCCCCGGCTGATCAAACTTCAACTAACAACTTCGGCTCAAGGCCGGTTAGAAAAGCGATTTATGAACACAATCGTGATGAAAAAAGCAGCGCTGCGGGACGAAAAGTCCCTGTGCCACGCGTGCTACTGGTCGCATATTCAGAAAGGATTTCGCGAAAGCGAGGAAGCCGTCTACTGCTGCTTCAGCCGGTTTCGCGCGGTCCCGTTCAAGGTTGCGGACTGCACGGACTTCAGCAACAAGAATGTGCCGACGCGCGAGCAGATGGAGAACATTGCGCTGATCATCCCGACGAAGCCGGCACGCAGGGCGGGAGGGTTTGCGCACGCAGGTTTTGCCGGTGAACAGGAAACGGAAGAGGAAGAATTGGTTTCGACGACGGAATGACCATGAGCGGAATTCTCAAAAGCGTTTTGAGCAACCACAACGAGTTCGCCGCCGGCGGGCTGATGCTCATGATCTTTGGTGGTCTCGGCGTCTATCTGCATGCCGTTCCCGAGAAATTGTGGGAATGGCTGCTCGGTCAGACCACCATGATGATTACCGTCACGGACGACGACGCTTCGTTTCACTGGGTGAAGGAGTGGCTGCTGGAGCAGAAATTCCTGAAACGAATTCGCCGAGTCGATTTAGACACGACGATTCGCAACCAGGGACTAGCTTTGATTCCGGCTCCAGGGACGCACTGGTTCTGGCATGCGGGCCGCCCGTTCCTGGTGTATTTCTACCGGAACCTCGACCCGAAAGGCGGATCGCGCCGTCGTACAGAATCTTTGACGTTTCGTACAGTCGGGCGAAGTCAGAGTTTTCTAAAACAGTTCGTCGAAGGGATCGTTGCGTGTCACGAGAAGAAAACTAAGGTACGGTCGTCACTCTACGTTTACGACGATGGCTGGAGTTACGTAGAAGGTTACGCGCCGAGACTTTTGGAATCGGTGATTCTGAAGCCGGGAGAAAAGGATCGTATCGTTCGCGACATCGAGCGCTTCCGAAAATCAAGGCGGCGTTACCGGCAGCTTGGTGTCCCGTACCACCGGGGATATCTGTTGTATGGCCCGCCGGGAACGGGAAAGACATCTCTGGTATCGGCGCTGGCCGCGCGGTTTCAGATGCACGTGTATGCGATCAATCTGTCGAGCTTCACCGATCGTTCGCTGACGAAAGCGATGAACGATGTGCCGCCGAACTGCGTGATCCTGTTCGAGGACATCGATTGCATGAAGAGCGGACAGGCTCGACCGGGCGTGGATCAAGCTTCCGGTAAGCCAGCAACAAGCAGCGGGGAAGAAAAGAAAGAAGGCATTCCTGGGATGGGCGTTACGCTCTCCGGACTACTGAACGTGCTCGATGGCTTCAGCGCTCCGGAGAATGTGCTCTATGTGATGACAAGTAACGTGGTCGAAAATCTGGATCCAGCGCTGCTGCGGCCCGGACGCATCGACTACAAGCTCTACATGGGCCAGGCGGACGTCCAACAGAAGATCGAGCTGTACCAGCGATTCTTCCCGGAAGCCGAGCAGGGCGCAGCAGAGCTTTTCGTCGAGACGCATCGGTCAGTCGAGACCATGGCCGAGTTTCAGGGGTTGCTGCTGCGGTTGGAAGAGGAGTGCACGGAATTGGATGAACTTGTGGCCAAGCTCTGATGATCGAACCGGTCAACGCGATTTGGAGGAACCTTTCGCAGAACTATCGGCGAGTGAAAATCCAATCCGGCGGTTGGTGGCGGGTGTCGGTTCCATCAACTCTCGAATGGCTTCAATAAGGGCCTGGATGTCACTGTCGTGGCCTTCGACCTTGCGTTCGAGTTCGGATAGCTTGGCGATGACTTGCTGGTTCGCGGCCAGGGCTTCGCGCATGCGAATAAAGGCGCGAACGACGAACAAGCTCATCTCGTCCGCTCGTTCGGAGTTCAATACCGACGCGGCCATGATGGCGCCGTGTTCGCTGAAGGCACTGGGTAAGTAGCGGCGTCCGCCATGACTGGAACTTGAGATCACATTTTGTGATCTCAAATTGGCCACCTCTTCGGCAGAGAGTTGGAAGACGAAATCGTCGGGAAAGCGCCGGGCATTGCGCTTGACTTGTTGGTTCAGTTGCCTTACTTCGACGCCGTATAGTTCGGCAAGGTCGGTGTCGAGAATCACTCGCTGACCTCGAATGATTCTGATTTTGGAGTCGACGCGTTTGGCGAGAACTGTAATTTGCTTGCTCATAGATTTTGAGGTCGCAATTTGCGACCTCAAGTTGAATAGGTGGAAGTATATCGCGCAAAGGTTGAGGCATCACCAATTGTTAGTGCTGGTGTTCCGTTTCGGGATGGCGGCGCTACGGTTTACCGGTGATCGATGTTCGCCATTTGCGAAACTTGAAATCACAATTTGTGACCTCAAGATGGGCCCGACGTAGCACCGGCATCTTGTCGGCCTGAGCTTGTCGAGGGGGGCGTACCACTTGCCGGTGGTGATAGATTGCGGTTACTTCGGACCCGAGAATGCCCAAAGGGCGCTCGGCAGGCAGCAATGCCGTTACCGCGTCGCTCGTTCCCCGGCAATGTTTTAAGAAAGGAAGTGAACCATGACTGACTCGACTTTCAACTTCATCAAGCCCGACACGGGCGTGCCCATCAAGGCGTGGACGAAGGGCGTCCCGCTTGAAGACGCGGCGCGCGCGCAGTTGCTGAACGTCGCGCAGTTGCCGTTTATCTACAAGTGGGTGGCGGCCATGCCGGACGTCCACTGGGGAATCGGCGCGACGGTCGGCAGTGTGATTCCGACGCGCGGCGCAATTATCCCGGCCGCGGTTGGCGTCGACATCGGATGCGGCATGATGGCGGTCCGCACTTCGCTGCACGCGAATCAGTTGCCGGACAATCTGCACGGGATCCGCAGCGCGATCGAGGCTGCGGTCCCGCACGGACGTACCGACAACGGCGGCAAGAACGATCGCGGCGCGTGGCGCAATGCGCCCTCTCATCACGACGATGTCTGGGCAAAGTTGCACACGGCGTACGAGGAGATTGTCGGCAAGTATCCGAAGCTGGGTCACCCGAATCGTGTGAACCATCTCGGCACGCTCGGCACCGGCAACCACTTCATCGAGGTTTGCCTCGATGAGAGCGATCAGGTGTGGGTCATGCTGCACTCAGGATCGCGTGGCGTCGGCAATCGGTTTGGAACGTTCTTCATCCAGCTGGCGAAGGAAGACATGCGCAGGTGGATGATCAACCTTCCCGACCAGGATCTCGCGTACCTGCCGCAGGGCACGGAGCACTTTGACGATTACGTCAAGGCCGTGCACTGGGCGCAGGATTACGCGCTCGCCAACCGTCAGCTGATGATGCAGAACATCATCAATGCGGTAGCGGAGAGCAACGAGTTCCCGGGCTTCGCGGCTGACGTGGAGGTGGTGAGTTGCCACCACAACTACGTTACCTGGGAGAACCACTACGGCGAGAACGTGCTTATCACCCGCAAGGGTGCCGTGCGCGCTCGCGAGGGCGACATGGGGATTATTCCGGGCAGCATGGGCGCGCGTTCGTACATCGTCCGTGGCAAGGGCAATCCGGAAAGCTTCATGAGCTGTAGCCACGGCGCGGGACGAGCGATGTCTCGCGGCGAAGCCAAGCGCCGCTTCACGGTTGCCGATCACATCCAGGCAACCGCGGGCGTCGAATGTCGTAAGGATGCGGACGTCATCGACGAAACTCCGATGGCGTACAAGTCGATCGACGCCGTGATGGAAGCACAGAAGGACCTGGTAGACGTGGTGCCCACGTTGCGCCAAGTGGTTTGCGTGAAGGGATAGGGCGGGAGGGCACGGCTTCAGCCGTGCCGCCCGATCCTGCTCGCATGTACAGTCGGACACATCCGAGGGCAAGATTACGAAGTGGCTTAGAAAAGTGTGCAGAAATAGAAACCGAGGTAAGGGGTGCTGATATGAAATTTTGTTGCCCCACCTGCGGACGAGAGGAAGAAATTATTGCAGACCGAAATCCGCTGTGTCTGTCTTGTCATGTTTCGATGTTGCCGGAATCTGATTATTCAGAGCTATGGATGAGCCCATATATTGCGATTAGACGCATGGCAACGATTAGCGAAACGGTCGGCATTGAGCGTGCACGTTTAGATAGCCAATTTAAGAGGGAAAGGGAGGCATGGACCACCGCTGTCTTTGCCTTAGCGCTGCACAAGTTGAATGGTGAACAGTGGTGGATAGAAATCGAGACTATCGACAACACTCCTGACACTAAGTTAAGGCAGCTCGATCAAAGCTCTGGAAATAATGTCATTCAGACACGCAGCGTAGAAGTTGTCGATTGGGAGGAAAATGTCGACGACATCATGCAAGTCATTTCAAAGAAATGTGGGCGTGCGTATCCGAGTCACTACATCTTGCTAGTCAACGCACGCAACAGTGGAAAAGCACTTGATTTCGATAAGGTGATTGAAGAAATGAAAGGAAAACAATCCCCATTCCTCGAAGTTTGGGTAGTCGCACTCGTTGGCCCAGACGATATGAAAATCGTGCGTGTAGCCCCTGCGGCACTTTCGATCGATTTGAAACTGAGATCCGAATTGGAGATTGCTAAGAAACAAATGCCTTTCGTAGAGCGGGGAACTCGAGGGAGCGGCACAGAAATGCGAGATCTCGGACCATTGTATTTGCCAATCCCCCGACGCAAATGAACCCTGTGTCATAGGCAAACAGGAAGCGCCAATCACTACGTAAGGAGAATCGTCATGGCCAAGCTCAACACGCTCAACCTAAACTTCGGCCCCCGTACTCACGAAGGCGCGCCCGCGCGCCACATCTCGCCGGAGCACCAGCTTCGCCGGTCGGTGCTCGCTTGCCTGCTCTGGGAGTCGCAGTTCTACGAGGACGGCATCGAGATCGCTGGACGCATCGCGGAACTAGTCCCGAAGGTTCAGGCCGAGAAGGTGGCTGCGCTGGCGGTTGAGGCGCGCGAGCAGATGAAGCTTCGTCATGCGCCGTTGCTCATCGTGCGCGAGATGGCGCGTCATGCTACGCATCGGCGTCTGGTGGCGGAGACGCTCGAGCGCGTCATCCAGCGTGCCGACGAGCTTGCGGAGTTCGTCGCCATCTACTGGAAGGACGGGCGGGTGCCGCTTTCCGCGCAGGTGAAGAAGGGGCTGGCTGCTGCATTTCCTAAATTCGACGAGTATCAGCTTGCCAAGTACAACCGTGGCGGGCCGATCAAGCTGCGGGACGTGCTCTTTCTCTCGCACGCCAAGCCGCGCGATGCGGCACAGGCGGGCGTCTGGAAGAAGCTTGTCTGGGGACGCCTCGCCACGCCCGATACCTGGGAAGTGGCGTTGTCGGAGTCGGGCAAGAACACCGAAGGGGGCGATGGCAAGAGCGGCGATAAGCGCGACGCCTGGGAGCGGTTGCTGCGCGAGCAAAAGCTGGGCGCGCTCGCGTTGCTTCGCAACCTGCGCAATATGCGCGAGGCCGCGGTGGACGAGGTGCTTGTGGTCGAAGCGCTCGGCGCGATGAATGCGTCGCGCGTGGTCCCGTTCCGATTCCTGGCGGCGGCTCGTCATGCGCCGCACTTCGAAGAGGCGCTGGAGCAGGCGATGCTGAAGTCAGTGGCCTCGCAGGCGAAGCTCCCCGGGCGCACGATCGTGCTGGTGGACGTTTCGGGCTCCATGACCGCGCCGCTCTCGAAGCGGTCGGAAATGCAGCGCACCGATGCGGCGTACGGTCTCGCGGTGCTGGTGCGCGAGATCGCCGAGAAGGTTGCTGTCTACTCCTTCTCAGATCGAGTGGTCGAAGTCCCGGCTCGCCGTGGCTTCGCTCTGCGCGATGCGATCGATGCGTCGCAGCCGCACAACGGCACGTTGCTCGGCGCCGCCGTCGAGCACCTGAACAAGAACGAACGCTACGACCGCCTGATCGTCATTACCGACGAGCAGGCGCACGACTCGGTTCCCGCGCCGCGACCTGAGCGCATTGCGCGAAGGTCCGAAACAAAGACCAAGGGACCGGGGTTCCCGGACAGCCCGCTTTTGGCTGGCTGGGGTGGTGGATACGTGATCAACGTGGCGTCGTTCAAAAACGGCGTCGGCTATGGCAAGTGGACGCACATCGATGGCTGGTCGGAAGCGGTCATCGAGTACATCCGCGCGCTGGAGTCGACGGCGAATGGCTGGGTGAGCTAACGCGGCCACAATCCCCATCCTAACGTCGCAAAAAACGTGACGTTAAGGATGGGGCACCCGCGGCGTTTCTTATCGCAAACGGAAAGCACAAGATGACTGATTCGGAAAACATTCCGCTTTACCGCGATGGACGCCACTATGACGCGCTGCATCGCGTTCTGCCGTTCAATGACGTCCCGTTCTATCTGGAAGAAGCGAAGCGGTCGCGTGGTCCAGTGCTGGAACTGGCGTGCGGCACCGGCCGCCTCACCATTCCGCTCGCGCAGGCTGGCGTCGAGATCACCGGACTCGATCGCGCACCCTCAATGCTGGCGCACGCCAAGGCCAAGGCGGCCGAAGCGCAGGTAAATATTGAATGGGTCGAGGCGGACTGCCGTGAATTCAATCTCGGCCGCAAGTTTGCCCTGATCTTCATGCCGTTCAATTCGATGCAGCACCTGCACGACCAGGCATCGCTCGCGGCGCTCTTCAGTAAAGTGAGGAATCATCTCGCCGATCGGGGCCGGTTCATTTTCGACGTGTTCAATCCCAGCATCGCGATTCTGAATCGCGATCCGGGCCAGCGTTATGTGGAGCGGCGGTACGAGCATCCCGATGGCCGCGGGACGATCACACTGGAGCAGACCGCTGTCTACGACGACGCTGCGCAGGTCAACCGCCTCACGTGGTACCTCAGCCTTGAGGGCGAGAAGAATTTCCGCGTAGAACAGCTCGGCTTGCGGTGCTTTTTTCCGCAGGAACTGGATCTGCTGGTGCGGGCGAACGGATTTGCGATCGAAGAAAAGTTCGGAGACTTTCAGCGCACGCCGTTTGCTGCGGGCGCGATGAAGCAGGTCGTGGTCTGCCGGTGACCAGAAATTTGCTTGCCGATGGCACAGAGGTCACAGCGAACTCCCCGTTCTGGTCTGTAACCTCTGCGGCTTTCAACGGGAAGGCAGAAATCGTCATCCGCCTTCGGTAAGTGGTTAGTGTTTGCCGCCTGTGCTCGGTTTCCGTGCGCTCTTCAACAACACTGTGTCTTGCACCTGCGCTGCGGGCGGCTTGGGCTGGGGTTGCGGCGGCCGGGCAGCAGGCTGTTGGGCCTGGCTCGGCGGTCTTTGAGGTAGGGCACCGCTGATTGGGTTCACCATCGTGGAGTGGGGTTCCTTGCCCCTTAGGGTGCATCGGCAAAGATTGCCGGGGCTGTAGAGGTTTGTGAAATTTTCCGGCGTCTCCAGTAACCGGATCGCCGGTTACGCGCGCACCATCGATTCACCTTGGCGATGCTATCGAGTTTTTAGAATGCCTAGTACACGTCCTTTGAAGTCGGTCACGCGCGGGGAGTCGGCCTCAAGGGAAAGCCGCACCGCTAATGCCTGCAGGAAATAAGTGTGGTTCTGATAGCGGGCCAGTGTCTGCGGCGTTAGCGGATTCGCCCACACTTGTTTGTCCTCTTCATCGATTTGCGTCAGGCTGGCGTTAAACGCCGCCGCGTCTACCGACGGAAGCCGGATCACGGCAACGATGGCCGCAGCCATCCGATCCTGCTCGCCCTGAATATAGACGTCTGGAGCAGTCGACAGTCGCGTCGCGATCGCAGTCAGAATTTTCTCCTGCTCTTCTTTGGTCAAAAGTGGACTGTGCGCGAGGCCTTGCAACAGGTCGGCGGTGTGTGCGTTGGCGTGGATCCATCCCACTTTGGAGTCGTAGCCACGCAAATCGCGTTCGGATTGAAGGTACGTGATCGCATCGCCGACGAGCTGGTGATAGCGCGCCTCACCCATGAAGGGGGTCTTCGCTTCGCGTTCTGCCATCACGGATAGACAGAGCGCGGAGAACGAGCGTTTCAGGACGGAATTAGTCCCGGATTCGCCGATGCCGTCTTTCAGATTAGCCCGCCACTCGTCGGTGAGCGCGATCAGAGTCGGAGGGGAGATGTAGTTGCGATAAATCCAGCGGACGTAGATGGAGTAGGCGAGATCGTCCCGCAGTTCCGGGTCGGGCGAGGCCAACAGACCGCTGACTTCGCGAGCGAGAACATCAGCAGATTCGTGCTCGGGAACGTTGTATTTGTTCTTGGCGATGGCTTGCCAGAAGGCACGGTCGTGAGCGGCAGTTTGTCCCGAGGAAGGAATGGAGAACAGAAGAACAAATGGTGCCGCAACGAAAATCGCGAGAGCTCGCAAGACGGCCGCCCTGCCTCGGGGGTTATTGGAGGGCATAGAGGTTTCCGTCCATGCTGCCGACATAGACTACGCCTTTGTCCACTGTCGGCGAGGACAGGATCGCGCCGACCGACATGAATCGGTACATGTCAATGTACATGTCTTCAAAATCGCCGAAAACGGGCGCGAACGCTTCCTGGTTCAGACTGCCATCGGCAGTCAGAATTTTCATCGAGTCTTTTTTCGACGCTTCGGTTTGAAACTCCCAGGCAATCTTCCCAGTTTTTGTCTCAATGGCGTACAGCTTGCCGTTGTGACTGCCGATGTAGGCCAGATCCCCAGCTAGGGCGGGTGAAGAAAAGATGTAGCCTCCGGCTTTGAAGTTCCAAATGAGATGGCCATTCCTGGCATCGAGCGCCATGAACCGCGAACTGTCAGATGTTCCCGCGTACACCACGCCGTTGCGCACTGCCGGAGTCGTATTTACCCAGGACTTGTTCGAGGAGTAGTCCCATTTCTTTTTTCCGCTGGCGGCGTCGAGAGCGTAGACGTGGCCGTCGCGGCATCCGACGTAGACAACCCCATCGACTACTGCCGCGGAGGACTGAAATCCCACCTGGTTGTGGATGGTATTGTCCTCGCCGGCATGGAACGTCCACTTCTCCTGCCCCGTCTCGGCATCGAACGCGTAGAAAAAGCTGTCCCAACTTCCGATGTAAACGGTGTTGTTGTACACGGCCGGCGAGGCATGAACTACATCTTTGGTCTGAACCTTCCAGACTTCGATCCCCGTATCGGCCGTGACGGCGTACACGTTGCCGTCGCCGCTGCCGAAATAGACTTTTCCGTTTGCGACTGCGGGCGAAGAAGTCCAGAGGTCCCAGGCGTCAGGCATGGTCTGCGCGGCTGAGGGATAGCCGTGCAGATTCTTCGCTTCGAATTTTCTTTCGAACTCAGTGGCGAACACCCACTTCGGTTTGCCGGTGGCGAGATCAAGCGCGGCCAGCGAGCCGGCGGACGAAACAAAGTACACGGTCCCACCGCTGATGGTCGGCGTGGAGGCAATCGGCATCCGCGACTTGAAATTCCATTTCTCTTTGCCGGTCTCCTGATCGATGGCGTACAGGTATCCGGAGAGACTGGTGATGTAGACAACGCCGTCGGCTATTACCGGAGATGCGACAATCGCGCCGCCAGTCTTGAAACTCCACTTGACGCCTTTGAACTGTGTTGGTCCCGCCGGTTCATACACGCCGGTGCGCGCCGCGTTGCCGTGAAAAGTCGCTTGTCCCAGCGCGCCCGCGGCGCACATCCAAAGCCCCAAGCCGAGCCATCGTCTCATTCGTCTCTCCCGCTGAAATGTAAAATGCGCAGTTCTCAACTGACTGCTGCCCACCCATCTGACGGGGCCGGAACGAAATAGTTATCAGCAGAGTTATCAGCGAAGCCCCAACGGGCAGAGATAACAGAGTGGCCGCCGCTTGTCATCGCTTGACGGGGCTTTTTCCCCGCACCTATGCTGGACGTTCTTCCGCGGAGGACACTCTGAAGGCATTCCGGCGATTGCTGAAGCGCACACCCGTATACGGTGTCTACAAAGCGCTCGGCCACTATCCCGATTACTGGTATTGGATCCTGCGCGGCCGGCCGGCGCGTTCGCCGCATCTCCTGAAGCAAAAAACCGTGCGTGAGTACGGGGAGAAGTACGGCCTGAAAACTCTGGTGGAAACTGGCACCTACTACGGAGAAATGGTCGCGGCCATGCGCACCCGCTTCGAACAGATTTATTCGATCGAATACGTGCAAGAACTAGCCGATCGCGCTGCGCGAAAATTCAAGCGTGATCGACACATCCGAATCTTCTGCGGCGACAGCCGCGTGGTCATGCCGGAAATTCTTGCTCTGCTAAAAGGCCCTGCACTGTTCTGGCTCGACGCCGGGTACTACGGATGGGTCGGCAAAAAGGAAGACCAGCAACGCCTGTCATCTGAGCTGGACATGATTCTCAGCCATCCGTTTCGGCACATTATCCTGCTTGACGATGCGCGTGGACTCACGGGGAAAGACGGGCTTCCGTCGGTCAACGACGTGAAGCAGCATATCGAATCGAAATTCCCCACGCGAGTGGTCGAAGTGAAGTACGACATTCTGCGGATTACATCTCGGGGATAGCAGGTATTCGCGTGGACAAACGAGGTAAGTGCTTTGTTTCTACTCCCAAAGTGTTCCACGTGGAACACTAAGTGAAATTGAAAGTCGCATTCATCGCGGTACAGCGGCGTCAGTTTTCTGTCGCTCCATTTCCCACGCTTTCGCGTATTTCCACGAAACGTAGACCGCGTGGTACAGATGCAAGAGCAGCCCTTCACGTCCGTCAAGGAACCCCAATCGAAAAAAGTAGTTATAGACAAACGTCGCTGCCGGTCTGAGCACGATGTTGAATACGCTGAATCGGACGCGCCCCTTGGCAGCGACCATCTCTGCGCCAAGCGAGGAGTAGCGGTTCATGTGGTCGAGGTAGTCGGTGAGGGTGGGGTAAGAGTGGTGGAGGAGAGCGCCTCGCAACCGCTTCGATTTCATGGCAACTGTCCTAGATCGATATTCCCGAACCTTCATGGTTTCATGAACCGCAGCCTCCTTGAAGCTTCCAGTGCCTTTTCGGAAAAGTCTCAGCTTACGATCGGGCCAGAAGCCCCCGTGTCTGATCCATCGCCCCAAGAAGTAATTCTTCCGCGGCACCCAGAAGCCGTTTACAAAAATGGTAGCGTCACTGCCATCCGGCAACAGCTGTCTAAATTTGGGATTCCGAGGTTGAAGCTCAACCACCCAGCCGATTTCCTCGACAAGTTTATCGCTTACTTCCTCGTCCGCATCGAGTGAAAGGATGTAGTCTCCCGCCGCCTTCGCAATAGCCGAATTCTTTTGCGCCGCGTAGCCCTTCCATTCTTCAGTGAACACTTTCGCGCCCAACGATTTCGCGATGTCGACCGTGCGATCGGTCGAGCCGGAATCGACGACGATAATTTCGCCCTTGCCATCCGACACCAGCGACTGCACGCTCGCGAGCGTGCGGCCGATGTTCGCTTCTTCGTTATGGGTGATGATGACGATGGAAAGCTGCACCGGGTGAGGATACTCGCCGTTGGCGGGTGGTCGCTAGTCGTTAGACGGCTACTGCCACCGCAAAAAGAAAACGCCGGACGCAAGCGCCCGGCGTCTTGAATACTACCATCGACTACTGTTGTGGTTGGGCTGGCGGTTGCACCGGAGTCTGCTGTTCCGGCGGACGCGGCGCCACGTACGGCACGCTGGGCAATTTTGTGACTTGTCCGCGTTCAGCGTCGGCCATCAGGATGCCCAACCGGTCGAGCGTTTGGCCGGTTGCGCGATCCAGTTCCACACGTGCTTTCTCATAAGCCGAGTTGGCTGAGACCAGGTTCGATTGTGCCTGCGTGAGGTCGCGTTCATTTTGCAGGACGAGCGTGGTCGTCGATGCGCCGAGTCCGTATTTCTTCTGTTCGGCGTCAAGCGACTGCTTGCCCAGTTCGACCGCAGCCCGAGCGGCTTCGACGCTGGCTCGGTTCTGCTGCACCGAGAACTGCGCATTGCGGACTTCGATGCGGATCTGGTTTTCCTGCTGCTGCAAGCGCATCTGCGCCTGGCGATATTCCAACTGCGCGCGGACCTGGTCGGCCTGGGCACCTCGATTGCGCAGCGGAATATTGAGCTGAAGGCCTACGCCCTTGTCGGGAGCTGTGGAATCCACAAGTTGATTCAATGCACTTGCGTAGGTGTCGGCGGGGAGAGTTGGGTTTGTACATTGTGTCGGATCCACTTTGCAAATGTATCCGGGGTTCAGCGTGCCCCCCAGGCCCGTGCCCTGATAGTATGCGAACAAATTCAATGTGGGCAGAAGAGCATTGCGCGCCGACTTCGTAGTGATATCGCGATTCGTAAGGTCGATTCGCGACTCGACAAGTTCAGCGCGGCTCGCCAGTGCCTGGTTTACCAAGTCCTGTGTCGGAACAGCCGGTTCGTTTTCCGGAACGGCCATTGTGTCCGTGGGAATCACCTCAGCATCCGCCAGCACCGGATCCACAAGACTGCGACTCAGCCCATTTTTTACCAGCAACTGCTGGAGCTGTAGGTTGGTTTGAGCCACGATCAGCGATTGCTGATTTGTTGCCACCACGCTACGGGCGCGAACTACTTCGATTGGAGCCAAAGTTCCGATCTCGACCTGCTTTTGATTGTCTGACAGCGTCTTTTGCGCCAACGCTAATGAATCCTGCTGCACTTTCACGTTCTCGTATGCGTTCACCAGATCCCAATAAATGTTCTGAATCTGATTGACGGTAGTGATCACCTGCAACCGAAACGCAACGTCCGAAATCTCCCGGTTGTTTTTCGCAATCCGGATAAACCTAGTGTTGGGTAGAAGGCCAAACCCAGAGAGCAAAGGCTGGGTGACCGTGGCGCGGAAGTTCGTATTGTACTGCGTGCTGAAAGCTTGAAACTGCGAAAGTGGGCTAGCGGTTCCCCGAGTGTTGTTGAATCCGACCGAAAGATTGGTTCCCGTGTGGAATCCTTGCTGGTACCCGAAATCCCAGGTCGTCGTATGGCTGTCCGTGAATGAAGGAGCGAACGGGCTCGCCTGTTGTATCCGGTTCTGGTCAAGTTGAAACGTTCCCGTAAGAATAGGATCAAAGGTAGGTATCGCGGCGCCCACGCCCGATGTCGACAATACCTGTCCCGCCGTGCCCGCGCCCGCGCCGCCCGATCCGGTCGTGGTGCCACCTGCGCCACCACCGGTCGACGTACTGCCGACGCCGCTCCCTGTCCCGCCGGGCGTGCCCTGCACAATGCCGGTATTGACACCCCTCGTTGCCTGACCGGCGTTGGCTCGCCAGATGTCCGTATCGGCGATGTTCAAGTTGTAACGCGCAATCGCGATATCGAGGTTATTTTCGAGCGCCAGCGCCACTGCGTCGTTCATCGAGAGGTAGATCTTCCCATCTCGCATCAATTGCTCAAAACGGCTGGTGTTGGCCAAGTTCGGCGCTGCGACCGTGCGCGGCGTGTAAGGCCCGATCGGATTCCGGAAATGCCCACGCGGTTGGGAGTATTCCTTGAGATCAAACGGCTGTGCTGTCGACGGCTGAGTCTGCCGTGCCTGCGCCGAGGGCGCGTTGGGCATCTGCGAGGCATCCTGGGCCCATCCGGTGGAAACCATGGCACCGGCAAGGCAAAGAGCGGCTGCCTGCCGGCAAGCGGTAGTCAGAGTAGAACTTAGCATTCGTATCATCTCCATCAAATCAGGCCTGAGAGGAACTGACGAGGTTGTCAGGACGTGTCTTGGTACGAAAAAAGTGGGGCAACGGTTCCTTGCAATCCACGGAAGAAGCCAGTTTCTTCATTGATCTTTAAGTGAAATAGTATAGCTGACGCCAGCGGCACAATTCCCGGATCGCTCCGGTAAAACTTTGTAAACACTTTTGTAAGCACTATGGATGAAGCTCCCGCGCTCAAGGACTCGGAAAAGATTGCCTCGGAAAAGATTGCGGACTCGGACAAGATTACGCGCAATCTCAAACTGATCCTTGCCTATGACGGCTCCGAGTTCGCGGGCTGGCAGGTGCAGCCGGGACGCGCCACTATTCAGGGCACTCTGGCGTCAGCTATTGGACGGTTAACGGGAGAAAATGTCCTGCCACAGGGCTCGGGCCGCACCGACGCAGGCGTGCATGCGTTTGCACAAGTGGCGACCTTCCAGACCGCCGCGTCGATCCCGACGGAGAACTGGGTTGGGGCGCTCAATGACATCCTCCCTCCCTCGATTCGGGTTCTTGACGTGAGTGACGCCGCACCGGAATTTCATGCGCGTAAATCAGCGAAGGCCAAGACCTATCGCTATCGGATTTATCGCGGCGCGATCTGTCCGCCGTTTATCGCGCGCTACGCCTGGCACTATCCGTTTCCCTTGGACGAGACGCTCATGGCTCAGGCTGCCGGGCTGGTGGTTGGGAAACACGACTTCACCTCGTTTGCAGCGGTCGATCCGGAACGCGTCGAGCGCATGGATGGGGCTGAGGTTCCTAACAATGTACGAACAATCTTGGGCTCCCAATGGACTCGCGAGGGCGATGATCTCATCTACACCGTGCGAGGCAGCGGATTCCTCCACCACATGGTGCGCAACCTGGTCGGCACGTTTTTACTTGTAGGAAAAGGAACCTTAAGTGGAGAGGACTTCACTGCCATCCTCACCGCCCGAAGTCGCTCCGCCGCAGGACCGACAGCACCCGCGAGAGGGCTGTATTTGGTGGAGGTGGAGTATGGGAGCGGCATTTAGCAATTAGCACTTAGCCGTTAGCTTGAAGCGAATGGAAGCGACATCCCTTTCGGGAAAGGCGTTAAGCCAAGTGCTAAATGCTAACCGCTAACGCTACACTGTCCCTGCCATGCCTGCCGAACTCCAAGCCGCTCTTTCCCGCATCGTTTCGGTGAATCCGGCTACGGGTGAAGTGCTCGGCGAACTGGACTGCGCTGGTCCCACGGAAGTCCGCGCGGCGGTGGCTCGGGCTCGAGCAGCACAGCCGGATTGGAATGCCTGGGGCGTTCGCAATCGAGTGAAGGTGCTGCGGCGATTTCAGCAGATACTGCTTTCGCGGAAGGCAGATATCGCGCGAAAAATCACCCAGGAAGCAGGCAAACCGTACGTTGAGTCGTTACTGACCGAAGTGCTGGTGGTGTTGGATGCAGCCCGATTCCTGATCGAGAACGCCTACCCGCTGCTGCGCGAAGAAAAACTTCCGCACGGTAACCTCGCGCTCAAAACCAAGTCGGGACGCGTCCTTCATGAACCGTATGGCGTGATCGGAATCATTTCGCCGTGGAACTATCCGTTCTCGATTCCCGCAACGGAAGTCATGGCCGCGCTGGTAGCGGGAAACGCAGTCGTCCTTAAGCCTTCGGAGTTCACGCCGCTGATTGCGCTCGAACTGCAATCGTTGTTGCGGGAGGCTGGAGTTCCTCGCGACGTTCTGCACGTTCTGCCCGGCGAAGGCGCGGCTGGGGCCGCGCTGGTGCAGGAAGCCCTCGACAAGCTGGTGTTCACCGGAAGCGTGGCGACTGGCAGGCGGATCGCTCAGGTTGCGGCCGAGCGTCTGCTGCCCATGGTCCTGGAGCTGGGTGGTAAGGATCCGATGATCGTGCTCGACGACGCCGATATCGACGTGGCCTCGAGCGCGGCGGTCTGGGGAGCGTGTGTCAACGCCGGGCAGGCATGTCTTTCGGTGGAGCGCTGCTACGTTCACGAGAAGCTCTACGTACCGTTCGTTGAGGCTTGCGCGGAGAAGGCGCGCAAGCTGCACGTGGGAAATGGAACGGACCCGTCTACCGACGTCGGTCCAATGATCAGCGAACGGCAGGTCCGAGTCGTGGAAGCGCATGCGGCCGACGCGCTCGCGCTGGGTGCTCGCGTTTTGGTGGGCGGCGGCCGGCTACGGGAACTGGGGCCGACCTTCTATGCCCCCACCGTGATTGCGGACGTCGATCACAATATGCGCGTGATGCGCGAGGAAACGTTTGGACCCGTTCTGCCCATCCGATCCTTCCGCGACGATGCCGAAGCGGTTCGACTGGCCAACGATTGCGACTATGGACTGGCGGCATCAGTCTGGACTCGCGATCGGCTGCGCGGCGAGGCCATTGCCCGCCAGATTCAAGCCGGCACGGTGATGGTGAACGATGTGCTTTCCTGTTTCAGCATCAGCGAGGCACCGCACGGCGGAGTCAAAGCCAGCGGAATCGGCCGCTCGCACGGGCGCTGGGGACTGGAAGAGATGACGCGCGTGAAGTACATCGATTCGGATTTGCTGCCGCGCATGAAAAAAGTGTGGTGGTTCGGCTACGGCGCCGAGTTTGCGCGCGAGATGGAAAGTTTTCTGGATTTGATTTTCGCGCGCCCCTTGCGGCAGAAAATCAGAGCGGCTGCGCGCGCCAGCGCGGCGGTGTGGCGTCGCAAGCTGTGATCCTGTAGAGGCCGGCATCCAGCCGGCGTTTCTTCGCCGTTTTACTACTTAGTCCGCCGCAGCGTTTGTGCCTGCGTTGGTTTTGGCGTTTTCTGCCTGGCGCATCCGTAAGGATCGGTTCGAGGGCAATCCGGCATCCCGGATCTTATACAGCAGCGCGCGATAACTGATGCTCAGCGTCCGCGCAGCCTGCTTGCGGTTCCAGTGATGCTGTTGCAGAACCTTCAGGATGACCTTGCGCTCTAATTCGCGGACCGCCTGGCGAGTCATCTTCTTCAGCGAGATCGGACCGTCGAACGAAATTTCTGGATTGAAGAAGTCCGGTTCGCGTGCCACCAGATCGTTGGTGATCACTTCTTCCTGGCCCAAAATCACATAACGCTTGATCAGGTTTTCCAGTTCGCGGATGTTTCCCGGCCAGTGATATTTCTGCAGCACGCTCATCACTTCATTCGACACGGGACGGGCGCGGCAGTTGTACTTGCGGTTGTAGAATTCGAGGAAGTAGTTGGCCAGCTCCTCAATGTCACCGCGGCGCTCGCGTAACGACGGCATGCGCAGATTCACGACGTTGATGCGGTAGTACAAATCCTGGCGGAACGATCCACCCTCAATCTCCGCTTCCAGGTTGCGATTGGTGGCGCACACGACGCGGACTTCGACTTTCTTGTCTTCCTGTGCACCGATCCGGCAGAACTGGCCATCCTGCAGAAGCTGGAGCAGTTTGGACTGGAGCGAGAGGTCCAGCTCTGAAATTTCGTCGAGGAACAGGGTCCCGCGATGGGCCATCTCAACGCGGCCGGGTTTGGCGCCGAATGCGCCGGTGAAGGCGCCTTTCTCGTAGCCGAATAGCTCGCTTTCGAGCAGCGTGCCTGGGATCGCCGGACAGTTGACCTTGACCAGGGGCCCGTTTTTCCACGGAGACAAGCCGTGGATCAGGCGGGCAATGATGTCCTTACCCGTGCCGCTTTCGCCGTGGATCAGGACGGGAACGTTAGCCGCCGCCACTTTAGCCAGTTGGGACCGGACCGCCTGCATCGGCTCGGAGTGGCCGAAAACGATGCTCTCAGGGGGAATTTCGCCGAGGGACTGTGCCAACGATCCGAACTGAAGGTTGCTCATATTGCCCAAAGCCTCAGGGGTGTAAGTAGCACCCGCATGCACTAAAAGTGCATCCCGAGCACCAAACTACCGATGGCGGCCGGCGGATGCCTCAAAGCCACACTAACCGTATATCTCTGTTAGGTTTAGCGGCAATATCATGGGATGATCACCTACGCTGCTGCGACGCCTGTATGCTGGTACAAGGGGAGGAACGGGAGGGAAAAACTTTTCACACTGCGGTACTGGCTTTGCCCAACCTAGAGCGCGGGATAAGAGCCGTGTCGGTGGTCAGGGGCCGCATGAATTTCACTCCCAAAACGTGATAATCGTTCAAATGAGTGACCCAAATTGTGCGTGCCCGGATGGCTCGAGAGGCTCGGCGAACGCCATCGACCGACCCGATCGGAGCGCTGGGTATCTCTAGTGAAACCGGGCTAGACTTGGGCAAAGCGCGTCGCACGATCACGGCCGCCCCCCCTGCGGAAATGTTCACCGCCGTGGCAAACTCCAGCGATTCCTTGCCGCTCTCGTCCTTGCTGCGGACGAAAACCGGAATGGCAAGGTGAAGTCGCGCCCATTTGCGCAGTTCTTTTCTAGGGGAGTTCGTACTCACAGACTTGGCCGTCCGAAAACTGGAGTAAACACCCAGAGATGCCGCAGATTGGGGGCCAAACTTCGGAGGGGTCTGACCACCTTATGAAAGTGGTGGAAAACTCGCTACCACCACGGGAATCGACTGACGCCACATTTATACCAAATTTGGAATTCAATATTTGGAATTACTCGGAAGTGCAACGTTTTTCTTCTTCTGTACCGGGTATGGTACATTTCCGATTGACACTGTTCGCCGCAGTGACATACGATCAATCAACTCTCGTTCTGACGGTAGCTAGTCCCTCCCCCTAAGATTTTCATTTGCTTTGGGATCCCAGAATGGCCGCAACGCCCGACAAAAGCCTTGATGTCTCCTACGGAAGCGCACGCGCGGAGGATGGTGTGCCTGGGGGCTACTCCGTTGACACAAAAGGAGACTCGACGGCTGAAATGGCCCGCGACTTCGAGCAGTTGCGGGATCGATTCCGGCGTACGACCATCGCTCTGAGCTCCGCCGCTCACGACTTGAAGACACCACTCGCGATCCTGAATGGGTACACGGAATTACTGCAGAGCGAGAAGCTGGGACCACTAAACGCGCGCCAGCGCGAAGTTCTGGAAGACATGTCTTCCAACGGCAAGCGATTGCAGCATTTCATCCAGGATTTTCTGACTTTCAGCGTGCTGGAGACGGGCGAACTCCGCATGCAGTACGAAATCGGGGACATCAATGGCGCACTCTCCGAAGTGTGCCGGTTGTGGTCGCCCCGTTTTCAGGAACGCGGTCTTGCTTTGTATTTTCTGGCGAACGAAAAAATCAATCCCTTGCCGATCGACTCGGCCAAGATTCAGCGTGTGATATCGAACCTTCTCGAAAACGCGTCGAAATTCACGCCCCAGGGCGGTACGGTCTGGTTACATGCGGAACCGTATGCCTGGGAACGCCGCGCGGCCAGCAAACCGACCGCGTCCGGCGAGCGCCGGCGACAGACGACGGGAGCTCCGAATGCCGTGAAGGTGAGCGTGTCTGACACGGGGCCCGGCATCTCTCCTGAGTATCATTCGGAAATTTTTGATGACTTCTTTCGCCTTCCCGGCAGCGAGGCTGCCGAAGGTATGGGGCTGGGACTGGCGATTGCGCGCCGGTTGGTGCATGGCATGGGCGGAAAAATCTGGGTTGAGAGCGAGGCCGGAGCAGGCTGTAAATTCTCCTTCCTGGTGCCGCTCCAGCCAAGCTTGAGCAGCACATCACGAGGATCGAACCAATGAGCGAAGCCAACATCCTGCTGGTGGACGACGAACCGGGGATGCTGCGGTACATCCGGACGCTGCTGGAAGTGGATGACTACAAAGTCGAAACCGCCACCACGGGCGAAGAAGCGGTGGCACGTGTGCAAAAGGGTCTGCACCCTGACCTGGTGTTGCTCGATCTCCTGATGCCGGGTATTGACGGATTGCAAACGCTGGAGCAACTGCGCCAGATCAAGCCCGGGTTGAAGGTCGTCATGCTGTCCTGCGTAAACGACACTCGCAAAGTGGTTCAGGCGATGCGTCTTGGCGCCCACAATTATCTGACCAAGCCGTTCCAGAAAGCCGAACTGGATGCCGTGATTGACCAGTGCATCGGCGAAGCCAAGGGCGAAAGCTACGCGGGTGACGTCGAAGAGCTATGCGACGACGTGTTCTTCGTTGCGGCCAGTCCGGCGATGAAGAAGATCCGGTCGCAGGCAGCTCTGGTTGCGAACGTCGACATTCCGGTGCTGATGCTGGGAGAAAGCGGTACCGGCAAGGAAGTTCTCGCGCGGCTCGTTCACAAACTCTCGCAGCGCGCGCATCGCACGTTCCTGAAAGTGAATTGCGCGGCCGTACCTGGGGACCTGCTCGAAAGCGAATTGTTCGGATACGAAGCGGGCGCGTTTACAGGGGCCACGCATCCCAAGCCGGGGAAGTTCGAACTGTGCAACAAGGGCACGATCCTGCTGGACGAAATCGGGGAGATGCCGCCGCTGCTTCAGGCAAAACTGCTGCACGTGTTGCAGGACCAGCAGTTTTCACGGCTCGGCAGCCGCTCCGTGATTAAGGTGGATGTGCGCATCCTAGCCGCCACGAATATCAATATCCCCGAAGCGCTCGCCAGCAAGCGTCTGCGCGAGGATCTCTACTATCGGCTGAACGCCTTCACCATGTCGCTGCCGCCCTTGCGGGAGCGCAAGGAAGAAATTCCAATCCTGCTGAAACACTTCATGGCGCGCATGTCGGAACTCTATGCGCGGTCGCCGTTGCCTGTTTCACCCGCAATGATGGACGCCTGCCTGAAACATCCCTGGCCGGGCAACCTGCGCGAACTGAGCAATTTCGTAAAACGCTATCTGGTGCTGGGAGACGAAACTCTGGCAGTGGCGGAACTTCAGCCCAAGCCAGATGGTGGCAGCGGAGTGCGTACGGATTCAACCGGGAGAGCCGTGGTGGCCAGTGCCGAATCAGGCAGCGGATCCGGCGGCCTGAAATCACTGGCTCGTAATGCAAAGGACGAAGCGGAAGCGGAAGCGATTTCGCGCGCACTGGAAGAAACGAACTGGAATCGCAAACAGGCAGCGGTGCTTCTGAAAATCAGCTACAAGGCGCTGCTCTACAAGATTCGTCAGTACGGAATCGCGCAAAGCCGCAGCACGCATCGGCTCTCAGCAGGAGCTTAAAGCGGCACAGGCGTCAACACTGACTCTCTCACCTCGTGTGTGGACCCACAATTTCCACTGAGGAGTTGGGCAGGATGATCGATGTGTTTTATAGGTACTGGATCGACTTCATAGCCTCCATTATTGCGTCTTGGTTCCTT
>DATMNN010000017.1:0-7909 GCA_035569025.1 Terriglobales bacterium
AGTTCGGACGCTTGCGGTCAACCTACCCCCGCAAAGTGAATCAGGGTAGCCAGTTTCGTGGAGGAAACAGAATTGCCGCCGATGAACGCAGATGAACACCGATAAATGGGGTGAACCCCATTGGTGAGACACAAGGGAAAAGACGCTGTTACCGTTTAATGATAGTTCTTGTCGCGGCGCCTGTCCACGGCTATTCTGACAGTGCCGGCGAAGCGGAGACGGGCAATGCTGGCGAGCACCCCGATCAAGGAATAGCCCGGTCGGAACTCATCTGCGGACGATGAGAAAGAGCATGGTCCTCCCGGCGCGTTCTTTTACCTGGGCCTGGGCCGACTGACGGGAGGCGGCTCGGTCCCGACCCAGGGTTTGGTTTTGTCTTTAAAAACCCCATCGGACCAGAAAGATTCCGCCATGCCTTCGAAAACGCATACTGGGCGCCCAGTATAGTTCTTTCAATGGAACAAGGGTCAAAGTGGCGAGAAGGGATCGTCGCAAATTCTCCTTGACGATTCAAAGTTCCCCGGCTTTACCGAGCCGGTCGTGCGGAGAGTTCCCGGTAGAGGGCGAACCTTGCCTTCACGCCACTTCCTTGTTGTCTCGTTCCAAAGATGAGTATAGCCTGTCATGTCCCCCGAACTCTAGAGTATCGGACCTTGTGGTCTGATAATTGATTTCTCTGGCTCCTTGGGGGTGAAATAGGTCATGACCGCCGCATCGTGGGTTGTGCTGCCGGGTCCAGCCGGCGCGGCCGCGGCGTCGCGCTCAAACTCTTCCGGCGTGCGATATCCCAATGCAGAATGCAGTCGCAAGCGATTGTAGTAAGTGCCCATGAACTCTTCCAGATGTTGGGAAAGCTCATCGAAATCGGCATACTGGTTGCAGTAGATTTCCTCCTGTTTCAAGGTCTTCATAAAGCTTTCACAAGCCGCATTGTCATAGGGATTGGCCGGACGGCTCATGCTCGGGATCATCCGGCTGGCTCCCAGAACCGCAGCGTATTCGGCGCTGACATACTGGGTGCCTTGATCGGAATGATGCACCACTCCCGGCGGCGGCTGACGCTGGTTGATGGCCTGTTGGAGCGCTGTCACCGCCACACGAGCGGTGAGGCTGCGATCCAGCGCCCAACCGATCGCCTTGCGCGAGTACCGGTCGATCACCACCGCCAGGAACACGAACTCGGTCCGCAGCCGGATATAGGTGATATCCGCCACCCAGAGCTGGTTGACGGCGGTCAACGTCATCCGCGCCGCCAGGTTCAGGTACACCTGGCAATCATGCTGCGAATTCGTCGTCAGAATGTACTTGCGGTAGCGAATCGCCAGCAGGTTGTCTTCGCGCATGATCCGCGAGACTCGTTTGTGATTGATGACCATTCCCTGGCGATGCAAATCCTCGGTGACGCGCCGGTAGCCGTAACGGCGGCGGTGTCTCAGGACCACCTCCTGGATCGCCGCCCGCACCGCCATTTCCGCTTCGTCCGGAGCCACTGCTTCCCAGTGCCGGTAATAGCTGGCGCGGCTGACGCCCGCCAGGTGACACATCCGTTCCGTGCTTAGACTGCCTTGCTCTTGCGCCCGCGACTGGATGACGTCGTAGATGCTGAGGCGCCAGTTTCGGTACTCCTCTGGCGTCCTTCCTTGACCTTGAGCAAGGCACTTCGAAAAAAATCGTTTTCCAACGTCTTGTCTGCCAGCGCCGCCTTCAGCTTCGCGATCTCCTCGCGATGCTGTTTCTCTTTGCGGTCTGGGGCGGGAATTCCCAAATTCGCGTGCCGGGGTTCGGGCCGGCCCTCGAACTGGTACTTCCAGGTGTAGAGAAGTTTCTGCTGTACGCCCAACTCGCGTGCTAGCGCACGAACGTTATCGCAGGTCTTCATCCGTTCGACCGCCTGCCGCTTGAATTCCACCGAATGCCGACGCCACTTTGCCTTCTTCGCCATTTTTCGCACTCCATTCAATGCAAAGTGCGTCTTTCCGGACTGTCTCACTTTAGGGGTTCAGTCCAAGGACTGGATAATCCCGCGTTTTACGCCGATCATCGCAGCGTGCGTCCGGTCGTTCGCGCCGAGTTTGGAGAGGATATTCTTAACCCGGCCTTTGACTGTATCTTCTGTCACGGAAAGCTGTGCTGCGATCTGTTTGTTCGCATGTCCGGCAGCGATTAGCCGTAGTACATCGACTTCGGCCGGCGTCAAGGCATCGCTGATGGCGTGCTCCGCAAGTTCGTAGGATGCCTCTGCCGAGAGCATCTTTCTGCCGGCATGGACGGCGCGGATGGTGTCCAGAAGTTCCTTGTCCAACAGTGTTTTGAGCAAATAGCCCCTCGCGCCGACCTTCATCGCGCGCAGGACCTGGGCATCACCCACGTAGGTAGTGAGCACGATGATTCGCGCGTCCGGAAATTCTGCGAGAATCGCGATCATCGCATCCAAACCGCTCATCTCCGGCATCTGCAAATCCATGAGCGTGATGTCGGGGCGGTGCCTTCGATACTGGTCGACAGCTTCGCGTCCATTCGAAGCTTCGGCAACCAAGCTCATGTCCGGCTGGTTCGCGATGATCACCGCGATGCCTTTCCGTAAGAGCACGTGATCGTCCGCCGACAGGATCCGAATGGGGTTGGTCATGAGAAGATCCTCCGTATCTTCGCTGCAAGCGTAGTCGGGCCGGAATCGGAGTCCTTCGCGTAGGCCAGCGAGGCCGGAACCGTTAATTCGAGTTCGGCCCCCGAATCCAGTTCACTCCAGAAAACAAGCCTACCGCCTGCTAATTTGGTTCGTTCGCGCATGCCGGTCAGCCCATAGTGTCCGACGCGACCGGCCTCCAGAACATTCGGGTCAATACCTTTGCCGTTGTCTCGCACCCGCAAACGGAATTCGCGCGCGCCATACCGGATTTCCACTTCGATGCGGCGCGCGTGCGAATGGTGGAACGCGTTGCGGAGCGCCTCGATGGCAATGTCGTAAAGCTCGTTGGCGAAGAACGGAGTCAGCCGCCTGCTTGCGCCTTCCACGTTGACTTGAAACTCGGCAGGCGCGGGCTCAGACTGATTAGCCGCGAGCTGCTGGCCAAACCTGGTGATCGCCGCCTCGAAATCCGAGCCTTCGTGTTTCGAGGAGCGTAAACCCTGGATGGCATCGCGACCCTCGGTGATCGCTTGCCGGGCCTGGTCGATTACCTTCTCAAGCGCCTTCACGGCCGCTGGCCGGTCCTTAAGCAGATATGTCACCGCATGAAAGTTCAGTAGCGCCGCTTGAAAACTTTGAAGCAAGGTATCGTGGAAATCCCGGGCGATACGCGTCCGCTCGGCTAGCCGCTCTTCAAAGAGCAGATTCAGGCGCCCCGTTACTTCATGAAGCCGCCATCGGTAAGAAAGGAGCGCCGTGACCCCGAAAGCCACGGCCACCGCGAGCCGAAACCACCAGGTACTCCACCAAGGCGGAAGAATGACGATCTGGACTTCGGCACCTGGCTCTGACCAACTCCCTCGGGGAGTCCAGGCCTCGACGTGAAAAACATACTCGCCCGGCGCAATGAGCGGATAGCGCGCGAAGTTTTGCGTGCTCGCGACTTCGTTCCATCTGTCTTCCAGCCGCTCGAGCCTGTAACGATAGCGGGTGTGCTCCGGATCCGCATAACTAAGGGCCGCGAATTCGAACGCGAAAGTGTTTTGGTCGTGCGAGAGCCTCAGGGCCTTGGTGACGGAAATCGATTGCTTCAGCGGAGCGTCCGCTCCAATCCGCACCGATTGATCGGAAATCTTGAAATCCGTGAGAGCCACTCCAGGCGTGAAGTGCTTCTCCTGGATGAGTTCGGCCGACAGTACTGTCAATCCACTATAAGAGCCGAAGAACATCTGTCCAGAGCGGCCCTTCCAAGCTCCGGTGAGATCGTCAAACACTCCATCGGACCGGTAGTAGTTGTAGACGGTTCTGGATTGCGGATTCAAATGCGACAGTCCGTAGTTCGTGGTGATCCATAGACCGCCGCGCGCGTCTTCGACGATGCCGTTGATAATGTTGCCGGGTAGGCCGTCGCCTTCCAGATAAGTTGTAAACTTCCTAGTTTGCGCATCGAGTCGATTCAGGCCGCGCAATGTGCCCGCCCAGATGGCTCCTGAACGATCCACAAGAACGGAAGTCACTCCATCGTCGCTCAGACTGTCGGCCGCGGCGGAATGGCGGAACGCCGTAAATTTGGCCGTCGCCGGATCGAAGCGATAAAGGCCGGCTTGTCTCGAACCGATCCAGAAAATGCCGGAGGCGTCCTCGGCGAGAGCGTCTATTTCGGCGGGCGGGGGAGCGCCAATTGCATAACGGCGAAATTGATTCGATGCCGGATCGAACGAGCAAAGGCTTTCTCCGGCTCCAGCCCACAGGGTTCCCTTATGATCGACCAACAGAGCGCGCACTTCATTGTTGGCGCAGCCGGCCGCCCCGGCATGATGGGGGTAGGCGACCCAGGATTTTGTGACGGGATTGGAGCGAAATAGGCTTCCGTCGAAAGTGCCGATCCAGATTTGGCCTGAACGGTCCTCGGCGATCGAACCGACTTCGGTATTCTCGCCGATCGGCTGAATATCGTAATGACCGGTTTTCAGATCGATCCGGTCGATTGCCCCTTTGGTCCCCGCCCAGATCACGCCGTGGCTGTCCTCATATGCGAAGACAACGTAGTCGGTTCTTGAAGAACTGGAAGTTCCCTGAGGGCGCCGGTAGCGCCGAAATGGGGGAGGGTCTGCCGAGAACCGAGCCACTCCGGCGTTGGCCGTGCCCACCCAGATGCCATCCTCGTTGTCTTCGAACAGCGCCAGCACCCAATCCGCGGGCAAGCTGTCCCGATCCGTAAGATCGTTGCGATAGCGTACGAGTTGCTTGCGGTCAGAATCCAGTCGAATCAGGCCGTACTCCGTGCCTACCCACAGTGCTCCTTTGCGATCTTCGAGAATTGCCCAAGCTCCCGGTTCGATATTTCGGCCGGTGGCCAGCGCAACAAATGTCAGAGCCTTCTGCTGCGGGTTGACGAAGGCAAGCCCATCGCGCGCGGATGCGATCCATATGGTACCCTGACGATCTTCCAGAAGTCGCACGTAAGGGTTTCCGGTACTGTATGCTTTCTGAAGCGGGCTGCGCAGCGAAAAATGCTGCGTTACCCGGCCTGTTTGCCGATCGAAGCGGTCCAGTGTCGTGTTGGTTGCGACCCAAAGTGTTCCATTTTTCGCTTCGAGCGTCGCGCGCACGAAATTGCTTCCCAGAGTTGCCGGGTCACCAGCGTTATGTACGAACCGGGCCGTCTCGCCATTTTCCGGGTTGTATCTGGTCAACCCCCGGCTGGTTGCCAGCCACATCGTGCCGCTGCGATCCTGATTGATGCCTCTGACTAGTCCCTGAAGCTTGTTGGGCGGAAAAGGCAGAGTCGTAAACTGCTCATGCTCGGAATCGTACCTGTAGACGGAATCAGATGCGCCAATCCAGATTCTCCCGGAGCGATCCCGAAACAGCGAATAGCGGCAACACTCCTGGATGAAAACTCCGTTGGCGCCCGCGGACCCGGGATTGTAGCGCCTAACCTGGTATCCGTTGTAGCGAACCAGTCCATCCCGAGTGCCGAACCATAAGAACCCCTGGCGATCCTCTACAATTTGACCAACCCAGGCGTGGGAGAGTTCCTTCTCCGCGGAGATCGGCACGAATACGCGGTCAGTTACATCGATGATCGGAAGTTTAACCGCGGAGTTGGAAGGAGTCTCGCTGGCCGGAACTGACCAAACGCCCATGACCGCCGAAAGCGCAAAGCCGATGCTTCGCCTCCAGTACCTCACGGCATCACCAGAGAACCTTGAGGGCAAATTGAAGTTGCCGTGAGGTCGTGGAAGTGGATGTCAGATTTCCAGCCGATGTAATAGGCGTCAAAGCCTGCGTGAACAATTGAAGACTGGTAGCTGTAGGCGGACTAAAATTCGTATGGTTGAGGGCATTGAACATTTCGAAGCGGAACTGGATGCGGAAGGAATCCGAGAATCGTGCGATGGGAATGTTCTTGAACAGCGATGCGTCCCAATCCATCAAGCCGGGGCCGCGTGCGACGTTGCGTCCGGCATTCCCCAACCGGGTTGCGGACGCAGGAGCGGCAAAACAACCGAGCTTGACATAGTCCGTCGCATTGCCGGGATTGACCGGATTGCCGCAACCGGGCAGGTTCAAGCGATCGGGAAAGTCGTAGCGCTGAGCGCTGTTCAATCCCAACGGATCGCCGGCGATGGTCGGGGTGAAGGGCAGCCCGGAGTTCAATTGCAACAATGTGCCGAGTTGCCAACCGGACAGGAGCCAACGGGCCGACGTTCCCGAATTCTTGAACCCCGGGATCTCCCAGGTGCCGCTCAGCACGAAGAGTTGCGGAACATCGAAATCCGAGACCGATCGGCGCAATCGAGGGTCGAAGTACGGAAGGGTCGAGACGGTATTCGTGTACGCGGTGGGCAGCGAATTCGAACCCGAGTCGATGCTCTTCGACCATGTGTAGGATGCCTGCGCGAGCAGTCCGTGGTCGAAGCGCTTTTGAAGGCGGGCATTCAGCGCGTCGTATCTGGATGAGACCTGCCACAACAGACCGGTGACACTTCCCCAACCAGGCCATGGTTTCGCGCCGCTACCGGCGGGTACCGGCCAAATATAACCTGACGCAGTAACGGCCGCGGGTAAGGCCGTGTTGATGTCATTTTCGATCAGCGGCAAGTGGACGCCGTGTGATCCTGTATAGCCGGCCTCGGCGATCACCGTGGGCGTGAGCTGGCGCTGCACGGTGAAATTCCACCGGAATACATAGTTCCGTTTGGGATTTTGCTGGATGAAATCAGCCCGTGGTCCGCCGGCCGCTAATGACTGATACAGCCCATTCGGAAACGACCCCGCGGGCACCGTCGTGCTGGAGCCTTGCAGGTTGAACGGCGCGCTCAAGATCGCAATGAGAGAAAACAGGCTGGTGAGCGGCAGAACGTTGTATTGACCGAACGAAGCATGAACAACCGTCTTTTTATCGCCGAACGGATCCCATGCGGCTCCCACCACCGGCGCAAAATCCCGATGGGCCGGGTTCTCGAAAAACGGTGAGCCCAACCTGAGCTGCTGCGAGCCGAAAGTCAGTGTCGCCAGTCTGTTGTGGTCCTCGGTCGGCACCGTTACAGTCTCGTAGCGCAACCCGAGGTTTAAGGTCAGATTGCGGAGGACTCGCCAATCATCTTTGATGTACGCGCCGGCCACCACCTGGCGTAGACCGATCGGGGCGTTCGTCCCGGGGATCGTGGCCGAGAAGGAAGAAGGCTGGTCCGTGAGGAAGGAAGCGAGGGAACCGAAAGTCACGACGCCATTGTTGGTCCCCGCACCGAGAGCATTTGAGCGGATCGCCTCAACTGAGGCGCCAACTTTTAGCGAATGAGATCCCCTCGTCATTGAGAGGTCATCGTAGATTTGATACGAGGTGTAATGGAAGTGATAATCACCGGCGGCATTAAGACCTCCGGGATATCCTGTGATGCCTGCAATCGTGATCTGGCCGACGTTTCGTCCCGGTATGAAGCCAAGTGAAGGCTCCGCCGCCAGAGGATTAATCGCAGAGACCGATTGCACTTGTTCAGTCACGACCCGGTTAATCCCGACTCGAGCGAAATTAATCGTCCAGGGAGAAACGATATGACTCTCCTCGACACTCGCCATCTGGCGCCGTGAAAAGGTGCCTAGAAGAACACTGTTATATACGTCCGGCCCCGTGGTGTTAGCGGTCACCAGAAAACGTATTTTTCTGGACGGCGGCCGTCACACAGTGCCCCCTGAGGGGGGAAAAGGGAAAGCGGCGCGCGCGAGGGTGCGACGCAAGTAGTCGTCGGGATCGCCGTGCTGTCGGGGAAACCG
>DATMNN010000018.1:0-60564 GCA_035569025.1 Terriglobales bacterium
GTCAACGGCCTAATCACATCAGTTTTGTCCCGGCAGAGATGAGGGTCTGGGGCTATACGGACAACATGGAGTCTGTACGCGAACTTCGCCTGAGCTTCGACAGGAAATCTCTGGGAGATTGGTTTGGCACCGATCTGGACCCGGGCAAAGCAGGAAATCCTGAGCTGATGTTTCATGACAAGAGAGCGGTCGAGTGCGCGCGACTCCTTGCTGCCGAATGTGACGCATCCGACCCGAGTACAGGATTGTACGGAGAAGGACTCACGATCGCCCTCCTGAGCGCCTGCTTCCAGGGGCGACCCCAAAAAGAGAACTCAGGACTATCGGTCTCACAACTCCGTCTCGTTCTCGACTTCATCCACGAGCATTTCGATTCATCCGTTTCTGTTTTCCAGCTTGCCCGTCTGGTCGACCTGTCATCCTCGCAATTTGCGAGGATGTTCAAGGCGTCTACAGGAGTATCCCCGCATCGCTATCAACTGAACACCCGAATAGGCAAAGCGCAGGAGCTACTGCTGATGAAAGGAGAGAGCCTTTCCATGGTGGCTCTCGCAACAGGTTTTGCAGATCAGAGCCACTTCACGCGGACCTTCAAGAGGGTCACTGGAGCTACGCCACACGAGTGGCATCGGAATCGCACCCCCTAGAGGATGCGCACTTCCAAGCGGGTGTAATCAAGTGCTGTCTCGACACACTGGCATGACGGCGTTGTTCGAGCCAGAGGCGGTAGTGGGATTCCATGTGCCGCTGCGGACGCGCTCGATGAGAGCGGGCGTCACCCGGTAGCACCGGAAGCCGACGAAGGCGACCGCGAACACCGGGACGCGATGGCGGCGCGCGGCTACTGTCAGGCTTTCCGGGCCGTGCAGAAAAGTCTCCGCAAAATTCTGAAGGGAGAAAATCCGGGAACGGTCGCGGACGAGGATCACGGCACGTGGTATCGAGAGCTGTTCGCCCCCAGGCGTCACCATCGGCCTGCTGAAGCCCGCCGATCTCGCCGCCTATCGCAACGGGCAGATCTATATCCGCAAGTCGATGCACGTGCCGCTGAACCGGGAGGCGGTGAGGGACGCCATGCCTGCGTTCTTCGACCTCCTGCGGGAAGAGCCGCGCCTGGCCGTCCGCGTGGTGCTCGGGCACTTCATCTTCGTCTATATCCATCGTTATATGGATGGCAACGGCCGCGTCGGGCGCTTCCTGATGAACACGATGATGGCGTCGTGCGGATACCCCTGGACGGTCATTCCGGTAGCCGACCGCAACGCCTACGTGAACGCTCTCGAAAAAGCGAGGTGTCGGCGGAGACATCGCGCCCTTCGCGGACTTCCTCGCCGGGCTGGTGAAAAAACGACTGGCTGGCGAGCCGTTGCCGGCGGTGCCGAAAGCGTCGATCTCAGACGAACGCTAAAACAATTCTCGATCTGACATGGAGAACTGCAGTACGGATGGCTCGTCTTGAGCCGGCGACCGCGCGATCAAAGCGCAGCGGATCTCAAAAAGCTTAAAGGCTGACGATGCGATCACGGCTGTCCTTTCACTGTCCAATAACGGTTCCCTGACGCTTCTTACAAGGCTTTTTCGAGGGCCACCCGCGTCTTGTAAGTTGTTGAAATTCCTATTGCCTGTGGGCTGATAACCTAATGCTCCCAAGGATTCCCTGGAGTTTCCTGGGCATCCTTTACGACACGCACGTCTGAAGCCTGTGTTGGAAGAACCTCGCGCAGATAGGGGATGATCGCGAGATCAATGTCCGCGCAGCCCGGCAGCTCGGAATTTATGCGATAAAGTTCAATTCCGTCGCCCAACTCAGAAAAGGTTGGAAATGATGATGTTCCCCATATTGCCAACGGTCGGGGAGTCGATCGACGTGAATTCCGCGAAACCATCGTAGGAGACAATCAAGATTCAACTCTAAGGGTAGTACCCGTCCATCGACCAGAGCACGACTAGCGAGGTGACACCTGTTTTTCAGGGGTTGACGGTGAACTCGAACTATTCTGGAGTCTCTGGAATTCCTGCATTTCATGCTTGGCAGCGTCAGCCTTACCCTGCTTTCGATAGAGACTCGCGAGCCCGAAGTGCGCCTGGGCGGCGAGCGGACTTTCTTTTTCCAGGGCGAGCAGTCTGATCCACTCTTTCTCCGCGGCCGCCGCGTCGCCTTCAAGCGAGGCGGCTTTGCCCAATGAGTAGAGCGTCTCTGGCATGTCGGGTAACAACCTGTCGGCGCGTGTGAGTTCCGTTCGCGCCTCACGCGTTTTACCTTGTTCCAACAAGGCAGCTCCCAGGCGGTACGCCGCTTCGGCGTTTCCCGGCTGAAGCTTTACCTGCGCGCGGAATTCTTCTTCCGCTTTGCCCCATTGGAAGGCCCCAGCATAGACTTCGCCCAGTTCCAGATGAACTTCTGGTATGTCCGGCCGCAATCGCAACGCGTCGTGAAATTCCTTCTCTGCGTCTGGCATGTTGCGGAGGACAAAATAGTTTTCTCCCATTGCTTCATGCGATCGGGGAGAATCGGGATAAACAGCTAACAAGGTATCCATCGATTGTTTCGAGAGTAATCCGCTGGCGCGACCGAGGTAATACAGGATATCCGGATCGTTCGGATGTTCGGCCAACGCCGCTTGCAGATTTACCACCGCTTCCGCCAGTTGTCCGGTCTCAACCTGCGCAATTCCCAATGCAGATTTCTCTTTTACGCGTTCGAGGTGTGGAATCGCCTGCGCCGCGTAGCCCTGTACGAGCAGCGCATAGCCGAGTAGCTGGTGGGCGGGCGCCAGGTCGGGACTCAGCTCAAGAGCATGTTTCAACGGGGCGATCGCCAAATCGTAGTCGTGCCTCTCCAGGTAGGCTTGGCCGAGGCTGACGAACCCATCAGCGAACTTCGGATCGAGTTCGGTGACTTTCTGAAACTCGGCGATGGCCACCTCGAGTCGATGTTGCTGGTCGGCCGCGATGCCGGCCTGCATGTGCTGGACGACCTCGGGCGACAGAGTCTGCAAGGCAAACAATAACGACAATAATGCCCTCATCATCGTTCCTGCTTCTCCGGTTCGCGGACTTCCAGAAACTGATCGGCGTGAACCTCATTCATCGTCTGGTGGATACCCGACGGCCATACGATGTCCACTTTGGCTTTTTCCACCGTGCCGAGTCCGAAATGCAGCCGCTTGTCGCTGGCGGAAAGATAACCGACCGTTGAGGTCGCATAACGGGTCTCGCCATTCACCTGCACGCGAGCGCCGTACCCATCACGATTGCTGCGCGTGCCCCGCAATGTGATGACCAGCCAGTGCAGTTTACCTCCACGGTTCATCAATACTTGGGGATGGCCGCCGAGGCAGGTCACCACCACATCTTCCCATCCATCATTGTTCAAGTCGCCAAATGCGGCTCCCCGCGCCGCCAATGGAGTCGTAACGCCGGAATCCACACTCTCGAACCGGTCATTATGATTCATCGCTAGCAGCGGCAGTTCGAGATAGTGAAGCGAAGGGTCGATGGTTTCCACGTTGTCCAAAACGTGGCTCTGCGCGACGAAAAGATCCTTCCGCCCGTCATTGTCGAAGTCTTCCAGGCCGACGCTCCAACCCGAGGTACCACTCGATAGCACGCCCAGGCCAGTCTCCAGACTTCGGTAACTGAACGCCCCCCCACCATCATTGTGGTACACGGCGTAAATCTCCCGAGGCAGTTCCGTCACGATGATGTCCGGACGGCCGTCGTTGTCATAATCCTGAAAGACCACGCCCATGCCAGACATTCGCTTGCCATCTTCAGAGAGCGCCGTGCCCGCTTCCAGCGCAACTTCTGAGAAGGTTCCGTTGCCATTGTTGTGGTAAAGATACTGCTGCATGCCGTCGTTGGCGACAAATATATCGGTGAATCCGTCGCCGTCATAGTCCGCGAACGCGACCCCTAACCCGCGCCCTTTTTTCGTCGCAATCCCGGAACGTTGGCTCACGTCGGTGAAGGTTCCGTCGCCGTTGTTGTGATAAAGAATATTGGTGGTCGCGGGAAACTCCTCGGGTGGACAATAAGTATGAAAGTTTCCTCCGCAGTCTTTGCTATGCCGAGTGTCCCACTCCATGTATCGAGTTACAAATAAATCTAACTTGCCATCATTGTCGTAGTCGAAAAACCCGGCGGAGACCGACCATCCGCCGGCCGCGACTCCCGCTTTTGCGGTGACATCGGTGAAAGTTCCATCGCCATTGTTGTGGTAGAGGATGTTCTTCCCGAAGCTGGTGACATAAAGATCGGGATAGCCGTCGTTGTCGTAGTCGCCAACCGCTACCCCCATGCCGTAGTTTCCATCCCCGGCATTGGCCAGTCCCGCTTGCTCGGTCACGTCGGTAAAGCTTCCGTCTTTGTTCTGCCGGAAGAGCCGATTCCAGTAACGAGGATCGTGCCGGTCGAAATCGTCTTTCGCCGGCAAAGGACTAGTCAACCGGCCACCATTCACGAAAAAGATGTCCAGCAGGCCATCGTTGTTGTAGTCGAGTAGTGCGACACCGCCGGGCATGGTCTCAATCAGATGCTTCTGCGGGGTAGGAGAATTCTGCAGTGTAAACTCGATTCCCCGCAGGGGCTTCACTTCGAAAACAGGCGCGCCGGTAGTCCCGGGAATGGCGACCGACGCGAGAATCAGAACGACCAATATGCGACTCAGCATCCCAATCCCTGGCGTCTCGACCGCTAACTCAGTTCGGCTCCCTCGGCAAAACTAGAACATGAACTTCAACGCAAATTGAATCAGGCGGGGATTAGTCCCCGGCGCAGTGCTGGTCACAACGCCGAAATTCGCATTGTTTGTAGAACAGCACGTGGTATTCGGCGGCGAAAACTGAGTTCGATTAAAGAGATTGAAGAACTCGACACGAAATTCCATGCTGGCGCGTCCCTCGCGATCGAGCAGAAGACTCTTGAAAGCGGCAAAATCAAAGTTGGCGACTCCGTCCGAACGCAGAGTCGGATCGACCCGCGGCTCATTGCCGAACGTGAAATCCGCCGGAGCAGTGAAACACGCGGTATTGAACCATGCGTTCAGTCGGGCCTTTCCGCCAGCGGTCAAAGACTTAGGGCATCCGGGCACTACATTCGGCCTGGAGCCAGCCCCGAACAAGGTCGCGTCGTTCGCCTGGCCGTTGCGGAGTATTAAAGGAAACCCCCGTTGAAATGTGGTTACGCCATCGATTCCCCATCCTCCGATCACGTTGTTCAGGACGCCGCTCACATTGGAAAGATATTTCTTGCCTTGACCAAACGGAAGGTCGAGCACATAACTGACAACCAATCGCTGCGGCACGTCCTGCGAGGAGAGGGAACGTTCGCCGGACAGATTGTTATTGTCCTGCAAAGCGCCCACACCGGTTTCCAGCCATGAAGTAAGTGTGTCGGTATTACTGATCAACTTGGAATTGGTGTAGGCCGCCATGAGTGATCCGCCTCCTGCGAAGCGCCGGCGGGCCGTGACTTGCAGCGAATGATAGGTGCTGTCAAATGCGCCTTGCCCGGCCAGTTCCACGCTTGTGTATTGCGGGTACGGCCGCTCGAGTTGACCCACCGTTGTGGTTGGAGCCGCTAGCGCGAGTGCTTTTCCACCAACAAAAAACGGATTGGGCGCGGACTGCAATAAGGTGACGGCAGGCCGGCCTCCCGCCGCAAACTGGGCAGCCGCCTCCGCGAGCAGCGAGTCGGAGATCTGGTCGACTTGCTGTGAGTACTGTTGAAGATGAGTCCCCTTGGATCCAACGTAGGCCGCTGAAAGCAGAATCCCGCCGGGCAGCTGCTTCTCGATACTCAAGTTCCATTGTTGGACATAACTACTTCGATAGTGCCCGCGGTCAACTTCCGTGATTGCCTGCACAACCTGGGTAAGAAACTGCTGGGTCCCCAGCGTCCCGAGACTGCGCCCCGGCGGCGCGGAGATGCCATCCGGGAAGGGAAGCGAGATTGAATTATAAGGGTGAGTCCCATCGACGGTCCCGGTGTAGGTTGTCGCGGCTGCGTTGATCATGTCGTTGATTGGATTCAGCGCGAACGATACGTAGTTGGGCACCCAGAAAATTCCATAGCCGCTGCGAACGATGGTGGTGGGCGTCAAACCATAAGCCAGCCCGATCCGGGGCGCAAAGTTGTTCCTCTGGAGCGGAAGGTTGTTCGGTTGTCCTTGAGATACCAGGGCGACATCGCCTCTAACGGTTGGATAACCTGCCGGAAGAAACTGGTTCAGATAACTCGTCGCGTTGGGAACGAAATAGGAGAGCCGGTTAAAACGTTCGGACCACGGTCCCTGCAGCTCATAACGAAGTCCCAGACTGAGGGTCAATCTGTCTTTGGCATGCCAGACGTCGTTCAAATAGATGCCCCGATACGTTTGCTTTCCCGCAGTAAAGGCCGGGACAACAGCCTGCGCGAAAAAATGGTTTTCGAAATTGCTAAAGTTATCGGCATACCCTAACAAAAAATCAGCGAAAGAAAAGCCTGTGAAGCAAGGTTGGCCGGCCGCGCAGAAATCGAAGGCTCCGCTCGCCACATTCGTCTGCGCGTAGTTTTCATAGCCGGCCTGGTATTGCATTCCGAGGTGATAACGATGGTGGCCGCGCATGAGGGTCAAACTCGCAGCCAGATTGTATTGTGTGTCCCGATCCTGAATAAAGCTTTGCCCCTGCGAGCACATGATGCTGTCCGCAAAATTCGCAACACAGGGTGTAGGCGGTGTTCGCATAATCGCCGGGACGGTTGCATTGTAGCTGTCAGGCCAGCCAATCGAACTAAGATCAAACCCCGCGTTTTTGGGGGAACGGTTGTAATTGAACCGGCTGAAGCCGGCGTGGAGGTCAAGCGTCGTGGTCGGATGCAGACTGTAGTTATAAGCAGCGGCCAACGCGTCAGTTGAATATTTTTCCGAGCAGCGGTCGGCACAGAGACCGTTTTGCAGCGGATCAATCGGCAAATCCAGCACATTCCAGTAATTGAACCGGACCATAAGTCTTTGCTGATCTGTGACATCTTGGTCCACTCGCGCAACTACCTGATTCTGATTGCCTCCCGTGCGCGCGACCGTGCTGAAGTTGTTGATTGTCCCCGACGGAGTTACCACACCCGGGCTATTTGGCTCAGGCCAAAGATCCACAAGCGCTTTGGATGTTGGGCTGATGCGGCTGGCAGGAATTCGATTGCCTGGGAACTCACTCGGCACGGCGGAGCTGCCCGGGCACGCGCCCACGCTGTTCACCACGCCGGCACAGGGGTCCATCACCGGATAATTGATGGCAGAGAAATCCCCACCGCGCTCTAGTGTGGTTGGAACCGTGGCGGTGAACGGTTCACCAGTTCGCAGCCGGAAACCTTCCCAACTCGCGAACCAGAATGTCCGATTGCGCGCGCCCGGATGGTTGAGGAGAAGAGGGCCGCCAGCTTCAGCTCCAAACTGGTTTTGCACCCACGCGGGCCGAGGCTTTCCAGCCGAATTCAGAAAGTAGTTGTTGGCGTTAAATACTCGATTCCGTAAATATTCATACACCTCACCGTGTAGCCGGGTCGTACCTCCCTTGGTCGTGAGATTGACTACTCCACCGGAGAATCGGCCCCACTCCGCGCCCAGGTTACTGGTCTGCACTTTGAATTCCTGAATCGAATCCTGTGTCGGTATCAGGACCGGCAAGTTGATGTAGCCAATGTTTAGCGGCTGGCCATCGAGATACTCGGCACTCTGATTTCCGAACGAGCCATTCACCTGATAGTTTCCCCAACCAAACGGATTGACTCCCACCGGAGTGCCCGTCGAGCTGCCCTGGGGAATGACCGAGGGCGCCAAAACAATCAAGTTGAAGACATTGCGCCCGTTGAGTGGCAGATCGTTGGCCTTCCGCTGTTCTACGACCGTGCCGACGGTGGAGGATTCTGTATCGATCGGCGATGCCTGCCCTTCCACGGTCACGCTCTCGGAGGCCGAGCCCACCATCATTTCGAAGTTCACTTCCAGCGCATCCTGCACGTGTAAAACGATGCCTGACTGGATCACCGCCTTGAAGCCAAGCTTTTCCACCTCCAGGCGATAACGGCCCGGCGGAAGATCGGAAATGTAGTAGGTGCCGGTTTCGTTAGTCAGTCCCTGATAGTGAATACCATTGCCGCCGTTGATCACCGTGATCAAGGCGCCGGAAATCACCGTCTTGTCCTGATCGGTGATCCGCCCGGTGAGCGATGCGTCGGCGGACTGCGCTTCCAGCATGCCGTGAAACAACACAGCCGTGAACACGACGAAAAGCAATTTACCCAAGGAAGCACCCGTTCGTTCGTAAACGCGGTTCAGAGCGATCCCACATTATTCCTCAGAACGAGGCGCGAAACCACCACAGGCCACTCGGGTGGGACAGGAGTCTCCAGCCACTCCGACCCTATGGATACGAGCACTCGCGCAAATCTGTACCAGCCTGTTTGGAGTTTTTTTCGGGTGGTTGATAGAGACCTTTTTGTATGGAAAAATATTCGCGATCTGATGTATGCTTCGCCTCGCGCTTGCCGGAAACTGGGTGCCGATGTCGCTTGGACAACGCTTAGGATTTCTCCAGGTAAGGTGTGCGGGAAACCAGTAATCTGAAAATGAGTTCTCCTCTGAATGGGCGCGCCCTGGCACTCCCCGTAATATGGGGCACGTGTCGACCAGACTCGATTGTTACGCCTGAACCGGTTGAGGTTCGCCCCCCCAGCGATGAAGAACTCATGGCCGGCCTTCAGGCCAAGGATCCAAAGTCCCTGGACCAGCTCTTCGGCAGGCACTCGAGACTGGTGTTCGCGATCGCTCTGCGTATTCTGAACGACCGCAGTGAGGCCGAGGACGTGGTCCAGGAAGTGTTCTTCAGCCTCTATCAAAAAGCTCCACTTTTTGATTCCGCCAAAGGCTCGGCCAAAGGCTGGGTCGTGCAGGTCGCTTTCAGTCGCGCCCGAGACCGTCGCGCACATTTGTTGCGTCGTGGATTTTACTCTGGTACGGATGTCGAGACTTTGCACGATACTCTCGTAGGGCACACCGATGTGGAACACGAAGTCGGCGTCAGACTCGATTACTCGCAATTGCGTTGTGCCTTTGAAGAGTTGACCCCCACGCAGCGGCGCACCTTGGAGCTGTTTTATTTTGAAGGGCTGGATTTGAGAGAAATCAGCGAACGGTTACGCGAGCCATTCGGGAATGTGCGTCACCATTTCTATCGCGGCTTGGAACGTTTGCGCAAGAGTCCAGCGGTAAAGAGGCTTCGGGACAATCACCATGCATAATAGTCATAATAATAATAATGACCAGCGTCTGAATGACCACCAGAAGTTTAAGGAAATGGCCGCTCTGGCGCAGGGGCGTGATCTGACCATTAGTGAACGGATCGAACTAAAGCGTCATCTCGAGTCGTGCGAGGCGTGCCGGGCAATTTCCACCGACTACGCTCTCCTCAGTTCGCGGGGCATGGATTTTCTCGCGGCCGAGCTGGGTCACGTGCCGCAAGCCGAAGCCTGGGACCACCGGGCAGTCCACGATAATCTTTTGTCTAGAATTCGGGAGTTCGAACAATCTCAGGATTTGCGAGCGGAAGCCGAGAGCTTTCATTCGGTTGGTTTTTTCAGCGCGTGGAGCGCCGGCGTTCGATGGGCCGCGGCCGCAGCTGCGGCGTGCCTCATGATTGCGGTGGGCACCGGCGCTTACCATCTCGGCAGCCGGCGAGCGGTGCAGCCGCGGATTTCAACTACCGCGGCCCCATCTTCCGCGTCGGCTCAGTTCCAACAAATCTCTCTGGAGAAGAAATCGGCTGACGATCTGGTGTCGGCCCAGACGGTGCAGATCGCGCGGCTACAGCGCCAGATCTTCGGCGAACAACGAGACCTCGCTGGATTGCGAGCTGCGCTGCGCCTTGCAGAGAATAAATCCAACGAACTCTCGGACAGTAACAGCAAAGGAGAAGCGCAATACCGTCAGGTGACTGAAGAGCGCGACAGACTGGCGGGCGAGCTTCGCGACGCGGAGAAGGCGTATCAGAGTCTTCAACTGGAATTCGCCAGCCTCCGCGCACAACACGAGCGTGCTCTGCTGCACACCGCATCTCTAGAGTCGAAGATCGATGAACTTTCCGTCGTCACTCGCGATCAGGACCGCAAGCTCAAAGACAACGAGCAATATTTATCGTCTGACCGCGACATTCGTGAATTGATGGGCGCGCGAAAACTCTATATCGCCGACGTTTTTGATGTGGACAGCGGAAGCAATACCCGTAAGCCTTTCGGACGCGTCTTTTACACGCAAAACAAATCGTTGGTGTTTTACGCCTTTGATCTCGATCATGAGCCAGGCGTCAAGAACGCAAGCGCTTTCCAGGTCTGGGGCCAGAGGGATGCCGAATTAACTGCGAAGTCGCGCCCGATGAACCTGGGCATTCTCTACATGGATAGTGAAACAAACCGCCGCTGGGTTCTTCGTTGGGATGATCCCAAACAACTGGAGGAGATCGATGCGGTTTTTGTCACCGTCGAGCCTCACGGTGGCAGCCAGAAGCCAACTGGAAAGCCCTTCCTCTATGCCCTCCTGAGAAAAGAAGCGAATCACCCCTAGTCTCCGGAACAATCTTTAACTCCAGCCTGCTTAGCCTTTGGGTACATATTTTTATAACTTGGTACAACTTCCTTCTCGTCTCCGTAACTATCAACAGCGATAACTCTCAAATTCTTCGGGATTGGTGTGGGTCCCGACTAATGCTCCTTGAGAGTTAATCCAACAAACGGAATATATCCAAATTGTGAGGGGTGAGACCATGTCGTCTCGAAGCCTGTCCGCTGGTGTGTTGTCTTTCACGCTTGTCCTTTTCGTAACCCTGATTTTTTCTCTCTCGGCGCAAGGACAGTCAACCTATGGATCCGTTTCTGGTGTCGTGTCCGACCCCTCGGGTGCCGCCATTAGTGGCGCGCAAGTGACGCTTACCAATATGGGCACGTCGGAGAAGCACACCCAAACCACCAGCGATCAGGGGACGTATTCATTTGTAAACGTGATCCCCGGACAGTACCGGATCGACGTGGAGAAAACCGGCTTCAAACACTCGGCGCATCCGAATATCGCGGTCCAGGTGCAACTCGATACGCACGTAGAAACATCCCTGAATGTGGGCGCGGCCAGCGAAATCGTGGAGGTAACTTCCGAAACGTCGCTATTGCAGACGGAGTCCTCGTCGCTGGGACAGGTTGTGGAACAACGCAAGGCCAACGAATTGCCCTTGAACGGCCGCAACATATTCAACTTGATCACGATTTCTCCCGGGGCGGTGGCGCAGGGTGGATCTGGCGGTTCACCGGTGGGCCAGAACCCGTTTAGTTGGGGCAACTACCAAATTGGAGGTTCGTTTGCGAATCAAGGCGCGGAGTACCTCGACGGTCAGCCTCTGAATATCGGCTACATCAACTTGCCGATCGTCATTCCTACCCAGGACTCCATTGGCGAGTACAAAGTGCAATATAGCAATCAGGGCGCGGAATGGGGTAAGTTCTCCGGCGGTATTGTGAACTTGAGCACGAAATCCGGCACCAACAGTTGGCACGGTTCCGCTTATGAATTTTTCCGCAATAAGGTGCTGAACGCCAACGAGTACTTCAACAAGCAGGCCCAGCTGAAAGCTGGACTGAAGAACGAGGCGCCGCCGTGGTCGCAAAATCAGTACGGGTTCCAGGTCGGCGGGCCGGTGATCAAGGACAAGACCTTCGTTTACACGAGCTGGGAGCAATACCGGCAGCGCACTGGGTCGCCTTTCACTACGACCGTTCCCGCACCAGGGATGTTGACTGGAGATTTCTCCGCGGTGTGCACAGCGCCAACTACCCAAGGTGGGGCGGGAGGCACTTTCGACCCAAGCGGGATTTGCACCGTACCAGCCGGACAGATTTACGACCCCTATACGGTGAACCAGGGGACTGGTGTTCGCCAGCCTTACCTCAACAACCAGATTCCAACGACCGGCCCTACCAGTGAAGCCAGTCTGGCGGCAACCACGATCTGGCAAAAAGTCTACCCCGCCGCCACGATACCGACTGCTGTAGTGAACAATTTCGTGAGTGCGGCCCCCGCCGGCGGTAATACCAATGAATTCGTCGTGCGTGGGGATCAAAACATTGGCACGAACACGCGCCTCTTCGGAAGATTTGTTTATTACGGGTTGACTGATCTGGCGACGGATCCGTTGGGAACCGGTATGTGCCTTGATCGTTGCGCGGAACTCTACCACAGCAAGTTACTCGCGCTGGACTTGAATCACACCTTCACTCCGACAACCATTCTCGACGTGAATCTGGGGGGAACACGGTTCGTCTATTCGCGGGCACCCAAGCTTTCAGGCTATGACCTGACTCAACTAGGGTGGACAGCCGCCTACAATAGTCCCCCCAGCTCGATGCGCACTCCACCCACGCCGGCTTTCCTTTATCCCAACGACGTTGGAAAGTCACAAGGTAACAGTGCTATCGGGGATCACAACACGCAATACAATATCTCGCCTGCACTTACCTTGATACGGGGCAGACACACGTTTCAGGTGGGCGCCCAGTTCGAACTCGGACTGGACAATTACTTCCAGACCAATATCGCGAGCGGCGCATTCGCCTTTCAAGGAAACTGGACATCCGTGAGCCCGACGGGGGCTGGTGGATTTGGATTCGCGGACTTCCTGCTAGGCCTGCCGCAAAACCAGGGGTCGTTCGTAAACCAGACCGAGGGCGTCGCTCAGGTTCCGGCTCAGACGGCGGGGAAGCAAGTCTACCGTGCCTTCTACTTCGACGACACCTGGCGCTTGACTAACAAGTTGACCCTGAACCTTGGACTACGCTACGAGTTGCAAGGAACCTGGTCGGAACGCTTCAACCGGCTTAGCTTCTGGAACCCCAATCTCGTCAATGCGACTGTTACGGGATGTAGTGGAACAGCAGGTTCTCCGTGTCCCGGTGACGCCTCTCTGGTTGGGTCGGGCGGCAACAACATTCCAATGGACAAAAAGGCGTTCGCGCCACGACTCGGGTTCGCCTATGCGCTGGACCAGAAGACCGTGATCCGCGGCGGGTACGGCATCTTCTATATTCCAAACTATGTTTCGTTTGGGCTCAACCCGGACAATGACATTGTAAATCTGGCCACCACTGGCATCACGGCCACGACCAATGGCTACCTGACTCCGTCCGCAACGCTGAATGGAGATGGTTGTACTCTCACGGGAGTTGGCTTCTCAAATTTCAGTTGTGCCGATACTAGCGGCCCGTTCGGCGCGCAGGGGATTCTGGCACCCCCCGGACGCGGCCCCTTTCCGCCTCAGACGCCCACCCTCTCGAGCTACGTAGCGGCAAACGGCTCTCCCACGTTGGCACCGCATGCCGACCCGAAGTATGGATATGTTGAGCAATATAACTTCGGCATCCAACGCCAGCTGCCGGGCGGCTTCTTTGCCGATGTTGCCTTTGCGGGCTCACACGGCGTACACCTGCAGCAGTACTCAACCCATATCAATCAGATCGGGGATTCTTTTGTCGCGACGGCTGCGAGTCAATTTAATGCGGCGCTCCCCGGCTGCTCTGGCACTCCCAATCCTGTTACTTGCGCGAACGCTTCGGTTACTATCGACCAGCCAGTTACGAACCCCTTGGCCGGATCCCCAAACGCCAACCTGAAGGGGGCCACGGTCCTTCAAGGACAGCTTAACCGCAGGTATCCGCAATATAACGACGTGAATTTAGCCGGGTTCGGATGCTGCAGCAGCACCTACAATTCACTACAGGTCTCCGTCACTCGCCGGTTCGCAGGCGGCGGCACCCTGTTGGTGGCATATACGAACGCGAAACTGCTGACCAATACCGATACCTTGACGAGTTGGCTCGAAGGTAACACTGGGGGCGTCGGACAGGTTCAAGACTGGAACAATCTAAAAAGAGAAAAGGCAATCTCCTCGCAGGATGTATCGCAACGCCTGGTGATCAGCTACGTACTCGATCTTCCTTTCGGGCACGGCAGGAGGTACGCGGCCGGTTACAGTGGGATAGCGGACAAAGTGGTTTCTGGGTGGGGAGTCAACGGCATCACCACTTTCCAAAAAGGTTTTCCGATGAAGATTACATGGGCTGGCGCTTCGACCTCTTTGGAGGGTGCCAACCTCGGTGTCTCCAACGTTCGTCCCGATGTTGTGTCCGGATGCGACAAGAAGGCGGGTGGGGGCCACGTTACACAGTGGTTCAACACGTCCTGCTTTGCAGCCCCACAGCAATGGGGTTTCGGCGACGAATCTCGTACGGATCCGGTACTCAGGACACCCGGAATCAATAACTTTGATTTCGCCGTATTCAAGCGAACGCCAATCACTGAGCGAGTCGGCCTTGAATTCCGTACCGAGTTCTTCAATCTGTTCAACCACCCGTATTTTGCACCTCCAGGAAACGGGTTTGATGGTACCCCCACGGGCAACGGATTCGGCGCGATAACAGCGACTGTACAGAACGGCGTGGCTTCGCCAGAACGCTTGATCCAGTTTGCGCTGAAGTTGGTCTTCTAGTACGCGATGTGCATAAAACGGGACTGGGCGCTTGCCTGGTCCCCTCTCACATCTGCGCCGACGGGTTACTGTGGCACCAAACAGTGCTGTCTGGGTTGTTGCACGGACGCATTTTTCCAGCAGCAATACTCGGTGAACATAAGCTACTCGTTCGATTGATCGAATTGGCGTGAACGAACGCAGCAATACAAGAAATCAGGTACGAAGTAAGAGTTCAGTTCGGGACGGGTTTCAGTCGTGGTCGGCCCGCTCATTCTTCCTTGTACCCTGAATGACCGGCTAACATCTGTCCTTCCGACGGATATCGCGGGCGAGTCTTGGGTCGATCAGCGTTGTGTCGTCATTTTATCGAACGATGACTGCTCCGAGGCATGGTTCGCCGACTGGTTAGATTCATCAGCGCGCTCAGGGACCGACGTCCTTGGCGAGTCCCGCGGTACCCAATCGCGCTGTAAGCACGTCGAAGGCGGATGTCGGGCCGTTCCAACGCAACTGGTCCACGTTGTCGAAAAGTGCGAGGTCAGTCCGGAGCGTCGCGAGCTTTCGAAAGAGCATCGCGAGGTTCCGCTCGCGGGAGAGGGTGGCTGCCAGTGTGCTCGCGTTGGTGAGAAAGAACTGTAAGACCGCACCTCTCTGCTCTGGGCGAACAGCCCACTAACTTCTGTACCTTCCGAGCCTAGCGGGGCGGAGGTCGCGCGCCGAGTCTTCTGCCAGCTGTTCTAGCTTCAAAACTAGTATCGGCCCGACCATGGCGTTCCACAGAACCTAGCGATCATAAAGGAGTCACAGGCGGAAGTGGCGCTTGCTCATGTCAAATGGGTGATCACTCTTCTATTTTGGCAACCAATTCAGGGCAGCTGCAGATCGAGCGCATAGATTTCCTGGGTGCTTTGATCACGCATGAGCAGGGGAGTATCGTCGGGAGCTAATCCCAGCCAAGAGGCCCAAGGGTCTGAGCCCCGGGGCACGTCTTTGACGCTCTCCAGGCGCTCCAATGCGCCGCCCTGGACGCTCACCCGCACGATATCGTCTCCCTGGCTGTAATCTTCTAGATAGATATAGCGGCTGTCGTGTGACCAGTTGTCATAGGCAAAGGTGGCTTGCGCCAGTTGCGACCATTTCCGGGTCGCGAACTCATACAGCATCAGCTTCTTGGAGTCTGCGCTCAACGCTGCCAGATAGCGCCCGTCTGGCGACGCCCGCGGGCTGAAGAGACCTTGGGAGCCGGAGATGGGCGAGACGTGTTGTGTGTTCATGTCCAGAATCTCAATTCCCGATTGTGACGAACTGGCATACTGGAGCCATGGCATGTGGCCATAGACGAGCGACTTGCCGTCAGGCATCCAGGTGAGGTCGCTCTCGTTCACCTTCTCGTTCGTCAACGGCTGTGCAGTGCCTCCGAGCGAGGAGATGACATATAGTTTCCACGGCTGACCGGGCTCTGAGGCCATGAAGGCGATCTGCTTGCCATCAGGGGAGGATCGGGGCAGATGCGCCTGCAAGGGAGGATAGGTAAGCTGCGAGCGCTGGCTGCCGTCCAACTTACTGCGCCACAAAGTGTGCTCGGGGTAACTTACATAAGTGAGCCACTGCCCGTCGCGGGCAAAGTCCAGTTCGCCGGCCGAAATACCATTCAAATACGGTAAAAAGTGACGCGCATTCTGATCGTACCGCTGCAGTTCGAATCGCAACTGCTGCCCCACCACGAACAGCTTCTTGCCATCGCTTCCGGGCACAGGAGAGAGGAATGCCAATGGCCCCGCCGTCAGCTGCTGTTGGGCATCTTTGCGTCTGCTCAGCAGCGAATCATTTTTCTGCAGCACCCAGATATCGTGCCTGCTGCCCTGGGAGCTTTCAAAAAAGAAGTACTTGCCATCGTGCGTCCAGTTCCCACAACATTCCAGAGAACGCTGGTTCCACCCCGCTGTAAGAACCGGACGAAGTACCCTGCTGTCCGCCTGCACTTCCCACAAGGCAGAAACGTTGTTCTCAGCATTTTGCAGCGTAAAACGGATCCAGCGTCCATCCGGAGAGAAACGCAACTTCATGGCAGCACCGGGCAGTGTGGTCAGCTTGCGTCCCTGGCTGCCGTCCGGCCGGATCAGGTAGAGATCAGAACCGCTGCCATACACGATGTTTTGGCCATTGGGTGTCCAGGTGGCGGCGTGGGCAAGCACATTGCCTACCCGGCGCGGTGAGCCTGCCGGAATCGGCAGTTGCCATAGGGGCGTCTCGGTTTGGGTGCCGCCCGCTTCACTGGATATCAGTAACGCCGAACGATCTGGCGAAATATCGTAAATGTCCGCACTGGCAAAAGGCGCCCCCAGGGGGGCGCTCTCACCACCTGCCGTCGAAACCTGCTGCAGTAGGAACTGGCCACCTTTCTCTTCGGAGAAATAGATGCGGGCGCCGTCCGTCACCAGGGAGGACTTGGGATGCGCATCGCTCGTCAACTGCAAGGATTCCAGTACCCGTGCTGATGTGGCGGGCGACTCCAGCCAAAGGGTGAGGGCGACAGCCGACGCGACCAGCGCGCTAGCGCCCAGAACTATCATTCGCGCCGAAATGCCCGTTCGCGGCCCCGCCGTTCGCGCCCACGCCCGGAGCGGGCCTGATTCCAGGTCGCGCTTCAGGCGTTTCAGATCGGCGAGCATTTCCGCCGCCGACTGGTATCGTAATTCGCGATCTCTTTCCAGCGCCTTATTGACGATGCGTTCTAGTTCCGGCGGCAGTTCAGGATTCAATTGTGCGGGCGGCCGTGGCGTGCGATGCAGGATGGCATCGAACACCGTCATTGCCGTTTCGCCCGTAAAGGGCAATTGTCCGGTGCTCATCAGGTACAACACCACGCCCAGAGAAAACACGTCGCTGCGCGCGTCTAGTTCTTTCCCCAGCGTTTGCTCCGGGGACATGTAGCTCACCGTGCCCAGTGTCGCGCCACCGTCATCAAACTGGCGTGAGGTCACTGGTAGCGCCGCCGTTGGCGCATCGACGGCTTGCACCAGACGACGCTCCAGCAGGGGCTTGGCCACTCCGAAGTCCAGCAGCTTGATCCGTCCGCGTTGGAGCAGGAAGATGTTCCCCGGCTTAATATCGCGGTGCAGAACACCCTTCAGGTGTGCAGCATCGAGTGCTTCCGCGATCTGAATACTCCAATCCAGTACCTCTTCCAGAGGCAGGGGCCGCCCATGCATCACTTCGCCCAGGGTCTTGCCTTCCAACAACTCCATGGCGATGAAACTCTGGCCGGCGACTTCTCCGATCTCGTACACCGTGCAGATGTTGGGATGATTCAGCGCAGAAGCGGCGCGCGCCTCCCAACGGAAGCGATCCAGCGCTTGCGGGTCCTCGGACAGCTCATCTGGAAGAAATTTGAGGGCCACGTGGCGTCCCAAGTTCACGTCCTCCGCCTCGTACACTACGCCCATTCCCCCGCTGCCCAGCTTGCGTACCAGTCGGTAATGCGAAATCATCTGCCCGATGTTAACGGCTAGGGAGGACATTGAGAAGGAATTAGACCGCCGGGGGAGTTTTTCGGCCATTTTGAAAACGCTTGACTTTACCGTTACACATAACAAAAAAACCAATTTGTGTCCACGGCACATTGAAGAACTCGGGGCCGGAGGCTCGTTTGCCGGCTGCAATTGCTGCTTTCTGAGTGACGCAAACCGGAAGTTAAACCTGGCCAGAAGTCGGCTTCGAGGAGATCGCCATTGATCATCGATCTTCTCCAAGCCGTTTCTGGGATAGCTTCCGGTTAGCCGACCAACCTCAGAACTGCCAGGTTCGCTTCGCACAGACGAACAGCGAAAACCTTACTATCCAATGCTGTCGTCTGTGAAATAGAAGGGGATTGCTCAAACCGTTGATGAATGGGTACAAGGGTTCGCGGGGCGCATAGAAAGCGCACAATTCTCGGCGCCTTCGAAATCACGAAACACAAAGCCTTTAAGTCGGTTTGAGAGGAGCTCCAGATGGGCAAATCCAACTCGCTGCCTCCGTCCGGTCACTACAACGCTAACTACGGGAGTTTTCAGACGGAGCTGTACACACAGATCCGCCACGAAGCATTTGGCGAGGACATTGGGCAGAACAGTTGGCTTACCTCCGACGAGCAGGACAGGTTCTTGGAGTGGCTCGACCTTTCCCCAGGGAAGGCGCTGCTCGATGTCGCTTGTAGGAGCAGGGGGCCCGGCGCTGCGAGTCGTCGCTAGCACCGGCTGTTCTGTCGTCGGCATTGACGTTCACGAAGAAGCGGTCACGACGGCGAGTTCACTTGCGGCCCAGCACGGCGGGACCGAACGCCCCGAATTTCGGTCTACCGATGCTGCGGGGGTGGTTCATGAAGCACGATGCGGCGGGGAAGACGCGCCCTTTTAAGACAAGCCTTCAGGACAAGCCCATTCAAACAACCGTTTCTTCAAGAGAAACAGACGGCCTTTCGAAACGAGGCACGAGCGGCGAGCCGCGCGAAGATGAGCCCTCCCACTCTAGCCAAAAGAGGCCACCGCTCGGTCCAGGTCATCGAATACTTCAAACAGATTGAGCAGTCCGGTCATTTTCAAAGTCTGGACCGCGAACTTGGAAGGGTTCAGGAGCTTGACCGCTCCGGCGCTTTGCTTGGCGGCGGTGAGGCAGCGGACTAGTAGTCCAATGCCGCTGGAGTCGAGCGTGGTGACTTCTCCCAAGTCCACCAGAAATCTGGCGTCGCCGGCGGCCAGCAAATCGTCGAAGGTTTGCTGCATGCTGTCCACCGCGTCGCCCAGATTCAGGCGGCCGCGGAGTTTGATGACTTTTACGCTGGATTGACTGCGAACCTCGATATCCACCAGTTCTCCCCCTGCAGGCGATGCAAGTCCACTTCAATTTTCGCAGCCCTCACGGCTGGGCAATGGCTCCATTTGATTCTCTAAGGCGCACTCTGCGGCTTTTCTTCGCCCACTCGGCGGTTAAAGTGTTATGATTTGCCGGCCAGCGCAAAAGCCTTTCATCGCAGAGCACGCCGAGAACCCCGCAGAGTTCGCTGAGAAATTCAACTCGAGCCCTCCACGGCTGGCGCAGGTTGACACTCGCCGGAGCGTCTGCTAGAGTGCCGTTCCAACTTAGAAGAAGCTCCGCGAATTTGCAAACAGCAAACGCTCCCCGCGCGGCCAGCAGCACAAGACTTTAGGCCACTTCATGTCAATCCAGAGTTCCGGGCTTTCGCTGAGCATGGCTGCGCTGTCCGCTCGATTGCTGGAGGAACGCGAAGTCTCTCCCCGCGCCCGAATCACCGCCCAGATCCTGGCCGATGCCTTGCCCGGAAGCGCTGTCAATGTGTACGCCGTCACGCCTCTACCCGAGGGCGATGCCTGGGCGGTTATGGCCAGCGCCGGCGCAGCAGCCCCGCCCGAGGCCGCCATACCGCTGCTCACCGGGACGCTCGGAGTTTTGGCGCGCAACCTGAAACCTCTCCTATTCGAGGGCCGAAGCCTAAGCCGGGAGGACTATGCCCATGTCAACGTCCGCCGGACCCTGCACTCACTGTGCTATCTCCCTTTAACCCGGAACGACGCGCTGATTGGCGCCATCGAGATCCTCAGCTTCGAGAACACGCTGAGCCAGGCGCAAATGAACGACCTGGGCACGGTGAGGGAAGTGTTCAGCGCCGCGCTGTTTGGGGCTCAGATGTATGAGAACGAGCACCACAACACGCTCGAGTCGATCTCCCGGCTTACCCAACTCTACGATATCGAGAAAGTTTTCAGCTCGACCCTGGAAATGGATCAGTTATTTCCCATCATCGGCTCCAAGGTGCGGGAGATGCTGAACTGCGAGGCGGTCAATCTATGGCTGCTGGAGGCGGACGAAAGCCTGCGCCTGATGCATCAATCCGGCGACGATTTCACGGTCCGCGAAGGCGAGCTACAGAGGCCGGGGGAAGGCGTGCCCGGCGACGTATCCGACAACGGCGAAGCGGTGCTGATCGAGCAATGGGGCGACGAGCGGCTTCTGCGGCGGAATCTTGTCCTCAGCAGTGGGGGCACCGACGAAGGCGGTGTGGTGTCGGGTGGCGTTATGTCGCTCATCGCCTCGCCCATCATGGACCAGGAGTCGCTGGTGGGCGTGATCGAAGCGGCCAATAAGCTGGATGGAACCCCTTTCGACGACGACGAATTATTCACCCTCAGCCGGTTGGCGGAGTCGGCGGCCATCGCGCTGCACAATGCCAGCCTGCTTGCGGCCGAACGCAAAGTGGAGGTTCTGGAGACTCTGGTGACGGTGAGCCACGAGATCACGTCGACGCTGAACCTGGAGCGCATGCTGCAGACAATCGTGAACGCTCCCCAGGCGGTCATCCCGTACGAACGCGCCGCGGTTGCCCTGGAACATCACGCCAAGTACAAACTCAGCGCGGTTACAGGGGTCACGCAACTCGATTCCGATGCCCCGGAAATTGCGCCGCTCAACAACATTTTGCGCTGGGCTCTGCTGGCCGAGGAAGTGATCCACGTAAAACAACACGGCGAAGAAATTTCCGATCCCCGGCCGGAAACCCAGGCCAAATTCCGCGCCTATTTTGAGGACACTGGCATGCGCGGTTTCTACGCCACGCCGCTCAGCGACGACACCGGACGGGTCGGGATCCTGGGACTCGAAAGCAGTGACCCGGATTTTCTCTCGACGGCTCATCTGGAAATTCTGCAGGTGTTGGCGGGCCAGGCCACGGTCGCGTTGCGCAACGCGCAGATGTACAAGGAAGTGCCGTTCATCTCGGTGCTGGAGCCGGTGCTCGAGCGCAAACGCAAGTTCATGGCGCTGGAAAAGCGCCGCCGCACTCTGATTTTGATTCTGGCGGCTGCGGCGGTCATCTTCCTGGCGGCGTTTCCCCTACCCCTGCGGGTGGACGGCGATGCCGTAGTCGCTCCCGCGCATTCGAGCAAAGTGCAACCCGAGGTGGAAGGAGTTGTGTCCCGCGTGCTGGTGCATGAAGGAGAAAAAGTCATGCAGGGACAAGTCATCGCCGAACTGCAGGACTGGGAATATCGCTCGGCATTAGGGCAGGCGCAAGCGAAGTACCAGACGGCGCTGTTGCACATGAATCATGCCCTCGCCGGCAATGACGGGAGTGAAGCCGGGATTCAGCGGGTGCAGGCCGATTACTGGAAGTCGGAAGTGGACCGCGCGAGCGCGCGGCTCGACCAGACAAAGCTGCGTTCGCCGATCGACGGCACCATCGCGACTCCGCACGTCGAGGACATGACCGGGCGCCGCCTGCAATATGGCGACAGCTTTACCGAGGTGGTGGACACTTCGCGCGTGCTGGCGGACGTGGCCATCGACTACACAGATACCAGCCTGCTGCGCGTGGGTGCGGCCGGCGCGGTTAAGTTGAACAGCTATTCGACGCGAACGTTTCGCGGCTTGGTCGAGGTGGTCAGCCCGGTCGGCGTGGCGCAGGGCGAGTCGAGGGTTTTCTTCGCGCGGGTTGCGATCCCCAATGCGGACGGTGCGATCCGCGCCGGGATGGAAGGTCGCGGCAAGGTCAGCGCAGGATGGTATCCGGCGGGCTACGTGATTTTTCGCCACGCCGGAATCTGGATTTATTCGCATCTGTGGTCGTGGTTTGGCCTGTAAAGCTCGGCCTGTAGGCTGGCGACGGTAAGCGTCTTCGGGGGAGGATATGGTCCGTAAACATTGGTTCGCAGTCGCGCTGGTGCTGGCGATCACTTTGCTGGGCGCGGGTTGCCGCGAGAGTGTACCCGGCGTTGCCAGCGCGGCCGCGGCAGATCCGGTCGCGGCGCAAGTTCCCACGCCTGCTCCCAAGGCGGAGCCGATCGTGGTTTCGGGTCCCCTGGTGGTCGAGCATGAAGTGGATGTCGACGCGCAGCACGACGGAATTGTCGCCAGCATCGCGGTCGAGCCGGGACAAAGAGTCCGCGCCGGAGCCCTGCTCGCGCAACTGGATGACCGGCAGATCACGGCGAATCTGGAAGCTGCCCGCGCCCGCACCCGCAGCATTGAGGCGGACCTGAAGAACTGGGAAGCCGAAGCCAAAGTCATGCAGGCCGACTACGACCGCGCCCAGAAAATGTGGGATGCCGAGATCATCACCAGAGAGCTGCTCGAACACGCCAAGTTCAAGGCGGAATCGGAAACCTGGGACATCCTGCGAGTGAAAGAGTTGCTCAACGACGCCCGCCAGACGGAACGTTCTTTGGAACTTGACCTCGAAAAGACCCGCATCTCCGCGCCCTTCGATAGCCTGGTCGCGCGCCGTTATGTGCGCGCCGGACAGCAGGTGGCGAAGGGTGATCGCCTGTTCTGGGTCACTGCCGAAGCGCCGCTGCGCCTGCGTTTCACGTTGCCAGAAAAATTCCTCGGCCGACTGCACAAGAGTCAGAGGGTGCCGCTGGCTTCTCCCGATGTTCCCGAGGAGAAGCATATGGCCAAGGTGATCGAAGTGAGCCCGGTTGTCGACCCGGCGAGCGGGACAGTTGAAATCCTGGTGGAAGTGGTCGGTGCGTCCGGCCAGCTTCGCCCCGGCATGACCGCCAGCGTTCGCCTCGACAACCTGCAATGAGTCTTCTTTTGACGAATATCTCGCGATGAACATTACCGAAGCTCTCAACGCGGCGCTACCCGAGATGCCCGCGCGCATGGTCGCGGAGCGGTATCCCCGGATCGCGAGCGACATGGTTTTTCGCGAGCATATCGAGGACGGCAAGGCAGTATTCCGCGTCTACGTCCCGAGCGCGGAGGCGATGTACAAGTTCCCACCACAAAATTGGGCGCTGATTCAATTATTCGACGGCAAACGCAACTACGACGAAATCGCCAAACTCTATTCGCAGCAGACGCGCTCGGAGTACAGCGCGGAGCAGGTCCGCGACTTTGCCGCGGAACTGGAGGCGATGGACTTCTGGTACAAGACGCCGCAGGAAAAAAATATCGTCCTCATGCAGAAGAGCGTCGAGGAACGGCGCAAGCTGCTCAAAAAGAAAAGCAGATACGGCGATCTGTCGCTCATTCTTTTTCCCGCCGTCAATCCCGACAAGTTTCTCGACTGGCTCTACAAGTACACCAGCTATTTTTATTCGAGCTGGTTCACACTGCTTACGCTGGTGGCGTTCGGGTTCTCGGCCGGAATCACCATCACGCACTGGTCAGAGATTGGCCGCGACACGCTAGAGTTCTACAACTTCGCTGACAAATCCTGGGGGGACGTGATCCAGTTCTACCTGCTCGCCGTGGGAGTGCTGGGATTTCACGAACTCGGCCACGGCCACGCCTGCAAACACTACGGTGGCCGCGTCCCGGCGATGGGTTTCGCCCTCATCTTTCTGGCGCCCGCTTTCTATACCGACACCACTGAGGGTGACGTCAAGGGAACTCGCTACGAGCGGCTGATCATTGCACTGGCGGGAGTTTGGGCGGAGCTGATGATCTATGCCGTGGCCACCCCGCTGTGGTGGGGCACTCCCCCCGACACTGCTCTGCACAATGCTGCCTACGTGCTGATGCTGATCACCGGAATCTCCGCGGCTCTGATCAACTGGAATCCGCTGATCAAGCTCGACGGCTACCACATGGTCTGCGAAATTCTCGGCATCGTGGATCTGAAAGAAGCTTCTACCGCCTTCGTGTCCGCCTGGGTGAAGCGCCACGTCTGGGGATTGCCAGTGGACGTGCCGTACGTTCCCCGGAAACGTCGGCTGGGCTATGGCATCTATGCGATTCTGTCGGGCCTGTACAGCTACACCGTCCTTTATGTGGTCGCCCGGTTCGTGGGCAATGTGTTTCGCAACTTCAATCCGGATTGGTCGTTTGTTCCCGAGTTGGTTACCGCTGGACTCATCTTTAGATCGCGCATTCGCGTGCTGCTCAACTTTATGAAATTCGTCTATCTCGACAAGAAGGATCGCGTCTGGACGTGGTTCAAGCCGACTCGCACTCTGGCGACCGCCGCGGTGGCGGCTGTGCTGTTGCTGCTGCCGTTGTGGCACGAGTCCGCATCTGGACGCTTCGCCCTCGAGGCTGCTCAGCATGCCGTCCTCCGCACCGCGGTGTCCGGCACAGTGGTCGCGGTTTATGCGGACGAAGGTCAGCCCGTGGTGGCGGGGGCCCAAGTGGTGGAACTACGCAATCTGCCCCTGCAGTCGAAGTTGGCTGAGAACAAAGCGGAACTCGCGTTGGCTGCGGGACGGGCCACGTCCGCCGCCCTGCGCAACGCCGACTTCGCCGCCGCCACCCAGGAGCGCGACCGCCTAACCCAGCAGATGATCGAACTCGAGTCCGAAGCGGCCCATCTGAGTCTCGTCAGCCCTATCTCCGGCGTGGTGGTTACGCCTCGCGTGCGGGACCACGTGGGTGCTTATGCTCCTGCCGGAACGGAACTTGCGGAAGTCGCCGATCTCCGCACGCTGCGGGTCCGCATCTACGTTTCCGAACACGAGATCTTTAAATTTCAGGTAGGGTCGGAAGCGCGCCTGCAGGTCGATGGCATTTCAAGCAAGCGCGCTACCCGCGTGGTCGGCATCGCTCCGCTCAACTCGCAACTGGCGCCGGGGCTGGAAGACCTGGGCCAGTACCAGGGCACGCGCCCGCCCAACTTCTATGTGGTCGACTTGCTGGTTCCGAATAAAGATGGCGTGCTGAGGCCGGGGATGGCGGGTACGGCCCGTCTCTACGGACGCCGCCGCAGTCTGGCTGGACTGGTCGCACAGGATGTGGCCAACTTTTTCGGCCGCAAGGTCTGGTGAGGCGGCCCTTTCGAGGCCGAGCCAATTGCACACCAAAGCCTACGGCCAAAAAGTCCCCGAACTTGCTCGAACCTAGCGCTTCGCCAGCTTTGCCAACTTTGCGAATTTCGCCATTTTGGCCATCTTCGCCATCTTTGCCATTTTGGCCATCTTCGCCATCTTCTCGGTTTTGGCGCCCGCGGTTGCCGGTGTCACATCGGCCAGAGTTGCGCTGGCTACATTGGCCTTCTTGGTTGCATTCAGGCTGCTGATCAGGGACTTTTTCTGAATCGACATTGGAATCTCCTCTATGTGAACCGGATTTCTTCTGCTACTACGCGATCTTGTACATCGCAAGGGAGTCGCCAAACTCCGAGGGTGGATTCAACAATGTCCTCCTCTCTTAGAATCAATAGGATACAGAGAATGGCGTGTCTCAGTCCGCAACTGCCGCTGGTGAATTTCTGCACCATGGTTAAAACTTAACCATTGATGGGTTATTTATTAACCTTTTGTCCCTTGCCGGAAGCGGGGATCCGTTTCGATTTTAAGGGTGCGGCACAGATACTTCATGCGCTGGGGATCGAGCCGCAGCAGTTCCGCCGCCGCCGACTTCTTTCCTCCCGTGCGGCGCAGGGCGGCATTCAGGTAGGCCACCTCGATCCGCTCCATCTCGGCGTCGAAATCCACTCCGCCCTCCGGGATCAGGATCGCCTCCTGGCTGGCCGCGCTGGAATAAAGCAGGTGTTGCGGAAGATGATGGGCGGCGATGAACGAACTGTCGTTCATCAGCACCATCCGCTGCACAATGTTTTCCAACTCGCGCACGTTTCCCGGCCAGGGATAGTCCTCCAGGATTCCAATCACCTCCGGTTGCAGCTGCTTGAGAGGTTTCTTGTTAGCTGCGCAATAGAGGCGAAGGAAGTGGTCCAGAAGGAGGGGCAGGTCGCCCTCCCGGTCGCGCAGCGGCGGAATTATGATGGGGACCACGTTGATGCGGTAGAAAAGGTCCTCGCGGAAGCGGCCTTTGTGAACCATGTCCTCAAGATCGTCATTGGTCGCAGCGATGAGACGGAAATCGATCTTCTTCACTGCTCTTCCACCCAGCCGCTGGGTGGCGCGCTCCTGCAGCACGCGCAACAACTTGGCCTGCAGATTCGGGTTGAGAGTGGTGATCTCGTCGAGAAATAGCGTTCCCGTGTGGGCCATCTCAATCAATCCGGCCTTGGCCGTTTCAGCCCCTGTAAATGCGCCTTTCTCGTGTCCGAACAGTTCGGACTCGATCAGACTCTCGGGAATCGCGGAACAATTCAGGCAGATGAAAGGCTTATCCCGGCGGTCGCCGGACTGCACGATGGCCTGCGCCACCAGTTCTTTGCCAGTGCCGCTTTCTCCGCGTACCAGAACCGTGGCGTTGCTGTCAGCGACCGCCTGCACCGCCTGGTAGACCCGCTGCATGGGCACGCTACAGCCGATCATGCCGCAGAAGGCGGACTTGCTTTCCACCTGCTCGCGCAAGCGGCGTCCTTCCTGGAGCAGGCTGCGTTTTTCAATCGCGCGCGCCAGCACCACTTGCAGTTCCGGCAGGTTCACAGGAACCAGGAAGAACTCGTCGGCACCAGCCTGACTCGCCTTCAGCGGCACGCGGCGGTCGGTGGAGCGGGTCATCGCCGCCAGAACGATGTCCTGCCGAACCTGCCGCAACTCCTGCAGTACCTCCAGGCCATCGGCGGTCCCGTCCCCAATGCTGTCGAGATCCAGTACGATGCCGTCCAGTTGCGGCTTGCCGACCAGAGCCTGAATCTGTTCTTCGTTCTTGGCTAGGACCGTGCTGAAGGTGTCGGCCAGGAAGCGGCAGAGCTCCGGGAAGACAGACTCTTCGTCGGAGATGATCGCGATGGAGTATTGGGTTCCGTCGGAGCGGAGTCCTTGCCAGGCCATGTCAGCTCCCACTCGCGCCAAGGTTCGACGCGCAAGGTTAAGCTGCACATTATAGGTTAATTTTTCACCCTGCTCGATCAATATTTCAATGGACGGAAGAAAGAAAAACCATGAACCACGAAAGGGTTTCCTACAGGATTTACTCCTCTGGGTTATTGGTGCATGCCCGGAAAATCCCACTCTGCATCGCAGTCGAACTTTTTAGATATCGAAGACCTTGGATGACTCGGATCGCGCTTTGATTTTGGAAACACTTGAGCAGGCCAGATGGGTGGTCGGTGGACCACACGGCGCCGCAGCCAGACTAGGATTGAAGAGAACCACCCTGATCGCCATCATGAGAAGGTTGGATATGTCGCGACCCGATTCATCCGGGAGGAACAGACGAGCGCGGTATAGCACGGAGGGATGCTTAGATTTGAACGGGGTCCGTTGCTGTGCCCAGTAGTTTCTGATCAGGGACAACGCTTGTGACTAGTCCACGTTCGGCTGCTCGCAAGGCGCCGAAACGTCCCGTAAACACAATCAATTCGTATCCCGGAAACCGATCGCCGCACTGAGAACGGTTTTTCGGTGGGCGTGCATCTCGCAATGACTACCCTGGCGGTCATCTCCCTTGACAAACCTAGCGAGCGGGGATTAGAAAGTTTGAAAGTCATTCGACTCTCGGACCCGCGGAGATCATTTCGATGCAGCAGTCCCGCAGAGACTTCTTCAAGATGGCAACGGTCGGCGCGGTCGGCGCTACCGTCTTTGGGTTCGACCTCCAGCCCGCTTACGCTCAGCTCAAAGAGTTAAAGATCGCCCGTGCAGCCGAAACGCGCTCGACCTGTCCCTACTGTGCGGTGGGGTGCGGAGTCCTCATTTATACGATTGGCGACCGCGCGAAGAACGTGACGCCGCAGGTGATCCACGTTGAAGGCGATCCTGATCATCCGACCAACCGCGGAACTCTATGCCCGAAGGGCTCTTCTCTCGAACAGGACATGCTCAACCCGCGGCGGCTTACCAAGCCGCAAGTCCGACGCCCGGGCGCGACCGACTGGCAAGACATTTCCTGGGATGACGCGCTGAATGAGATTGCGCAATGGACCAAGAAGACACGCGATAGTTCCTTTGTCGAGAAGGATGCGAACGGCCGGACGGTCAATCGTTGCGAGGGCATTTCGTTCATAGGTGGCTGCACCGATACAAATGAGTTCAATTATCTGGCCGTCAAGGCCATGAGGGGGTTGGGCCTGGTTTATTTAGAAAACCAGGCCCGTGTTTGACACGGACCCACGGTCTCAAGTTTGGGACCAACATTTGGACGCGGGGCTATGACGAATGGCTGGATCGACATCAAGAACACAGACATGATGTTGATCATGGGCGGGAATCCTGCTGAGAACCATCCTTGCGGGTTCAAGTGGGCGATGGAGGCGAAGCGCAACCGCAACGCCAAGCTCATTTCCGTTGATCCTCGATTCACGCGCACATCGGCTACAGCCGACCTTTTCGTACAGATTCGCGCCGGCACTGACATTGCGTTCCTCGGCGGCCTGATCCGTTATGCCATTGAGAACAACCGGATCGCCAAGGAATATCTCGTCAACTACACCAACGCAGCTTTCATCGTTAAGGAGGGGTTCAAACTTCCTGAAGACGGCTTGTACTCCGGATTTAACGCGGCGTCGAGCACCTACGACAAGGCCACGTGGAACTACCAGGAGGGCGGGGACTTCAGCGGCAAAGCGGACGTCCCTACTTCCGCGCACGCAACTGCTGCACCTTCAAGTCCAGCGACGCCTGCTCCTCCGCCTGGATTGCCCCCAAATGTTGCTTACGATCTGACGCTTCAGCATCCGCGCTGCGTTTTCCAATTGATGAAGCAGCAGTATTCCCGGTACACGCCGGAAACTGTCGAACGGATCACGGGCATCCCGAAGGACCAGTACCTGAAGGCGGTCGATCTATTTACTTCAGTCCGCAAAGATGGCGACATGAAGAAGGTCGCGACGATCATCTACGCGGTGGGCTGGACGCAGCATACTTTCGGAACGCAAATCATCCGCACCGCCGCCATGATTCAACTTCTGCTAGGCAATGTGGGAAGAGCCGGGGGTGGAGTGAACGCACTTCGCGGCCATTCGAATATTCAGGGCGCGACCGACATGGCCGGCTTATACGATTCATTGCCTGGCTACCTGAAAGGTCCGGTTCCCGACGACACAGATTTGGCGGCGTACCTGAAGCGCACCACGCCGAAACCTTCCAAGCCTTCGCCGTGGGATTCGATGAACTACTACTCGAACACCCCGAAATTTATGGTGTCGTTACTGAAGTCGATGTACGGAGACGCTGCTACTAAGGAAAACGGATTTGGTTTTGATTACTTGCCCAAGCCCGGACAGGATTGTTCGTGGACCTATATCTGGGAGGACATGTACAACGAAAAGATCAAGGGCATGATGGCCTTCGGAATGAACGGCGTCATGATCGGCCCGGACACGAACAAGAACATCAATGCGCTAAAGAAGGCCGACTGGCTGGTGGTGGGCGAAATTTACGAGGATGAAACCAGCGAGTTCTGGCGAGCACCGGGAATCACGACCGAAGAACAAAAGAACATAAAAACTACGGTATACCGTTTGCCCTGCGCGGGTTTCGCCGAAAAAGATGGCAGCATGACCAACTCAGCGCGCTGGGTGACGTGGAAATACGCTGCGGTTCCGCCGCCGGGGCAGGCGCGACTCGATCAGGACATCATCGCGCAGATTTTCTTGCGGGTTCGTGACCTCTATAAGAAAGAAGGCGGAAAATTCCCTGACCCCATCCTGAATCTGAATTGGGCGTACGCGGACGCGGCTCATCCTCCACTTTCGCAGGTAGCCATGGAGCTTAACGGCAGAGCTTTGGCCGACTTGAAGGATGAGGCGACAGGACAGGTGATCAAGGCCGGGCAGCAGTTGCCAGGATTTGCATGGTTGAAGGACGACGGCACAACCCTGTGCGGCAATTGGATATATTCCGGCATGTGGACCGAGGCCGGATCGCAGATCCAGCGGCGCGGAACAGAGGATCCGTCCGGGATGGGCGTTTTTCCCAACTGGGCATGGTCGTGGCCAGCCAACCGGCGCGTGCTTTATAACCGAGCTTCCTGCAACACGGCAGGGAAGCCATGGGATCCGGATCGCAAGCAGATCTGGTGGAATGAATCGGCAGGGAAGTGGGTTGGCAACGACGTGCCGGACTTCAAACCCGACTCCAATCCTAAAGATCACATGGGGCCCTTCATTATGAATCCCGAAGGCATCGGGCGATTGTTCGCTCCGATTGGTGTGCTGGCTGACGGCCCATTCCCCGAACATTACGAACCGATTGAAAGCCCGATCAAGAATCCGCTGCACCCCGACCAGTCGAATAATCCGCTGGTGAAGAAGTTCAAGTCGCCCTACGACAAGTTTGGGTCGCCCGAGGAGTACAGCATCGTCTGCACTACTTACCGGCTGACCGAACACTATCACTACTGGACGAAAAATAATCCGATGAACGTCCAGCTGATCCCGGAACCGTTCGTCGAAATTCCGGTGGAGTTGGCGGACGAAAAAGGGATCCGTGGAACGGACAAGATCAAGGTCATAAGCGCGCGCGGAACCTACATCGCGAAGGCTTTTGTCACGCGCCGGCTGAGACCGATGATGATCGACGGCAAGAAGGTCTATCAAATCGGCTTGCCGATTCACCAGGGCTTCCGCGGTATCGGAGAGGATGAAGGTAGAAATGCGCGGACGCCGGCCAATTTGCTAACACCCGCTGTCACCGATCCGAATGCCCACACACCCGAATCCAAAGGCTTCTTAGTGAAAGTTGAGAAGGCGTAGGGAGCGACCATGAGCCAGGCGGCAACAGAGCTAATCCGAATTTCCGGTCACGCCGGCGTCGTTCCGGGAGCGGGTTTGAACCGTGAATTCCAGGTATGCAAACTGGTCGACACGAGCACGTGCATTGGCTGCAAGGCATGCGAAGTGGCCTGCCTGGAATGGAACGGTTACACGTTCACGGAAACCACCTTCGATAACACTTACCAGACCATGCCTGAGACGGCGTGGAACTACTGGAACCTGATCAAGTTCAACGAACATGAGCGCGCCGATGGCAGCATGATGCTACTGATGCGCAAAGACCAGTGCATGCATTGCGCAGACCCGGGCTGCCTCGCGGCCTGCCCTGCGGACGCTGCCATCGTCCAGTACGCCAACGGCATCGTCGATTTCCAGGAGGCGAACTGCATCGGCTGCGGGTATTGCATGACCGGCTGCCCATTCAACATTCCGAAATTCGATCCACCATCGCGCAAAGTCTTTAAGTGCACACTGTGCAACGACCGCGTGTCGGTCGGACTCGAACCAGCCTGCATCAAGGCCTGCCCAACGGGCTGCCTGCATTTCGGGACCAAGTCGGAAATGAAAGAGTTGGCGGAGACTCGCGCAGCGCAACTTCGCGAAAATTCCGGATTCCCGGATGCGGGAGTGTACGATCCCTCGGGAGTGGGCGGAACCCACGTGATCTACGTTTTGCACGATGCGAAAAATCCGGAGTTGTACGGCGGGCTTCCGAAGGATCCACAGATTCCGTGGTCAGTGCGGCTCTGGAAATCACCGCTCAAGTGGCTGGGGAATGTGGCAATTGTTGGCGGTATTGTCGGTATGGCATTGCACTACCTGCGGTTTGGACCGAAGAAAGAAGAACCGATTCCGCCCAATGCTGACGATGGGAGGCGGGTATGAGCACCGACGCGGTTCCGCACCCGAATGCCCCGGTCAAAAATGAAGAAACCATCGTCCGGTACACGTTTGGCGAGCGCTTAAATCACTGGATCGGCGCGTTGTCTTATACGTACCTGCTGGTCACGGGCCTGGCGTTCTGGTCGCCGTATTTGTACTGGCTGGCCGCGGTTGTGGGAGGCGGTCCGACGGCGAGATTCTGGCATCCATGGTTCGGATTGATTTTTGCCGCATCACTCTTTTGGACATTCAAAGAGTGGCGCGGCGACATGAAAATTGACGACGCCGATCGCGCGTGGGCGAAAGCGATCCCGGATTACATTCAGAACGAAGACGACAAACTCCCGCCAGTAGGCCGGTTCAATTACGGGCAAAAACTCTTCTTCTGGGGAATTTTCTATGGCGTGATTCTTTTGCTCCTCTCCGGTGTCGCGTTGTGGTTCACAGAGGATCTACCGTGGAATCTCCGCTTCGTTCGTTACGCTGCGGTCCTGATTCACTCGAGCGTGGCGCTCGCCACGATAGGGTTGTTCCTGATCCACGTGTACATGAGCGCGGTCCTTGAAGAAGGCAGCTTTGGCTCGATGATTCACGGGCGCGTGACACGAGCTTGGGGGAGAACGTTCCATCGCACGTGGTACTACCAGATCATCGGTAAACCCCGAGCAAAACAATGACCGATGCGAAGTGGGATCGCCGCATCCGGCGCGCCAATGAACTTGTCTCAACTTATCCGTTCTCAGCCGAAGGGCTACGTTTCTACGTTGCTGTAGCGACGTTTCAGAAAAGCCTTTACCGGCAATTTCTGAAAGCGCTCTCGGATTCACCCAAGACTCCCTCGGATCGCCCTCTGCGCGATGAATTGGATCTTTTTCTCCTCCTCCCGAAGTTTCCTGAATTCCTCTCGGTGATCCAGCAGATTGCGCCAGCGCCGCTTGCACAAGCCTCCGCTGCTCTGGAGCAGAATGGGCCGGTAGCATGGCAACGCGCGATCGAAGAATTCTGGCACGGGGAGCCGGAATTGGCAGGAGGCGTTGGCGACACTGAGCTAGTCCAGTCTTCTGATCGAGCGCTCGCGTGGATGTTTCTTCAACCGTACGCCGAATACCTTGCAGATCACCACGAAATCGTCGTCGTGGACGGAACTCCATCGACGTGCCCGCTGTGCGCCGGCAAGCCTGCCGTCGGCGTACTGAGGAGTGAAGGCGACGGCGCGAAAAAGTCGTTGATCTGCATGCTCTGTGCACACGAGTGGGCCTTTCGAAGAATTTATTGTCCGGCGTGTGGAGAAGAACGAGAACCGCAGATGGCGTATTATTCTGCGCCCGAGATCGCGCACGTCCGCGTGGACGTCTGCGACACATGCCATACCTATCTGAAGAGTATCGATTTGACGAAAACCGGGCTGGCCGTGGCCGTTGTAGATGAGCTAGCGACAATACCCTTGGACCTTTGGGCACGCGAACATGGCTACGAAAAACTACAGATCAACTTGCTGGGGACGTGACCAGACGTGTTGGGCTATTCCGCAGGGTCGTAGTTCAGGTTTGGGCCGAGCCATCGCTCAACCTCTGCCGTGCTCATTCCCTTGCGTTTGTGATAATCGGCAACCTGATCGCGTTCAATCTTGCCTAAGCTGAAATAGCGCGATTCCGGATGCGCGAAGTAGAGACCACTCACGCTGGACCCGGGCCACATCGCGAATGACTCCGTAATCTGCATTCCGGTGTTCGCCTGGACATCGAGCAATCGCCAGAGCGATCCCTTTTCAGTGTGGTCAGGGCAGGCCGGGTAACCCGCGGCCGGACGGATCCCTCGATATTTTTCGTGGATGAGATCCGCGTTGCTTAGGCCTTCCTCGCGGCCGTAACCCCATTCTTCCCGCACCCGCTTGTGCAGACATTCGGCAAATGCTTCCGCCAGGCGATCGGCGATGGCTTCCGCCATGATCGCGTTGTAGTCATCGTTTTCGGCTCTGAAGCGATCGCAAAGCTCCTTGAGACCGATACCGCTGGTCACGGCAAAAGCGCCGATATGATCGCGAAGTCCGGATTCTTTTGGCGCGATGAAATCGGAGAGCGACCGGCACGGTTCGCTGCCTTCACGGTTTGCCTGCTGGCGCAGGAAATGGAATCGCTCCAGCGACTTTTCGCGTTTGCAATCCGCGTACACTTCGACATCGTCACCCACGGCGTTGGCTGGAAACAATCCATATACGCCGCGTGCTGTGATCAGATTCTTCTCAATGATCGTGTCCAGCAGGGTATTGGCCTCGGTGAAAATCTGCCGCGCCTGCGCACCTTGCTTCTCGTCCTCGAGAATCCGAGGGTAGACACCTTTCAATTCCCATGTGTGGAAGAATGGCGTCCAGTCGATGAATTCGCGGAGGGTCGTCAAAGGGAAGTTGTCCAAAACTCGCACACCGCTAAACGAAGGCGTGGGGAGATCTTCGGCACGCCATTTGATCGGCGTTCGCCGGGCGCGAGCAATCTCAAGTGAGACGCCCTTCTGTCGCGGCGAAGAGTGAGCCTTGCGGACCGCCTCATAATCGGCGCGATGCTGTGCCACAAACGGCACCTTGCCATCGTCGCTCAACAGGCTGCTCGTCACCGGCACTGCCCGGCTGGCATCCAGAACGTGGACCACGGGCTCACTATAGTGCGGGGCAATCTTGACCGCAGTGTGCGCACGGCTGGTGGTTGCGCCGCCGATAAGCAGCGGCAGTTTGAAGCCTTGACGCTCCATTTCGCGCGCTACATGCACCATCTCGTCGAGAGATGGTGTAATCAGGCCGCTGAGGCCGATCACATCCACCCTTTCCGTTTTGGCGCGTTCGAGGATTTTCTCGCATGCGACCATCACGCCCATGTCGATCACGTCGTAGTTGTTGCAGGAGAGGACTACGCCCACGATATTCTTGCCGATATCATGAACGTCTCCCTTCACGGTGGCGAGCAGGATCTTCCCCTGAGTTTTGACTACTTCGCCGGCTGCAATCATCGACGCTTTCTCGGCCTCCATAAATGGAGTCAGGTGGGCTACAGCCTTTTTCATCACCCGAGCCGACTTCACCACCTGAGGCAAGAACATCTTGCCGGCTCCAAAGAGGTCACCGACAACACTCATGCCGGCCATCAGCGGACCTTCAATAACCAGAAGAGGCCGGCCCAACTTGACGCGAGCTTCCTCGGCGTCAATCTCTATGTACGTGTCTATACCCTTGACCAGCGCATGCGAAAGACGTTCCTCGACTGTGCCGTGGCGCCATTCTTCCGCCTTCTTTTCACTGACTACCGCGCTCTCGCCCTTTAGGGTTTCGCCGTGCTCGACGAGTCGTTCGGTCGCATCTGGACGGCGATTCAGCAAGACGTCCTCGACCAGCACCTTCAGCTCAGGTTCAATCTCCTCATACACCTCGAGCATGCCGGCATTCACAATGCCCATGTCCATGCCTGCGGCTATGGCGTGATAGAGGAACGCGGAGTGCATGGCTTCGCGGACCTTGTTATTGCCGCGAAAGCTGAATGAGATGTTGGACACACCACCGCTGACCTTGGCGTGCGGCAGGTTGGCCTTGATCCATCGCGTCGCATTGATGTAGTCAACCGCGTAGTTGTTGTGCTCCTCCATGCCCGTAGCTACGGTGAGGATGTTCGGATCGAAGATGATGTCTTCCGGCGGAAAATCGACCTCATCGACCAGGATTCGATAAGCCCGTTCGCAGATGCGGATCTTCTCCTCGTAGGTCGCGGCCTGGCCCTGCTCGTCGAAGGCCATCACGACTACGGCCGCGCCATATTTGTGAACAGCGGCGGCGTTCCGGCGAAACTTTTCTTCACCTTCTTTTAACGAGATCGAATTAACGATTCCTTTACCTTGCAAGCACTTGAGCCCAGCCTCGATGACCTCCCACTTTGAGGAGTCGATCATGAAGGGAACTTTGGCAACTTCGGGCTCGCTCGCCAGCAACTGAAGGAAGCGTGTCATGGCCGTGACGCCATCGATCATGCCCTCGTCCATGCAGATATCGAGGACATTCGCGCCATTCTCAACTTGCTGCCGGGCGATGCTTACCGCCTCCTCATATTTGCCGTGCTTCACTAGCTTGGCGAACTTGGGCGACCCGGCCACGTTGGTCCGCTCGCCAATCACGATGTAGACGCCAGGTTGCTGTGTGAACGGCTGTGATCCCGATAGGCGGAGAGGTCTTATCCTGGCGGCGTCGGGATCTGCATCGGAACCAGTTTGGCGTATGTCCAATGTCACTACGCCGCCCTCAGTTCTCGCGGAGGCTGGCCTTCGAGGGTTTTCGCGATCGCCGCAATATGTTCGGGTGTGTTGCCGCAGCAACCGCCGGCGATATTGAGCAGCCCGCTGTGCGCAAATTCGCCGAGGTAACGTGCCATGTCCGCCGGTTCCAGATCAAACCCGGTTGGCGAGAGTGGATTCGGCAACCCGGCGTTCGGATAGCATGAGATGGCAACGTTCGCTTTCTCCGAGAGATCACTTAGGAACGGATACATCAAGTCGGGGCCGAGAGAGCAGTTGAGCCCCACCGACACCGGCTTCACGTGGGCCACCGCGTTCCAGAATGCCTCGGTTGTCTGCGCGGAGATCATGGTCTCGCCTCCGCGCCCCACCGCCGCCGAGATCATAACCGGCAGAGTCTTGCCGTCCTGATCAAACACTTCGCGGATCGCGACGAGTGCCGCCTTGGCGTTGAGCGAGTCGAAGATGGTCTCGACCAGCAGCAGATCGGCGCCGCCCGCAATGAGGCCGCGCACTTGTTGGGCGTAGGCCTTTTTCACTTGATCGAAGGTGATCACGCGGAAGCCCGCATCATCCGCATCCGGCGAATTGGAGAGAGACACGGTCAGCGGCCCGATCGCCCCCGCCACAAACCTTTGGCGCGAGGTCGCGCTCCCAACACGATCTACCCATTCCCGGCACTGCTGCGCCGACTTCTCATTGATCTCGGACGCCAGGCTGCCGAGGAACGGGTCGTCGATGATCTTCTGGTAAAACTCTGGGTCTTTGCGCCCGCCACGCTCGCGCGGGTCTTCCACGAAGAACTCGCTCTGCGTGATGCTTGTCGCGCCGAAGGTGTTCGTCTCAATGATGTCGGCGCCGGCTTCCAGGAATCGGCGATGGATGTCGCCTATCATCTTTGGCTGCGTTAAGGAGAACAGGTCCCCATTGTTTAGCAGGTCCTTTTTCGAATCCTTGAAGCGCTCCCCGCGGATATCAGATTCCTTCATCCCGTAGGTGCGGATGGTGGTGCCCATCGCTCCATCAATGATGGCGATCCGACTTTCGAGGATCTTTTCCAGCGGATGTTGGTGGGCCGTTGTCATTTTGTCGTAATCATCTCCTGGCGTGACGTCAACATCACGCCCGGAACGGCTCTCTGAGCCGATATCCGTGTGGGTCAAGGGTCGTGGTGCGTCTCATTAGATTATAGCGAGGTGGCAAAGGGTGCGGATGCGAACGTTCGACGAGGAAGTCAAAGGCTTAACCACGGGGGACACAGAAAAACACGGAGGAAATCGGGGCGCTCATAAACGTCGAACTGTTTGACACATTACGCTAGCTGCGAGGCAGTTTGACCAGCACGCGGCACCCTCGCTCACTCTCGCGGTTGTAAAGTTCGATGGAACCGTCGTGTGCTTCAGCGATCTGGCGCGAAAGGGCCAGGCCTATGCCGCTGCCTTCAGGCTTGGTGGTGTAGAAGGGGACGAAAGCATTGCTTGGATTGAGAAGGCCCGGGCCGTTGTCGTCGATGGTAAGGATTACGTTCTGGTTGTCGACCATCCAGCTCATGGCCACTTTCGGCATCGAGAGTTCGGAGTGAGGACTGGAACTGGCCGATCCGTTGACGGGAGCGGCTTCAAGCGCCGCCTCGACGGCATTGCGGACAAGATTGATCAGCATCTGTTCGATCTGATCGGGATCCACCATCAGTGTGACGCTGGGACCTTCTGTGATCGCGACCGGAAGGCGAGTCTCAAGAAATGCGACGCGCTCAACTACCGGCAGTAGCGCGGTTCTCCTCGGGACTGGAGGCGGCATCTGCGCGAGTTGTCGGTAGGCCTGGAGAAACCGGTTGAGCGAAGCGGAGCGGGTTTCGATGATTTCCAGGCCGCGCTCGAAGTCGTGGCGTTCTTCGGGACTGAGAGCAGTCTGCGCGAGGCGGGCGCCCAGACTTCCGGCGATGGACTTGATCGGAGCCAGTGAGTTGTTGAGTTCGTGGCCCAGCACTCGAATGAGACGTTGCCAGGCCTTGCGCTCTTCGCCTCGGAGAGCTCGGCTCACGTCAGATAAGACGACCAGGGTATGGGGCAATCCTTTTTCCCGGAATTTGCTTTGCCGCACCAACCAGCGTGTGTTCGGGCTGTGTGCGGGAAGGGCCACCAGAGATTCACCGGCCGCATTCAAACATTCCGCCAGGCCAATTTCCTCGGCTGTGCGTCCCAGCAGTCTCACGGAGGCCTGTTGCAGAAACCTTTCTCCGGCTGGATTGACGAGCTTCAATCTTCGATCAGGATCGAACGCGAATAGCGGGGCATCGATTTCTTCGACCACGCGGCGCAAGAGTGCCGTCGCTTCGATTGCCCGGATGCGCTGGTCAGCGAGCAAGTCGGCGAGGGCGTTGACTTCGATGGAGAGTTCGCCCAGGGCATCATCGGTAGCGGCGCCGCGGGCGCGGAACGAATAGTCTTCCTCGCGCAGCGAGGCTACCACGTTGGCGAGCGTCTGGAGCGGCCGGATGGCCTGCTCATGCAGCGCGAGTGCCAGAATCCACCAGACAAACAAGACCAAGACGCTGAGTGAGACCTTGGATTCCGTGGACCACGGTTGTGTCCAGATCAGGATGCCGCTGACTGCGATGCCGGGCAACGCGACGAGAAATGAATACAGGCTGACGCGGTGTTCGTACAGGAGGCGACGCCGCTTCGGAGGAGGTTTTCGTACCTGGCCCGGGCCGGCGGGCTGAGGACTAGAGCCCATATTTCTCCATGCGCCGGTAAAGAGCGCCACGGCTGAGGCCGAGTGCATCGGCAGCCTGACTCACATTGCCCTGAAAGCGGGCCAACGCTTTTCGAACGAGCAGCGCTTCCACGGCCTCGAGGCTCAGGTCTTCCAGGCTCTGCGCCTGGGGGCGCTGCATGTTCAGACCGAGGTCGGCGGTTTGAATTTCGCGGCCGCGGCACATCAGAACTCCACGCTCGAGCGTGTGTTCGAGTTCACGCACGTTTCCCGGCCACGCGTACTGCGCCATAAACTGGAGCGCGGCTGGGTCGAATCCTGAAATCTCCCGGCGATAGCGGGTGGCATACCGCCGCAGGAAATGGATGGCGAGGGCGGGAATGTCCTCGCGGCGGTCGCGCAACGCCGGCACGTGAATTTCAACCGTGTTGAGTCGAAACAAAAGGTCTTCGCGAAACTGACCGGACGCGCATGCGGTCTGAAGGTCGGCGTTGGTGGCGGAAATTACCCGGACGTCGACGCGTCGGGAGCGCGACGATCCGAGGCGCTCTATCTCGCCGGACTCCAGCACGCGCAATAACTTTGCCTGCTGGCGAATGGGTACGTTTCCGATTTCGTCGAGAAAGATGGTGCCGCCGTCGGCGAGTTCGAAACGTCCAATGCGGTCGGTTCGGGCGTCGGTGAAAGCGCCCTTTACATGGCCAAAAAGTTCGCTTTCGAAGACGCCTTCCGCCAATGCTCCTGTGTTTACGGCCACCAGCGGACGCGACGCGCGTGACGACAACGCGTGCAGTGTTTGCGAGACGACTTCCTTGCCGCTGCCGTGTTCTCCGGTGATCAGGACGTTTGCGTCCGAGGGGCCGACTCGGGCGATGGCATCGAGCACAGGTCGCATGGAAGCAGCCGAGGCAATGAATTCGGGGCGACCCTGGGCACGAAGCAGGCGGTTTTCCGCGGCCAGACGCTCGGCGCGCTGGAGGGCGCGATGCAATTCGATTTGCGTTCGCAGGATCGCCAGCAGGCGCTCGTTCTCCCAGGGCTTTTGAATGAAGTCGTGGGCGCCGCGGCGCATGGCTTCCACGGCAAGCTCCACGTTTCCCCACGCCGTCATCACGATAACGGGAAGAGTGCTATCGACAGCAACGATTTCGGAAAGGAGATCGAGGCCTTCCTGTCCGGAGGTGGTGTCGCGGGTGTAGTTCAGGTCGATGAGCGCTGCATCGTAAAAATCGGCAGTCAGCATTTCCCGAGCTTGGGCGGGAGAAGTAGCACGATCGACGCGATAGCCCTGCGGACGCAGCAGCAGTTGCAGGGCTTCGAGGATGTGTTCCTGATCGTCGGCAGCCAGGATTCTGGGAGCAGGTCTCTCTCGGGAATCGGAAGTTAACACGGTCGGGGAATCCTGCGACTTGGCCGAGAGCGGCATGGTTTATGGAGAGGAAGCAGACACGGTCCCACTGACCGCGTCCTGGATCAAGACTCCATTATGTTCCAAAGTCGCCCCGGTTGCGCGGTCTAGTTCAACTTTAGCTTTTGCGTAGATGGTCATAGCGGTGACAAGGTCCAGTTCCGCCACGGATAGATCGCGTTGCGCGGTCATGGTCTGGTAGCTGGAGCCGGCACCGAGATCCTGCTCCTTCTTGGTGATGTCGAAGGTCCGTTGCGCGAGGCTGCGCGCTTTCGTTGCCGACTGTACTCGGGCTCGTGACTGCTCGAGCGCGTACTGGGCGTTGCGCACTTCGATGCGAATCTGTTTTTTCAGCTGTTCTTTGCGCAATTCGGCCTGTCGGTATTCGAGTTCGGAACGATATTGATCGGCCTTGGCAACGCGATTGCGGAAGGGAATGTTGAGGTTCAACCCGACGTAATAATCGGGGGAAGTATTGTTAAACGCATTCTGTATCGTGCCACCGAAGTCGGACGGAACGGGTGGAGGAGTTCTGTCGACAGACACCGGATTCAACTCTCCCCCCAGACCGGTGCCGCCGTAAAAGGCAATCAACGAGAGCGACGGCAACAAAGCGTTGCGCGCGGCTTTACGGCTGATCTGCCGGTTTACAAGATCGACATCGGTTTCGAGCAATTCGGGGCGATCGCGCAAGGCGCGGTCGATAAGATCGAGAATCGGCTCAGTCACTTCGGCATCCGTGGTCTGCATGCTGTCGGTGGGCACTACGGGCATTTCCTCGAGCGCGGGGTTGTCCAGTGTTCTGGTGAGCGCATTCTTCATCAGAGACTCCTGCAATTGGAGACTGGAGCGGGCGACCGTGAGGTCCTGGTCACGTTTGGAGACTTCGGCCTCGGCTTTCAGAACGTCCATCTCGGGAATGGCTTCCAGTTGCAATTGCTTCTTCGCGTTTTCCCAAGTCTGATTAGCAAACGCCAGAGACTGTTCGTTCACGCGCGCCTGCTGGGAGGCGCTGACCAGGTCCCAATAAATGTTTTCAATCTGGGTAACGGTGGCAATGACCTGGTCTTTGAAAGCGATGTCGGAAATTTTCTTGTTGTTTTTCGCAATGTGCAGGAAGCGCAGGTTGGGCCCGAAGCCGAATCCGGCGAGCAGCTCCTGACGCAGCGTGAAACGATAGAAAGAGGTCAAGCCGGGAGAAAGGTTGTTGTTGGTGCTGTTGGTAGTCACGCGGCTGTTGTCAAATTCAAACGTCACGGATGTGCCCGTGGGAAAGGCTTGGGAAAAAAGCGAATTTACCACTGCGTTGTTTGTTTGCAACGTCGCGACACCGGTCAGCACCTTGTTCGACAAAGGCAGGGTTTGATGTTCGACGCCCATGTTCAGGTTGAGCTCTGGATCGTAGGAAGCGACAGCCGTGCCAGCGCCCAAGGTCGATTGCACAAGCCCAGAAGCGCCCGCGCCTGCGCCGCCTGCACCACCGGTGGTACCGCCCGCACCGGCCCCGGGGGCGCCGGCGCCGAACCCTCCGACTCCGCCGCCGGGAGTGCCCTGTACCACACCGGTATTGACGCCGCGAAAGCTTCCACCGGCTTTAGTGCGGAGCAGGTCAGTATCAGCGATCGGGAGATTGTAGCGGGCGATAGCCAAGTCGAGATTGTTCTCCAGAGCAAGATCGATGGCATCTTTCAGCGACAGGTACAGCTTGCCGTCGCGAATCAGGCTATCGAGACGATTAGAGTTCTTGAGAACCGGTTGCGTCACTGTGTTGGGGGTGTACGGGCTCAAAGGGCTGTGAGAGGACGGCATCACCAGCTCTGCGGGCGTCCGCACCTGCCCATTGGCGAAGGCGGCGATCAGAAGCAATATCCCCACCCGGGTGCAGAATTTCGTGCGTATTCCCTGGGTTCTACGATTCATCGGTTCACCGCCACGTCGCTCGGCTCGAGCGATGGGTTCGATGTGTCGCCGACCAGCCAGCCGTCGCGCAGTTGCAGGGTGCGAGTTCCGAAGGCGGCGTTCGCTTCCGAGTGCGTTACTTGCACGATAGTGGTGCCTTCCTGATTCAATTCTCGGAAAAGTTCCATGATCTCCCTGGCTTGGCTGGAATGCAGGTTGCCCGTTGGCTCGTCGGCGAGCAGAAGCACGGGTTTGTGGATGACGGCGCGCGCGATTCCTACGAGCTGTTGTTGTCCACCGGAAAGCTGGCTGGGGTAGAGGTCCTTCTTGGCCACGATCTGGAACCGGTCGAGAACGTCAGCGACCAGGCTCTGGCGCTGCTGACGGGGAATGTCTTTATACGAAAGCGGGAGGTCGATGTTTTCCTGCACCGTGAGATCGTCGAGCAGGTGGTAGCTCTGGAAGACCACACCGACATTTTTCTTCGCCAGATCTCCGCGCTCCCTGCGCTTCATGGAATGTGCCGCCTGCTCTCCGAACCAGTATTCTCCAGACCACTGATCGTCGAGGAGTGCGAGGACGTTCAACAGGGAAGACTTTCCAGCGCCGGATGGTCCCATTACGGTGATGAACTCACCCTTTTGGATGTCGAGATTGATGCGGCGCAGGACCCAGGTTTGTCCGGCGCCGGTCTTGTAGCTGCGTTCAATACTTTTGAGTTGAATCATAAATTTGTCCAAGTGCGGTTATTCCACTCGCAAGGCCTCCATGGGTTCAATCGAAGAGGCGCGACGGGCGGGCAACAAAATGGCGATCGCACTGACCGCAAAAACCAATGCGCCCGCCAGCGTAAACGTGAGCGGGTCGTGTGGAGTGGTGCCGAAGAGGAGACTCCCGATCCAACGCCCGGCTAACAAAGCGCCGATCCAGCCGAGGGTTAGCCCCGCGCCTACCATGTAAAGTCCCTGGCGAACGACTAGTGCGAACACGTTGGGGCGCGTTGCTCCAAGAGCCAGGCGAATGCCGATTTCGCGTACCCGCTGACCGACCAGATAGGCGAGGACGCCGTACAGACCGGCTGCTGAAAGAAGAAGAGCAATCCAGGCAAATGCAGAGGTGATCTGAACTGCGAGTTGGCGCGTCCGCAGGGTGGCTTGCACTCCATCGCTGAGCGGCTTCAGATTGTCGATGGCGAATTCCGGCGCTTCGCTCTTGACCACGTTCCGTACGTCACCGGCTACTTGTCCCGCATCCCCGCTGCTCCGGACGACGAACGATGCAGCTACTCCAACCATGAAGTGGGTCAGTGGGTTGGCGGCCGGCAGTTGTTGGAATGGAATGGCAACTTCCGGCAGGATTGGAGTGCCAATGGTGTTGCCCTGCACGACGTCGCCCGACACACCGACGATAGTGATGGGTGGAAAGATGCCGGTAGCCGGCTCATCTGGATCCTTGTCCAGTACGACTTGCTTTCCGATAGGACTGACGTTCGGGAGATATTGTTCCACGAACGCGTGGTTGACGATGCCGACCAGTTGATTGCTCTCCGTGTCAGTGCCCGCCAGAGGGCGTCCGGACAGGAGTGGAATCCGCATGGCCCGAAAATATCCGGGGCTTACGGCGACCATGCGAACTTCGCGCTTGCTCCTTGCGTCGGGTGCAGGATGGCCGGGAATACTGAAGGAGCCGCTCAGAGTGATCTGAAAGGTGGAGACAGGCAGCGACGTCACCATCCCGGCGGCGTCCACTTCGGGGAGTGATTGCAATCGGTCCATGGTTCGCTGATAAGCGGAGCGGGAAATGGCAAGCGGGATGTCGCCCCCTTGTGGCCACAAGAGGAAACTAGTGACGTGGTCGGCGTTAAATCCGAGCGGGACCTCTTGAAGCGACCGGAAGGTGCGCAGAAACAATCCCGCTGAAACGAGAAGGATGGAAGTCAGCGCTACCTCCGAGGCGACCAGGAATCCGCTGAGGCGATGCGAGCGGCTCGCCCGGCCGGCGGCACTCCGCTGAAGCGACAGGTCGCGTTTGGATTTCAGAATGTGCCAGGCAGGAGCCAGACCGGCCGCGACGCCGCAGAGAATGGTCAGCAGGAGACATCCTGCGAACGTCCAGGTGTCGAGCCGAAGCTCATCGAAGCGGGGGTAGTTTCCAAAGAGACGGCGCGCAACCTGTAGAATTCCACTAGCAAGCAACCAACCCAAGCTTCCGCCAGCCCCGGCCAGCACCAGGCTTTCGACGATGAGCTGACGAAGTATGCGGGTGCGCGAAGCTCCCAGCGCGGCCCGCATGGCGATTTCCATTTCGCGGCGAGTCGCCCGTGCGATCTGTAGATTGGCGGCGTTCACTACCGCTATCGCCAGTAGTAGAAAGCATGCTGCCAGCAAGGCGAGAAGCGCGGGTTTCTCCGTGCCGGTTACGAGTTGCTGGTAGGGATACAACCAGAAGTGCGTCGTCGTCTCGACGCTTTTGTTTCCCTTGTTACGCAGGAAAGATTCCCCCTCAGCGTGCGCCTGGTCCAATGTGACGCCGGGTTTTAACCGTCCCAGAACGCTGAACTCATCGAATCCCTGCTTCGTCTTCTGATCGGGAGTGAGCTGTAAAGGAATCCAAACAGTTTCCGTTTGCAGAGGGAATTGAAACTTAGGGGGCATGACTCCAACGACGGTGAGAAGTTCCTGATTGACTCTGAGCTGGCTGCCCACGATGTCCGGGCGGGCATGCATCGAATGTTGCCAGAAATCATGGCTAACGATGGCCACTCCTGCGTTTGGGGCGTCGTCGCCGGGGCCGAAGGATCGGCCAAGCGCGGGCCGGACGCCCAACAGATCGAACAAATTCGTGGTCACAGCGGGCGCGACCAGCATCTGGGCGCCGTCGGAAGTCTGCACGGCCAAGGGCACACTACTAAAGGCTCCAAGCTCTTCGAACTGATGCAAGTTGCGCTGCATTTCCTGAAAATCGCCATAATGGACGTTCGACGTCTGGTTGGCGGCGTCGGATACGCCGACCAACACCATCCGATCAGCGTGCCGATAGTTCAGTGAACGCAGAAGGACCGAATGCACGATGGCCAACATCCCAGTGGTGGCGCCCAAACCTAAGGCCAGCACTAGGACGGCAGTGACCGTAAAGCCGGGGCTCTTGCGCATCTGTCGCACGGCGTAATGTATGTCTTGCAACAAATCAGACATCGGATTTACTCCGTCCCTACTCTTGACTCTTACTCATCCCGCAGCGCCACGAAGGGATCTACTTTCGTGGCCCGGCGCGCGGGAAGATAGCATGCGAATAAGACCGTAGACGCCAATACGAACGCGGTCGTCAGCAAGGTCAGCGGATTCCACAGGCTCACGTGATAGAGCAGGCTGGAGAGCACGCGACCGACGACTAGAGTCGCTACCAGTCCCAGGACTAAGCCGATCGCGGCTAGCTGCATGCCTTTACCGAGGATCATCCGGAGGACATCCGTGCGCTGCGCCCCCAGCGCCATGCGAATCCCGAGTTCTCGGGTGCGCATGCGCACCGAGTAGCTGATTACGCCGTACAACCCCACTGCAGCCAGGAGCAGAGCGAGGCCGGCGAAGGCGGAGAGCAGGAGCACGAGGAAGCGGCGGCCGGTCAACGAAGCGTCAACCCGCTGCGTCATTGTTTTGAGGTCGTATAGCGGCTGATTGGGATCCACGGCACGGACGGCGGATTGCATGGCACTGGCCAATACTTCCGGGTGGGCCGTGCTGGTGCGGACAAGAACGTCCGCTGTGTTCTGCGGAGCCTGCGCAATGGGCAGGTAGTAGAAGCCTTCTTTGTTGTCGGCTTCCAGAGAGGTCGTCTTAGCGTGCTTGACGAGGCCGACGATTGTCATCCAGGGGCTGGTGCCGCCGAAGTTGATGTGCTGGCCGAGAGGATCTTCGTTGGGCCAATACTGGCGGGCGAGTGCTTCGTCAATGATGGCAACCTGCTCGGTCTTGAGACGGTCCTGTTGGGAGAAGAATCGGCCGCGTACGAGCGCGATTCCTAGCGCGGTGAAATAGTCTGGCGAAATCGAGCGGATATTGCCGTGCGGCCCGGGGTCGTTGGGAGCCTGGGGGCGTCCTTTGATCGAGAAGGAGGAGGATCCGCCATTGTTGGTAAAGGGGAGAGCGTCGGCGAAGGCTGCGCTGCTAACTCCGGGAATGTCTTTCAGCTGATCTTCCGCGGCAGTGAAGAAGGCTGCCTGTTGTTCATTGCTCTTGTAAATCGTGGGAGGCAGGGAAAGTGTCGCGGACATCAAGCCGTCAGGGTTGAAGCCGGTGTCGAGTTGCTGGACTTGCTGCATGCTCCGCAGGAGAAGTCCGGCGCCGACAAGAAGAAGCATGGCAACTGCAATCTCCGACACAACTAAGGCTGAGCGCAGGCGCTGGCGGGCTCGGCTGGATGTTTCCGAGCGTCCACTCTCCTGCAGGGCCTGGAACCACCGGGAGTGGGTCATTTGCCACGCGGGAGCGATTCCACAAAGGACGACACAGGCAGCTCCCACGCCGGTTGCGAACAGGAGCATGCGTCCGCCTAGATGGACGGTGATGTTCTGAGCGAGGCTCGGAGGAGCTAACAGGAGCAGGAGGGGAATCGTGGTCCATGCGACTAACAGGCCAAGCGCTACCCCTCCGATTGCGAGGAGAAGACTTTCCAACAGGGCGTAGCGCATGAGGCGGGAGCGGCTCACGCCGAGCGCAATCTGAATCGAAACTTCCCGTTGTCGTCCGGATGCGCGGGCGAGTTGCAGTCCGGCAATGTTCGCACAGGCGATGAGCAGAACCGACAAGACAGCGGCTAAGAGGAGGAATAAGGGCTTGCGTAGATTGCCTGCCACAAACTCTACGAGTGGCATGCAGAACATACCCCAGCCGGCGACCTGTCCATAACTGTTCTGGCCTTCAGACGCGATGTGCTGAGACGAGCGAAGTGCGAGATAGGAACTGGCCTGCGTGGTGGTTACTCCGGGACGGAGGCGGGCTACGCTGAACAGATACTCGTTATAGCGAAGGTTGTTGTCGAAATAGCTGGCAGTGGGCAGGGCTAGCGGAACCCAGAGTTCCGCCTGGTTGGGCCAGTTGAAATCGGGGCCCATGACTCCGACGACCTGATAGGACTCCTGATTGAGAAGGAGCGCGCGTCCGACAATCGCCGGATCGCCACCGAAACGGCGTTTCCACGCCGCGTAAGAGAGGACGACTTCATGATTCGCGCCGGGCTGGTCTTCCTCTGCGATGAATACTCGGCCGAGGTAAGGACTTGCCCAGAAAACGTCGAACCACTGCCACGAAACCGACGCGCCCATGAGTCGTTCGGGAGTGGTGTTGGTGGCGCTGTAGTTGAATGCGGTGGGCTTCATCACTGCAGCCGACGTGAAGATGTCTTTGCCGGTGACGGTGTCACCGAAGTCAGGCGGCGAGATACTGATGTTGCCGAGGTCGCCTAAGGCATACTTTGCGCGCACCGCCACAACCTGATCTGGATGTGGAATGCCGCTGGGATTCAGCAGACTGGCATTGATCACAGTAAAGACGGCGACATTGGCGCCGATACCCATCGCCAAAGTCAGAATGGCGGTGACGGTGAAGCCGGCATTCTTGAAGAGCTGACGGAAGGTGTAGCGCAAGTCTTGAAAAATCGTATCCATTCGGATCCTCACTCGTAGCGCAGCGCCGTCATGGGATCGACCTTAGTCGCACGACGCGCGGGTAAGTAGCTGGCCAACAGAGCCACTGAAATCAGAATTGCAGGTACGGCGATAAACGTAAGCGGGTCGCGAGGGCCCACGCCGTACAACAGATTGCCCATGAGCCTGGCCAGACCCGCCGCCGATATAAGACCGATGGCGACTCCCATCAGCGCTAGTTTTCCCGCGCCACCGAGGACCAGACGCAGAATGTCCAATCGCCTCGCGCCCAGCGCTATCCGGATACCGATCTCGTTTGTGCGCTGTCCTACTGCGTAGGAGATGACGCCGTAGATCCCAACACTGGCAAGCACCAGTGCCAACCCAGCGAATGATCCGAGAAGAATCATCGAAAACCGGCGCTCGGCAAGAGAGTCGCCGATGAGCTCGTTCATCGTCTGGGCCCCATAGATGACCTGCTGGCTGCTCATCTGTTGGCTCGCGTGACGAATGGAATCAAGCAAGCCGGCCCCGGCGTTGTCGGAGCGCACGACGAAGGCCGATCCTGACGCGGTCATGGACACAAACTCGTCTGGCATCTGCATGCAGGGTATATAGAACTGGGTTCGCAACTTTTCCGTGTCATCCAGATCGAGGCCCCATTGCTTCACGTGGCCAACGACTCCCACAATCTCCGACAAGCCAGAAAAGTAGCTCGAATAGATTCGCTTGCCGATGGGGTCCTGGTTCGGGAAGAATTTGTGCGCAAAGACGTCGTCGATGACGACGACCCGTGGTGCATGTTCGTTGTCATTGTCGGTGAAAAAGCGGCCGCGTTGGAGGGGAATCCCCATGGCCTTCAGATAGCCGGGTTCCACTATGTAATCGATGACCCCGCTTGTGTCGTTGTCACTGGCAGGTTTGGGCTGGCCTTCCAGCCAAAACGTTGTCTCGTCATCGCCACCCATCGGGAGGGCGCCCCAGGCCTGAGAAACTGCCTGCACACCCGGAATCGACCCGATCTTGTTGTCGAACTCCCGAAACGCTGCACGGATCGCATCGGGAGACGCGCTCGTCATCGAAGGAGGCAGCGAAAGGCCTACGGTCATTACATTTTGGGGGTTGAAGCCAGGATCGATACTCCATAAACGATCCATGCTGCGGATCATCAGGCCGGCACCGGCCAGCACCACGAGCGCCATCGCCATCTCAGCTACGATAAAGACGCCTTGCACGCGGTGTCGGCCTCCGCTAACGGAGCGCCCGCCTTCGTTGAGGCTCTCCTGCAGCTTTGGCGTCGACATCTTGAGCGCTGGCGCCAGGCCAAACAAGATTCCTGCGAGCAACGAAATGGCGGCGGTGAAGAACAGGACGCGCGCGTCCAGGCCGATTTCTTCCGCTCGTGGCAAAGCGGTTGGGAGAACAGCTAGTGCCGCGCGGGTTCCCCATGCGGCCAATAACGTCCCGAGAACTCCACCAGCAAGTGCCAGCAGCATGCTCTCGGTAAGCAATTGCTTAACAACCCGGTTCTGGCTCGCACCCAGGGCTGCGCGGATTGCGAACTCACGCGTCCGTCCGGTGGAACGCGCCAGCAGGAGATTTGCAACGTTGACGCAGGCAATCAAGAGTACAAAGCCCACACTGGCAAGAAGCACCAGCAAAAACGATCCGACGCCTCCCACCATCCATTCCTTGAATGGAATCAGCTTAGCCCCGGTGCCCTTGTTGGCGTCCGGAAAGGCGGCCGCTAGGTTGTTGGTGACTGCCGCCATATCCGCCCGGGCCTGCTCAATCGTTACACCTGGTTTCAAGCGACCGATTCCGCTGATTCCTAATCCTGCACCCCGCGAGGTGAGTAAGTTATTTTTCCACTGGCCAACAGGGACAAACACTTCCCGAGGAGAGGAGTCTCCCCGCCAGAAGTGAAAGCTCGATGGGATTACGCCGACAATCACATAGCTCTTTCCATCCAGCGTAATGCCCTTGCTTAGAATGTCGGTGGCGGATTCGAATTTTCGCCGCCACAAGCCCTCACTGATTAACGCAATCGGTCCCGCGCCGATTTCGTCTTCGCCGGGCTTAAAGTTACGGCCCAGGACCGGTTTCACGCCAAGCATCGGGAAAAAGTCAGATGAGACGTACGCACCGGTGACTTGTACGGCTTCTCCCGCTCCGGTCAAGCCGAAGGCATTGACGCGCCAAACTGCCATCGAAGAAAAGGTTCGATTGTCTTTTTGCCAGTCGCGAAAATTTGGATAGGGGATTGTGCCAAAGTCAAAATTTGCTTTGCTCTGGCGCAGGGCGATGAGTTGTTCCGGATGAGGATACGGCAAAGGATTGAGGAGCACACCGTTGACGATCGAGAACAGCGCCGTGTTCGCGCCGACTCCGAGCGCGATGGTGAAGACGAGGACAGCGGTCAGGCCGGGCGTCTTCACGAACTGACGCGCGGCGTAGCGCAGGTCCTGCAGTAGTCCGGTCATCGTTGTCTTCTCCTACTCGTAACGCAAGGCGGTGATCGGTTGCACTTGGGTTGCGCGACGCGCGGGAGCCCAGGCGGCTAGCAGGGCGACCATCCCGATCGCAAGTGTGACCAACAACAAGGTTGCGGGATCGCGCTCCGAGATGCCGAAGAGTTGACTCTTCACCAGCCTACTGAGCGCCAGCGAGAGCGGCAGCGCCAGACCGACGCTGATTCCGGTAAGGATCAGCACTTCACGTAAGACCATTTTCACCACCGATCGCTGCGTTGCACCGAGGGCCATGCGGATGCCGATCTCACGCGTGCGCTGCGCGATCGAGTAGGCCAGGACTCCATAAAGGCCAATTGCGGTGACAAAAATGGCGACAATGCCGAAGCCGGTGGCCAGCAGCGACAGCATGCGCTCGTAGGTGAGCGTGCTATCGATGAGGTTGTTCATGGAGCGCATCGAATCCGCCACCAGCTTCGAATCAATTCCGCTCAGAGTGGTTCGGACGGTGCTCCCCGCAGCTTCGGGTTCCTGCCGGGTGCGAACGTAGACTCCAACGGCTTTAGGTTCGGTCTCCTGGAAAAGAGGCGAGTAGAAGATCGGCTTCGGTTGGTCGTGGAGGCTGAAGTGCTTGGCGTCCTTTACGACGCCGACGATGAGAAGTGGCCCTTTGCCTTTCGCGCCCTTTTCAGAAAACGTTCTGCCGATCGCCTGGTCGGCGTTGCCAAAGAACTTGCGCACGAAACTCTCGTTCACGATGACAACCTTGGCAGCATGGAGATCGTCACCATCGCTGAACGCTCGTCCTGCGATCACGGGAAGTTGCAGTGTCGAAAAATACGCTGGGGTCACGCGCTCCCACTCGAAGCTCATGCCCTCTCCTTCCTGCGGCTGGTATCCCGGTACTTCAATCGAATAGGTGCTGTCGTTTTGAGCGAGGTCAGGATCGTCGGTCATGCCAACGGATTGCACTCCCGGCTGCGTGGCGAGGGTCTCCAGCAAGCGTTTGTATAAGGGAGCGACACGGGAAGGCTCGTAGCTCGCCATTCTCGGATCGAGTTGGAACGTGAGTATGTGGTCGGTGGCAAAGCCGACGTCGACGGATTTGAGGTTTTTCAGCGTTCTGCCAAATAGTCCTGCCGCGACCAGAAGCAACAGGCTCAGGCCAATCTGCACACCTACGGTTACGCGACGGAATCGGGCATGGCTGCCTTGCGCAGTGACTGTTTGCTGTTTGAGCGCGGGAGTAACTTCGGGACGGTAGAACTGAAGAATCGGCGCGAGGCTGAACAGCGCACTCGCAACGACGGATACGGCAAGGCAGAACAACATCACCCGCATGTCGGGAGAGGCGGAAAGGGAAGTCATTCCGGCGGTGGTTGCGTCGGGATCTACGAAACTGATGAGGAGTCCGGTGAGCAAAGGCGCTAGCGCTAGTCCGAGAATGCCTCCGGTCAGGCCGAGGGCGAGGCCCTCCACCAGCAACTGACGAATAACTCTGGGGCGTGCGGCGCCGAGAGCATAGCGGACGGACATTTCGCGAATCCGTCCCGCGGCTCGCACAAGCAAGAGGCTGCCGACATTCGCGGTTGCCATCAAAGTCAACAGGCCAACCATCCCCATCAGGATCAGGAGTGGCGTTCGCATATTCTCGCGGAGCGGAGAGAAACCTTTTGAGCCGTCCAGCAAAATCAGACTGCTCTTCTCGACAAACTGTTCGCGGAAGCGCTGGCTACGCGAAGGAATGCTTGCGAGTTCCGTGGTGCGCAGCGACTTCCAAAGGGGATTGATTCCGGCTTCGGCTTGCTGGGCGGTGAGTCCCGGTTTCAGGCGCGCGACGATGTTCAACCATTTTGATCTGTGGTCTTCGAGATCGTCCCAGCCTGGCGTCATCCGGGCTTTCATCGTGATCGGCACAAAAAAATCAGGAACGGTTCCGGCAATGACGCTGTCGAATCCGGGTTGCGCTACGCCGACAATTGTGAACAGGTTGCCATTGATGAGAATGCTTTGGTTCAGCACTGCCGGGTCGGACGCGAGATGCTGCTTCCAGTAGCGGTAACTCAGAACCACCAGGGGAGATGAGCCCGACGTAGCGCTATCCTCGGGAACGAGCAAACGTCCCAGAGCTGCTTTGACGCCCAGCAGGGAGAAGTAATTTCCGCTGACCAGTTCGCTGTTGGCGAGGCTTGGCACGTTTCGCCACTGGACTCCGACCTGGGTGGGAAACATGCAGAGGGCTCCTGCAAAGACGTTGTTCTGATCGCGCAGGTCGCGATACATCGGGTAGGAGAAGTACGCTTGACTATCGCCACCGTAGGAACTCGTGGCGCCTGTGTCGGATCCGGTGAACTTGAGCATGACCAGTCGATCTGGTTCCTGGGTCGGCAAGCGACGGAGAAGCAACTGGTCAACCAGAGAAAAGATGCCGGTGTTTGCGCCGATTCCCAAGGCGAGAGTAACCACGGCAGCGGCCGTGAAGCCGGGAGCACGGCGGAACTGGCGCATTGCGTATTTCAGATCTTGCAGCAATCCGGTCATAGAAATCCTATTCGTACCTCAGAGCCACTACGGGGTTGACGGTGGCTGCACGCCAGGCAGGCACGATGCAGGCAATGGTTGCGACCATGAGCAGAATCACGGCGGACCCGAGTAACGTCAGTGGGTCGCGGGGACTGCCTCCAGCCCAGGCGCGGACGATGCGGTCGAGCGCGAGACTCAGCACTAATCCAACGGCTACGCCGGTGGCGAGCATGGCGGCGGTGGAGCTGATCACCAGCCGCAGGATGTTAGTGCGCGGTGCGCCGAGCGCCATCCGGATGCCGACTTCCTGAGTGCGCTGCGTTACAGAGAAAGAAACGACGCTGTAGAGTCCGGCGGCGGCCAGGGCTAGAGCGAGCAGTGCGAAGAGCGAGAACAGAGTTGCAATGAAGCGTCCCTGGCCCCATCCCTGCGTTTCCAGCCACCAGGCGAGAGTGTGGTCTTGACTGACGGCCAGCTCAGGGTTTAGTTGTCGCAGCCGCTGTTTCACCGCCAGAATGGCCGCTTCCGGATTGCCGTTCGCGCGCGCGAGTACAGCGACGTCGGGCGGTAGCACGAAGCTGTAGGGCAGGAAGACCGCGGGTTTGACGGGATGATCGAGGCCGTCATCGCGCGCATCGCCAACTACGCCGATGATTTCGAGCCAGTCATCGGGGGCCTGCGCTTGCAGGAAATCGGGCTGATCGATCTTGAGCATGGGGCTGCGGACGCTCTGGCCGATCGGGTTTCCTTCGGGAAGGAATTGTTTTACGAATGCCTGGTTGACCAGCGCGAGATGAGCGGCGCGATTGAGTTCCGCATCATCGAAGATGCGGCCGGCGAGGAGCGGGATGCGAAGCGTTTCGAATTCCTTCGGGCTTACCAACGCGAGGATCGCTCCGGCCCCGGTCAAAGTAGGTTTGCTGCGAATCTCGACGGTCGCGTCAAAGCCTCCGAAGGGCGGAAACCAGGTGGTGGAAATGGAGGCGCTTGTCACCCCTGGTACTTCACCAATCGCGCGCCGAATCTCTTCATTCGAATTCAGGCGAGCCTGCCAGTTTGTGCTGGCTCCCTTGGGGAGCACGGTATTGATCACGAAAACTTTGTCGGGGTCAAAGCCAAGAGGGGTGTGGGTGAGGGCCAGGAATGCTTTCGTCGCGGCTCCGGCGCTTGCCATCAGCAGCAGAGTAAGGGAAACCTGTCCTGCGATCAGCAAGCGATGAGTATTGCGACTGCGAGCGCTGCCGGAATGTTTGGTGCTGTTGGCCTGGATCAGTTCACTGATTGCAGGATGAGAAACCTGCCAGGCGGGGGAAATGCCAAAAAGAATTCCCGTCAACACGGAGAGGATCGCTGTGAATGTGAGTACGGTTCCGTTTACTCGAATCGCCGCCTCGTGTGGAAACGAGTAGAGCGGGAGCATGGAGGAGAGGGTGCCGACTCCTACGTACGCGACCAATACTCCCAGACCTGCGCCGCCTACGGACAGCAGGACTGATTCTGTCAGCAGCTGCCGGATCAGGCGACTGCGGCTGGCTCCGATCGATGCGCGAACCGCTAACTCGTGCTGTCGCGCGATACCGCGAGCCAATAAAAGAATCGAAACGTTGGCGCATCCGATGACGAGCAGAGCCATGACTGCCGCGAAAAGCATGACCAGCGTGCCCGAGAACCGGCCGAGAACTTCTTCATTCAGGGTCACGATGGCGACCCGGCGGTCGCGGCGAAAATCTTTGGGGTCGTCTTTTGTGAAACGATCGAGCAGAACTTGAAATTCGGCTCCGGCGGCTGCGTGTTTCACGCCCGGTTTCAACTTGATGAAAGACATCCAGTAGTCGTGGGGATCGCCACTGGGCATTCCTGGCGCATAGACGTCGGAGTCTCCCCAGGTGAAGCGTGGCGCAGCGACGCCGATGATGGTGTAGGACTGATGACTGATTTCGATGGTCTGGCCGATGACGTTGCGGTTTCCTCCAAACTGCTTTTGCCAGAACAGATAACTCAACAACACCACGGGAGCTCCCTTGCCTCCGGGAGCGTCGGCGGTGGTGAAGACGCGGCCCAGGTACGGGGGCACGCCCATGTAAGTGAATAGATTGGGCGAGTATCGTCCGGCTCTGATCGAGATGGGAAATTGTCCGCCCGTCAGGATCTGCTGCGCCTGGGATTGCAGGAAAATATCGTCCACTGAGGACGCCTGGCGGAGTTGCTCGTATTCGGAGCCATTGACAAACAGGAGAGGTCCACGATCGCTCTTGTCGCGCAGTTCCACGTGCACCATGCGGTCGGCATCGCGATACGGATACGGATCAAGCAGAATGCTGTACACGACACTGAAGATGGCAGTGGTGGCACCGATCCCGAGCGTGAGCGAAATCAAGGCAGTGATCGCAAACCCGGGAGACTTGCGCAACTGGCGCAATGCGTAGCGAAGGTCCTGCAACAATCCGCTCATGCTTTCCTCCTATTCATACCGAAGTGCCTGCATGGGATCGATTCTGGCGGCGCGAAATGCGGGAATGTACGCGGAAATCAGGCCGACCAGGGCGACTCCTGCGCAGACCAGCGTCAGAACGAAGGGATCCCGCGACCCGGTGCCGTACAGCATGCTTTGCAGCACCGGCGCCAATACCAACGCGGCGACGATCCCAAATGCGATTCCGGATGCAAGGAGGATCGCTGCATGCCGCAATATCATCGCCAGTACCGCGCTCCGTTGCGCTCCCAACGCCATCCGGACGCCGATTTCGCGGGTGCGGCGTGTTACTGAGTAGGTCATGACTCCGTAGAGTCCGACGATAGTCAGCGTGAGAGCGAGGCCGGCGAAAGTAGCTAACAGCACCATTGTGAAGCGTGGTTGCAACAAACCTTTGAACATGAGGTCGCGCATGGTATGGACGTTCGTGACTGGCAACTCGCCGTCCATCGAAGAGACCGTTTGCCGGATCGACTGCTCGAGACTGGTGGGGTCAACCGTTGAGCGCACCACCGTGTACATGCAGCACCAGGTTGTGAGTTGACCGGCTGGCGCATACATCCCGGGCCGCGTTTCGCGCTGCGTTATGGAGAGCCTTACGTTGCCTACGACGCCGACAATCTCGCGCCATGGCGGCCCGCCGGGCTTACCATCGCCGGCGCCGGGTTTGATCTTCTTTCCAAGCACGTTTTCTCCGGGAAAGTATTTCTCGGCAAACGCCTGGTTGACGATCAGTACCTGAGGTGTGTTGGTGTCGTCGCGTTCGGTGAAGTCACGGCCCGAAAGCAATGGGACCTGCATCGTGCCGAAGTACTGTGGCGAAACAGGAGTAAAGTCCGCCGCGGGTCTTTGTCCCTCGGGCACGGGATGTTCCGGATTTTCGAAACTAATCACAGCCATGTCGTTGGTCATCGGAAGCATCTCGACGCCGCCCACGGATTGCACGCCCGGGATCGCCCTTAGCTTGTCGAAGTATTCACGATAGAACTGAGGGCGCGTTGTCTTGTAGCGCGAGTCCGGGGTCTCGAAAAACGCGGTCAGCAAATGATTAGGGTTGAAGCCTTGATCGGCTCGCTGCAGCTTGCTGAAGCTTTGAATCAGAAGACCCGCTCCGGCAGTAAGAACGAGGCCGAGCGCCACCTGCGCCACAACGAGCACGGAACGCAGCCAGTCGCGCCCGGCGATTTCGCTGCGTCCACCTTCTTGCAAAGTGGAAACCAGATTCGTTTTGGAGGAGACGAGGGCGGGGATGATCCCGAAGATCAGTCCTGCAGAGCATGCGAGCAGCGCCGAGAACGCCAGGACGCGGATGTCAACACCGGCCTCAGCTGCCCGGGGAACACTGTTGCCGATAAGGCGGAGTACGGCGGGAGTGACAAGAAAGGCCAGACCGCACCCCGCGAATCCGCCGAGCGCGCTCAAAACGACGCTTTCGACCAGCAACTGGCGGACGATGCGGTTGCGGCCTGCCCCCAGAGCGGAACGCATTGCGATTTCCCGTTGTCGTTCCCGCAAGCGCGCCAGCATCAGGTTGGCGATATTGCCGCAAACGATCGCCAACACGAGCATGACGGCGCCCAGAACCACCAGTAGCGCGGGCCGCGTATCCCCGAGCAGTGCTGTGATCGCGGTTTGGACGCGCGCCGAGTCGTGGCGCGTATTGGTGTCCGGATATTCTTTCGCCAGATTAGCCGCGATGGTCTTCAGGTCCTGGTCAACCTGTTTTACGGTAACGCCCGGTTTCATACGTCCAAGCAGGTTTAGAAAATGAGCGCCACGGTTCGATGTGTTGGGATGCGGATCGCTGGGATCGTTGTCGACTGCGAGGGTAGTCCAATAATCGTTTGACTCATTCACCGGAAAGCGAAACGAGGGCGGCATCACACCAATCACAGAATAAAGATTGCCGTTGAGCTTGATTTGGCGGCCGAGGATCGCTTTGTCCGACGCGAATCGCGAACTCCAAAGCGCATGGCTGATGAGAACTACACGTGTGCCTACCTTTTCCTCGTCAGAAATAAAGCCACGGCCCAGTTCCGGGCTGACGCCGAGGGCTGGAACAAAGTCCCACGATACTACCTCGCCATCGATTTGCACCGGCCGGTCCAACCCGGTCAACGTAAGTGCATCGTCGTGGTACGACACCAGGTGGGTGAGAGTGTGGTTTTGGCTGCGCCAATCAAAGAAGTCCGGGTAAGACGAGACGCTGGACACTCCTTGTCGGCTGTTGAGAGACTCTGCCGCAATCAGGCGTTCCGGCTGGTAATACGGCAACGGACGCAGCATGACCGCATCGATCACACTGAAGACCGCTGTGTTCGCGCCGATCCCCAACGCGAGCGTGATCACCGCCACGGTGGTGAATCCCGGGCTCTTGCGAAGCTGGCGTAGCGCATATCGAAGATCCTGGAACAACCCGTTCATGGTCCCTCCTTACTCGTAGCGCAAAGCCTGCATGGGGTCGACCTTCATTGCCCAGCGCGCCGGAATGTAGGCGGCGAGTGCAGCGACTGCCGCCAAAATGATCGTCAACAGGACGAACACCGCAGCATCGATTCGGATGACTCCAAACAGCAGGCTCGAAAGCGCGTGGGCCAACAGCAGTCCCATCGAGACGCCGATCGCCAGGCCGATCGCAGCCAGGCTGACGGCCTTTCCGACGACCAACCTCAGCACATCAAAGCGGCGGGCTCCGAGCGCCATGCGAACCCCGATCTCATGAGTACGCTGGGTCACCGAGTAGGACATGACAGCGAAGATCCCTGCTGCCGCAAGAACTAGTGCGGTGAAGCCGAAGATCATCATCATGCGTGCGGAAGACTCTACACCGCTGAGGTTGTCGGAGATAACCTGTTCCATAGTACGGACATCGTAGGGAGGCTCGTCGGAATCGATGCTGCGTACCCGGGCCAGCACGGCCGAAGCCAGCGCCGAAGGGTCGGTCGATGTGCGCACAACGATGGCCGTAGATGCTTGCGGCAACTGAGCGAAGGGCACGTATGTGGCCGGAGCCGGTGTATCGTCAAATTCTGAGGCTCGGACATCGCCCATCACTCCAACGACCGTACGTTGAGGTTCATTCCCATCAGCGCGACCTAACTTGAGGTGTTTGCCGAGAGGATTTTGCCCGGGCCAATTGTCACGAGCCATCCTCTCGCTGATCACTACGACAGGAAGCGCACCCTGTTTGTCCGCAGCTGTAAGCAGGCGGCCTTGCAGAAGCGGGACGCGAAGTGTCCCAAAGAAGTCGGGAGTCACGATCTGCGAAATTGCCGATGGCCGTTCACTGGCCGACGTCGGCGGCCGACCTTCTGCTGTGTATTCCGTCCAGTTCCAACTCCATCCGGCAGGCAGGCTCGTCACACAGGCCGCGGATTCAACTCCCGGCAGCGACCGCACTTCCTGGATGACGCGCTCGTAGTAGGCGCGCAGCTGGTCGTCATTCTGATATTTCTCCCCGGGCAAAGCGATGTGGAACGTAAGCACGCGCGTGGGATCGAACCCCATCTCGACGGTGAGCAGGTTGTGAAAACCCGTGACCATGAGTCCGGCTCCCACTAGCAGGACTAAGGCAAGGGCGACTTGGGACACGACCAGCAAACTTCGCAGGCGTCCAGCACCGGAACTCGAGCTTACAGAGCGAGTATTTTCTTTGAGGATGTCACCCAACTCGGAACTGGAGAAGCGCAGGGCGGGCGCCAGCCCCGCCAGGAGTCCCGACAACAAAGCAATCGCGAGCGTGAACCAGAGCACTCGAGAATCAATCTCAACGTGCCTCAGGCCGGGAGCGTGCGCCACAATGAAAGGCGGAAGGCTGGCGAGAAGAATCTTCATTCCCCAGCCTGCAAGCAGAACACCCGCGCCGGCGCCCGCTAGTGCAAGCAACGCACTCTCCACGAGCAATTGTCGGATGAGCTGCGACCGGCTCGCCCCAAGGCCAATGCGAACGGCCATTTCCTTCTGGCGTCCGGAAATACGGGCGAACTGCAAATTGGCGACATTGACACATGCGAGCAGCAGGACAAAAACTGCTGCGCCCATCAGCACCAGAACAAACTGGCGTGTGCCAAAAGTCAGATCCTGGACCAAACCCGCGACCCTGATGCCGTGGCCACCGTTGGTGTTCGGCAACTGCTGACCGAGGCGGTCTGCGATTGCCTGAAGGTCCGCCTGGGCTCGCGAGATTGATGAGCTGCTTTTCACCCGCCCGATCACTTGCAGATAGTGGTTTTCACGATCGGTGCCAGTCGCGGAGCCGAGGTCGAGGGGAGTCCAGATTTCCGCTCCCACCGGGAAATCAAGATCCTGAGACGCGACGCCGATAACCTCGAATTTCTTGCCATTTAAGAGCAGGCTTCGACCGACAACCTTTGGGTCTCCTGCTAAATGCCGTGTCCAAAAACCATTGCTTAATACCACCACGGGCGCGGTTCCGTGCTCAAAGTCGGCGGTCCCAATTTGACGCCCAAGCTGAGGTGCAATGCCGAGCAGCGAAAAGAAATCGGACGTGACTTGGTAACCCTCTACCCGTTCGGCGACACCTTCGCCGGTGAGATTAGCATCCCAACCGTGAATCGCCGCGAGGTGATCGAATGTCTTGTTCTGCTCGATCCAGTCATGAAAGTTCGCAGGTGCCGCCTTGACACTAGTCGCGTCCTGCTTGGGAACGGTTTCGTATACAACCGTAACGCGGTCGAGGTCGGGAAATGCGAATGGCCGAAGGACGAGCGCGTTGACATTGCTGAAGATCGCAGTGTTGGCACCGATACCAAGCGCCAGCGTGACCACCGCCAACGCGGTTACGCCAAGATTCTTGCGCAGCATGCGCAGCCCATAGACAACGTCTTGCAAGAGTCCATTCATCGCGCTCTCCTTACTCGTACCGCAAAGCGACCATGGGATCGACCTTGGTCGCCCGGCGCGTAGGAAGATAGGTGGCCAAACCCGCTACAGCGGCCAGTAAGACGGAAACTCCGATATAGGTAATGAGGTCCGTCGAGGCAACGCCCACGAGGAAATCACTAACCAGGCGGCCCACGGCAAGCGCGGCAAGCAAGCCGGTGGCTAAGCCGATCGCGACGATCAGCACGCCTTGGCGTCCCACCATCGCGAGAATGTCTCGCCGCCGCGCCCCAAGCGCGATCCGAATGCCAATTTCCTGGGTGCGTTGTCT
>DATMNN010000019.1:0-2001 GCA_035569025.1 Terriglobales bacterium
ACCTGGGTGAAACGAACTTCGAGGATGGATTTGCCGTTCCGGGCTGGTTCATAGAGGAATTCCCGGAAAGTTACGTCGCGGGCGAACTGCGGGACGGCCACGGGAACACGGTTCCAGGCAGAAACCGCGTCATCACTGACAGCACCACGACACACGTGGCCTATATAAGTAAGAAGCGTGTTCTCGGGGGATCGCTGGCAGGAGAGGTTCTGCAGCCACTAGTCGATGTCGACGTACAGCTCGCAAACGGCACTTCTTCCAGAGTGCGTGGCTTCGGCGACCTGACCTTTGGCCCTGGATTGCAGTGGGCGCCCAAAAAGATCGGGAACGGCGTGTTTGTACACCGCTTCGTTTTCGACGTTACCGTGCCGACCGGCACCTACAGCGATAGGCGGCCAGTAAACATCGGCAATCATTTCGTCGTCGTCGATCCGTACTACGCACTCACTTATGAGCGCAAGAAAATAGAGTTTAGCGCGCGCCTCCACTATCTCTGGAATTCAGCCAATAACGATCCGTTTGCGGGGTTCGGCATCAGAAACCTGCAGGCGGGGCAGGCCTTTCATATCAACTACACGACTTCCTACCAACTGCACAACCATGTGAGGCTTGGCTTCAACGGGTATTGGCTGCAGCAGGTGACCGACCACAGGATTAACAATGTCGATGTTCCCGATTCCAGAGAGCGCTCGGTCGGTCTCGGCCCAGGACTTCAGCTCGGGGGCCGAGACATCTGGTTCCGCCTGAATGGCTACTTCGAAACGGACGTTCACAATCGTCCGAGCGGGGTCAAGGTGACCTTCCGTATTTCCAAAGCTCTACCGGCTAAGGAGCACTAATCACATGGCGCAGAGCCTCTGCACGAACTCTGAAGAAGCAGGCACGAATAAAGCTCCAAACTCTAACGAAACGGATGAGGTGAAATTGTGGCGTCCACGCAAACCGATGTAAAAGACTACAGCTATTTCGCCGGCAACCAGTGGCGAAAAGCCGGAGATAATAAGTTCTTCAAGGTTCACGAGCCTTACAGCGGAAAGCTTTTTGCCCGCGTCGCGGCAGGTTCTCGCGCGGATGCGCGCGTCGCAGTGGATGCCGCAGCGAAGGCATTCGCGGGATGGTCGGAAACCACGCCGGCGGAAAAGGCGCGACTGTTCCTGAAGGCTTCAGAGATCGTCAAGCGTCGCCGAAGTGAGATCGCTGAAGTGCTGGCGCGCGAAACTGGGTCCACCATTTCATTTGCTACATTCCAACAGGACCTGGTGGCAGCGACGCTCCAGCAGGTTGCAGGCTGGGTATTTCTGCCCAAAGGCGAGGTTCTGGAAACCAGTTTGCCCGGCACGCACTCGATCGGCGTGCGGCGTCCGCTGGGCGTCGTCGCCAGTTTCACTCCCTGGAACGGCGCCAACGTCCTGTCCTGGCGCGCGGTGATTTCGCCCGTGGCCGCCGGAAATACCGTAGTGGTCAAGCCATCTGAGTTCGCTCCAGTCTCAGCAGGAGTCATGCTCGCGGAGGTCGCAGAAGAAGCCGGGTTCCCTGCAGGGGTAATTAATGTTGTTACTCATGCTCCGGGAGCCGCGGCCGGCATTGCGGACGAGTTCTTCGATCGTCCTGAAGTTCGGGTAATCAATCTGATCGGCGGAGTGAAGACTGCACGCATGCTGGCGGAACGCGCCGGGCGCACATTGAAGCGGACTGTGCTGGAACTTGGCGGTTTCAATCCGATGATAATTCTCGACGACGTGGACATGGACTACGCAGTCCGCACCGCCACGTTTGGATCTTTCTTTCATCAAGGCCAAATTTGCCTGAATACTCGCCGAATCATCATCCAGCGCAAAATTTACGACGAATTTCTTCGCAAGTTTGTAGCTCGGACCAACACTTTGCCGGCAGGCGATCCCCTGAACCCGAAAACCATTATCGGACCCATCATTACGCGCGACGCCGTAAAGATGATTGATGATCGCGTGAAGCAAGCCGTCGCCGGGGGAGCCAAGGCCC
>DATMNN010000020.1:0-86918 GCA_035569025.1 Terriglobales bacterium
GATGATGCAATCTGCATCGAGCGCTGGATGGCCGGAAGATTGTGGATAGCGCCCGTCGATCCCATTTGACGCTTGAATTCCATGACTGCGCCCTCAAATACGTCGACCAGCGGACTGGGACGGAACTGGTCGGCCGCTGAGGCCACGTCCGCCATGCGCTGGGCTTTACGAAAGGAACGCACGAAGCGCCCACTCTGCGTACGGGCACGGCTGATCAATCGCCACTTGGAAAGGATTACGGCCCAGGAAACCACGCTGAAAACGATCAGAAGCAGAAGGACAAACTTGGCGACCGGGCCGGTCTCAAGAATAAGATCGACGATCTCGCCGCCGGCAAATAATGCAAGGACAGGGAAAGAATGCATGGGTTTTGGAGAGTCCTTCCCGAGATTATAGAACAGCGCCGCCGGGGTGATGGACGGGGTACCGGGTCGGTCAATGTCAATCCCGAGCGGCGGTTGGGCGGGTCGTCGGTCGTGAGTAAAAGGCTCGCGGACGCGAACGAACATCGCGCACTGTCCTACGGGCTTGGAATCACAACCTTTACTTCATTCGAAGGAGCGCTTTCCTGATCCAAGGCGTTGACCGCGGTTACAACGTAGAAATATGTAGCCCCCCCGCTCACTCCGCTGTCCGTATAGTCGGTGGAGGCATCCAGGACGCCGTTGATCTGCGAATACGGTCCGCCTCTCTTGGTGCCGCGGTAGACGTTGTACCCGATCACCGGATCGTTGCTCGGGTTCCAGGTGAGGTCTGCACTGTGCGATCCCGCTGCCACTCCCACGCCGGTGAGCGAAACGGTGCCTGGGGAATTGTCGGCACTGCTGGTCAGAGTCAATTTGCCGGCAGCAGTACCCGATGCGTTGGGTGCGAATTGGACGGTTACTGTGACATTTTGTCCGACGGCGACGGTGAGAGGCAGATTCAAGCCGGGAAGCGTGTATTCGGGACTATTCGACTGGAGGCCGGAGACGGTCACCGTTCCTCCGGTCGCGGAAAGTGTGATGGACAACGTCGAGCTGGATCCCACCGTAACGTTGCCAAAATCAAGGCTGGCGGGGCTGATGTTCAGTTGGGTTTTGGCCGTGGATACGCCCACGCCGGCTACGTCGAACGCAAACTTGGGATTCTTGGCGTTGCTGGTAATGGTGACCGTACCTGTGTTCTTGCCAGTGGTGGTGGGATCGAAGACGACTGGCATCTTAACCGTTTTTCCCGCGCCCAAATCCACGGGAAGCTTAAAGCTTCCGATGGCGAATGCGGCGCCACTGGTGGACGCGCCACGAATGCGCAACGATTTCGTGCCCACGTTTTGCAATGTGACGATACGCTGGACAGAAGTGCCGACCTGAACGCGGCCATAGTGGTCGTTGCAGGGCTGGCAGTCGAGTTGCTGCGCTCCCGCGGTAACCAGCGGCCAAGTCAAAGTCAATAAAAAGAGCGCCATTCTGGGGAAAGAGTTCATGGCGAACTTGATCTTCTTGGAAAGTCATCCAGGAAGGCAAAATCAGAAGGGCAGTTTTCCCTGCCAAAATGGGAAGAGGTAACCCGCGAGGCCCCTGGTCGCTGTGTGTGCTATGCTGCGCCTGATTTCCGAATCCCAGACCTGTGCTGAGCGAACTCCGACTCGAAAATTACGCGGTCATCGACAACGTGGTGGTCGAATTCGCCGCGGGCCTGAACCTGCTGACCGGTGAAACCGGGGCGGGGAAGTCGATCCTGATCGACGCACTCGGATTACTGCTGGGCGATAAGGCTTCTTCCGAGGTTGTCCGTACCGGCGCGGACCGGGCTGTGGTATCGGCCGTTTTCGAGAGCGAGGGCGCGGCACTCGCCGCAATCGGGCAGGTGCTCGAGAGTAACGGTCTGGATGCCGAGGACGCCTCTTTGATCCTGCGCCGCGAGATCGCTTCCGGCGGCAAAGGGCGTGTCTTCATCAACAACCAGCCAGCCACCGTTGCAGTACTCAAACAGATCGCTCCACATCTCGCCGTCATCCATGCACAGAATGAATCGATTACGCACTTCGATGCCGCCGCGCGGCAGGCGCTCCTGGATGCGTACGCCGGGATCGACCTCGATGGCGTGGCCAATGCGTTTGCCGGTTGGAAGCAAATCCATGGCCGGATCGCGGAGTTAGAGCGCGACGAGCAGGATCGGATGCGGCTGCTGGATTTGTGGACTTTCCAAAGCCGCGAGATCGAGGAGGCCGCGCTCCAGCCGGACGAGGACGAACGCCTGGCGACCGAAAAACGCGTTCTTGCGAATGCGGAGAAGATCTACGGCGCAGCGATCAATGCGTTCGACCTTCTCTATGAAGGCAACGCTTCCACTTCGTCGAGCTTGCGCGCGGCCCAAAAACATGTCGAGGAGTTGGCCCGTTTTGAGCCCAGGTTTCAGGAGGCGCTGGCGGCGCTGGAATCGGCACGTATTGCCGTGGAAGATGTCGGCGCAACTCTCCGCGACTACGCCGGCGGGATTCAGGCTTCCCCTGAACGGCTGGCGGAACTTGAAGATCGGCTCTCGCAGATCGACCGGCTGAAACGGAAGTACGGTCCGACGCTGGCGGAGGCCATTGCGTTTGGGGAAGAGGTCCGGCGCAAACTGGACGAAATGGAAAACAAGGACGAGGTGCTGCGCGATCTAAGAGCCCAGTTGGCTGTGGCTGCCGCCGAATACCAGAAGGCGGCGCGAGGTGTTTCCCGCAAACGGTCGGACGCGGCACGCAAGCTCGAAAAGCTGGTCGAGGTTGAAGTCAACGATCTGGCGATGCGCGCGAGTTTCCGGATCACGGTGGAAGAGAACCAGACGGAAGGGCGCTGGACGCCCTCCGGAATCAATCAGGTGTCTTATCAAATCGCGACCAACGCGGGCGAAACGATGCGTCCCATGGAGGAGATTGCCTCGGGCGGAGAATTGTCACGCGTCATGCTCGCGCTGAAGGCCAGCGTGGAATCAGGCGCAAGTGTGGCGCGGGCGCCCTCGCCCGCGAAAAAGACGGCGGCGCAAAGAACGCTCGTATTTGACGAAATCGACACGGGAATCGGCGGACGAGCCGCCGAAGCGGTTGGCAAGAAACTGAAGGCGCTATCGAAGGGCAATCAGGTACTGTGCGTGACGCACCTGCCGCAGATCGCAACCTTTGCAGATCAGCACTACGTCATTGAAAAACGCGCATCCTCGGGCAGAACCAAGACTACGGTCCGTCTAATCACGGGTGACGAGCGCACCGAAGAAGTGGCGCGGATGCTATCAGGGGCCAAGCTGACCGATACCTCGCGGAAGCATGCGGAGCAGATGATCAAGGCCAACGGGTGACTTGGGTTACGCTTGCTATCCTGCCGTTCTCGTTCTGGAGAGCCGAGGCAGGCGCCCAACGGCTTTGGTGAGCCCTGACTCCATTCACTGCCGCGAATCCCCATTCGCTGCTAATTCCAGCCCTATCAAAGGCTTACATTGACCGGGAGTGCCGTTTTCGATACCCTATAAACAATCATCTAAGGGAAACGTGTAACCTTACAGAAGTGGGAGAATTGCATTGTCTGAGAGTAAGACGTTACTACTGCTGAAACCGCGTGGATTCTGCGCCGGAGTGGTGCGGGCCATCGACATTGTCCGGATTGCGCTTGAAGCATTCGGGCCGCCGATCTACGTGCGGAAGGAGATCGTCCACAACCGCTTTGTCGTGGAGGAACTCCAGCAAAAGGGCGCGATTTTCGTCGACAGCGTCAGCCAGGTTCCCGAGGGCGAGCGGGTGATTTACAGCGCGCACGGTGTTTCTCCCGAGGTTCGGCAGAAGAGCAAGCTGCGGAAGTTGCGCGTGATTGATGCCACCTGCCCGCTTGTGACCAAGGTTCACGTCGAGGCCGTAAAGTTCGCGCGCGAAGGGTATTCACTGATTCTGATCGGACACCGCGATCACGATGAAGTCATTGGAACTCTGGGTGAGGCGCCGACCGTCACCCAGGTGGTCGGGTCGCCAGCGGAAGTGGAGTCGGTAACCGTGCCCGATCCCAATCGCGTGGCTTATCTGACGCAAACCACGCTGAGCCTCGACGAGACGCGCGATATCATCGGCGCGTTGCGCAGGAAGTTCCCCAACATCAAGGGACCGGCGGCACAGGATATCTGCTACGCGACTGAAAACCGCCAGGTGGCGGTCAAGCATGTCGCATCCGACGCAGATTTGTTGTTGGTCGTGGGATCGGACAACAGTTCCAATTCCAAGCGGCTCGTGGAAGTAGCGCGCGCTTTACGCACTGATGCGCATCTCATCGACAATGACCGCGATATCCGGCCGGAGTGGCTGGTGGGTGTGAAAACAGTTGCTTTGACGGCCGGTGCTTCCGCTCCGGAACATCTGGTGGAGCAGGTTGTCAGATACCTGGGGACGCAGGGTTTCAACAACATTCAGGAACTGGAGATCATGCCGGAGAACGTCCGTTTCGGACTGCCCCCGGAGATCGTTGAAGCCATTGCCGCGGCCCCAGCGAGCGCCGCCATGGAGTCCTAATGGACGAATACTCCCCCTCGAGTTCGGCCTCCGCGCCGCAGATGCGATTCGGCAAGATCGACGACCTGATGAGCCGGGTCGCAGTGGGCATTGACGGCGCTCGTAAATTCCTTTTTTCCCAACAGCACGAAGAAGGCTATTGGTGCGGCGAGCTGGAAGCCGACACCACGCTCGAGTCCGACTACATCCTGCTGCACACTCTTTTCGGAACCGGAACCCAGGAACGCTTCGAAAAAGCGGCGCGTTACATCCTGAATCATCAGAATGTGGATGGTGGCTGGAGTATCTACGCGGGCGGGCCGTCGAACATTTCGGCTTCAGTGAAGGCCTACTTTGGATTGAAGCTGGCCGGCTTCAAGGCCGATCATCCTGTGCTGGCGAACGCGCGTAGGAAAATTTTGGAAATGGGTGGAGTGACTGAGGTCAATACCTTCACCAAAATCTATCTCTGCTTTTTCGGACAGTACGATTACGACGCGGTTCCGGCGATCCCACCAGAGATCGTGCTGTTTCCGAACTGGTTCTGGTTCAATATCTACGAAATTTCTTCGTGGTCGCGCGCCATCCTAGTGCCGCTTTCGATCTGCTACGCGAAAAAGCCGTTCAAGAAAATTCCCGACGACATGGGCGTGGAGGAATTATTCGTGGGCGGCCGCGACAAGTCCCGGATGCATCTGCATTGGGACAAGAAGCTGTTTTCCTGGCGTAACTTCTTTCTGGTTCTCGACCGTTTGACCCACTGGTTCGAACGAGTGCATATACGCCCGTTGCGGACGATTGCACTTCGCAAAGCGGAAAAATGGATGCTTGACCACTTCGAGATGAGCGACGGTCTGGGCGCGATTTATCCGTCGATGATGAACGCGATCATCGCGCTGCGATGCCTAGGGTATTCGGTCGACGATCCGCAGGTGATTCGGGCGTCCGACGAGTTCGAGAAGCTGGGCATTGAAGAAGGCGACACGTTCCGCATGCAGCCCTGTATGTCTCCGGTATGGGACACGGCGTACGCCCTGTTCGCGATGGGAGAAGCGGGCGTTCCGGCGAACGATCCACGGATGGTGAAATGCGCGGACTGGATTCTTCAGAAACAGGTGCGAACGGTTGGCGATTGGAAGATTAAGAATCCCAAGGGGCAGCCCGGCGGCTGGTACTTCGAATTCAACAACGAGTTCTATCCCGACGTCGACGACACCGCCATGGTGTGTCTGGCGTTGAGTCGCGCGGAACATCCGAATGGGCGTTATCAGCGCGAGTCCGTGCAACGGGCGATTGACTGGGTTCTATCTATGCAGTGCAAAAACGGCGGATGGGCGTCGTTCGACAAAGACAACGATCGCATGGTGTTTCAGTACGCGCCGTTTGCCGATCACAACGCGATGCTCGACCCGGCGACGGTCGACATCACGGGACGGATTCTGGAGTGCCTCGCGACCTACGGGTATGACAAGAATCATCCGGCGGTGAAGAAGGCTTTGAAGTTTATCCGCGCCGAGCAGGAGCCGGATGGCAGTTGGTTCGGCCGATGGGGCGTGAACTACATCTACGGTACCGCGCTGGTTTTGCGTGGACTGGAGGCGATGGCCGTCGACAATCACGAACCGATGGTGCAGCAGGCCGCGGAGTGGTTGCGCATGGTTCAGAACTCCGACGGCGGATGGGGCGAGACCGTGGGATCGTATGACGATCCGAGTCTACGAGGCACCGGCGACAGCACTCCGTCGCAAACCGCGTGGGCGATCATGGGCCTGTTGGCGGCTGGCGACACGCGCAGCGATTCGGTGGCGCGCGGCGTAGCATATCTGCTGCGCACGCAGAAAAAAGATGGAGCGTGGGACGAACCGCTGTTCACCGGAACCGGTTTTCCGCGCGTGTTCTATCTGGCCTACCACCTATATCGCCAGTATTTCCCTCTGATTGCATTGACGACGTACGCGAAGGTGATGAAGACCAGCGCTTAGCATTTAGCACTTAGCATTTGGCCAACCTCGATCATCCTGGTCGTAGGGTTAGCTCAATGCTAAGTGCTAAATGCTAAATGCTCGCTTTTATCACCGGTGCGACCGGATTTCTTGGCAGCCATGTGGCTCGCGTTCTGGCGGAACAGGGCGCGCGTTTACGGCTGCTGGTGCGCACTTCCAGCGATTTGCGCAATGTTGCGGATTTGCACACGGAACGGGTTGAAGGCGATCTCCGCGACGTCAGGTCCTTTGAAAAGGCGCTGGCCGGATGCGACTCGCTATTTCATGTGGCGGCCGATTATCGGCTGTGGGTTCGCGATCCCGAGCAGATGTACCGCTCGAACGTGGAAGGTACGCGGAGTCTGATTGAGGCTGCGCACAGGCAGGGTGTCCGGCGTATTGTCTATACATCCAGCGTAGCGACGATGGGCTTTGCTTCGAATGGCGCGCTGGCGGACGAAAGCAGTCCAGTGTCGCTGGCGGAAATGATAGGGCCCTACAAGCGGTCAAAGTTCATGGCGGAACAAGTTGCGTTTGAGGCTGCGAGATCCGGAGTGGACGTTGTCGTTGTGAATCCGACTACCCCGATTGGCGAACGCGATCTTAAGCCGACTCCGACCGGGCGAATCGTGGTCGACTTCCTCAAGAAGAAGTTCCCAGCCTACGTCGACACCGGTCTGAACCTGGTCGACGCGACCGAGTGCGCACGCGGGCATATTCAGGCTTTGGAAAAGGGCAGAGCGGGAGAGCGCTACATTCTGGGCGGAGAGAATCTTACACTGAAGGCGATTCTCGATCGGTTGGCGGCGATCACAGGATTGCCATCGCCCAAAGTGAAGTTGCCGTATGTTTTCGCGCTGGCGGCGGGAGTAGTCGATGAGACCGTGACCGGACGAATCCTGGGCAAGGAGCCGCGCGCTACGATTGACGCGGTCCGCATGGGGCGCAAGAAGATGTTCGTTACCTCGGCGAAAGCTGAGCAGGAGTTGGGCTGGCTTGCGGTTCCGGTAGATGCGGCTTTGCGGCGCTCGGTAGAGTGGTTTCGCGCCAACGGATATGCGTAGGATTGCGCTCGTCGCAGCGCTTGAACGGGAAGTGGCGCCGCTGGTCCGAAAGTGGCAGGTCCGTAGGATTGAACATGGTGACCGCCGCTACCGGCTCTTTGAAATTGAAAATGGAAATGCCGCGGTAATCTGTGGCGGAATCGGCGCGGAATCCGCGCGGCGGGCAACCGAGGCCATAATTCAGGTGTTTCGGCCGTCTGAGGTATTGTCCGTTGGTTTTGCCGGAGCGCTGGATCCGGCACTGCGGGTGGGTGAAGTGATTGCGCCGCGAATGGTAATCAACGGGAGTGACGGTGCTCGAACGGACACTGGATCGGGATTGGGAACGCTGGTAAGTTTTAGCGCGGTAGCGGGGCGCGAGCAAAAGGAAAAATTGCGCGCCGCGTACGCTGCCGCGGCAGTGGATATGGAAGCAGCCGCCGTGGCCCAGGGGGCGGAACTTCGCGGGGTCCAGTTCGGCGCTCTGAAAGTTGTGTCCGACGAGGCCGATTTTGTGATGCCACCGCTTGAAAAGTTTGTCGAGCCCAACGGCGGTTTTCGTACGGCGCAATTCGCTTTACATTTGGCGATGCGGCCGTGGCTTTGGGGGACGACGATTATGCTGGCTCACAACAGTGCGCGAGCGAGCCAGGCGCTGTGCGCGGCCTTAGAGCGGTATGTGAGCGGTGCAGAATCGTAGCGCAGCCATCCGAACAGCGCCAAAGATGCCCGAGCTACCCGAGCACCTTGGCTAGGAGGAATGTGATTCGCTGGACATTGGCATTGTTGGTGGTTGGACTGATGATGGGCGCGGCTGTGTGTGTCGCCGAGGACGCGAAGACCGTTTACACCGAGTCCTTCAAGAAAGGGCCTACCAAGATTACCGAACAGACGTTCGACGTAAGCCTGACTCCAGAGCACCCCAAACCGGAATACAAGGTGCTGGACGCGCAGGGTAATCCGCGTTACATCCTCCGCTTCGCTCCCGACATTCCCACCGGTGACACCAGAGTTGTGGGGTGGTTCGTTCGGATGGCGGATCTGCATCATAAGATTTATGACAACATTCTGCCGACGTCACAAGATCTGAGCCGGGACACGCAGCAGGTCTGGTGGCTGGACGCCAAGCCCTACGCGAAGACCGTGCTCAAAACGCAACGCGTCTTCAAGGTTGAACAGTTTTACTGCGTGATCCAGGTAAAAGACGTGAAACGTTTGATCCCCGATAAGGCTTATGTGAATCAAATGGACGTGACCGTACAGCTCACGAACACCAAGCCATAAGCCGCATGCCGGGAACTCTTTCAAACCCGATTGAAGTGGCCGAAACGATGACCATTCCGTCCACCATGAAGGCCGCCGTCTATCGCGGCGTGAATGACGTGCGGCTGGAAGGAGTGCCTGTACCCGAGATTGGGCGAGGCGAGATTCTCGTTCGGGTACACACGTGTGGCATCTGCGGGACCGATCTGAAGAAGATTGCAACCGGATCGCACTCGGCGCCACGAATCTTTGGGCACGAGACGTCAGGAGTCGTAGCGCGCGTCGGCGAGGGTGTACGGAAGTTTAGCGTCGGCGACCGCGTGATGGTGTTCCATCACATTCCGTGTCGCGAATGTTTCTACTGCCGCGCCAAAACCTTCGCGCAGTGCGAGACATACAAGAAAGTAGGCTGCACCGCCGGATTCGAGCCTTCGGGCGGCGGATTTGCAGAGTATGTGCGTGTGATGGACTGGATCGTTGAGAAGGGTACGGTAGCGATCCCAGCTGATGTCAGTTTCGAACAGGCGTGCTTCGTCGAGCCCGTTAACACCTGCATGAAAGGGATCGAAACGCTCCGCCTGGAGCCGGGAGAGACGGTTCTTGTGATCGGGCAAGGCCCGATTGGGCTAATCCTGGCGGTCCTGGCCAAACGGGCGGGGGCTCGGGTGATAACTTCCGATTTGTATCCGGCGAGGCTTACAATATCTACAAGACTCGGATTGGACCAGAACATAGACGCATCGCAGGCGGATACGGTTCGTACTGTGCGGGAATTGACCGAAGGACGAGGCGCGGATGCAGTCATCCTGGCGGTTGCTGGGAGTGGCCTGATCCGGCCGGCGATGGACGCAACGCGGCCCGGAGGACGTGTCTTGTTGTTTGCGCAGACGGTACGCGGGGAAGCGATGATCGATCCGGCGGCAGTTTGCGTGGATGAGAAGACACTGCTGGGTTCCTACAGTGCTTCGGTCGAGTTGCAGGAGCAATCGGTGCAGTTTGTGATGAATCGCGAAATGGACCTGGAACAACTGATCAGCCACCGCTACCCACTGGACGAAAGCGTGGAAGCGCTCCATCGTGCCGCTCACCCCCAACCGGATTCGATGAAAATCGTGATCCAACCGGGCAGCGCGTGGAAAGGACGTTCATTGTGAATGGCAAAATGACAGCCGCCGTTCTTTACGGCAAAGAAGACATCAAGATTGAACGAGTGCCCATCCCGCGCGTTGGCGATGGCGAAGTGCTGGTGAAAGTGCAGGTCGCGCTCACCTGCGGCACGGATTTGAAGGTGTACCAGCGCGGCTATCACGCGCGCATGATCGTGCCTCCCGCGCTGTTCGGCCACGAACTGGCGGGCACCATCGAGGAAGTCGGGCCGGGGGTCCGCGGTTTCAAGAAGGGGATGCGTGTCGTCGCGCTCAACTCCGCTCCTTGCGGGCTGTGTTTCTATTGCTCCAAGCATCAGGGAAATCTTTGCGAGGACCTCCTCTTCAACAACGGGGCGTACGCGGAGTACATACGCATTCCGAAGCGCATTGTTGAGACCAACATGCTGGTTGTTCCGGCTAAGGTCAGCTTTGAAGACGCGGCCATGACGGAGCCGCTGGCGTGCGTCTTGCGCGGACTGCACGAGACAGGCGTCGAAATTGGCGACACCGTTACTGTGATCGGTGGAGGTCCAATCGGACTGATGTTCGTGCAGGTTGCCAAGGCGATCGGCTGCAACGTGATTGCGGTGGTCAAGCGCGACTCGCAGGTTGCCCTCGCGCGGCGTAAAGGCGCGCAGGAAGTCGTACAGATCGGGCAGGTTGGCGATCCGATCGATGCCGTGCGCGCTCTTACGGCGGAAAAGCGCGGGTCGGATGTGGTGGTCGAGGCCGTGGGCCGTCCCGAAGCATGGGAGTGGGCGGTGCAGATGGTGCGCAAGGGCGGCACCGTAAATTTCTTCGGAGGCTGCGCTTCCGGAACCAAGGTGCAGCTCGACACCAACCGTTTGCACTACTCCGAAATTACCCTGAAGGCCACGTTCCATCACACGCCGGAGACGGTTCGCCGGGCGTTTGGATTGATAACCGAGAGGAAAGTGCGCGGCACGGACTACATCACGGGCGAAGCGCCGCTTTCGCGACTGCATGACGTCCTGCGTCACATGCTGAATCGCAACGGCGATATTAAGACTGCCATTATTCCCGGACACTAGGGCAGTTGTCGCATGTTGAGCCGATTACCTACTCTCTGGTGTCCTCTGTGGTTAAGAACTTAAAACTGAATGACCAGCACTGCCCATCTCGCGACCGCTCCGCCTTCTACAGGGTGGAGTGCGCTTCCGCGCGAGTACGCGATTCCGGAAGTAGCGCCGTCGCTTGAGCAATCCCGCGCCTACTGCCAGCTCCTGGCGCGGTCGCACTACGAAAATTTTTCGGTCGCGACCTGGTTTCTGCCGGCTCGCCTGCGTCAAGATTTCTTTAACGTGTATGCGTACTGCCGGATTTCTGACGATCTGGGCGACGAAGTGGGTGAACCCGCCACGTCGCTACGCCTGCTGGACGAGTGGGAAGGCGAGTTGGACGCATGCTACAGGGGAAGCCCGCGGCACCCCGTATTTGTCGCGCTCGCGGAGACCGTTCAGAAGTTCCAGATTCCCAAGCAGGAGTTCGCTGACCTGCTGACGGCGTTTCGACAAGACCAGACGGTCACGCGGTTCCCAACTTTTCAGGATCTTCTCAGTTACTGCCGTTATTCGGCCAATCCCGTTGGCCATCTGGTTTTGTATCTGGGCGGATACAGCGATCCGGAACGCCAGCGCCTTTCCGACTACACGTGCACGGCGCTACAGTTGGCAAATTTCTGGCAGGACGTGAGCACAGACTACGCCAAGGGACGGATCTACCTTCCGCTCGAAGATCTGCGCCGGTTTGGCGTGAGCGAACCGGAAATCCGCGACGCCGACAATAGCCCGGCGTTTTGCGAAATGATGCGCTTTGAGGTAGCACGGGCGCGGGAGTGGTTTGCGCAAGGATTAGCTTTGCCCTCGAAGATCAGCCGCGAACTGGCAATCGACATCGAACTTTTCAGCCGCGGCGGACTGGAAATCCTGAACGCCATTGAGCGGCAGGATTTTGCCGTTCTTGGGCGGCGCCCGTCGATCTCCAAGGCTCGCAAACTGGCTCTGGTGGCGCGGGCGGCATTGGGGAAGGTACTATGAGCGCGGCCGTGGGAAATGCGCCCGTCCAATTCGTGCCGACGCCGTCACAACTCGATGTTGCATATTCGGTTTGCCGTCATACGGCGCGGTCGGCGGCCAAGAATTTTTATTACGGTTTCGCGGTCCTGCCTCGACCCAAGCGCAATTCGCTGAGTGCTCTGTACGCATTCATGCGGCGCTGCGATGACATCACTGACGACAACACTCTTAGTTTTCACGAACGCCGCACCAAGCTGGCAGATTGGCTGGACGCAGTCCATCGGGCACTTGCCGGCTATCCGACCGACGATGCGCTCCTGCTCGCACTGGCCGATACGCAGCGCCGCTTCCAGATTCCGATCGGACTGCTGGATCAACTGGCCTACGGAACTGCGGCCGATGTAGAGCAAGAACCCAATGCCGAGCCCGCGGCCGGCATGTTGGCTCCCCGTTACCGGACGTTCGACGAGTTGCAACAGTACTGCTACGGCGTTGCATCGGTCGTGGGACTGGCGTGCATACGGATTTTTGGGTATCGCGATCCGGCGGCTGAAAAACTTGCCGAACAATGCGGGCTGGCATTTCAGCTCACCAATATCATTCGCGATGTGAGAGAAGACGTTGGCATGGGCCGGCTCTATTTTCCGGAGGAGGATCTGTCCGAGTTTGGGCTCACCGCCGCTGACTTTGCCGCTCCGGACGTAGCGCGCATTCGTCCGCTGCTGGCGAAAGAAGCCGATCGCGCGCGCGACGGCTATCGGGCGGGCGAGGAGTTGATCCACATGGTCAACGAAGACAGCCAGCCCGCGCTTTGGGTGCTCATCACGATCTACCGGCGGCTGCTCGAAAAAATCGCAGCGAAACAATACGACGTGTTCACCGAACGCGTCAGCCTCACGGTTCGGGAAAAGCTCGCCATCCTCGGCAAAGGATACGTGAAGCGCCTGTTGTGATGACTTCTTCTCCGCCCCAAGGTTCCACCGTTGCGATCGCCGGAGGCGGTCTGGCTGGACTGGCCGCCGGATGCGCGCTTTCGACCGCCGGATTCCGCGTGACGCTGTTCGAGCGCCGTCCTTATCTCGGGGGACGCGCCTCTTCCTACCAGCATCCCGGCACAGGCGAAATCGTGGACAACTGCCAGCACGTGCTGCTCGGATGCTGCACGAACCTCATCGATCTCTACCGCCGCTCCGGAGTCGAAGACAAGATTCGCTGGTATGACAGACTCACGTTTCTGGAACCGGGTGGGCGCGCATCGGTAATTCGGCCTTCGGGTTTGCCGGCGCCCCTTCATGCTGGACCGTCGTTTCTACGAGCCCATTGCTTGAACATGGCCGACAAAATTGCCATTGGACGAGCGATGGCTGCGCTGGTTCCAGCTACTCCGGAGGAACACGGCGAGACGTTTCTCTCGTGGTTGAAGCGACACGGACAAACCGGTCGGGCCATTGAACGATTCTGGAAGACGATTCTGGTCAGCGCACTGAACGAAGATCTGGATCACATGTCGGTGCCATACGCCGCGCAGGTGATTCGCGAATCGTTCATGAAGTCGGCCGCCGCCGGGCGGATGGGCGTGCCGACGGTTCCGCTTACTGAACTGTACAACGCGGCCGGCGACACGATTCGCGCGCGCGGCGGAGACGTGCAGTTCCGTGCCGGAGTCGAGTCGTTTCGAGCACAGCCCTCTGGAGTAGCCGTGTTAGTGAACGGGCAGGAGCGGAATTTCGACTATCTGGTGCTCGCGGTTTCGTTCGATGTGCTGGCGAAGATGTTGCCGGACTCGCCCACCGCGACGCCGCTGGCGGAGTTGTTAAGCCACTTTACGACCTCTCCGATTACCGGCATTCATCTATGGTTCGATCGGGCGATCACCGATCTGGATCACGCTGTTTTGCTGGACCGCACGATTCAGTGGATGTTCCACAAATCGCGACTGATCGAACGGCGCGGGACTGCGGCGCAGGGGAATGGACAAGGCAGCTACGTGGAACTGGTAGTGAGTAGTTCCCGAAGTCTGGTCGAGAAATCGCGCGGAGAGATCGTTGAGCTGGCTGTAAAAGAGCTGGGAGAATTCTTGCCTGCGGTTCGAGAAGCGCAACTTCTGAAGTCGACCGTGATCAAGGAAGTGCACGCGACCTATTCGCCTCGACCGGGCGTAGATCAGTACCGTCCCCAGCCGACAACAGCCTGGCCGCGGGTCTTCCTGGCAGGCGACTTCGTCGCGACCGGCTGGCCGGCGACCATGGAGGGCGCTGTGCGCAGCGGGTATCTGGCGGCCGAATCGCTGGCCCGCGTTTCCGGTACATCGAATGCCAACTTTCTGGTCGCCAATCTTCCGGGAACAGGCTTCATGCGCTCGGCCCGCTAGGAAAACGCCCTATCTGCATTCGCCGTAATTTCTTCAGTTACTCTAGTTTTCAGAACCGCCATCAGCAGGGGCCTAAATCGCCATCAGCGCGACGCCGCCCGCAACCAGTAACGCGGCCAACAGACGCCGTCGCCCGACTCGCTCATGCAGGAAGATTCGTGCTGCGAAGGCGTTCGCGACGAAGGTGAGCGAAGCCGAGGCTGGGACCACCAGGCTCAGGTCTCCCCAGGAGAGCGCGAAGAGCAGGCTGTAGAAGGCCCCACCCATTGCAATCAAGCCTAGAAAGAAAGTGGGCGTGGAAAGAATCCGTTCTACGACTTTGAACAGTCCGTGGTCTTTCCACAGTTCACTCACGTCACCCACCTGCTTCATGGCCCGCGAGAGCAGCACGTCGCCGGCGGATGATGCGATGACGATTAATCCGATGGCGGCCCAGGTATAAAGTTCCTTCATGATTGCGCCTCTTGCGAAGCGATGCCGCTTGTTTTGCTCCGTTTGTCAGATGTGGTGTGGGACGGCCCTGCCGCCACAAAGCCTACTCCGGCAGTGATCAGGGCAATGCCCAGCCAGCGTGCGGGTGAGATCGCTTCGTGAAACAGAAAACGCGCCGCCAGCGCGACCAGAACGTATCCCAGGGAACTCGCGGGCAGCACGTAGGTGAGGTCCGCCCACGAGAGCGCGGACATGTAAGACGCGAAGAATGCGAGCAGCAGCAGGATTCCGCACGCCACCCATGGGTTCAGAATTGCGACGATCAGGCTGGAGAGGTGGTCAAGAGAAATGCCCCCCAGATCCTTCATCCCGCGGGCCAGCAGGGAATCGCCGGCCGCGCTGAAGGCCGCTACTCCGGCCAGGACGAGGTATTTTCGATAGGTCACTGCCGGTGCGACTCCGGCCCTACGCCTTGGCCGGTTCAGCCGCTGGAGTTTCTTCCTTGTGGTTCTCTTTCGCCCACTTGTTGCGCTGCGAGCGCAACTTCAGGAACGACCGTGCTTCCTTGTACAGGCGCTTGCGCTCGGAATTGCTGAAGATCGCTTTGCGAACAATGCGGTAGGCCGCTTTCGGGCGGAAATAGTATTCGTCGTAAAACTTGTGAACCATTTCCATCACTTCGGCGCCGGGTAGTCCGGGATATTCGACCTGCACCATCTGGTGGCCGGCATCGTCGACCATCTTGCTTTCCTGCGTCATGAAACCGTTCTTGGTAGCGAATTCGTGCAGTTCGGTTCCGGGATAAGCGTGTGCGACCGAGACCTGAATGGTTTCGACGTCCAGTTCCTTGGCGAAATCGATCGTGCGGCGAATGGTTTCCCGCGTCTCGCCGGGCAGGCCGAGAATGAAATCGCCGTGGATCACGAGCCCCAGTTTGTGACAGTCCTTGGTGAACTGGCGGGCGCGCTCGACCGTGGCGCCCTTCTTGATGTTCTTCAGAATCTGCGGGTCACCGGATTCGAAGCCAACGATGAGCAGTCGGCATCCGGCGTCTTTCATGGCTTTGAGTGTGTCGTAGTCAGTGGTGACGCGCGATGTGCAGGACCACGTCAAGCCCAACGGCTTCAGTTTGCCGCAGAGTTCGATCGTGCGTGCTTTCTGGATGTTGAACGTGTCGTCATCGAAGAAAAATTCCTTTACGTAGGGCCAGTTCTCTTTGGCCTTGGCCATTTCGCGGGCGACGTCGTCGGTGGAGCGCTTGCGCCACGGATGCCCCATGAGCGTCTGCGGCCACAAGCAGAAAGTGCACTGCGCGGGGCATCCGCGCGTCGTGTAGAGGGCGACGAACGGATTCAGCAGGAACGGCACATTGTAGCGGCGCACGTCGAGATCGCGCTTGTAGACGTCGGTCACGTGCGGAAGCGCGTCCAGGTTCTCGATCTGAGGACGGTCCGGATTGTGCATGATCTTGCCGTCTTTGCGGTATGACAGGCCAAGGATCTCGTCCAGCGGCTTGCCGTTGGCGTATTCGACAATCGTGTAATCGAACTCCTTGCGGCAGACCACGTCGATGACCGGATTTTCCAGGAGCGACTTCTCGGGCAATACGCTGACGTGCGGACCCACGAACGCGACTTTGATATTCGGGTTTGCGTCTTTGATCGCCTGCGACAGGCGGAGGTCGCCGGGGAATCCTGGAGTGCTGGTGAACAGCACGAGCAGTTCGTAGTCCTTGGCGATGCGAATGGTTTCTTCCGCGCTGATGTGGTGAGGCGGGGCGTCAAGCAGGCGTGCGCCTTCGAGCATCCCGGTGGGATAGGCGAGCCAGACGGGGTACCAGTACGACTCGATTTCGCGCGTGGCGGGCCAGCGCGAACCCGCGCCTCCATCGAAGTTTTCAAACGAAGGCGGATTCAGAAACAAAGTCTTTAAAGGCATATGGGTTGGTGTTTCAATTCTAACATTCCGGGCCTGCTATTCCTCTGACTAAGTCTACCAATCAGGTACATCGTATTTGAGGCCGAAAATCCTGCGAACTCTCTCTGGCAGAGTGCCTTAGCGGCGCACCCAAGCACAATAGACTGGCCTTGAACGTCGCTCTCCAGCATTAAGATGCGAGATTTGGGCTCGGGCGGCGCGGGTTAGTTTGCGGGATTCGGAAGGGCCCACTTTTCCAGATCGCCAGTGACCCTCAGGAGGGTGACGCGGGCGCGCTGATATTCGAAATCAGAGTCCTGAAAGAGTAGATAGCGTTCGCTCGCCTGACCGCGGGCGTCGACCAGATCGCGGATCGCGCCGGTGCCGGCATCGAGTCTGGTTTGCGCCGCATCGAGTCCCGATTGAGCCAGTTGATACTCCAGTTGTGCCACTTCCCGTGCGGCGGCGAGTTGCTCGACGGAGCGTTGCAGTTTGAGCGTTTCTTCGAAAACCTCGTTGCGAGCAGCCTCGGCCTGCTTCTTTGCCTTCAGGGCTTCGGCATCGGCTCCCTGGGCGCGGGCACGTTGCGAGGCGTTGAAAATCGGAATGCGGATGGAGACACCGAATGTCGCGTTGTCCGGTTGATATTTCCGGTAGTACTGGTCGTAATTGTTGTAGGTCGACAGGCGCGCATATTGCGCGGCGAAATCGACGGACGGCAACAAAGCGCGATGCTCTCCCGAGGCCCGGAAGATTTCCGCCAGCGCGTGTTGGTCGGCGGACTGAATGGCCGGACTTGCTGCCACTGCCTTGGCGGCGAGGTCGTCCTCGGGACTCACGTCAGGTAAAGCAGGAATCGTCTCGCTTGCGACCTCGAGCGAAGAAAGCGGAAGGCCAGTCAGGAAGAAGAGGTGATGCCGCAGCACGTCCGCCGCGCCCCGGGCTTCCGCGATGCGCAGGCGCGCGCGCGCGCCCGTGAGTTTTGCCCGATTCAAATCGACGGAGCTATCGATTCCTTCCTGCAAACGTTGCGCGACCGCCTTCTCCAGTCTGGTGGCCTCAGCTTGATCTTCTTGCAGACGGGCGAGTCGCGAATCCCATTTGGCGAGTTCGGCATAAGTAAGGGTGACGTCCTGGATCACGGCATTGCGCTGGCTTTTGTCCTGGAACTGTGCGGCGCGCCATTCTGTTCTTGCGGCGTTTTGAAACTGGCGCTGCGAGGGATTGAAGACGGTACTCTGCGCCACCACGTTCACAATTGCCGGCGCGGAACCTTCCAGAGTCAACGGAAAGCCATATGAGTATCCCAATCCCGAGCCCAGCATCAGTTGTGGGACGTAGGAATTTCGAACCTCGCGGAAGGCCGCAAAGGCGTGCTGCACGTCCGCGCCTGCAATCGCCGACGTGGTGCTGTGCGTTAGTGCGAGCCGGATGGCACGCTCGAGCGGAAGCGTCTCGGCGCGGCTGGCAGTCGCGAACAACATCGCCGCCGAAAACAAGAACACGTTGAGTCGAAGCTTCATCTCTTCACCAGCGTTCAGACCTCAGTCTGGCAGCAACGCCCAAATTGTAGACCGCAGAGGCGAAGGCCGGCAGGGAATTGGTTGCAGCGACTCGAAAGCGCCTGTGGGGCCGGGCGGACGAACTCCGTAGCGCCATCACGGTGCCACTCGCCGCAGAGCCTCACGTGCCGGCTGGTAGTTGCGGGCGAGAGCTAGGGCGGAGCGGTACTCCGCGGCAGCCCCGGATTGGTCGCCTTGCTTTTCCAGCAATTGGCCGAGCAGGTAATGCGCCTGGAAACTGGGCGCCTCCTCGACCGGACCGTCAGCGAAATAGCGTCGCAGCAATTCGACTGCGAAGGAAAAGGCCCGGCCGGTGTGAAATAAGGAATTTGCCGCCTCGACCAGGACTTCGCGCGCGGGTATGTTCGCCTGATTCATCTTGACGAATGCCTGCTCCATTTCGTCGTATCGTCTACGGTTGCGGTAGAAGAAGCCGAGGTTGAGCCATGCTTCCGCGCCTCCCTTGGCCACTTCAACCATCTGACGGTACTCACGCTCGGCGGTGACGTAGTCTTTGTTTTTTTCCGCGATGCGCGCATAGACCCAGTGTTCCTGGCCCGGGCTGATTTTTCCTATCATTCTTGCCTGTTCGCGAGCCTTGTCCTGGCCGCCGCCTATGATGCCGGGCGCTTCGAGATAATATTCAGCGATATCGACTCCCGCATTCGCGTCCGTAGGATCGAGTTCGGCGGCACGGCGGAATTCATCGCGTGTTTTTACTGCCAGGCCGGCGGCGCTGAACGGATTCGCGCGCTCCGCTTTCTGTCCATAAATCCGGCCGAGCCAGCGATGGTAGCCGGAATTATTGGGCTGCAACTCGACCGCCCTCTTGCAGCGCGATTCCGCGCGGTCCCAATCTTCATACTGGAAGTAGGCGCGGCAGAGTTGATGGAGCGCCTGGGCGTCATTTGGGTTTGCGGAGATGAGTCCGTTCAGCGCCGTGATCGCGTCATCGACGCGGCCCGCCTGTAGCAGGTCTTTTGGGGAATCCGCGAGTGCAGCCGTGCAGAGAGAAATCAGAAATAAAATAGCAATAAAACGGAACGTCTGATTCATCATTCAGTACTTAACCTGTGTGCCGTCGCCGATGGGCTTGCCGTTCGAGGAACTGATCGCGACCACATCATTGAGAGCGATCCCGCGCACAACTTCCACCTGGGTGAGATTGGAGATCGCAGTCTCCACATCCTGCCGCTTGAGCTTTTGGCCGATCACCTGCAGAACATAGGGCTTGCTGTCATCCATGCGGACGGCTTCGCGCGGCACGACCAGCACGTTTTCGCGCTGGGCATTCACGATCGTGACTCCCACATTCACGTTCGGCAACAGCTTCATGTCCTTGTTATCTACGATGCTGATGGTTTCGCCAACGTTACGGGAGCCGCGCAACTTCACGGTCGACGGAATTGCGTTGACGACAGCCTGCCATGTCCGTCCTGGAACCGCGTCCCAGGTGATCTCGATGGGGTTACCGGGCGCCAGTTTTCCAACGTCGGGTTCATCGACGAAGGCGCGAACCTGTACTTTTCTCAGATCGGCAAGTTGCAGCAGAAGATCACCGCTGGCAACAAACGCGCCTTGCCGGACGGGCAGGGAGTAGACGACGCCATCGAAAGGCGCGCGCACGTTGGCCTTGGCGAGAATTTCCTGCGCGGCATCGTAAGCAGCCTGAGCTTCCTGGCGTTGTGCTTCGACGCGCGCCATCTCGGGACTGGAATAGCGCTTCGTCTGTTTCTGTTGAAGCAGATTGAGTTGAGCGTCGGCCTCTGCCAAAGCGTTTTCCGCGGCCTTTACTTCTCCAGCTGTGGCCGCGCCTTGCTGCTGGAGCCTCTTCAGAGCGTCCAGATTGCGCTGGGCGGCGTCGCGGTCCGCATGCGCCTTGACCATTTGTGCATTGAGGCTGAACACTTCTTCCTGATTGCCACCGCGCTCCATGGCGCTCACCTCGGCGAGCGCTGTTTTCAGTTGGGTCTGCGCACGGGCTGCCTGCGAACGAGCATCCGCGTCATCGAGGATGACGAGCAGTTGACCCTTCTTGACCGCATCACCTTCCTTGATCAGGACGCGATGCACACTCGTTGTGAGCGGTGAATGGGCCTCAAAATTCTGAACTGGCTCGATCTTTCCGTTCGTCGAGATCAGGCTTCGAATTTGCCCGCGCTCGACCCGCGCGGTGCGAACCGGAATCGAGTCGTCTCGATGGGTCACGAAGGCAGCAAACACGATAACTGTCGCGACAATGGCAAGGGCCGTCACCCACCAGCGCCTCGGCTGGCGCGCAGAACTGTTTCCATTCAATGGCATACGGAGAAAATCGCAAGTCTCAATGTATCACTCGCGCGGCCCGAGCACAGGTAAAACAACATCAGGGAATTACCAGTTTAGATGCGACCAGTCGCATATTTGCACCAGTGTTTTGTGATGTTTGAGGAGGCGCGGCTGCGGACTCGGTACAATATTGCTATGCCGAAATCGCGCCGCTACACCGACGAACACGCCAGCGCCGGTCTGGATCATCGTTTCCCCGAAATCGAAACCTGGCCCAACCAGTTTCCCGGATACGAAATTCTCATCGACGATCCGGAGTTTACTTCGGTCTGTCCAAAAACGGGCTTGCCTGATTTTGGAAAACTCGAGATCCGGTATGTGCCGGACCGAGTTTGTCTGGAATTGAAGTCGCTCAAGGAGTATCTGCAATCGTATAGGAACCTCGGAATTTTTCAGGAGAACGTCGTAAATCAGGTGCTGAATGACGTGGTGAAGTGGGCGAAGCCAGTGTGGGCCGAAGTGAAAGGAGACTTTCGTCCGCGGGGCGGGATTTCTACGGTGGTGGTGGCTCGGTGGCCGCGGACCCGGGGGACACGTCGGGGCAACTAGCGCGCCCTCGGGGGCGTGCTATAGTCTCCGCAATTCATGTCCGCCAAAAGTTACTTTCCGCGCACGGCGCTATTTCTTTTGACTGCGCTGAATTTGCTGAACTATATGGACCGCTCGGTCCTTTCCGCTGTCCAGACGCAGATTCAGGATGAATTCCATAGCAGCCACGCGGAAATCGGGTTGGTCACCACAGCCTTTTTCTGGGTTTACATGCTGGCCGCGCCGGTGATGGGGCCGTTGGCGGATCGCTTCTCCCGCAAATGGATTGTGGTTTCCGGAGCCGTCCTGTGGAGTCTGGCTACGCTGCTAACGGCTGTTACGCACGACTACGGCACCCTTCTTTTCCGGCACGCCATCGTCGGAATTGGAGAAGCTAGTTTTGGCATTCTCGCGCCAACGCTGGTCGCGGATCTGTTTCCTGAGAACCAGCGGGGAAGAATTCTCGGGATTTTCTATCTGGCCATCCCTGTGGGCACCGCGCTGGGCCTTCTGGCGGGTGGTCCGCTCGGCCAAGCCTATGGATGGCGGGTGCCGTTTTATGTGGCGGGCGCCCCGGGACTTCTTCTGGCGCTTGCGATTGCATTCCTGCCGGAGCCTCCGCGCGGAATTCAGGATTCTATTCCTGAAACGCCGGAGCGGAGGTCGGTGATGGGACTTCTCCGCAACCCGGCTTTCTGGACGGCAACTTTAGGAATGGCGTTCATGACCTATGCCATCGGCGGCGTTGCGCTTTGGATGCCGACATTCCTGCAGAGGGAACGGGGCTATAGCGAATCGTACGCGGGGCTCGTGTTCGGAGCGATTCTGGTGTTCGACGGAATTGTCGCCTCATTGTTTGGCGGATGGCTTGGGGACAAACTCCTGCCGCGCTTTAAGGGCGCCTACTATCTGATTTCCGCCTTTAGCGTGGCGATTGGCGCGCCTACCATGCTGATTGCGCTGCATGCCAAGGGTAGGCCCATGTGGGGTGCCATCCTGGTAGCCGGATTCCTTCTTCTCCTGAACACATCCCCGCTCAACGCGGCCATCATTAATTCGGTGGGGCCGCACATTCGAGCCTTTGCTTTGGCGGTTAACATCTTTGTCATCCATTTGCTGGGTGATGCTTTTTCGCCCGTGATTATCGGAAGGATTGCGGATCATTCGTCGTTGCAGGTTGGACTCAGCAGTACTGCCGTGGCGCTTGTGTTGTCGGCGATTGCCCTGTTTTACGGCATGCAATTTGCTCCCCGGATGGGGGCCAACCGGGACACGGCGGCGGTGGTCACATAGGAATGAGCTGGTTCCTTTGGATTGCGGGAATTGTTCTGGCCCTGGCCTGGTTCTCGCGTATTGTGGACGCTGCCCTCGGTATGCCGACGGTAGCTGACATTGCCCGTCCGGAATGGGAGCGTCCTGCCTCTGATTCTCGCGTCAGCATCATTGTTCCGGCCCGCAACGAGGAAGCCCACATTGCCGAAACACTCACGCGGCTGCTTGCGCTCGATTATCCCAATTTCGAAGTGATCGCGGTGAACGACCGGTCGACGGACTCCACCGGCGCTCGAATGGACGCGGTCGCGGCGGAAGCGGGCAGGAGTGGTTCCCCCCCAAAGTTGAAGGTCATACACATTTCGCAATTGCCGCCCGGGTGGATGGGCAAAACCCACGCTATGTGGACCGCGACGGAGCAGGCGTCCGGGAACTGGCTGCTGTTCACGGACGCGGATGTACTCTTCAAACCCGACACGCTGCGGCGCGCCATCGCATATGCGGAAGCGGAAAAGACGGATCATCTGGTACTGCTGCCGAGGATGATCATGAAACTTCCGGGCGAGAAAATGATGATGGCTTTCTTCCAGACGCTATTTGTCTTCGGACATCGCCTGTGGAAGGTAGCGGACCCCAAAGCAAAAGATCATCTGGGCGTGGGCGCCTTCAACCTGGTCCGCCGCTCGGCCTACAACGCGGTCGGCACGTATCGCGCGCTGCGCATGGAAGTGATCGACGACATGAAGCTGGGTAAGGTCGTCAAGGAATCGGGCTTTGCGTCGCGCGTTGCGTTCGGCGAAGACCTGGTATCGCTGCGATGGGCGGTGGGCGCGTCTGGCATCGTCGATAACCTCACCAAGAACTTCTTCGCCTTGCTGATGTTTCAGTGGTGGCGGACGGTGGGCAGCGTGATCGGCGTCGGCTTTCTCAACCTCGGGCCCTTCGTGGGCCTGTGGTTGGCGCACGGATGGACGCGCATTCCCTACGCGTTGGCGTTGGCGTGTATTTTTCTGATCTATTGGGGGATGTCCAGGGTTTCCGCCGTCCCGCCTTATTATTTTTTTCTCCATCCACTTGCGACCGCGTTGTTCATGTACATCCTGATGAAATCGATGTTCCATACGCTGTGGAACGATGGCATCGTATGGCGCGGCACAAGGTATCCGCTGGAGGATTTGCGTAAGGGAATGGTTTGAGTGTATGGGGACGGGTCTTTGACCCGTTCCGGGCGGGTCAGAGACCTGGCTCCACACGCTCACGGGTTGTCGCTGGGGTCTTCGATATCTACGGCGTGGCCCTGTTTATGCGGAATCTTCGCGGTCTTCTGTTTCGGCGCTCTGAATTTGCCGGGGCTGAAGTTGCCTCGGCGCTCGACGTCATAATTCTTCGGGAGCGGTGGGATGAGTATGGCGTCTTTGCCGAGTTGCTTTGGGCGACTTAGGACAATTTCCGCGCGGCCGTCGTACTGCACGACTTTCCCACTGATTTCGATGGACCTGCCTTTGAGTTGACGTACGTCGCCGACGTGTTTCAGATCGTCGGCGAACACGACGACGGTGAAGGGGCAGGTGTCGAAGTTTTCGCAGAAGTCGAGGAACGTCACTCCCCGGGTGCCCTCTTTTACGTTGAAGATCTTTCCGCTGACGCAGCGGGTGCTGCCAATGTGTTCGTGAGCGTCGGAGAAGGCCACGCACTCGGAGGCGGAAGCGGTCGCGGCCAAGAGAAGAGGGAGCAGGATCAATCGAGCCGCGTGAGCAAGCATGACGGACTGGCGGGTGAATCCCTTCCAGTTGCCGTGATTGTAGGCCGGAGAGTGGTGGCAGAGCAGAAAATCGTGGAGAAAAGCAGGCAAATTCCGGAAGTTCGTCCCAAAACGGAAAAGCGGGGCCGGTTCTGCAAACCGGCCCGCCGATGTCTGTGTCGTCGCGGGAATGAGGCTGCTACTTGCCGAAGGCTTTCACGGCGGCTGCTTCGTCGTCCTTTACGTCGAAGACGGTGTACAACTTGGTGATCTGCAGCAGGTCGTGGACTTTCTTGGTGAGGTTCAGCAGCTTCAACTCGCCGCCCTGATTCTTAGCGGTAGTGAAGGCGCTGACGAGTTCGCCGATGCCGGAGCTATCGATGTAGTTCACGTCGCCGAGGTTCAGCAGGATCTTTTTGTGGCCCTTTGAGAGCAGATCGCGCACCGTATCGCGCAGGACGACGCTGCCTTCGCCGAGAGTAATCCGCCCGCTAAGGTCGACGATCGTCACTCCATCCACCTGACGAGTACTGGACTTCATTGTCACTGGGAAGCCTCCTTGGAGTCCGCGGGGGAACCGTGGACGTGCTTAATCATTTTAAGTTCGGTGCCCGACTGGGATGGGTGGATCTCCACCACATCCATGAACGAGCGTATCAGGAAAATGCCGCGTCCTGATGTCTTCATCAAATTTTCCGGCGCCAAAGGGTCTGGAATTTTGCTGGCATCCAATCCTGGGCCTTGGTCGCGCACCACGATGACGAGGTCGCGCGGGGTCAATTCAAACGCTAAGGTAACTTTCTTGCTCGGGTTATACGCGTTCCCGTGCATGACCGCATTGACGGCGGCTTCGCGCACCGCCATCGAAATCTTCATAACGTCTTCGTCGCCGAAGCCGGCTTCGGTGGCCATGCGACCAGCGGTTTCCTCGGCATTGTTGACCGTCTCCAGCGTTGAGTCCAGCGTATAGGAGACGCGGTTTCCAGACATAGGGCGCACAGTTCCTGAGTCCAATCGCCCCGCTGGCACCGAGAACCGCCCGGCTCATCCTGCTGGCCGGAAAGCGGTTAGCGGGCGATGGAGCAGTTTGCCTGTCGGAGAGGGAAAAGTCAAACATTAGGGCTCGCAAGACCTGAAGTCCGGCTCGCGTGGCATGATGATACCCGACCGCCGTCAGTTCGGGTTTTCGGTCCACAACACCCTGATCGGAGAGGACCGAGTCCTCAGATTTCAGATCGTTCCAGTTCGGGAACGTAGCAGGGATATTCGCGCTGCGCGGCCGTTGGCAATTTGGGGTCAAGCTTGAATGTCTGTACGGGGCTGGCCAGCGATGACACGGCGAGCAGCCGTCCATGCGGTTCGTAGGCGTAGCCGCCGCCGCCAAACCGCGTGCCACCGCTGGCCCGGCCGATCCGGTTTGAGCTGACAACGTAAGCACCTGCAACCAGAGATGCCATCGCACCAGCGATTTTCCAGGATTCAATGTTCACTCCCGAAGCACGCGGGATCACGATCAGCGAAACCTGCTGCCTTCCGTACGCCCTTGCGCGTTCGTTGAACATGGCTTCCGTACACAAAAGCACGCCAACCCTGATTCCCAGTACGTCGGCCACGTGAAAACCGGAACTGTCGCCGGCGTACCATTCGCTTTCAAACCATCCGGGCTCGTTGGGAAAATATTGCTTTCGGTGCAAGGGTCGCACGGTTCCGTTTTCAAGCACGAACGCCTCGTTCGCGAGTCGATTTCCATTCCATACTGGCCGCGACGAGATGATGGCGGGAAGACCAAGGTCAACCAGCGCTTCCAGTCCTTCTTCATGTGCGCGGAGGCTGCGATGAGCCTGGTCGACGGAGAAGTCCGGGCTCTCGGCAAGCCACGACCCGAACGGCAGTTCATTGGTGAGCAGGATATCCGGACGAGCGGTTGTGACGGAGTTCTTTAACTCAGCCCACGATGCATCACTCGTTGACAGAGCTTCGGGCCATTCCACAAAGGCGATACGCAACGGTGTCACCAGATCCCCACGCGGTCTTCGGGTTTTAGATATAGCTGGTCGGCGGGTGCGATGTCGTAGGCCTTGTACCAGGCATCGACGTTGCGCACGCCATCGCTGCGGTACTCTCCGGGCGGATGCGTGTCGGTGGCAATCTGCTTCCGCAACGCGGTCTCGCTCTGAACCCTGCGCCATCTTTGGGCGAATGCCAGGAAGAAGCGCTGCTCGCCGGAAAGACCACCAATCACGGTATCGAGCTTGCCTTTTAATGACAGGAGGTAGGCGTCGTGCGCCACGCGCAGTCCAGCCAGGTCGGCGATGTTCTCACTCAAGACTTGCTGTCCTTTGACGCAGAGGTCGGCCAGCGGGCAGTAGGCGTCAAATTGCGCCACCAGCTTCGCCGCCGCTGCGTGATAGGCAGTTCGGTCTTCGGTGGTCCACCAATCGCCCAGGCGGCCCTCGGCGTCGTAGATGTTGCCGAGTTCGTCGAAACTGTGGCTGATTTCGTGCGCGATGCCGGCGCCTGCTGATCCGTAGTTCGAGGCGGCATCCCCCTGACTGTCGAAATAGGGCGGCTGAAGGATACCAGCTGAGAAAAATTCGGAGTTGGGGCTGAACATGATGACAGCGCCGACGCTTTGCGGATCGATTCGCCACTCGGCCGGGTCTGCTGGTTGCTTCAGCTGGGCGAGACTTCGAGCACGATTAAAGGCTTCCGCGCGGCGCATGTTGCCGAAGGCGTCGCCAGGCGCGATGTCGAGTGTCGAATAGTCGATCCATTTATCTGGGTAGCCCAAGCCGATCGTAAAAGCGGCCAGCTTGGCCAGCGCCTTTTCCTTGGTCTGAGGAGACATCCAGCTGAGATTCGTGATACGGGCGCGGTACGCCGTGATGATGTCGCGCACCATCGCCTGTGCCTGCGCCTTGGCTTCAGGTGGAAAGTAGCGTTGCGTGTAGAGCTGCCCTACCGCTTGGCCCAACGCTGCGTTCGTCGCGGCGATGGCGGCCTTCTCGCGGTCGGGGGCGGGCTCCGCAGCCACAGCCTTGGGAAGCACGGACGCATAGTGTTCGATCACGTGATACCTGAAATAGTCTTTCCATGAACCGACGCTCTCACTCGCCACGAGCGCCGATATCCCGGTTACAGCCGACGGCTGCCAGACAACAAAATCTGCCTGTTCGGCCATTCCTGCCGATTTGAAGTAGGCTTCCCAATCCATCCCTGGCGCTTTGATGACAAAATCTGCGCGCTTCCACGGGTTGTTCTGCTTGAACACGTCGGCGGCATCGGAGTCGGGGGCGAAGGTTTGCGCCATGCGAACTTCGAGCGCTAGCACGCGCTCAGCCTTCGCGTCCCAATCGGCCACGCCCGCCAGTTTCAGGACTGTCGCGATGCGAGACCGATGCTGTGCTCGCACTTCAACCATCTTGGGTGATGGGTCAAGGTAGCTGTCCCGATCCATGCCGAGGCCACCCTGTAGCAGGTGGGGGTAGTTGCGTTTCGAGTCCTCAAATCCCTGATTCACAAATAATCCGAAAACATGGTCCGCGTTGGCTGTTAGCCCGTCAACCTCGGTGTTCAGAGTGCCGCCGAGATAGACGGACAACGATGCCTTGTTCGCGATCGCGTCGATGGCAGCCATCTCGACAGCCAGCGGTTTCATACCCTTTGACTCGATGCCGGACGCATCCATGAAGCTGGAGTAATAGTCGCCAACCTTCTGAGCGATGCTGCCCTTGGGGGGATGGGTGGTCGCGGCTTCCCGCACGAGGTCGCGTACTCGTTGGCTCGTCTTCTCGGTCAACACGGCGCGATTGTCGTAGCTGGGTTGCCCGTTTTGCGACGCGGCACGCAGCCAGTTGCCGTTGGCGTAGCGGTAGAAGTCGTTTCCGGGCCGGACGGAGCGGTCCATTTCGTCCTGACTGGCATTTTGGGCGGACAGCGGGCATGCCTGGGCTGACAAAACGACCAACGCAAAAATCGCGGTTCTTACCGCAAACGTTCGAAATGCCATGGGTCCTTTCCGTTCATGCATCCGCGCGGCGCGGTTCAGATCATCGTTCGATCAACAGGGGAACAGAATGACGATAGCGAAACGGATGCCGACAGGATGGACATTAGCGGACCTGTTTGCCTCGGGCTGGAACGCGCGATACGAAAACTGTTGTGGAGCGCATCGTTTTCTGGATTCCGTCCGAACACTTGAGTATGCTGATGGCTGTGAGCACTCTGTCCCTGAGCGAATTGCTGGGCCTGGCGGTGTATGACTGCACCGGCAGCACGGTGGGACGGGTGCGCGAGGCGGCTCTGCTTCCCCAGGAAGACCGCTCGCGAGTGTCGGCGCTGATTGTGAAAACGCGCTCCGGGAGTCGGATCCTGCCGTGTGGGTCGATTTCGGTGATTAACGGGAGTGTCCGGGCGTCTACGCCGGCTTCCGACTGGCATCCATTCAGCGGAGGCGAGGGGCAATTCTTTCTGGGCCGCGACCTTCTGGACCAGCAGGTGATCGACGTCCACGGGCGCAAGGTGGTGCGTGTCAACGACGTGGATTTCTATCTGGAGACATCGCAGAGCCGGCTGATTCTGAAGATCGAAGGCGTGGATGTGGGCGCGCGTGGCGCTGTCCGGCGCCTGCTCAAGGGCGTGATTCCGTTTTCAGCGCTCCGCCTCCTGCTGATGCGTATTCCACCGCGCGAGATTCCGTGGGAGTTTGTCGATCTGATTGAAACCGATCCTGCGCGGCGGGTGAAACTGAAAATTTCGCATGAGAGATTGGCCAAGCTGCACCCGGCGGACATCGCGGACATCGTCGAAGAATTGGCTCCCAATGAGCGCGAGGCCGTGTTTGAGACTTTGGACGAAGAAGTCGCGGCCGGAGCCCTCGAAGAGCTGGAGCCGAAATTCCAGAAGGCGGTCGTCGAATCGTTGGATTCGGAGCGTGCTGCTGACATTGTAGAGGAGATGGAACCGGACGCGGCGGCTGACTTGCTGGCTGACTTGTCTGACGACCGCACGGAAGAAATCCTCGTGCAGATGCAGCCGCAGGAACGGAAGGAAGTAGCCGACCTGCTTGAATTCGGCGAGCACACGGCGGCGGGCCGTATGACCACGGAATACATTGCGCTACCGGTGGCGGCCACGGCGCACGACGCGATCGAAGCGATGCGGAGTTTTGACGGGCGCATGGAGAGTATGAGCACCATTTTCCTGATCGACTCGCATGGCACTCTTTCTGGTACTGTGCCTCTTGCCAAAATTGCCATGGCCAAGGCGGATACTCCGTTGCTGGCGTTGCATCAGGAGCCCTTGATCTACTCGCGGGCCGACGCCAAGGAAAAGGAATTCGCGGAACTGTTCGACAAGTACAACCTCCTCACCCTTCCGGTCGTGGACGAGCACAATCAACTGGTCGGCGTAATTACGCCGGACGACGTCATCAACATGCTGCGCGCCAAACTCTGACATTACGGGTCGGCAAGAGTGTCTGGCCGACACTCGTGCGTCTTCCGTAACTGTTTTCACGCCTTGATCGCGTTTTCACCTGTTCAGAATCGGGGGACTGCGTTTATCCTGACTGGTCACTCTTGTGAACTCGAACCCTGTGAAATGCGCGCATGCAATTCCTGAGACGCTGGAAGACCCAGATCCTGCTGTTTTTTTCGGTGGTAGGACCGGGCTTTATTACCGCGAATGTCGACAACGATGCCGGCGGCATCCTGACGTATTCGCAGGCCGGCGCACAGTTCGGGCACGCCCTGCTGTGGACGATGATTCCCATCACGATCGCCCTGATCGTGGTGCAGGAGATGTGCGCGCGCATGGGCGCGGTGACCGGCAAGGGCCTCAGTGATCTGATCCGCGAGGAATACGGGTTGCGGATCACATTTCTGATGATGATCGGGATTCTGATCTGCAATTTCGGCAACGTGGTGACCGAGTTCGCGGGCATTGCGGCCAGCATGGAGTTGTTCGGCGTCTCCCGCTACATTTCGGTTCCGGTCTGCGCCGCGATCGTGTGGCTGATCGTGGTCAAGGGACAATATAAGACAGTCGAGAAGGTCTTCCTCGCGGCGTCGTTCTTCTACCTCACCTACATTTTTGCCGGTGTCCTCGCGAAACCGGCCTGGCTGGAGGCGATCACAGCCACGGTTAAACCTCCTCACTTGGCGGCGTTCAAACAGGATTCGTATCTCTACCTTGTGATTGGACTTGTCGGAACCACGATCGCGCCGTGGATGCAGTTCTATCTGCAGGCGTCCGTGGTCGAAAAGGGAGTGACGAAGCGGCAATACAAGGCGTCGCAGTTGGACGTGGTCGTGGGATGCGTGTTTACCGATGTGGTGGCCTGGTTCATTATCGTGGCCTGCGCGGCAACACTCTATCTGCACGGCCACCGTGATATTCGTGATGCGGCTGATGGCGCGCAGGCCCTGCGTCCCTTGGCGGGAGACTACGCCTATATTCTGTTCGCTCTGGGCTTGTTCAATGCCTCGCTCTTCGCGGCCTCGATTCTGCCGCTTTCAACCGCCTACACAGTATGCGAAGGGTTGGGCCTGGAGTCAGGGATGGACATGAAATTCTCGGAGGCGCCTGCGTTTTACTGGCTCTATACCATCCTGATCGTCGCGGGCGGCGCTGTGATTCTGTTGCCGGGCGTACCGCTGGTCAAGCTGTCGGTGCTATCGCAGGTTGTGAATGGAGGCGTATTGCCGTTTGTGCTCGTCTTCATGCTCTTACTGATCAACAAGAAAGAAATCATGGAAGAGCACGTGAACACGCGGTCCTATAACGTCGTTGCCTGGGTGCTGACGGTGGTAATGATCGCGTTGACGGTGGTGCTGGTCTGGAACACGCTTCGGGGCGGGACTGGTTGAGTCTTCCTAACGTCAAAAAGCCTCTAACCGCAGAGGCCGCAAAGCACGCGGAGAAAAAGCTAGACGAGTTTTCCAGCTGCGAGGTCTTTGAGTACGGTTACGTCAGCTTCAAGGAAATCGAGTTTGCCTAGTCCAGCGCGGTTGACCCAGCGGATTTCCTTGAAAATGCGATTTTCGATTTCCCCCTTGTAGCTTCGGACTACATAGAAACGTAGTTCGACTGACCCGCCGCCCGGATATTCGTGCACGACTCGCGAGACTTCGTCGCCCACCACCGCTTCGATTCCCAATTCTTCCTGCAGTTCGCGGCGCATGGCGTCGCGTGGCTGCTCACCATCTTCTATCTTGCCTCCCGGAAACTCCCACTTCAGGGGCATGACCTGGTGACGCGTACGCTGGCACGCCAGGATCTTGCCGTCTTTAACGATGAGAGCTGCGACCACGCGTTTCATAGAGTGGGGGACCTTAGCTGCGTGCCAGGAGACTTAGGCAGCGAGCAGGTTGGTGAGTATTTCCTGTCCTAACGGGCAGGGGCGGGCATTGCTCAATTACTTCGGTGGCAGATTGTTTTGTGAAACGCTGAAGGCAGAATTCAACAGGTTCTCGATGTCTGAGACTGCAATGGAAGTGTAGGGCATAGGTCCATCCTAAACTACTTTTGCGAAAAGACGTCCGGTGCAGGCGTCACCTCAGTAATTGAGAGTAACCCGGGTGCGGACACAAACACTTCTGGATGAAGAGCTGCGGCGAGAGCATGCAGACCTTGTATTAGCGTCGGCGCCGGTGTGTTCAGAAGTTCATCCGAGATGCAGTATATCTGCCCGGTTTGCGCCGCGGCGGTCTTGGTCCACTCCCGGTTGCGAATGATCTTGGAGAGAGGGACCCGGCTGCCTGCTCCGCACCAGGCGGCGATGATGACTTCGGGATCTCCGGCGACCACGGCATCTGACGCTATTTGTTTGCCGGGATCGCCCATGAAATCACCACCGGCTGCAGTGACGAGTTCCCGAACCCACGGCTGTGAGGTAATCAACGGCTTTCCCCACTCCTCGCAGAAGACCCGTTTCCTCGGTAGATCGGACGTCCGGCGACGGACGTCTTCAATCGCGATCTGCATGTCTGCGATCACGCTCGCGCCCCGCTCGCCCGCGCCGACGATTGCCGAGATGACCGCAATGTCCGTGTAGATATCGGCGAGAGTGCGCGGAGCGAGTCCCAGAAATCTTATGCCGGCTTTTAATATTTCTTCGACTGACTCCGGCTGATAGGGAACTGCTGCGATCACGAGGTCGGGCGCGGCCGCGAGGATCTCGTGAGCTTTGGAGGTCCACGAATCGGCGATGATCAGCAACTCGCGTTGCCGTACTTCGGGGACGACTTCGCCGCAGTACTTCGTACAAGCCACGACCCGGTCGAGTTCTCCGACGCTTGCCAGAATCACGGTCGCACTCGGTTGCAGACAGGCGATTCGATGGGGACTGTGCGAACCCGGCATGTCTTCCATTGTAGGGGAAGGGAATCGCGAGGCGGGCATTTACAATCGCGCCATGTATTCGGCTGAGGTGCTGGACCATTTCCAGAATCCGCGGAACGTTGGCGATGTCGAATCGCCGGATCTATCGGCGGAGTTGCAGAACCCCGTTTGCGGAGACGTGCTTCGCCTCACATTGAAGGTCGACGCGGGACGGATTGTCGTCATTCGTTTTCGCGCCAAGGGGTGCGTGCCCGTGATGGCGTGCGGGTCAGCACTGACGGAACTGGTGCGCGGCCGGACGATAGAAGAAGCGCGGCACGTCACGCGCGAGCAATTAGTAGACAGGATTGGCGGTTTGCCCAAGGTGTCCTCGCATGCCGGGCATCTGGCGATGGATACATTGAAGGCTGCGTTAGGAAAGCTCTGAGGTTTTGATGGCAGCGCCGGTGTCTCGGCGGCGGTGACGACGTCCCGCTGCCTCACAAGATGCGACGTTACTCATCCACTTTCTTCGGCTGATAAATCCGCCAGCCCCTGGACTCAGCGATTTCTTCGAGCCTGGGCGTTGGGTTGATGGCAAAGGGATGCGGGGTCATTTCGAGCATTTCACGATCCCAGATGGAGTTACCGAAGGCGCAGTCTGGCGGTTCGGCGAGAACTTCGCGGAGCGCGTCGGGCTTGCCAGGGCCGCTCGGTACGCGGATCAAGTCGTCGACGATCACACCATCCTTGACGACCGCTTCGGCGGCCAGAATGCGGTCTGCGGGAATACCGAAGCCTCTCATTCCCGAGCGGATGATCCAGTGGTTGGAGGAAGACACCGCCCACACGTCGGTCCCGGCGGCGCGCAGGCGCAGCACGAGGTCGCGCATCTCTGGAAAAATTCCGCGTGCGAGGTCGAGTTCAAAGAATTCGTTGGTGGCGCGCTGGAGGTCCGCTTCCCGCAGGCCGTGGTACATAGTGCACATCTCGCCGCACATCACATCCTCATCGACCAAGCCAGCTTTATAGTCCGCGTGACGGGCTCGTGCCCACGCGGCGATCTCTTCCGACACAATCCCTTTCTGCATGGACCAGGTAAAGAAGCCTTCGCCAGCATCGCCGGACCAGAGGGTTCCGTCGCAATCAAAAGCGGCGACGCGCGGGTTGAGTTCGAGGACACTCTCGAGAAACTTCGTGGAGATAGAGGAATTGGTCATGAGTTGTCACTAATACTTTATTGCCGCTACAAACTACGGATCCCGCACTTGGTTCGGGATGACAGCTACTAGATGACAACTACTAAAAAGGGTTACGCGGTTGAGACATTCAGGGCTGCGTATTGCTCAGGTGTATCGACATTCGTTGCTACAAACGGATCCTCCACCGGGATGTACGCAATTCTCTCCTGATTGGCGTGCTCAACCTCGCGTGCATTGGAGCCTGCGGGGGCTCGCAGGAACGCCTCGATCATCTCACGGCCAGCGAGAATGGGATGGCCGTGTTTTCCCTGATATTCCGGCACGGTTGCCCAAACAGATTGCGCGGCCTGCTCGAATTTCCTCGCAAGAAAACGAATGGTTTCGGGTTGCACCGGGGGGCGGTCGACGAGAGTAATCATGGCGGCGTCGCGTCCGCGATTCAGAACTTCGTGCAAACCGGCCTGCAGAGAACTGAACTGTCCGCGCGTAGGGTCGGGATTGACCACCAGTGAGGCCCCCCGTGCATAAACGATCGGCGCCAGGTCGCGTTCGTTCTTGCCGGCGACTACTAGGACGACGTCCACGTAAGGCGTAAAGAGCCGAATGGCCGCGGAGAGGAAGGTTTCCCTGTTTACCGACGCGGACGATTCAGGAGGCCAGGGCAGCAGGGCTTTGTCGCGGCCCATGCGCGAAGATTCTCCGGCGGCCAGAATCACGGCGCAAAAACTCAACGATCGCCCCATGCTTCGAAGATAGCAAACACATTCCGGACTGCCAAGGACGAGCCTTAGTCGAACGTGGGGAGTTTGATGACGTCGTCATGGGGAACCGGTTCGACCGCGTGCCCGGCATTGCGCCAGGCGCGCAATCCGCCGACGATGACGAACGCTTTGAATCCGTGTTTCTGAAGTAGTTGCGCCACCCGGGCGCTCGTGGCTTCGCGCTGTCAAGTACAGTAGAGATAAATCTCGCGATCATGCGGGAGATTCTTGATCTCTTCCTCCAGATTGTTGGGCTCCAGCCGAACCGATCCGGCGATGCGTGTGGAATCGGCGTCGTAGTAGCCGTGGCTGCGGACGTCGGCGACGACGACGTTTTGTGCTTCGTCCGATGCCAACCTGCGCGCCAGTTCTTCTACCGGTACGCGAGGCACCCCATCGAGCAGCCGGTACTTGCGATACATCCAGATGCGATACACGATGTAAGCGCCCAGTCCGAAGCTCAACACGACTTCTGCGGCCGAGCCGGCCGAGCGTACTCCACGAGTTATGGCCCGCAGGAAATCGCTGAACACGTATCCGCCCAGCGAATATGCGCCAACGTAGAACAGGATTCCCAGTGAGTCGAATTGGAGAAATTGGCTGACCCGCATTTTCATGCTGCCCGCCAGCGGCGGCGACATCGAGTTGATGCCGGGAACGAACTTGGCAAAGAGCAGCGTCTGTTTGCCACGGCGGTAGAAATATTCCGCCGAGCGCAGGATGCAGTTTTCGGGATTCATCGAAAGGCGGCAGAGAAATCCCAACAGAGTCCAACCGCTGGCTCGTCCGGTGTAGTAGAGAATCACATCGCCGGTCAGCATGGCGACGAACGAAATGCTGACCACCGAGTAGAGGTGCAGTTTTCCGAAGGCGGCCACCGCGCCGGCCGTAAGGATGGCGATCGCAGCTGGAACCGGTAATCCGATCGCTTCGGCAAAACAAAATGCGGCCAGCAGCAGGTATCCGTGTCGGGAAATGAGAGGAAGCAGATCGTCCACAGTCGATTGTCTCAGTAATAACTATATCGCGCTGGCAGGCGAACTCTGAAGTAGCGGAGGGGAGACAAGAAAAAAGGGCGGCAGATCGCCGCCCTTCAGCCGCCGGCAGGCGGCGCTGCAATCGGACAGGACTACAGCATCTTCACTTCCATGACCTGGATCTGTCCCTTATCGGCGTACACGTGGGCCTTCAGTTCCACATGGTGTCCTTCGTGGCCTTTGAGGGCCTCGGGGTTGACCACGTCCCAGGACTTCTGGTCTTTGTCGCTGACGAAGGTGTACTTGTCGCCATCGGCTTTGATTGTGCCTTTGAGGCTCTTCAGGGGTGCGGCAGCCGCATCCTTGTCAGACTTGCCCATACCCGTGGTGTCCTGCGCGAATGCGCTTACGCTCAAAGCAATCGCCATGCCCAAAACAACTACAAGCAATTTCTTCATTCTTGATCTCCTAAATGTTTCGATTGAAACCGCTGAACTCGTCTTCCATTGTAGGTACGATGGGACACAGAAAACGGATGCTACCCCACCGCAGTCGTTTGAAGCGATTTTAACTTCCGCCAGCGAAGAGTTGAGTGATATTTAGGGCATACCCTGTGGCAGCCGAATCGATCGGGGACGGCGCTTACTTCTCTCGTGCCACTACGAACTCGGGAGCCCAAAGCAGGGCACGCTTGATTTCGGAGTCTGGAAAAGTGCAGATTGCGTTGCGCGCCGATTCCGCATAACGCGCGGCTTCCTTGGAAGCATATTCCAACGATCCATACCTGTTCAGGATCGCCAGGATGTCGGCATGGGTGACGCCGTTGAACGCGCGATCAGCCATCATCGTCTCGATCTGATGACGCTCGGCGGGAGTGCAGCGTTCTAATGCATGAATGACCGCCATCGTCGCTTTGCCTTCGCGCAGGTCGCTGGCCACGGGCTTGCCGAGGACGCTCTCAGAGGCGGTGAGGTCGAGCACGTCGTCCACGATCTGGAAGGCCAGGCCCAGATCGCGCCCGTACTGGCCGAGACGTTCTTCCTGCTCGGCGGTAGCGCCGCCGAGAATGCCTCCGGCCCGCATGCAGACCGAGAACAGGCAGGCCGTCTTGCGATAGATCAGGTCGAGATGTTCTTGCATGGAGATCGCCTTGCCGAGTTTCTCCATCTGTAGCAATTCACCTTCGACCATCTGCTGTGTGAGTTCGATGAGCACGTCGAGGATGCAGAAGTTGCGCTCCTGCACGGCGATCTTGAAGGCCTGCATGTAAAGCCAGTCGCCCGCGAGCACGCACTTCGAGTTTCCCCACTGTGTGTTGGCCGCAGGACGCCCGCGGCGGATTTGCGCTTCGTCGATGATGTCGTCGTGCACAAGAGTAGCGGTGTGGATGATCTCGACCACCGACGCGAGCTTGACCGCGCCGTTGCCCTTGTAGCCGAGCAATTTTGCGGAGAGCAGCAAGAGCGCCGGCCGTATCCGCTTGCCTCCACCCGCGCGCAGGTATTCGCCGATCTCGGTGATGACAGCGACGCTGGAAACGGTGTCGCGACCGAATTCCACCTCGATCGCGACGAGGTCATCCCGCAGCAGGTCGAAGATTTCTTTTCCGTTAATGGCGGTAGTTGCGCTCAATCTATGCCCAGTCCTATTTCACCACGGAGGCACGGAGCCACCGAGAATACCAAGATCTTGCTGTTGATTTTCTCCGTGGCTCCGTGTCTCCGTGGTAAAGCTTTCAAGCTTTCAATTAGTCCTGTAATTCGTAAACTGCATATCAATTCCGAAGTCATGCTGCTTCATCAGAGCGATGATTTCCTGGAGCGCGTCGCGATCTTTTCCGCTGACGCGCACCACGTCTCCCTGGATGGAAGCCTGCACTTTCTTCTTCGATTCCTTGATTACCTTGACGATTTCTTTTGCCTTTTCGATCGGGATGCCCTGCTGCATCGTGATCTTCTGTTTCACGGTGCTGCCGGCGGCCGGTTCGATGGTGCCGTAGGTCAGACCTTTCAGCGGCACGCCGCGCTTGACCAGTTTTGCCTGGAAGACGTCATTCACATGCTTCAGTTTGTATTCGTCGGCGGAATGCAGGATGATCGCGTCCTTGCCTTCCATCGCAATGCTGGACTTCGAATCCTTAAGGTCGAAGCGAGTCGTGATCTCTTTCATCGCCTGCTGGATCGCGTTCGAGACTTCCTGCAGGTCGATTTTGCTGACGATATCGAAAGTGTTATCGGGCATGGCGTTTTGTATTCTTGTCGGGAGCGCAGTCCGTGCTTGCTTCGAGCCGCGAGCTTCGGGCTTCGAATAGTTAACAGTGCGCGCAATTTCGTGGCCCAGAACACGTGCCTCGGAGTCCAAGCTGCGGAGCACCCCCGTATTTGACTCTTGAGGGTATCAGAAGATGCAGGCTCTCGGGCAGGCTAAGGTTTTGTAGGGGTCTTTTCAATTCTTTCGCGGAGGTTGAAAAAACTGAAGAAATTGTCGGCCGTCCGTGCGCCGATTTCTTCCGCAGGCAAATTCCGCAGTTCACCAATCTGGCGTGCGACTTCTTTGACAAACGCCGGTTCGTTGCGCCTCCCTCGATGCGGAATGGGCGCCAGGTAGGGCGAATCGGTCTCGATCAGCATCCGATCGAGCGGGACGATCTGAGCCGCATCGCGGATGTTTTGTGCCTTGGGAAACGTAATGTTCCCGGCAAACGAAATCAGAAAGCCCAGATCGAGGCCTCTGCGCGCGTGTACGACGGTGCCGGTAAAGCAATGCAGGATTCCACCGAGGCCAGTGGGACTCCAGTGCTCGGCGATGAGTCCTAGACAGTCGTCCCATGCGTTCTCGCTGTTGTCGGAGGGGCGACAGTGGATGATGATCGGCAACTTGGCCGCTTGAGCTAGTTCCAGTTGTCCCAGAAAAACATTTTTTTGGATGTCGCGCGGCGAATGATCGTAGAAGTAATCGAGGCCAATCTCGCCCCAGGCAATCACCCGGGGATGTCGAGCCCACTCCGCAAGACGCGCGTAGGCGGCATCATCGGCAAGATGGGCCTCATGAGGATGGATGCCGACGCTCGCCCAGATTTCCGGATACTCGGGCTTGCCATTGTATTGTTCGGCCAGCCGGATGCCGCAGTCGGCGGTGTCAGGCCCATCTCCGTTTCCGATGGCAAGATAGGCATCGATCCCAACATGCTTCGCGTGGGACAACACTTCGTCGCGATCGTCGTCGTACCGTTTGCCTTCGAGATGAGCGTGGGAGTCGATGAACATTGGGTCGGAGGGGAGAAGCATTTCTCACCAACTACAAAGATTACCCCAGCAGGGATTTTTCAATTGCATGTGATTGACTCGGGCCCTCTCGTCGAAGTCAATTTCCAGACTCACCGAACTTTTCATTGGCAAGCCGTACCTATACAAGCCGGTCCTATACAGGAGGCGGGCGTGGTTCATTGTGTCCCCAAGTTTTAACCCATGGCCAGTAGTGCCAATCACACCGTCTGGGCTATCGCCCCACACATCAATGCTGTCTAGGCGCAGTGCGCCGTGGGTATTCCCTTTTGCAAGCAGCCTGAGTCGACACCTCGTTGTTTGCCATTCATAGGCGTAGTTCGTGAACCACTTATCGGATCGAGTCGCGACCGTAGTGGGTGTGCCAAGCCTCGCAACGATCTCTTCAAGTGAGACGGTGTTTGGTTCGATACTCGAGAGGGTAGTGTCAGAGTAAGTCCTGAAGTGATTCGCGGCTGTGGTGAGAAAGTCCTGACCTGGACCTGCTGAGGCAAATGTGCTGAGAACGAATGTGAGGAGCACTATCTTTACCATAGCGCTGGCTCCTTTACTTCAATCTGGTTCCCACTGGTACATCCTCCAGAAAGCTCGCCAGCACCGGCTTGCCACCTTCTGGGGACGCAGCCACGATCATGCCGTTGGACTCCAATCCACGAAGTTTACGAGGCGCGAGATTTGCAACAATCACGACCTTGCGGCCGATCAACGTCTCCGGTTCATAAGCTTCGGCAATCCCGGCCACCAGTTGGCGAACCTCGGTGCCGAGATCAACTTCCAGGCGCAACAGTTTGTCGGCGCCCTTCACGCGCTCGGCGGTCTTTACCTGAGCGACGCGCAGTTCGATTTTGGCGAAATCATCGATGCTGATCTTGCCGTCGGGGGTTGCGGAGGCCGACTTGGCAGGGGCGGGCGCATCCGCTTTTACGGCAGGCGCGGCCACGGCTGGAGGTGCTGTTGTCGCCACCGCCGCGGATGTACTTGCATCCTTCTGTTCTTCCATCTTGTGCATCCTCTCGACTGCCGATTTGTCTGCTCGGGGAAATACCGCTTGTATTTCGCCAAGTTTCGTTCCCAGTTGCAGTTGTCCCCACTTCAGGGCGGACAGATCGAATTTCTGAATCTCGCCGAGACCCAGTTGAGTCCAGATTTTCGCGGTCGCGGCCGGTATGACCGGATGAGCCAGCGCGGTTACGATCCTCAAGGCTTCCGCGCTGGTGTAGAGCACGGTGGCGAGACGTGCGCGGCTGCCTTCGTCCTGTTTTTCGCCCAGCGACCAGGGTTCGTTTTCGACGATGTATTTATCTACTGCCGCGACCAGCCCCCAAGCCAATTCCAGAGCCCGCGAAAACTGATACTGATCGAAAAGGCTGGTGAACTCAATGATTGTGTTGCGTGCAGTTTCTGCGATCGCTTCGTCCGCCGAGGTCCGTCCGCTCTGCGAGGGATATGGCACTTCACCCTTGAAGTAGCGGTTGATCATGGTCAGCGTGCGGCTCGCCAGATTGCCGAGGCCATTGGCCAGATCGGCGTTGTAGCGTTGGACGAGCGCGTCGAAGCTGAACGAGCCGTCTTGCCCGAACACAATTTCGCGCAACAGGAAATAGCGGAGTGCATCAACGCCGAGCACGTCGACGATGGTTTCGGTGCGCACGATGTTGCCGCGCGACTTCGACATCTTGCTCTCTTCGAACAGCAGCCAGCCGTGCGCTACGATGCCCTTCGGCAACGGCAGCCCCGCCGCCATCAGAAACGCGGGCCAATACACGCAATGGAAGCGCACAATCTCTTTGCCGATCACGTGTACGCCCGGCCAGTACTTCTCAAACTTGCTCGTGTCGGACTGGCCGAATCCGAGCGCGGTGATGTAATTTGCCAGGGCGTCGAACCACACGTAGATCACGTGCTTGGGGTCGTCCGGAACTGGGATGCCCCACGAGAACGTGCTTCGGCTGATGGAGAGATCGCGCAAGCCGCCCTTCACAAACCTCATCACTTCGTTGCGGCGCGTGTCGGGACGGATGAAGTCAGGATTCTCTGAGTAGAGCTGAATGAGTTTGTCCGTAAAGGCCGAGAGCTTGAAATAGTAGTTCTCTTCGTGCACCGTTTCGGTCGGACGCCCGCAATCGGGGCACGGCGCACCGGGGCCGACTGCATCAACGTAAAGCTCGTCATAAACGCAGTACTGACCTGTGTAGGTGCCTTTGTAGATGTATCCGTTATCTCGAATCTTGCGCCACAGAGCCTGCATACCCTGTTTGTGACGGTCGGATGTGGTGCGGATGAAGTCGTCATAGGAGAGTCCGAGACGCTCCCAACTCGTGCGAAAGGTGTCGGACACCTCGTCGGCAAACTGCTGCGGGGTCTTCCCAGCCGCTTGCGCGGCGCGCTCGATTTTTTGGCCGTGCTCGTCGGTGCCGGTCAGAAACCAGGTGTCGTCGCCAAGCATTCGATGGCGGCGTGCGATCGTGTCGCAGGCGATCGTTGTGTAGGCATGCCCGATGTGCGGGCGAGCGTTCACGTAGTAGATCGGGGTCGTGATGTAGAACGTGTCAGTCATGAGGAAATCGCATGTTGCGTCAGGCTCCTGACTTCTCGCCAACCGGTTCCTGCAGCGGATAGGCGTGAGCCGGCAGCCGGTAGCTAGCAGTTTTTATATTGTCGCATTGCTGCTTCGATTACCGTCTTCAACGGTACGTGATTCGCTTCCGCCAGGGCGCGGCAGTCTTCGTATTCGGGCGCGTAGTTCGAGATGCTGCCGTTCATGCTCGCGATCTTGATACGTACGTCACCCCAGGAAGTTTTCACTGTCTCCCACCGGCGCGCCAGGGTCTGACGCTGTTCCTCGCGGCGACGGACGCCGAGGGTCGTGGTCTCGGTGAAGATCAGCTTGGTCAGGCGATCGGCGTCGTCGATTTTGCATAGTACGGTAAGCAGCGAGCCCGGACGTCCCTTTTTCATTTGGACGGGAATGCTGAAGACGTCGAGCGCGCCTTCGGCCAGTAGCTTCTCGGATGCGTACGCGAGCACCTGGGGGGACAGGTCGTCAAGATTTGCTTCCAAAACGGTAATCGTTTCGCGCGAAACATGCGTGTCGTCTGCTTCGCCAATCGTCAGCCGCAGCACATTTGGATGATCGTGGAAATCTCGCGTGCCGGCGCCATAGGCAGCCTTCTCAATTTTCATCGCGGGAAACGAACCGAAGCGGGTAGTTAGCACCTTCACGATCGCCGCCCCCGTCGGCGTGACCAGTTCGACAGCGGGTCCAGACGAATACACGGGCGCGCCTTTCAACAAGGTCAGAGTCGCAGGCGCAGGCACAGGCAGAGTTCCGTGTGCACATTTTACGGTACCGCTGCCAACGTTCAAGGGTGAACACACCCACTCGCTGATAGCCAGAGCCTCGGATCCGACCGCGGCGCAGACGATGTCGACCATCGCATCCACGGCTCCGACCTCGTGAAAGTGAACTTTCTCAACCGACGTGTTGTGGATTTCAGCTTCCGTCGCGCCCAGCGCTTCGAAAATGCGAATGGCCGTCGCCTTGGCCGCCTCGCCGATGGAAGCGCGGGAAATAATTTGCCGAATCTCGCTCAGATGCCGCCCGTGTTCATGCCCGTGACTGTGGGGAGCGGGCGCGTCCGCCCGCTGCGGTTCATCAGAATGTTCATGCGAATGCGCGTGAGTGTGATCATGAGCATGTGAGTGCTGTTCCGGGAACACTTCGCGCGGCAGATCCTTCTCGCCTTGCGCGTACACGTCCACTTTCGTCCCTGCAATCCCGCAGCGCGTTACCCGCGAGATTTCCAGTCGCGCGCCGATATCCAGCGCCGCCATCGCGTCCTTCAGTAGTTTTGGAGAGACGCCGGCATCCACCAGTGCGCCAAGGAACATGTCGCCACTGATGCCGGAAAAACAGTCGAGGTAGGCAATACGCATGGTTGAAACCGTTTGTGGTCGATGGTCGTTCGTCGTTGGTGAATCGAGGGTCGTCCCGCGTTCTTCCTTTTTGAACGCGTGATTCATGAATTCTCATGATAGGGAACGGCGCTCTTTTCCGTCAATCCGGCGAGAGGCGAGTGCTCTGTTAGAATCACTTTTTTCTTCAATCATTTAGAGGGATTCTTGTACCGACACCTGGAACGCCGATTGAGCGGTGCTGTGCGCGGATTTTTGCAACGCACCTATGGCCTCGATGTGCCTAATATCGTCATCGAACAGCCACCGAAGATCGAGTTCGGGGAGTATGCGCTGCCGCTCGCTTTTGAACTCGCCAAGAAGTTGCGGAAGGCTCCGCGCAAGATCGCCGACGAAATTGTCGCTGGCATTGGCGTTGTACCTGGCTTCGAGAAGTTTGAGATCGCGGGAGCCGGATACATTAACGTCCGCGTGAACCGCGTGGAGATGGCGGCTGCGCTAGTCGCCGATCAGGAACCCGCGGAAGAAGCCCCCAAAGGCAAAGTGCTGGTCGAACATTCCAGTATCAATCCCAACAAGGCCGCGCACATCGGACACCTGCGCAACGCTATCCTTGGCGACACGTTCGTGCGCTTGCTGCGCTTTGCTGACAGGGAAGTCGATGTGCAGAACTACATCGACAACACCGGCGTGCAGGTGGCGGATGTGGTGGTTGGATTCCTGCATATCGAGAAAAAGTCGCGCGCTGAGATCGAAGCCCTCGCCGCCGCGCCAAAATTCGATTTCTACTGTTGGGACCTCTACGCACGCGCGTCGCAGTGGTATGCACAGGACAAACAGAACCTTCAGGTGCGGCTAGCGACACTGCATGCGATCGAGGAAGGGAATAACGAGACGGCGGAGATTGCGGAACTCGTATCCGAGGCCGTGCTGCGGCGCCACCTCGAAACCATGGAGCGGCTCGATATCGAGTACGACTTCCTGCCGCGAGAGAGCGAGATTCTACATTTGCATTTTTGGGATGCGGCCTTCAGCAAGCTCAAAGAAGCCGGCGTACTCACTTTCGAGAACGACGGCAAGAACAAAGGCTGCTGGGTCATGCGGCGGGCTGGAACAGCAAAATCTGAAACCGCAGAGAGTGCAGAGTCTGGCGCGGAAGACGCGGAGAAAATCTCCGAAGAAGACCAGAAAGTGATCGTTCGCTCGAACGGTACGGTTGGCTACGTCGGCAAGGACATCGCGTATCACATGTGGAAGTTCGGTCTGTTGGGACGCGATTTCGGCTACCGCAAGTTTTTCCGCTATCCCAATGACCGTGATGTCTGGATCTCAACCGAGCAGGGCGAAAAAGATCATCCCCACTTCGGCGATGTCGCCGAGATCTATAACGTCATCGACGCGCGCCAGGCGGAAGCGCAGAACACGGTCATCGAAGCGTTGCGCGGACTTGGACACAACGAAGCGGCGGACCGGTACACGCACTTTTCCTACGAAATGGTTGCGCTCACTCCGCGCTGTGCGGCGGAACTCGGTTACGAATTGAGTGAAGAAGACAAGGCGCGGCCCTGGATCGAGGTTTCGGGACGCAAGGGATTCGGCGTGAAGGCCGACGACTTGCTCGATGCGTTGATCGCCTCGGCGCGCAACGAAGTAGATTCGCGGCATCCGGAACTTCCGGAGAACGAACGGGCGGAGATTGCCACGCAGATTGCCATCGGCGCTCTGCGCTTCTTTATGTTGAAGTACACCAAGCAGTCGGTGATTGCGTTTGATTTCAAGGATGCTCTCAGCTTTGAAGGCGAGACTGGCCCCTATGTGCAGTATGCGGTCGTGCGGGCGTCCAACATTTTTCGCAAGGGTGGATACAACCCGGATGATTTTTCAAAGAACGTTGTTGCGAGGGAAGACGGGGTGAGTCCCGCCTCTATATTAGGGTTTGGCGAGTACCTTAACGGCGCTGCCGGGGACGAAATCTGGGAACTCTGGGTTAGGGCCGCTAAGACGTCGTACATGATCCAGCAATGCATCGCCACGAAGGAACCCGCTTACCTCGCGAAGCATGCGTTTCAGATGGCGCAGTTGTTTAACACCTTCTACCACCGTCACCCCATCCTGGCTGAACCGGATGAGGGCCGAAAGAAATTCCTCCTGGCAACCGCTGCGGTCGTTCGCCGGGAATTGACTCGCGTTCTTAGTGCCATGGGGATCGTTGTGCCAAGCGTAATGTAACTCGGTCTAACTTTCGTCACCCTTTCAACCTTGTTCATTCCTAGCATCTAAAGCCCCTCCCGAAGCATCTCTTTAATAGAGAGAATTGGAGAACGCGATGAAAAAGCAGATGGTAGCGCTGGTGTTGTTGTGCCTCGCCCTGGCGGGCGTCGCAATGGCGGCGAAGGACACTCCGCCGATGCCAAAAATATTTGCCAATGCACGGTTTGTGTTCGTGACGTCTTATGACGGTGATCAGTACAACCCAAACATTCTGCCCGACGATCGCGCTGCGATCAGCCGTGTACAGGACTCCCTCCAGAAATGGGGCAAGCTGACACTGGTGTATCGTCCGGAGGATGCGGACATTGTGTTAGCTGTGCAATCGCGGCCGACCGAGGACATCGTGGCTGTTTACGACGCGCACTCGACTTCTCAGACTTATCTGTGGCGTGTGATGGGACGTGGCGGCCTACAGAAGGGCGAGACACCGTTGGTCACACAGTTTCAAAAGGCGTTTGAAAAAATAGCCAACTAGAATCGAGAACTAAAGACGGTCGAATTCTATCCAACGAGCGGGCCGGTCATTCGGCCCGCTTCGGTTTTTGGCTTCAGGCTGGTGGGAATGGGAGATGTTCTCTATACTGTCGGGCAGACGCAAACCATATAAAATTTCTACGGTTTGTGACGCGATTGCGCAGGCGGGTTGTGGGAATCTCCAGCCAGATAACTATAAATCATAGATATTAATGGTTTTATCTTGATTGGTTCAGGGCCGCGAATGGCATGAACCGTGCTTGAGTACTGAGTGAGTGCAAGTTGCAAGAGTTATCCCAGGATTCTATTACGACTGAAGTACCAATGGGGATGGAGCCCTTAAACCAATGAACCGTATTGCAATGACCCTGATGCTGACTGGAACGCTCGCGGCCACGATTGGCTGCTCGAGCAAAAATTATGTCCGCCAGCAGACTACGCCGCTCATCAACAAGACCAACGAACTGGACGACCTAACCGCGAAGAATTCGAAAGACATCAAGGATGTCGATCAGCGCACACAGGCTGGAATCCAAGGCGTGCAAGCGCGCGCAGCTGAAGTGGATGAGAAAGCCCTGGCGGCCGGAAAGCAGGCTGACGAAGCCCAGGTGCTAGCTAATAACGCCACGCAGCGCGTGGATACTCTAACCAACACCGTGGTCAACCTCGACAACTACCGGTCAGTTGCGGACACGTCGGTGCTGTTTGGATTCAACAAAGACAACCTGACGAAGGACGCGAAGGAAGAGTTGGATCAGCTCGCGACCAGCGTTGCCAGCACGAAGGGATACATCATTACCGTCGAAGGCGCGACTGATTCGGTGGGCACTTCGGAATACAACTACGATCTGAGCCAGCGCCGCGCCAACTCGGTGATTCAGTATCTGGCGTCGGAGAAGAGCATTCCGGCTCACAAGATCTACCTGATCGGGTTGGGCAAGGACAAGCCGGTCGAGTCCAACAAGACTGCGGAAGGCCGCAAGAAGAATCGCCGCGTGGAGGTTCACCTGATGACGAACACCACGGGCGGAGCCCCTGCGCAGGCGCCGGCTGCAACTCCGGCACCGACGGCGAATAACAATCCGCCATCGTCGCTCTAAATTTTCCCTCCTCCCCGGAGGATTTCGCCAAACCAGGCCGCCCCTCTTGTGGGCGGCCTGTCTTTTTGCCCGTCATGCAACTCCGTAGGCAGTCTGGCGGTCCTACCCGATTGTCGCTAGAATGAGTCTGTCTACTATGCAAAGACAAAGACTAGTGTTACTTCCCGTGCATTTGTTGCTGCTCGGGAGTCTCTGCGTCGCGCAGCAGTCTTCGCCCGACAATACAGCCGCTCGCGATCGCGAAGCCGCTGAGAGTTCCAGTCGCGACAATCGCATCGACATCAGCCCGCCCAAGGACGACGCCAAGAACCATCCTTTCAGCAAGGCGGCGGTTTCCGATCTCGAAGAAGACGATAATCCCGATGCCGAAGTGCAGGAATTTCGTCCCTGGAATCCGATGAAGGCGATGAAAGATGTCGAGGTGGGAGACTTCTATTTCAAGCGCAAGAATTATCGCGCCGCGCTCGATCGCTACAAGGAAGCGCTTTACTACAAAGACAACGACGCGATGGCAAGTCTGCGGCTGGCGCAGTGCCAGGAGAAGCTTGGCGACAAAGCGGAGGCGAAGAAATACTATGAGCAGTATTTGAAGATCCTTCCCGAAGGCGAATTCGCCAAGGAGGCCCACGCGTCGCTGGACAGGCTGGGGAAGTCCACGGTCAGCAGCAAGTAGTGTTGGCAAGCCGTTAGAGCGGCCCCGGCTCAATCCTCTTGAAATCAGGCCTACCCAAGTCTTTGCAACTTGAGCGATTTGGGATCATCAGATGCTAAGGTAGCTGTCGCGGGCGCGTTACCGTGTGGTCACTAAAAGACGACTGATTTCACGAGATTTGCGGTATCGCGAAAGCGACACCCCGATACAAAACTGTGTGACACAAGGTTTTCGGCAACGCATGAGAATCGTGACGACAACCCGCTGTCGGGAGCGCTGCCGGTGAAGACTCAGTGTCTGCCGTTCTCGCAAATCCCACACACTACCCGCCTCTTCCTCGATTACCTTTCTTTTGACCCAGCCGTTCGTGATTTCTATCCCAGGTCACCGCTGTTTTCCGAGTGGGTGAAGGACGAAGCCGGGCGCGTCCAGTACGACGACATTCGCCGTCGGAAGGTTAGCGATGTTCTGGAGCGTCAGAACCGTGTGTTCGGATCGGGCGCGAAGACTTTTGCAAATATCGAACGACTGAAGCGCGGAGCGGTGGCAGCGGTGACCGGGCAGCAAGTGGGATTATTCGGCGGGCCGCTGTTCTCCGTATTCAAGGCCCTGTCGGCAGTCAAGCTTGCGGAAGAAGCGACCGCCGCTGGAGTGGACTGTGTGCCCATCTTCTGGCTTGCGACCGAAGACCACGATCTGGCCGAGGTGAATCATGTGTCTTTTGCATCCGAGACGGGTGCTCTGGAGCGCCTCACGATCGCAAGTCATGGCATCGAAGACGCGCCGGTGGGATCGATCGGTCTAGGGCCGGAAATTGAGCCGGTCGTTGAGCGTGCGGTTGCGCTGCTGGGAGAGACCGAGGTCGCGACCTGGCTTCGCGAGTCCTACCGTGTGGGCGAAACCATGGGTAGTGCATTTGGCCACCTGATGGCGCTCCTGTTCGCTGACTGGGGCGTGATCCTGCTCGATCAGTCGGATACGGCATTTCATGATCTGGCGAAGCCGATTCTCCGTCAGGTCCTGGAGCGGTCGGCGGAGCTGGACGACGCTCTCCTGGCGCGTGGCAAGGCACTGGACGCGGCGGGATATCACCAGCAAGTGAAAGTCACAGCTGCGTCGACACTGCTATTTGAGATCAGAAACGGCACGCGCACGGCGATCCGGCGCAAGAGCGACGCAACGGGCGGGGAATTCACGATTGGCGACAGTCGCAGCGTCACCCGGGAATTACTCGATCGCGTCGAAGCGAATCCAGAGGGTTTTAGCCCGAATGCGCTATTGCGACCGGTCTTGCAGGACTATCTCTTGCCGACATTGGTCTACACGGGCGGCCCTGCCGAGGTCGCCTATTTCGCGCAGGCCGCGGTGGTCTATAAAGAGCTGCTGGGGCGAGTGACGCCGATTTTGCCGCGCTTCTCCGCGACCTTAGTGGATCCCAAAGCGCAGCGTCTGCTGGAGCGCTATCAGTTGTCGATGCCGGATATGTTTGCCGGGCCCGAAAAATTACGACAAGCTCTCGCCACTTGTACTTTGCCGTCCGACCTGCAAGGGCGGTTTGCGGAAGCGAAAGCGGCGCTCGAGAAATCCCTGAGTTCGATTCGCGAATCGCTGGCTCGCCTGGATTCAACTCTGGTGGATGCGGCCTCGAACGCGGAAGAGAAGATGAAGTATCAACTCACGCAACTGGAAGCTCGGGCGGCACGTGCGGAAGTGCAGCGCAATGAAGTCATCACGCGGCACGCTGATAGTTTGAACGGGGCGGTCTATCCGAACAAGGAGTTGCAGGAGCGAGAGATAGGTGGAGTGAGTTTCCTCGCCCGCAACGGCGTGACCTTACTCCAGAGTTTGTACGATGCCGTTCGCACGGACTGCCATGATCACCAGGTGATCGACCTCTAGTCTGACCCGACGACCTACTTCGAATCTCCCACAGCCAGGTAGGTCCCCAAACCGATCATGATGGCGCCGGTGACGGTGCGTTGTCGCCGCCGGAAGCGCGCGGATTCTCGGATCTTCTGGCCAAGTGGGCCAGCCAGCAGCGTTACTACCATATCGGCGGTTGTGTTCAGTGTTACGGAGATCGCTCCCAGGACAACAAACTGCGCGAATACGTGGCCGCTCGTATGATTCACGAATTGCGGAATGAACGAGAGGAAGAACAGGGCAGTTTTCGGGTTCAGCACCTCGGTCATGACGCCTTGCCAGAGCGGATTCCTGGCAGCCGGGACGGCGACGGGAAATGGTTCGTCCCGCCGGGCATCAAAGATCATGCGGATGCCGAGAAAACAGAGATACGCAGCGCCTGCATATTTCACCGTGGCAAACGCCAGCGCCGACTTCGCCAGGATGATCGAGACTCCAGCGGCTGCGGCGAAAACATGCACCATGCCTCCCATGAACGTGCCGAGTGAGGAGAGAAGTCCTTCGCGGCGTCCGCCACTCAGAGTTCGCGCGAGAACGTAAAGCATGCCGGGGCCAGGGGCAATGGCGAGCAGGACGGCCGCGGTCAGGAAGACAAGAAATCGGGAGTCGATCATGATTCTGTGATTGTATTTGCGCCCCCGCGGCGCCGCCACCCAACGTCAACGCTGCGACAAAAAAGCGTCTAGTTCGTCGAGAGATTCTACCCGCGGTACGCCCCGCTCATGATAAGCACCGGTTACATCCATCAATACGCCTCGCATACCGGCACCAGTGGCGCCGAGGTAATCCACGGAGTACATGTCTCCGACATACAAGCTTTCGGCCGGAGCGGCGTTCATGGTCTGCAATGCGTGGCGGAAGATTTCGGGATGCGGCTTTTCGTAGCCGACGAGACCCGAGTCGGTGATGGTACAGAAGCAATCGGCGATACCACAGCGGCCTAGTACATCGGCGATCTTTCCGTCAGCGTTGGAGATCACGCTGATCTGGTAGCGCGCGCCGATTCGCTGAAGTCGTTCCCGCGTGGCGGATGGAATGATGTCCCAGTTCGCGGACTGGCGGATCGTGGAGACAAGTTGGTCACGCACGGTGTCGTCGACGAGGCCGATTTCTTCCAGAAGCTGGCTGTAGAACATCCACCAGAAACTGTGGTCGGTGCTGCCGTCCTTCACCATGCGGGCATCGAACTGATTCTTCGTCTTGCGCTCCAGGTTGCGGAGAAGGTCGGCATCGAGAATGAAGCCGCGGGCCGAAAGCGGCGCGTGGATACGCTCGAGATTGGGAAAGAGCAATGTATTGCCTACGTCGAAGAAGATGAACTTGATGGGCGAATTCATGATTGAAAAAAATGGCGAGGCCGTTTCCCGGTTACGGTTCCAGGGTCAGCCGGTCGGTTGTTTCGCCTTCCACGGCTTTGCGCGTATAGAGTAGCGGAAAATAGCGGCCTGCGTCCCACAGAGGCGTGAGATCGGAGTAGTGCAGGCTGCCGGGCTGTCCGCTCTGGCCGGGAGTGTTGACGACCCAGGAGCGATCCCAATTGCTGAGATCGATGATCTGGCGGTAGCTGGCACCAGACACCTGGTCCCACGAATCGGCCATGCCGGTTGCGTTGGTCGTGTATTCATCTCCCGGACGCGCGAGCGGGCCGAGGTCGAACAATTCTTTCACGCCCGGCTGCTGGTCCAGGGCGTGCCGGAAGCGGACTACGTGCAGCGCACCCCATGTCCACTGCGAGGGGTCGGGGCCGAAAAGTTTAGCGAGTTCCGAGCGGGCGGACTTGAGGGTCTCGGCCAGAAGCTGGTTGCGGTCGGCAACGGGATCGGCACCAAACAGGGTGGTTTCAGGGACCCTCAAAACCCGAAAGATCGAGTCGGGAGCCATGTCTTTGTAGCGTCCGCTGAGCACCTGGGCCACGGCGTTATTTTTAGTGAAGCGATCCGCCAATGCTTTGCGGATCTGGTCGAGCCAGATTTCATAGAGGGCCGCTTCGCTGGATTTACGTTCCAGTTCGCCGTCCCACGCCAGAAATGTGCGCAGTGAAGGATCGCTTGCCAGTGGTGTCGCTTGCAGCAGCTTTTGAAACTCGAGCGCGGCCAGGGACGTGACATCGTTTTGCAGGAAGGCCATGTCTGGTAACGTCAGCTTGTGATTGTTCTGTCTGGCGCTGGCAAAAACGTTCTTAATGCGCGTGATTCGATACGGCGAAACCCACTCGAATCCGACGTTGTAGGGATAGCGATCCGGGATCATCTTGTGATTCGCGGTGGCGAGGAAGCCTTCTTTGGGGTTGAAGAAGTGTGGCAGTTCTCCAACGGGGACGAAGCCGGTCCAATCGTAGCCTCCGGTGCCGGGGACAGGCAGCAGGCCGGTCCACTTGCGGATGGGAGCGAGCCCGGCGGAATGTTCGCCGATGTTGCCTTCGGTGTCCGCATAGACAAGATTTTCGGAGGGAACTTTCCAGCGCGCGACCGCTGATTCAAATTGCTCCCAATTCTGAGCCCGGTCGATCGACAGGGACGCGAGGTATCCAGCCGTGCCGGGCTCGCTGCCCACCCAGCGCAAGGCGAGAGCGCGCCTGTTATTGGCCCAGAGAACAGGGCCATGGCGGGTGAAGGTCAGCGCAACATCGACCGAAGAGGGATCGTTGGGATCTCGAACGATGTCGTTTCTCATGTCGGCCGGGGAAGTTGGCTTTCGTACGCCAAACTTTTCGTGCCGAACTTCCATTCGCTGCCAACCGGTTTCGGTCTTGTATTGAAGTGGGTCGGCGGGATTCAGTTCTTCAAGGTAAAGGTCCTGCTGGTCTAGTCCAAAAATCGTGAAGCCCCACGCAATGTGTTCGTTGTGTCCGAGTGCAACGCCGGGAAGTCCGGGTTCTCCTGCTCCCGCGACATTCCATCCAGGAGCAACGAGGTGAACCATGTAACGCAGCGACGGCAGGCCGATCACGCGATGCGGGTCGTTGGCCAGCAATGGTTTGCCGCTGTAAGTGCGGCTGCCGGAGACGGTCCAGTTGTTGCTGCCTTCGGGCACGCGCGCAGGGAATTCGATGCGCTGGTCGCTGCCCACTAAGTTTTGCAGCAGACTCGGCGCCAGGCCGGCAAAGTCGGCGCCCGGCGCGGGATCAAGGGTCACGGCAGGATCGAAGTCGAAGAGTTGCGACGCCTTCTCCGCGCCCAGCAGCGAGACGGCCTGGGCGTGTTCCAGTTCGCTGAAAGCGTTGCCAGTCATTGAAAAAGCGGCCATGCGATTCAGGCAATCTTCAGGATGCCAGGTATCGGGCGAAAATCCGGCGAGTTGAAATTCCACGGGCAGACCCGGACTGCCTGGAGTTGAGAGACTGGCGATGTAGGCGTTGATGCCGTCGGTGAACGCGGTGAGGATTGCCAGCGTGTCGGGAGAGTAGCTGTCATACTCAGTCTTCATGTCGCCGCGATACCGAAGCAACCGGGCGTTTACGTCGCGGGCAAGAAAAGCCGGTCCCATGGTTTCGGCAAGTCGCCCTTGTCCTGCGCGCTTCCACAGTTCCATCTGAAAAAGTCGGTCCTGCGCAGCGACGAAGCCCTGTGCAAAGAAAAGATCGTGCTGGTTCTGAGCGTAGATGTGGGCCACACCCCAGCGATCGCGGAGAACATCGACTGGTTGTTGTAGGCCTTGTGCCTTGAGTTTTCCTGAGAGGACAGCAAGCGTTTGGTGAGCCGCAGTCGCCGGGTCGGCAACGGAACCGGTCTGGGAGAAGGCAATGGGGCTCAGGACGAACAAAATAATCAGGCGAGCGCTTTTCATGGGCAAGGCAATTGTAAACGCGGCTAACTTAATCAAAGAGGCACGTCCGGCTGACTTGGACCTCCAAACGCGGTAATATCCCTTTTTCGCATGAAACTTCTTCGACCCATTACCACCCTGCATCGCAGTTCTGCCTCCATCCTGCTCACGGGGTTGGACCAGATCCATTCCTGGTCAGAGGGTTGCGGACGCGCCGTCCATGCGCTCGCTGTGGGCATTCTTCCGGCGCTATTCCTACTGCGGTCCACTCGCGAGGAAATCTACAACATTCTCTGGGCGCTGGTGTTTGCCTTTGCGACTCTTAACATCCTGAGCCTGGGAGCGCGCCACTTTGAGGCCGACCGCCGCGGCCTTACGTTTGGGGAAATCCTGGCGATCCTCGTGGTCGTCGTTTCGGTTGTCCTGCTGGGATGGGAAATGCTGTACTTCTTCCATATCTTCCCGCTCCGCCTCGCGCCACGCTGACGGGATTGCGGTATCATGCGTCTGTGGCCAAACGCGAGTCCAGTTTCGATTTGACCTGCCCTTGCTGCGGCGCGTTGTTGAAGGTGGATGTGTCCACCCACGCGGTAATTTCACACACCGCGGCAGTCAAGCCGAGAACCTTTGCCGACATGGAAGCAGCGGCGCAGGCTCTGCGAGAGCACGATAGCCGGCGCGAGTCCATCTTCCGCCAGTCCGTCGATGCGCAGAAGAATGCCGCTGAGTTGCTGGAGAAGAAATTTCAGGAAGCCGTCAAGAAAGCCAAAGAGACGCCGGATACGGGCAGACCGATCCGCGATTTCGATCTCGACTGAAAAGGGCAGTTCTCAGTTCCCGGTACCCAGTTCTCGGTTCTCAGTTCTCAGTTCTCAGTAAGAGCTAAACCAACTGCTCCAAACCGTTCGACCAACGTTTGACAAGCGAAAAACAGGGAAATCATGAAACGGCCCCTTCTCCTTGGGCATCGCGGCGCACGCGCATCGGACGGCGTTCCTGAAAATACTCTGGAGTCGTTTGAACTCTGTTTGCAGCACGGCTGCGACGGATTTGAATTTGATGTGCGCCGGTCGGCGGATGGCGATGCGTTGGTCTGCCATGATCCTGCGGTTCGCGGTTTGACGATTGAACGCACCCTGGCAGCGGATTTGGAATTACCTACTCTGAACGAAGTTCTCGCTGTTTTCGCCGCGCGCGCATTCCTTGATATCGAGTTGAAAGTCGCTGGATTGGAAGCGCAAGTGGTCTCCCTTTTGCGCGAACGCCGGCCCGCCAAGGGATATCTGGTTTCTTCGTTTCTACCTCAGGTACTCACCGATTTACACACTCTTGATCCCGTCATTCCGCTGGGGTTTCTGTGTGAAGACCGCACCGAACTCAATCGCTGGCTGACGATGCCGGTTGAGTGGGTTGTTCCGCGAGTCGACTTAGTTGATTCGCAGATGATCGAAACCATGCGTGCCTCTGGAAAGAAGGTCCTGCCGTGGACCGTGAATCAGGTAGACGAGATGCGGACATTGGTGGAGTGGGGAGTGGACGCGATGATCACCGACGACACGGTCCTCGGCCCACGAACCCTCGGCACATTCTGATTGGAATCCTGGTTGGAATGCCTGACTAGAAGCGTGGGTCGGCCTGCTCTGCCTGCCCGTTTGAACCATCGTTGGACGGCTTATAATCAACGGCCATGGCCGGCTTCCCATCTTTCGATGTTGTGGATCAGTCGGAGCTTGCCCAGGATCGGAAGAACACTTATCTCCGCCTCCACGCCGTAAACGTCTTCGTGCGAGATCAGGAAAAAAGCCTGCGATTTTATCTCGATCAGTTGGGATTCAGCCTGGCCTTCGATGTGGTCCTGCAATCCGGGGAGCGATGGGTCGGTGTTTCGCCGCCGGACGGCACAGCCGTATTGACGCTCATCGCCCCGGAACCGGAGACGGACGCCTACAAACTTATCGGGCAACCGACACCACTGGTTTTTGTCACCGAGGATGTAGTCGCCACTTACACAGAATGGAGAAGGCGCGGCGTGCGTTTTCGGCACACCCCCCGGCTTCGGAGGGTCAAGCCGCAACAGTCGACGGCGGGCTCAACTGCGGTCCCAATGCTGCTGGGAAAGCGGACGCCGATCTGGGGCGGCGTCTTTACTCGTTTCGAGGACATCGACCGTAATTCGTTCGCGCTGGTGAGCTTCGACGAGATGACGGAGTCGATGGAGCAGCAGCGCCGCGCCGCGGCCGAGAAACTGGAATTGGAGCGCCGCTCGGCTCATGAGTTGGCGATCGCCAAACAGGTTCAGGCCCGGCTTTTTCCGCAAACCCTTCCGGAACTGAAGACACTCGACTATGCCGGAGTCTGCATCCAGGCGCGACAGGTCGGCGGCGACTACTACGACTTCCTCAACCTGGGGCGGGAACGTGTCGGACTGGTGCTGGGAGATATTGCGGGGAAGGGAATCGCAGGCGCTTTGCTGATGGCGAACCTGCAAGCGAATTTGCGCAGCCAGTGTGCGGTCGCCTGGAACGAGCCGCAGCGGCTCTTGCAGTCGGTCAATGAGTTGTTTTATGAAAATACGTCCGACAGCGCCTATGCCACGCTGATCTTTGCCGAGTACGACGATTTGACGCAGCGGCTACGCTATGCAAATTGCGGGCATCTCTGCGCTCTCTTACTGCACGCCGACGACACGATCGAGAAACTCAACTCCACCTGTACTGTTCTCGGACTTTTTAAAGAGTGGGATTGCGCGATCCAGGATTGTCAACTGACGGCTGGAGACACGCTCGCATTGTTCACCGATGGCGTCACTGAGGCCTTTAGTACAGCCGGAGAAGAGTTCGGAGAGGATCGGCTCATCGAAGCGCTGCGAAAACATCGGGATTTGAACTCGCGCGAGTTGGTGTCGGCGATCGTGGGCGAGGTGCAACGGTTCAGCACGTGCGAACAATATGACGACATCACTTTGATTGTCGCCAAGTCAATCGAGCCCCAGCAGGCAGCGTTCTTCTAGAGTCCCGCCGGATCGAGCCATGTTTGCGGACGCCGGAAGCGGTCATTTACATTTACATTGAACAGGCATGCCAACCACAGGCGAGCGTTTCGAGCGGGCGGTCGAGATCATGGCGCGGCTGCGGGCTCCGGGAGGCTGCCCGTGGGACCGCGAGCAGACCTTTGACACCATCAAACCCTACACCCTAGAAGAGACCTACGAAGTCCTCGAAGCGATCGACAATCGCGACTGGCCCGAACTGACGGGGGAATTGGGCGATCTGCTTCTGCAAGTTCTGTTCTATTCCCAGATGGCGCGTGAGGAAGGGCACTTCTCCGTGGACGACGTGCTCGATCGGCTCGCCAACAAGCTGGTCGATCGGCATCCACATGTTTTTGGCGACGTACAGGCGGAGACTCCGGCGGAAGTTCTGCGAAATTGGGAGACGCTGAAGGCGCAAGAGAAAGACAAAGAGAAGAAACAGCGGGCTGACGCCGCAGGCTCCAAGCAGGGAGACAAAGCGGAGGAGGTACAGTCCGTTCTCGCCGGTGTTTCATCCAAAATGCCCGCGCTGCTTGAAGCGCACAAACTGAGTTCACGCGCGGCGAACATCGGATTCGATTGGCCAGAAATAGAAGGAATCTTCGCCAAACTCTCTGAAGAGACTGCGGAGTTGCGTGCTGAACTTGCCAGCGTGCCAGAGGCTGCTTCGCCGGCCGGCCGGGGTATTGCCGGATCCGGCAGACCCAGGATTCCAGCGGAACTTCGCGAGCGGATCGAGGATGAAGTCGGAGATATGTTCTTCGTTCTCGTAAACATTGCGCGCTACTTGTCTCTCGATCCGGAGTCGGCTCTGCGCAAGGCAAATCGTAAGTTCAAGCGGCGGTTTCAGTGGATGGAAGAGCAGCTGCGCACAGAGGGCCGCGGGCCGGCGCAGGCCTCCGCAGAAGAACTCGAAAAATTGTGGCAACAATCGAAACAAGAAGAAAACCGGCAACCGGCAAAGTGACGATTCCAGAAATCACCATCAGGAAATGCGAAACGCTGGAAGAGATGCAGGCCTGTTTTTCCCTGCACCAGGAGGTGTGGAGCTTCTCGGACGCCGAACTGGTGCCGGTCCGCTTGTTTGTAGTCGCCAACAAGATTGGTGGACAGGTAATCGGCGCCTTCGAGGGCGCGACGCTGGTGGGATTCGCGCTGGCCTTCCCCGGATGGCGCAACGGGCATGCCTATCTTCATTCGCAGATGCTTGCGGTGCGGAAGCAGTATCGCAATCGCGGTCTCGGACGCCTCCTCAAGCTAGCACAGCGCGATGACGCGGTCGCGCGCGGTTTCCAGCTGATGGAATGGACCTTCGATCCTCTGGAGATCAAGAACGCGTACTTGAACATCGAGAAGCTGGGAGCCATTGCGCGTCGTTACAACGCGAACCAGTACGGGACTACGTCATCTCCTTTGCAAGGTGGATTGCCCAGCGACCGGCTGGTAGCGGAGTGGTGGTTGCAATCGCGTCGCGTGGAGGCGGTGCTGCGAGGGGCCTCCCGCCCCGTCTTTGAGTCGATACGCCGCATCACCGTACCGGCTGAGATCTACGAGTGGAAAGCTGCGGCGAGCACTCGCGATAGGGCCGTTGCGGTCCAGAAGAGGAATCGTGCGGATATCGAGAACGCGTTTGCCGGAGGCCTCTCCATTCTCGGATATGACCGCGACGACCATGGAAACGGCCATTTCCTGCTTGGCGCATGGGACGAGAGCTTGATCCATTAGGACTTGTTGCTCCTGCCGTCTCGACCTTCTATACTTCCCGGTTCGCTTCCGCCGAGGCTTGGGACCGTTTGCGGACTTCATCTTTTAATCCTGCACCCATGAAAATCGAATCGATCACGCTGCGCGAAATTCACATGCCGCTCGTGCATTTTTTTGAAACGAGCTTTGGGCGCGTCCATAGCCGCCGCATACTGTTGACTAGTGTGCGAGTAGACGGCGTAACTGGCTGGGGAGAATGTGTTGCCGGAGAAGATCCGTACTACAGCGAGGAATGGATCGAGACGGCGTGGCCGACCATCAAGCACTATCTCGCGCCGGCGCTTCTGAAATACCCCATCGAGGCGGGTCGGGATTGTGGGGCACTATTTGCAAAGGTGCGCGGCAACCGCATGGCGAAAGCCGCACTGGAAAATGCCGTGTGGGATGCTGAGGCGCAACTGACCAGGCAGCCGCTCTGGAAACTGCTGGGAGGCACGCGGCGCGAAGTCTCGTGCGGAGTCTCCATCGGGATTCAGGACTCCCCGGAACAACTTCTGGAGAAGATTGCGGCGGAAGTGGCAGCGGGCTATCGGCGAATCAAGCTGAAAGTGAAGCCGGGGTGGGATCTCAAAATCCTCGAAAAGGTGCGCTACCGCTGGCCAGACATTGTGCTCAGCGTCGATGCCAACTCTGCCTACACCCTCGACCAGACCGAACACCTCCGCCAGTTCGACGCATTCAATCTGCTGATGATCGAGCAGCCGCTTTGGAACGACGAGATCTATCTTCACGCAACTTTACAGAAGGCGCTGCGCACGTCGATCTGCCTCGACGAATCGATCCGGCATGTTCGCGACGCGGATTTTGCGCTGGAGTCCGGAGCCTGCCGGATTATCAATATCAAGGTAGGCCGCGTGGGAGGCTTTTCGGAGGCAAAGAAGGTCCACGATGTAGCGCTACGACACAACGTTCCCGTATGGTGCGGAGGAATGCTGGAATCGGGCATCGGCCGCGCGCAGAACGTCGCGCTCTCCACGTTGGAAAATTTCCAGCTACCGGGCGACGTGTCTGCGTCCCGGCGATATTGGAAAGAGGACATCATCGAGCCTGAAGTGGAAATCAGCAAAGATGGGACCATTGCCGTCAGCGATACGGCGGGAACCGGCTATCAAGTGAGGGAGGATCTCATCCGCAAGATTGCGGTGCGGGAAGAAACATTGGTACCGGGAAACGTCTAGCGGGCGGAAGCGTCCTTGACAGCGTCCGCTGCCGAATTGTTCGCGAAGACCGCCTCCTCTTTTTTCAGCATCTCGATGGCCTGCGCGAACGTGATGTCCCGTGGCACCGGCTTGATGTCACTGAATACTTCCGTCATGTTGAAAACCAGACTCTTGAATAGCAGAATTTTTCCCGTGACATCGACATTGGTGCGCGAGACGAACCAGTTGTTATCGCCGATCACCTGGTGCTGCACAAGGAAGTGGCCGCCCTTGTCGAGGTGGCCGAGAATACCCCAGCCGAATCCGACTTCCTTGACGAGCGTTCCTTCAATCGACGCCAGCCGGTTGCGGTGATTATCGAGCAACAGGGTTCCCTCCATCCCGGTGAGTACCTGCTCAACCCGCGATGGAGGATCATAGTGAGGATTGGGGCGGAACTTAAGCGCAAGCAGTGGCTCTCCGGTCTTGCCCACGCCGGGCGATCCAAGTTGCTCACCCGAGTATTCATATAGAAAAGCGTCGGGCAACGCCCTGACAATTCGCAGCGTGCGGTCAGCGTCAACCTGTTCCTGGCGGCGCTTCTTCTCCAGTTCGTCCGGACTCGTGAGGAACCGTTCAAGGCGGGCGCGTTCGTCCTTCCGTTGCTGCTCCGTCAATGGTTTGCCGTTGTAGGCGACGACGATGCCGGCAGTCGCTTCTTTCGCTTGAACCATAATCTTGGTGACCGCGCCTCTGGAGGTAGTTCGCGTGCTGCGAAAGAGGAAGTGGGCGTTCTCGTCCCGGGAGGCCTTGATCTCGTTTTCGACTGCAGTTCGTACCAGCGCGCCAGGATCCAGCCGTACCGTTGGGGGTGTAGAGGACTGCGCCAGGTAGGCGCCCGCCATCAGGAAAATCGCGATGGCTCCGCGGCAGATCGCATTGCCCAACAGTGTCGAAGCGAGGGACATTCGTATCGTTAGACGATGGTAGCAGACCAGACGTTGCATGCTACCGGAACCGATGATGGGTCTGGATGTTGCAACCTGCACAAAAAGCGGCGAATCGGCATACCGGATCAACCGGGAGGCCGCCGGATGATTTACAATCTCAGTCTTCCCGGCATTGCCCTATCGCGGGATGGAGGCCAAGGCTATGGACGTTCCGAAGACAGGTGATTTTGCTCACATTGGTAAGTCGGTGGTGATCAAGGGAGAACTCACCGGGTCCGAGGATATGTACGTGGATGGGAACGTCGATGGCAGCATCGAGTTGCGCAACAACAGCCTGACCGTTGGTCCGAACGCAAAAATCAAGGCGAGTGTGGTCGCCAAAGTCGTCGTAATCCAGGGACGGGTGGAAGGCAGCATCACCACTTCGGACCGCGTGGAGCTGAAGAAGTCGGCGGTGGTGAACGGCGACATTACGACCCAGCGTATCGCGATCGAGGAAGGCGCGGCATTCCAAGGCAAGGTCGAAATTCAAAGAGAAGCCGGTAAATCGGCTGGATCGTAGAAGTCGAACAGAATTTTTTGCAAGCAGTCATAGATGGCATCGGTTGCTGACAACGTGATGAGATTTTTTCGCGGCTCTTCGGAACAGGCTGCGGCGCCCGCTGTCCCGCAGAAGCGCAGCCGCCGCTCCAGCGGCATGGCCGAAATTTCGCGCCTCTTGAACTCCGACGATTCTTTGTGCGTGCTGGATCTGGGGTCGACCTCCGCCAACAACATCCGCTTTCTCACCGCCAAGGGACACAAGAACTACAGTGAGGATCTGCTTCAGGCGTCACTCGACCCCGACGTCCACGTGAAGAATGAGCTCGGCAAGCTGGTGCCGGACGACAAGAAGTTTCTCGAAGAAAACCTGACCTATCAGAACGGACTGTTCGACGTTGTGCTGTGCTGGAACCTGCCGGATTACATGGAAGAAAGCCTGGTCAAGCCGACGATCGATCGTCTGTGGTCGGTGATGAAGCCAGGAGGACTGCTGCTCGTTTTCTTTCATACGCGCGACGCGGGTCCGGATGCGCCTTGCTATCGCTTCCACATCACGGGCACAGACATGCTGGAAATGCAGGAAGTGCGGCTGGCAGCCAGTGGTGACAAACAGAGTCCCAGATTGCAGCGGGTGTTCAACAATCGAAACATTGAAAATCTCTTCCGCGATTTTGCTTCGATCAAATTCTTCCTGGCGCGTGACGCCATTCGGGAAGTACTGCTCGTCCGCTGATCCGTCAACCTTCCCACGCAACTGCCGGCTCAAACTCCGCCGTCTTCGAACGGGTTGACTCCACCAGAAATCGGGCGAGCGTCGGGCTGTTTTCGCAAACTGAAAGCGTCGCTCTGCGTACGCTGCGCGGGAACCCGAGGAATCTCCGGAGCAAAGAAGAGTTCCTGTAAACAGGTCGCAAAGTTCGGCGGTAGGCATCAGAGTAGGCTTCAAGTGACTGTTTAAGTGTGGCTTGGTTCGACAGGAAGGGAAGTAGATTCCGTGCAGCCAGATTGCCGCCGCGAAGGGCGAGTGAGATGCCGTCGCCCACGAACGGATCGACGAAGCCGGCGGCGTCTCCTACATTGCAAATCGTGCCAGACACAGGCACCGGATCGCGGTGAACCACTGGGAATGTTGAAACGGACAAGAAGGCTGGGGTCCATGACCGGCTGCGATCTGCTAAGGCTGGATGACGCCGCAACACTTCGGCGAGAGTGTCTCCCGAGTCAGGGCGAACCAGGGCGCAGGCGTTGAGCAGAATCGTTCCGTCCGGCGCTCGCACGGGTTGCACGCCGCAATATCCGCCATCAAAAAAGTAGAGGTCGACGAAAGGATCGAAACTCGATTCTACGGAGTGGAAATGGGCCTTCAGCCCAAGCCATCGCGCTTTGCTGGAAAGTCGGTCCGCCAGTTTCAGATTTGACCAGCGGCCACTTGCGTTGACTACCGCACGTGCCCGAAAGTCTCCCGCGGATGTTGCGACGACAAACGGACCGTCGCCTTGAGGCGGTTGTGCCGTCGTCTCCGGTAGAGTGGTGACGCCTGCGTTCGTGGCGGCACACCAGAGTGCCTGATCGAGATCGTAACGGGCGACGCTGGCCGCGGCGGGGCTAATCGGAACGCGAATTTTGCGTCCATCCAAAAAGAGTTGCGACTCGGTCAGCGAAAGCGATTTTTTTAGCAACGCCTGGCGCGAATCCCCAAGTAGCCATTTCAGCAAATGCAACGACTCGTGGGAAACAAATTCTCCACAAACCTTGTGGCGCGGAAAACGGCCTCGTTCCAGCAGTAAAACCCGCGCACCGCCTCGCGCGGCTGTGATCGCGGCCGAAGTCCCGCCCGGTCCGCCGCCGATCACGATCAGATCGTAATCGCGATTCACGCCTTCCACGCGATGATTCCCATCCGATAGAGATAGTGTCTGGAGATATGAAGGGCCCGCGGGGTCAAAGGTTGCAGCAATTCGCTCAGTTCACCGGGAGTGTACCCCTGCCGCACCGATGCGGGAGCGTCGTTGCGAGTGATCCGGCTGCGATAGAGAGGGAATCCTGCGTAGGTGAGCGCGAGATGAACGGGGTCGCGAATGACGTCATTGATCACAAATGCGACGCGACACACCCGCAGCGCTTCGCGTGCGAAGCGCTGGACGTCGTCGGGCGCCAGGTGATGAACGAAGAGATTGCAGCACACGAGATCGAACGAGCCATCGACAAAAGGAAGGGCGCACGCGTCTCCGGCGACGGAACGGCCGATCCCGTTCAGGTGGGTCCGGGCACGATCGAGAAATGTGATGTTCAGGTCAAGCTGCGCGGCCAGACGCTGTTTGACCGTTGACGGCACGAAGCCGGCTCCAGCGGCGACCTCCAGCAGGGAGACTGTCTTTCGTGGGGCTTGTCCGAGCGCTCTTTGAACCAGGGCCTGAGTAGTGCGCACGCCGCCGAACCAGGTGTTGAACATCTCGAGATCGCGTAGGGAGCCGGCGATTTCGTGCGGTGTTCCTGAATCAGAATCCAGGAGCTCGATACTGGGTTGGCGTTTCATCAATAGGCGCGAAGGCTGTTACCGATGATACAGCGGGCATCGTGCCGCAATTCTTTTGATTCAACCGAGGCCGATTTGATCTGTACGAAACGATTCTTGTTACAATTTGAAGGAGTCAGGCATCGGTCCCGCGCGACGTTTTCCCGCCAACCCCGCCAGGTCCGGAAGGAAGCAACGGTAACGGGCTCTTTCGTGTGCAGTGGGTCGCCGGTGCCTGACTTTTTAGTTGCCTCGGCGGGTCCCCATGACGAATCGTCTCTACTATACAAATCCCCAGCTGCACGAGTTCGATTCGGTGATTCAGGAAGTTGTCCCGCCTGCGGACGGTCACTCACGTCCGGGAGTCATCCTCCGGGAAACAGCCTTCTATCCCACCAGCGGCGGCCAGATCTCCGATACCGGATGGCTCACGACGACGACCGGTGCCAGCGATCGCATACGGGTCAGTGAAGTGGCCGATACCGAGGATGGCCGGATCGTCCATTACCTCGAAGCACCCACGCCATTAGCAGCGGGCGACGTCGTACGCGGCACCGTTGACGCGGAACGGCGACGCGATCACATGCAGCAGCACTCCGGGCAGCATGTGTTGTCGGCTGCGTTCATCGAGCTGTATCAGATTCCGACGGTTTCGTTTCACATGGGAGACGACTATTGCTCGATCGATCTCACGACGCCGTCGTTGACTGTAGAGCAGGTTGCAGGCGCGGAACGGCGCGCGAACGAGATTGTCTTCGAGAACCGTCCGGTTACGATTCGTTTTGTGTCGCGAGCGGAGGCGGAGAAGCTTGGTCTGCGCAAGTTGCCGCCTGCGGATCGCGACGAACTGCGCCTCATTGAAGTGGTCGATTTTGATTTGTCGGCGTGCGGGGGAACTCACGTGAGCGCGACCGGTCAAATCGGATCGATCCTTCTTCGTAAGACGGAAACTGTGCGGCAGGGAATGAGAGTGGAGTTTGTCTGCGGAGGCTGGGCCGTGCGCGCCGCGCGCCAGGATTACATGGCGCTCAGCGAATCCGCGAAATTGTTTTCGACTCAACCGGGGGATGTCCCCGAACAGATCCGTAAAACCTTCGAAGGTACGAAGTTGCTTCGCAAGCAGCGCGAAGAGGCGCTGGAAGAACTGGCGGGAGCCACGGCTGCCGCCTCGCTGCATGATCAGCCAGAAGTCAATGGACGAAAGATCGTGCTGCGCGTGTTTGACGATCGCGACATCGGTTTCACAAAACTGTTCGCACAGAGAGTTGTCCGCGGCGGCGTTCCAGCGATCGCACTGGCGGCCAGCACGATGGAGCCTGCGGGCGTGGTCTTCGCGCAATCGTCCGGCGGCGCGGCAGATATGGGCGCACTGCTGAAGCAAATGCTTGCCTCGGTGGGCGGACGCGGCGGCGGAACGCGAGACTTTGCGCAGGGCGGCGTTCCCAAAGGTACGGACGTCGGCACGCTGTTGCAGACGGCAGCCGATACAATCAAAGAGTAGAGCGTTCGTCGCGTATTCCAGGAAGAAATTCTGCAATGGAACAGTCGCTGATTCTCGTCAATCTTCCGATCAAGCTCGGTGTGGCCGCCGCTGTGTCGAGTGCACTGGTTCGGTCGAAGGAATTCAAGAAACAGCTGTTTCGGGAAAAGCGCGAGACCCGGCACAAGATTTATCTGGTTTTGTGGATGGCGGTGCCGATCGCGCTTGGCGTTTGGATTCGCCTCACCAACCGAAGTTTCTTTGCCGGCGATCTGTCGCTGGAAACAACAGTGCTGTTGGGAGTGATGGGGGGACGCCTCGCGGGCGGCCTGGGCGGTGCTTTAATGGCGCTCCCAGCGGTTCTCCAGGGCGAATGGGCCGCGTTGCCGTTCAACCTGTTCTGCGGGCTCATCGCGGGGCAGTTGCGCCATGTGGCGCCAGATGCGGAAGACATCTGGTCATTCTCGCCTTTCATCGACCTCAGTATCTACAACTGGATTCGCCGCAACCTCCCCGTCCCCAGGCTGTTCGACTGGCAGATTACATTTCTGCTGACCATTGTCGGACTACGTTTTCTACAGACTGAAATCTGGCGCTTCTGGCCGAATGCGATTTTCAGTCTGGAGCATCCGAATCTGTGGGTGGAGGGTGCCATTTACCTTTCCGCCATCATGGTCGTCGGCACGGAGCTCAAGATTTTCAACAGCGTCCGCATCCAAATCAAACTCGAGGAGCAGGAACGGCTCTTGCTCCAGGCGCGCATGGTGGCACTGCAGAATCAGATCAATCCTCATTTTCTGTTTAACACGCTGAATTCAATTTCGTCGCTGGTACGCTTCGATCCGGATACGGCACGCGAGATGATTATCAAGCTGGCCACCATCCTGCGCCGCCTGCTCAACAGTACGGATTCGTTTGTGCCGTTGCGCGAGGAGTTGGAGTTTATCGACAACTACCTCGACATCGAAGTCGTACGCTTCGGGCGTGACAAGCTGCGTGTGCTCAAGGAACTTGAGCCCGCTTCGCTCGAAGTGATGGTCCCGAGCATGCTGCTCCAGCCCCTGGTAGAGAACTGCATCAAACACGGCCTCTCTCCCAAGGTGGAAGGGGGAAGCATTACTTTGCGCAGCCGGGTCATTAAGTCGCGCTTGATCATTGAAGTCGAAGACGACGGAGTCGGAATGGCTGTTGCGCAGGGCACTGGAATCGCTGGTATGGGAATCGGCATGGCGAACGTGGCGGAGAGGCTGAAAGTGCTGTATGGGGATGCCGCAAAGATGATGATCGAAAGCCGCGACGGCGTGGGTACTCAGATCCGCTTGCGTTTACCGGTGCTTCCAAACTCCGACGAATTAGTGCCGACTACGATTTCTCCAGCACCCGCCGGTAGAACCCTTCATAAAGGGGAATAATCTTGCTGGTACAGAAGCGAGCGCGGGCACCTTCCCGCGCGCGTTTTCCCATTGCGCGCAACGCGGCCTCGTCGCCGAGAAGGTCGATGGCGTATTGCGCCATTGTGTCGACGTCGCCCACCTCGGCGAGATAGCCGGTTACTCCGTGTTCGACAACTTCGGGCACGCCTCCCGCACGAGTAGCGATCGGGACGACCTCACAGGCCATCGCCTCGAGTGCCGCCAATCCAAACGACTCCAGTTCGCTGGGTAAAAGCATGATGTCGGAAATAGCCAGTTTTTCCTGGACGCGGTCCTGTTTTCCCAGAAAAAGAACGTGGTCGTGAATCCCTTTTTGCACTGCCAGCCATTCGGCCTGCGAACGGTCGGGGCCGTCGCCAATCAGCAAGAGCTTGGAAGGAATCTGCTTGCGGACCCGGTCGAAAATTTCAATTACGTCGAGTAAGCGTTTCACTGGCCTGAAATTCGAAAGGTGTACGAGGATACGCTCGTCGTCCGCGGCGTATTCGCGGCGGTGATCCCGATCTCCAGCGGTGCGCACGTACTCATCGCAGTTCACGAAATTTGGGATGACCTCAATATGATTCTTGATGTCAAACATACTGATGGTTCGTCCGCGCAGGTATTGCGAGACGGCGGTCACGCCGTCGCTCTGCTCTATGGAAAAACGCGTAATCGGAAGATACGACCGGTCCAGTCCGACCAACGTGATGTCAGTGCCGTGCAGCGTGGTGACAAACGGCAAGTGGCGCCGGGGAGGAGTCGCGGCCAGCATTTGCCGGGCGAGCATCGCGCTTACCGAATGTGGAATCGCATAGTGCACGTGCAACAGGTCGAGTTCATAGAGCTGCGAGACCTCCGCCATGCGCGTAGCCAGCGCGAGGTCGTACGGCGGATACTCGAACAGCGGATACCGGGAGACTTCAACCTCGTGGTAGTGAATATTGGGCGCAGTGTCGATCAGACGAATGGGCTGGGAATACGAGATGAAATGGATTTCGTGGTCGCGACGCGCCAATTCCAGCCCCAATTCGGTCGCAACCACTCCACTTCCGCCGTACGTTGGATAACAGGTGATGCCAATCTTCATGCCGGCTCCCGAGACTCCTGCATTGGATTCCGGGATGATGGTCGCGGATGCAGGAGGTCAGCGTCAAGGGCGGGTTAGCAACATTGTGAACTTGTAGAGTGTCAGCTCACGGTTCCAATATCTTGGGTCGCCGTCCGCTTGATAGCCATACGGCGAGCCACTTGAGCGGATTTGTCGTCGTTGACGTGGAGTACCTTTCGGCCGGACAGGAAAGCTTCAATCCCCGGCCCATCATGTGATACTGCCTGTCAAGATCGTCCACAGGTACGAACACCGACGCGAAAGTCTCTGTGTCTGTGGCGCAGATCGCACGCAACTCGATGCCGAGGTTGCGTCCAAGCCCCTCGGCGTATCGCATAGCGACATGTCTTGCTGCTTTCGCTCTCCGTGCCCTGACCCAGAAGTGGCGGTCGGTGTCGACCAGTACGTCCCCCGGTTGCAACCAGCAAATTGTCTGTGGATAACCTTCGACGGCTAGAAATGTCCGGAACTGTGCTTCGGCAGCTTCCAGTGTCGGGGGCGGGTCAGGATTGGAGTTGGTCACACTGGAATTATCCGCGTGTTTCCCAACTGTTGCAAAATCGGGCAACGCTCATTGACATAACAAAAGGGCCGAATCCTCCGGGGAAGTGCAGGATTCGGCCGCTCGCGGGGCAACCGACAGTACTCAATCCAGTCGCGGGCCGTTGCCAGTTTGCCGTTCATCACTTTTCAAGTGACGAGATCAGGCCAGGTCGTAGCGATCAAGGTTCATTACCTTCGTCCACGCAGCCGCGAAGTCCTTCACAAACGACTGCTTCGAATCGTTGCATGCATAGACTTCTGCTAGTGCCCGAAGCTGGGAGTTTGAACCGAAAAGCAGATCGACGCGCGTGCCGGTCCATTTTGTTTTTCCCGTCGTCCGATCACGCCCCTCATAAACTCCTTCGGACGCGGAGGACGGCTCCCACTTCGTACCCATGTCGAGCAGGTTGACGAAGAAATCATTCGTCAGCGTCTCAGGGTGGTTGGTGAAGACGCCGTGTTTGGCCTGCCCGTAATTCGCATTCAGGGCGCGCATGCCGCCGACGAGTACCGTCATCTCGGGAGCCGTCAGCGTCAGCAACTGCGCACGATCCACCAGGAATTCTTCAGCCGACAGAACCTGTCCGCTGCGGAGGTAGTTGCGGAATCCGTCAGCGACCGGTTCCATAAACGAAAATGAATGTGCGTCGGTTTGCGCCTGCGAAGCATCCGTGCGCCCAGGCGAGAAGGGAATCTTCACGTCGTGCCCGGCCTTTTTCGCAGCTTCCTCGACGGCTGCGCACCCGCCCAGAACGATCAGGTCAGCAAGCGACACTTTCTTCCCCTTGTTCCCGTTGGACTGCGAGCTGTTGAACTCTTTTTGAATCGCCTCCAGCTTCATCAAAACCTTTGCCAGTTCCGCTGGCTGGTTCACTTCCCAGTCTTTTTGTGGCGCGAGGCGAATGCGCGCCCCGTTCGCGCCACCGCGCTTGTCAGAGCCGCGGAACGATGCTGCCGACGCCCAGGCCGTCGTGACCAGTTGGGAGATTGACAGTCCAGATGCGAGGATCTTAGCCTTGAGAGCAGCGATGTCGTGGTCGCCGATCAATTTGTGATCCACGGCTGGAACAGGGTCTTGCCACACCAGTTCTTCCTTCGGAACGAGCGGGCCAAGGTACCGCGAGATCGGTCCCATGTCGCGGTGTGTCAACTTGAACCATGCGCGCGCAAACGCGTCTGCGAACTGATCCGGGTGTTCGTAGAAGCGCCGTGAAATCTTTTCGTAAGCAGGATCGAACCGCAACGAGAGGTCCGTAGTCAGCATGGATGGCGCGTGGCGCTTGGAGGCATCATGCGCATCCGGCACCGTACCGTTACGTGCGCCATTTTTCGGCGTCCACTGATGCGCTCCAGCCGGACTCTTCGTCAGTTCCCATTCGTAGCTGAACAGGTTCGTGAAGAAGTTGTTGCTCCATTTCGTAGGCGTCGTGGTCCAAATGACTTCGAGGCCGCTGCCGATCGTGTCGCGACCTTTGCCCGTCTTGAATTTGTTCGTCCAGCCGAGGCCCTGCTGCTCGATGCTGGCCGCTTCCGGTTCTGCGCCCACCAGTTTGGTATCGCCAGCGCCGTGGGTCTTGCCGAACGTGTGTCCACCGGCAATGAGCGCAACTGTTTCCTCGTCATTCATCGCCATGCGGGCAAACGTTTCGCGGATATCGCGTGCCGCGGCAATTGGATCGGGCTTTCCATTCGGCCCTTCCGGATTCACATAGATCAGACCCATTTGGACGGCCGCCAGAGGCTTCTCAAGATCGCGGTCGCCGCTGTAGCGCTCGTCCGCCAGCCACTTGCCTTCCGGTCCCCAGAAGATGTCCTCTTCGGGTTCCCAGACGTCTGGGCGTCCGCCGCCAAAGCCGAACGTCTTAAAGCCCATCGACTCCAATGCCACGTTGCCCGCAAGAATCATGAGGTCGGCCCAGGAAATTTTCCGGCCATACTTCTGCTTGATTGGCCACAGCAGCCGGCGCGCCTTGTCGAGGTTCACGTTGTCCGGCCAGCTATTCAGTGGCGCGAAGCGCTGCTGACCAGCTCCGGCGCCGCCGCGGCCATCCCCGATGCGGTATGTGCCCGCGCTGTGCCACGCCATGCGAATGAAAAGCGGCCCATAGTGCCCAAAGTCGGCCGGCCACCAATCCTGCGAGTCCGTCATCAGCGCATGCAGGTCCTTGATCACGGCATTCAGGTCTAGGCTGTTGAACTCTTCCGCGTAATTGAACTCCTTGTCCATCGGATCGGACAGCGGGGAATGTTGGTGCAGGATTTTCAGGTTCAGTTGATTTGGCCACCAGTCAGCATTCGCGTGGGCTGCGGCTGCGCTGGGTTTGAACGGGCACTTTGCTTCGGTTGACATGATTGCTCCTTGCGATACTGCCGTTGATAGGGACTGGACTGCGAAATTACTTCCGCGTCGATTGTACGCGCCAGGAAAATCCCCAGGTGCATAGTTAAACCAGAGTTTAGAGAAAATAAATCATAGGTAAAAGCCAAAGTTAGCGATGCGTGAAATAGAATAAACCTATGGTTCGCCCCAAGGCGGGCGAGTCCCCCAGGCATGGACATTCGGCAATTGCGTTACTTCTGCGCGATCGTGCGCGCCGGCAGTTTTACTCATGCCGCAGAGCAACTGGGCATCAGCCAGCCTTCGCTCTCGCAGCAGATTCGAGCGCTCGAACGGAAGGTCGGTAACCCGCTTTTTGAGCGCCTGGGGCGTTCTGTGCGCCTCACGGCTCATGGCGAGGCGCTGCGGCAGCCCGCGGCCGACATCCTGCAGCAGGTTGCGGAAGCGAAGTGCTCGCTGGATCAGCTGCAGCAAGGCGTCCGCGGGAAACTTCGTGTCGGCATCATTCCGACCATCCTGCCGTACTTGATCGCTCCACGGGTGGGAGCATTTGCGGCGCGGTTTCCGGAGGTCGATCTGCAGTTTACGGAAGACACGACTCCGCACCTCGTCGAACAGTTGCAATCCGGCGACCTTGATTTGGCCGTGTCGGGACTGCCGGTGCGCAATCCGGACATCGTGTGCAGTGAATTGGCGCGCGAGCCGCTGTTGCTCGCTGTAGCCGAGAAACATCCGCTGGCAGGCGAGAAAGTCATCGACCTTGAAGCATTGCAGTCGGAACGATTTCTGTTGTTAAAGGAAGGCCACTGTCTGCGCGATGATGTACTGCGAACCTGTGGCCGCGGGCGAAGGGAACTCCATCGCATTTTCGAAACTGACCAACTGGCCAGCATTTTTCAGTTCGTGCGCTCTGGCTTCGGCGTGACTGTAGTTCCGGCCATGACCTCATCTCATGCCGCCGGCTGCAAACTGATTCCGTTGCGGGGAAACAGCTTCCGGCGAATCGGCTACTTGCGAGCGCGGCGGCATATTGTCAGCCGGCCCATGCGGGAATTTGCGAACTGGTTGCGGACGCTGGTTGCGTAGCGGCGCCGAAACTCACTTGATATAAAAAGTGAGCCGGGCAAGATATGCAAATCCCAGGAAGAACAGGAACAATGCCGGGCCGATGAATGACATGTGGGAAATAAGTTCAGGCCAATTGAGATACCTGCCAGCCGTCCGGGCACGGTCGTAAGCCTGACTCATCACGAACATGACCAGGACGGACAAGGCGACACACAAGGCAGCAGGACGGCAGCGCGCTGCACGATCCATGCTTCGACGGGTATTTTCTGTTGCAGCCCAGCGGCGATAATCGCGATGGCTACGCCGGAAGCGGCGATCATTGTTTTGAGGGAGTCCAGGTAGTTGGTGCGGCTCTGATCGACGGAAGGAATTGCCGTGGCGGCAATCGGTTTGCCTGCGTAACCTCGAGAATCGACAAGTACCAGAACTATGAAACCGATTGTGAACATCGCATCGAGAACCACGACAATGGAGAACCGGGTCCACTCGAAAAAGCCGGAACTCGGGAGCATTGCCAGAAATCGGATGTAGACGTCGTACCAGATCGCGCGACTTCCGATAAGCCATCCAATCGCTAAACCAGCGATCAGTGCCACGGTGGGATTCCACAGGCGTTTAAGTTTATCGCCATCGACAAACTCCACGGAAGGCGGATATTCTAACCCGGCCGCGGGGTGCCAGAAACGATTTTTCGTTGTGCCGAGGACGTCGACAAGATGAAATGGGTCGGCTTGCTCTTTCAGGAATTGCGCCGAATCAGGCGGTACAATGAATTAAATCAGAGCCCGGATGGCGAAACTGGCAGACGCACGGGACTTAAAATCCCGGGTCCTTCACTGGACGTGACGGTTCAATTCCGTCTCCGGGCACCACCGCTGCTTTCCTTAGAAAAGTTTCTTAGAAAATATGGCAGGCTTGTACTGCTTTGTAGGTATCGAGGCGGCCGTAGCCGAGGTCAAGGTCGTTGATCCAGTCTGCGTGAGCCAGTCCTCCTGGCACCAGCGTGTTGGGGCAATTGCCGTGCGCACCTTTCATCAAGGCTGCGGTACCGGCAACTAGCGGGGTGCTGAACGACGTGCCCCAGCCCGCCGCGTAGGTGTTCCAGGGATAGAGCGTCACGACGCCTTCGCCAGGCGCTGCCATCCAGACCGGCGGTGCACCGTAGTTGGTGAAGGACGATTGCATGTCATCGTTCGATGTGGACGCGACATCGATCACACCCGGCAATCCGCCAGGGTAGCTGACCGCGTTTAGACCATCGTTGCCGGCTGAAGCCACGGAAAGCACGCCCTTGCTGTTGGCATAACGAATCGCCTTGGCGAGTTCGGGCGAGTAGCTCGCGTAGTTGAAGCTCATGTTCATGACGGCCGCGTGATTCTTTACGGCATAGTAGATCGCGCGCAGAATGTCGGAATCGTAGCCGGTGCCGTCGGCGTGAAATGCTTTCAGCGGCATGATCTTGGCCTGTGGTGCGACCAGATGGACCAGGCCGGCAGTCATGGTTCCATGACCGAACGCGGTGTACGGCTGGCCGTCGAGTACAGCGACGGATCGCTGATCGAGAACCGCTACGGTTCTTTGATTCACCATGGCAGCCGATGTTGAGCTCGGATCTGGACTGGGCTGGCTCACGTCGTTTCGTTCCGAGCCGCCATTCTGGTTGCGCGTAAAGTCGTAGCCGGAGAGCAGCACTCCCTGTAGTGCAGGATGGGTGGGATCGACTCCAGTGTCAATGACTGCTACCGTCACGCCGGCGCCGGCAACACTGAACGTGGAGTGTGCGGCATCGTTCCGAATCAGTTGTGTGGCGGGCTGCGATACATAGCCGTGCCATACCGTGTTTCCGTAGTAAGAAGTCGGTACTTCGTCGGTCAAGTAAGTTGGCGGTGAACCGGCATTGGCGGATTGAGCGGTAACGGTCTGGTCAATTTCGACGCTGACGACGCCGAGCCCAAGTTGCAACTGCAGGAGTGCGGTGACCGGATCGAGGATCGTAGGGAAGGTGACGACGAATAGTTGGCCATCCGGATCGCCCACACCTTGCAGTACCTGGCATCCCAGAAGAGCGCACGCCAGATTAATGCCGGGCAGCCCCAGCGAATCACGCACTACCAGACGGGTCTCCGCTTTGGCCATGGGTGTAGCGACCAGGCTGGCCAGCACCAGCGCGACGATCGCGATGTAGCTCCTGGAACCGGATTTGCCGTTGTCGTTCATGCCTGTTTTAGCCCCGCTGGTCAAAGCGCATGCGCTCTGACTCGATACAGCCTACTTTCCAGCGTTGTTCTCAGCAACTTACGCGTGTACTCAGAAAGTAACCGCGATAGTAACCACTACTTTGATTTTATTAGTAACAGGCGGCAGAGTACGTTTGGATGTGGCGGTGTTGAAGATAAAGAAGAAGTGTTGAAGCTAAGAAATTTAGAGCGCTGCGTTCCTGCTCGTTCCGGCCGCAGCAAAGACGTCACCGGCTTCCTGCTCGGCGATGGGAATGAAAGCCTGGAGAACTCTGCTGTCGAACTGGGTTCCGCTGCTGGCTTGAAGCCGCCGGATGGCTTCCTCGTGTGGAAGTCCTTTCCTGTAACAACGGTTGGAGACCATAGCGTCGTAGGCGTCGATGACCGAAACGATCCGCGATGCCAGCGGGATATCGTCTCCCTTCAGCCCCGCCGGATAGCCACTACCATCGACGCTCTCGTGATGGTGCAGCGCGTAGAGGCTCGCTTCTTCGAGTCCGGAGAACAGACGCAGAATCGACCAGCTATATTCGGGATGGCGGTTGATGACCGTGCGCTCGTCGGGCGTGAGAGGTCCGCTTTTCTTCAAGATTGCGTCCGGAACCCCGATTTTGCCGACATCATGCAACAGGGCTGCGACCTCAACCTGATACAAATCCTTTTCGGGTACGTCCAGTTTTCGCGCCACGCGCAACGCCCACTCTGCTAGCCGAGTGCTATGCACGCCGGTACCGATGTCCTTCAGATCGAGCAGCTGATTGAAGGCGCAGATTACCGAGTCCCGGAACAAGATGTGCTGCTCCTCCAGTTGCTTGATGCGCAATAGCAATCGTGCTTTCTCGGTGTCGGCCATCAGAGCGCTGGTCATGTGTGTTCCTTTTCGTGCTTCGCGCCCCACCTTAGTACCAGTGACAGGCTTGCACGGAGTTGTAGGTATCGAGCCGGCCGAAACCAAGGTCGAGGTCGGAAATCCAATCCGCGTGGGCGAGGCCCGACGGAACCAGCTGAGTGGGACAGTTGCCGTGCGTGCCCATCATCAGGGCTCCTGTACCGGCAACCAGCGGCGTACTGAACGAGGTGCCCCAGCCCGCGGCATAGGTGTTCCAGGGATACAGCGTAACGACACCCTCTCCCGGAGCCGCGAGCCAGACCGGAGGCGCCCCGTAGTTGGTGAAGTCCGATTGAATGTCGTTGTTCGAGGTGGACGCAACGTCGATCACACCGGGTAGGCCGCCAGGATAGTTGACCGTTCTCAGTCCGTCATTGCCCGCAGAGGCGACCGAAAGTACGTGCTTGCCGTTCGCGAAACGAATGGCCTTGGCAAGCTCCGGCGAATAGCTGGCGTAGTTGAAACTCATGTTGATGACGTTGGCGCCATTCTTCACGGCATAGTAAATGGCGCGCAGGATGTCGGAGTCGTAGCCGGTGCCGTTCGCATGAAACGCCTTCAGCGGCATGATCTTTGCCTGCGGAGCGACCAGGTGGACCAGTCCGGCAGTCATTGTTCCATGGCCGAATGCAGAGTAGGCAGTATTGTCGAGCACGGCGACCGATCGCTGATCAAGCACCGCGACCGTTCTCTGATTTACCAGTGCTGCGGAGGTCGTTCCCGTGTTCGGGTTGGACTGGTTGACGTCGTTACGCTCCGAGCCGCCGTTCTGGTTGCGGGTAAAGTCGTAACCGGTGAGCAGCACTCCGCGCAACGCGGGGTGCGACGGATCCACTCCGGTATCAATCACGGCCACCGTGACTCCTGCTCCAGCCACGGTATACGTGGAGTGCGCGGCATCGTTTCGGATGAGTTGCGTCGCCGGTTGTACCACATACCCGTGCCACACCGTGTTTCCGTAGTAAGTCACTGGAGCCTGGTCGGTGAGGTAGGATGGCACCGAACCGGCGTTGGCGCATTGAGCTGTAACGGTCTGGTCGATTTCGACGCTCACCACGCCGAGTCCGATCTGGAGTTGCAGGAGCGCGGTGATCGGATCGAGGATCCTGGGGAAGGTGATGACGAACAGCTGACCGTCCGGATCGCCCACACCTTGCACAACCTGACATCCAAGGAGCACGCACGCCAGATTAATTCCAGGCAGTCCGAGCGAGTCCCGCACGATCAGGCGGGTGTCCGCCTTGGCAACTGGCGCCGCGATCAAGCCCACCAGCACGAGTGCAACGATCACGATGTAGCGCTTCGAACCTGACTTTAGAATGGTCTTCATTGTCGTTTTCCGCCCCCGGCGGGTTAGAACTTACCTCTGTTGAATTAGCAGTGTCCGCGTCGTTTCGCCCTAGTTATGGCCTCTGCTCTGCCCGCTAACCGGCGGGTAAACGACGCTGGAGTGCAAGTCTGTCGGGGGAATGCGGATGGCCTTGTGTCCTACAATTTCGAGGGACAGGCGCAACCGGGTTTGAGCTGGAAATTCCATTTGAAATTCGCCATGTTCATTCGCTGTGGCTTCCGCAAGGGGCTGCCCTGTCTCGGTCCACAAGATGGCTGCTACCTGTCGAGCAGCGATCCTCGCCCCGCCTTTGTCGACCACTTGACCGAGCAGCGACATCGTTCCGTGGTCTGGGCGCGTCTCCAGAACCAGGTCCACCATGGTTCCTTCCACTTCAAACATAAGCTGACGGGAGTCCGAAACGCCCGAGCGTACGCCGGCAGTCAGGGGCTGGCTCAGGCTGTCGAATACCAGGGCAGCCAGAGTCCATGGACTGGCCTTTGACGGCTGCCGGGCCGCGAACTCCAGCTTGGCCATGCGCACTGCATTATCCGGAGGGGTGAAACTGGGCTCGTTCTTCGCGATTGAATACACCTTCTTCCAGGCCGCGAAGGTGGCGTTGCAGTCGGCGCAATCACTGGCGAGGTGAGCCTTGATTTCCTGCTGCGTGCTCGCTGGACCGATGCCCCGTACAAAGTCTGTCCAGTCTTGCTCCGAGTAGTGTTTCACGACCGTCCTTTCAATTCTGGGGAATGTTGCTTCTGAACAATAAGGGGAACGAGTGAGCCGAAAAATATAGGGGTAACCAAAAAAAGTGGTGACCGGCTTACCCCTTTCCTATCAATGAGAAAGGAGCCCAATAGTAGGGATGGGGCCGCGCCCGGCGTATCTCGGCCATGGCCAACTGGAGGGCTTGAGGCTTGGCGATACCCTCCGCCAGACGCGAGTAGAACGCGATCATGAAGTCGCGCGTGCTGGCATCGTGAACGTCCCACAGGCTGAGCAATAAGGATTGCGCGCCCGCCTGCAACAGGCCGCGCACCAGACCCATGAGTTCGTCGCCGGGAGTTACGGTATTGCGCCCGGTGGCGCAGCCGCTCAATACCACCAGTTCCGCGGGCAGCGTGAAGTGATAAAGGTCGTACAGGCTCAGGTAGGAATCGCCCAGGCGAATCGAAGAGAACATCGGATTGTCCTGGCGAAAGTATCCGTGGGTCGCGATGTGGACGATCTTGCTGGTTGGCCCGTGCGTCCTCAGAACCGCTTCCGAAGCAGCCTCTCCCACAAATAACTTCGCATCGGGCAGTATCCTGCCCAAGGCTTCGACTTCTTCGAGAATCAAGGGAGCTTGCGCGTCGGCGATTCCGAGGATCAGCGAAGTACCCGACGGATTCGCAGCCTTCTCGCGGCACAGTGCGTAGACGCTTGCGCTCGGCGCATAGGACACTGAGAACTTGTCGGTCAGGTAATTCTCTCCATCGTAAAGCGCATGGAATGGAATGTGATGCAGCAATCCGTGCGGCGCAAAAACAAGATGTTTCGCCTGTAGCAGATCGGCGATGGGGGCAATCAGTTCCTGATAAAGGCTGGCGAGATGCCCCTGCGTGGAGCGGAGCATCGGTTCCTGAAACGCTTCCACATACTTTGGATCGAGCCGGAACTTCGCGAGTTGGAATTGGAACAACTGAAGCGTCTTCTTGACGCGCGATTCCATGGTTACGGGCCGAATCTGGAGATCGTCGCGTGTCAGCACGCAGGCGACGTCGCGGTCCTGGACTCGGAAATATTCCACCAGCGCGGTGTCGGCGGGCAGCACCGAGCGAATTCTTTCCAGTGACAAGGCGCTGGGCATCTGCACGCCTGCCCGGTTGGCTTCGTCGAGCGTCGCTTCCCGCAAGGCGTGCATCAGGTCATCTTCGTGGGCGCGAGCTTCCTGTTCCAGTTTCTGGATGCGTTCCGGAGAGCGGGCCTCCGGCTGCAACTGTTCGCGTTCGATCAGGTTGTAATACCAGCTCAACTCCTCGCGCAGATTGCGAATAGAACGGACCAGATCGCTCTGGCCTGCGTCTCTTTCAGAAGCCACGTGTACCGGCTGCATCAGCCGGTCCATCAGGCTGCGCGACTTGGCCAATTGGATGTACTCAAATGCTTCTTCCAGCTTTTGCGATCCAGTCAGGCAGAGATCGACGAGGTTTTCGTAGACCTCGAGCTTGTTCTGGAAGAATGCGATTTTCAATTCTTCTCCGCGCAGATTTCCGCGTAAAGTTTCGAGGGCCGCCCGCGCCCGACGGTAACATTCGTAGGCAGCGTCAGGACTTTCGGTTGTGCGCTCCACTTCGCCCATCAGGAACTCAGCCTGGTAGACGAGAGTTGGTGATTCCATGGTGTTGACCTGATCGAGCCCTGCCTGGCAATGCGTGCGTGCCCCCGCGAAATCGGCCATGCGTAAGGCAATCCGCGCCAGCAACAGTTCTGCCAGGATGGCCTTGCTCCGCATCGCAGACATAGAGAAGAAGTCGCGCGCCGCCAGGCCCAGGCGGCGGGCTTCGAACAGACGTCCTTCATTGAAAAGGACCAGGGCCTCATACAGATCGATCAGCGACGGCCATACGTGATTCTTGTCGCGGAGGAAGAGTTCCTTGGCGGTCGAGAAAAGTTTGATCCCTTCGAAGGCCTGTCCCTGCTTACTGGCCGCGACAGCGGCGAACACCAGCGCCTTGGCGGCCTCGTATCCGAAGCCCAGCCGCTGAAAATGTTCGTTCGCTTCTCGCGCGAGTTCGGAGGCCTCCGGGATGAGATTCACTTCAATGTAGATTTCGGAAAGGTCGAGACTGCACAACGCGATCTGATAGGCGTCGTTCGCCTTCTTGCCGCTCTGGGCAGCCTCGCGCAGCATCTGGATCGCCCGCCCGAATTCTCCGCGCAGATAGTACAGGTAGGCAATGTTGTAGTCCGCATACGCGACCAGAATCGGCATGCCCTTCTGTTGGCAGTATTCTCGCGCCTTCTGATACATTTCCAGCGCCCGCGGAAATTCGTTGAGGTTCATGTAACAGAGCGGCAGATTGCTCATGACGGCGGCCAGGCCTTCTGCGTCGTCCTGCGCGGCCAGTTCGTGATATGCCCGTTCGTAGCAGACCAGCGCATCCGAAAAACGGTCTTGCCGGTGGTAGATGTTTCCGATATTGATGTCGAGCCGCGCCAGGCGAAGCGTGTTGCCTTGTTTGGCGAAGAGTTCGCGCGCTCGCGCGCCGGCGGCGAGTGCCTGGTCGTAATATCCCAGCAGGAGCAGCGGCTGGATCGATCCGCTCAGTGTCCGCGCAAGTTCGGGTTCATCGCCGGCGGCCTCAAAAACTGCTGCCGCCTTTTTGTGAAGTTCGATCGCGGACGCGTGCTGGTCGAGCGCATACAGGGCATTCGCTTTCGCGCGCAGGCTCTTCGCCAGGGCGATCTGATTCCCGATCGCTTCAGAGACGACGATTGCGAGGTCGGCGAGTTGCTGCGCACGCGCGGTATCGACGCGTATTTCTTCGCGGACCCGGTCCGCGAGTCCAGAGGCAAACTCGGTCCAATCGTAGTCGGGATGCTCGCGCACGTACACTTGCCGTGCGCTGTCATCGAGCGCCAGCAATACGCTCGTCGCGGCGTCGAACTCTGTGCGCGGTACTGGCTTGACGCTCACTGGAACCCCATCTTCTCGAGCTGTTTCTTCAGCCGTTCGAGGCAACGGCCGCGAATGAATCCGATGGACCCCATCGCAATGCCCAGTTCCCTGGCGACGTCCTGATAGGGGCGCGGCGGTGTTTCGAAGAAAAGCATACGCACCATCCGCTGGCAGCGCGGCGGCAGCGCGGCGACAACATTGCGCACCATCTGCTCATCCTGAAGCTGTTCCAGCAATTCTTCCGGCAAAGGCGTACCCGGTTCTGCGGCGGGAAGGTTCTCGGCTTGTTCCTCTTCGAACGGAACTTGCTTTCGCGCCCGCTTCTGGTACTCGATGCATGTGTGATAGCAGACCTGCATCAGCCATTTCGGCAGTGCCTTGGGCTCGCGCAGTTTTGGGAGATCGGTCAGCAGGTCCACGCACACCGACTGAAAAATATCCGCGGCGTCGTCGTACATGCCAAGTTTGATCGGAATGGAATAGATGAGGTTCTTGTACTTGTCGACCAACGCAGCCCAGGCCTGTTCATCGCCTTTGCGGCAGGCCGCGATCAGGCGGGCGTCGGACGAAGGCTTCCTCGGTTCGAGTGCTGCCTTCGCCGCCGTTTTCACCGCGCGCCTGCACTCTCCGCGTTGCGGAGAAAGAGTTGATCGGCGTTCCAGAGCGTGTAGTGGTCCAGCAATGCAGGCTGGAAGTTGCCGATTTCGGACTTCGCTCCCGTGAGAATGTTCGGCGTTGCCAGAAAAATGAAAGGCACTTGTTCGGAGACGATCTGCTGCACGCGGTCATACAGCTTCTTGCGTTTGTGATAGTCGAGCGTAACCATCTGTTCGTTCATCAACTGATCGATCTCGCGTTCCCATGTTGTTGCCGGCTGGGCTTCATTCAAGTGCCAGAGATGCGAACTGCCATTCGAGAGCCAGACGTTCATCTCGGGATTGGGATCGGCATCGCCGCCGCCCAGCCCCATGATCGCTGCCTCATAGTCGAAGGACTGGAACACGCGGTCGATTAGAGCGCGGAAATCCAGCGGGACGACGTTGACCTTCATGCCAATCTGGGAGAGGTCGTCCTGTAGCAGCGTTGCCATTTTCATTCGCTGCGCGTTGGAGGAACTGGTGACTAAAGAGAATTCGACGACCTGTCCGGTGCGGTCCAGAAGCTGGCCGGACGCGTCCCAGGTGAAGCTCGCCGATTTCAGCAACTGTCGCGCAGTTTCGACCGAACGCTGCGGGTGCGGAAGGCTGGCATTCACCCATGCCTTGTTGCCAGGGCCGACGTTGCCCCAGAGTGGCGTCCCGCGCGTGCCGTACACCAATTTGACGATCGAGTCGCGGTCGACGGCCGCCGACACTGCTTGCCTGAATTTGAGATCCTGGAACCAGGCTTGCTTGCGTGAGATTTGCTCGAGTTTCTTGCCCGACAGATCGTTCTGGTTGAAAACGAGAAAGTTGTATTCGAGGCTGGGACCAAGATCGCTTAATTGCGAGCGGTGTTGCAACTGCTCTTTCGAAAGAAGAGCGTAGTTTTCGGAGCTCAGGCGATTGATGAGGTCGGTTTCACCGGCCTCAAAGCGCATGACTTGCGCGTCTTCGCTGCCCACAAACAGAAACACGAGTTCGTCGAGGTAGGGAAGCCGCCGATTATCGTGATCGGTCTTCCAGTAATAGGGATTTCGCTCGAGCACGATACGCTGTCCGGGCCAGTATTGCTTCACGCGAAATGGGCCGAGTCCCACGAGTTCTGCGGGTGGCGTGTTCACCGGCCAGGCCTGCACGAATTTTCCGTCGCGATACGACTTTTCTAAAATGTGCCGCGGCAAAATAGGAAATCCGTCGAACAGTCTTTCCGCCGCCGCATACGGATGCGGAAGCGAAAACTGGACGGTGTAAGGGTCCAGCTTTTTGATGGTAGGGGCTTTGTCGTCGATGATCAGAAGGTCGCGCTGCGGTGAATTGATCGCTTCATCGAGATAGACGGTGAACGAGAAGATAACATCGTCGGCGTCGAAGGGCTGGCCGTCCGAAAATCTGATTCCTTTACGAAGCTTGAGAGTGAAAGTCCGCCCGTCGGGCGAAGTTTTCCACGACTTCGCGAGGCCGGGTTCGGTTTTCTGCGTGGCGCGGTTGATTTCAATCAGATCGGAGTGCAGGCGTCCGATTACTTCGTGAGAAATGGCGTCAGTCGCCGTCGCTGGATTCAGCGTCTTGGGTTCCGACCTCTGTCCGACAACGAGGTGTCCACCGTAGCGCCCGGTCGATCCTTCGACACGCGCAAGTTCTTCCCCTTGATTGAGAGGTGCGGGAGCGGGAGCGCTGGCGACCAGGTTGGCCACGCAGAGACACACCACCAGGGCTAGGCGAACTAAGGCTTTCATGATCACCCCACCCCACAGAACTCTCGGGAAGTAATTTAGATTTTACTTAGGAATCAAGAGCATCAGCCAACATTCCATACATTACGGACGTAACAACCAGCGCCGCCGCCGGCGCGAGAAGCCAGTCGTAGGACACCAGAACGCTGTAGTGTTGCAGCGCCGCCAGCATATTCCCCCAACTCGGGACGGGCTCGCTGACTCCCAGTCCAAAAAACGACAGGGTTGCTTCCGCCGCGACGTACAGCGGCACCAACATCGCTGCCTGCGTTAGCAGCACGCTGAATGTCGCGGGAAGGATATGTGTTCGCAGGAGGTAGAGGTCCGACGCTCCAAACCCGCGGGCGGCGGAGACATAATTCCGATTCCGAGCACTCAGAACGACTCCGCGGACCAAGCGTGCCGGTCGCGCCCACCCGATCAGTCCAATGACCCCGATCAGCAGAAAAAACGTTCCTGTGGGACTTACATGGAGAGGCAAAAAAGCTCGCACCCCCAGCAAGAAATAGAGCCACGGTAAGGATAGAAATAGCTCGGAGACGCCCATCAGTGCCTCGTCGACCCATCCTCCGTGAAACCCCGATACCGTGCCGATCACTGCTGCGGTCGTGAGCGTGATCAGCGTGGCGAGCAGGCCCGCAGCTAACGAAATCTGCCCTCCCCAGAGAAGGCGCGAGAACTCATCTCGACCAAACGCGTCGGCGCCCAGGAGCATGAATCGCGCGGGAGCGTCCACGCCGAACAGGTGGACGTCTGACTTGATCATTCCAAAGACTGCATAAGAACTCCCCTTCACGAAGAAATGCACCGGATATTCCCGTGTTCGGTCTTCACGATACCCGTCTGCATCGGCTAGCGAAGCGAAAACGAAGGGACGAAAATGGAAACCGGAAGCGCCAACGAAATGCATTCTAGTGGGAGGAGCATACGGAAGACTACGATCCTGCTGCTTCGCGTCGCAGGGAGCGATGAATCCGGCGAATACGACAACGAGATGTGAGACTGCCAGCGCCACAAGCAAGTATCGTATGCGCCGTTTATTCCGCATTGACACCGCCGGTGCGAATGCGAGGATCCGAGGCCATCAACAGCAGATCAGCGATAAAGTTGCCCGCCAGCAGAAACACGGCCGAGAAAATGATTCCGCCGATCACGAGATAGAGATCGCGTGCAAATGTTGCTTCGAGGAGCAGCGGTCCCAAGCCAGGCCACCCGGTCGTCACCTCTACGAGCAGAGAACCGCTCAGCAGGGAAGCGATCGAAAAGCCAAACAACGTAATGCCCGGACTAGCTGCCACGGGCAAGACGTGCCGGAAGAGCAGACGAACCTGACCGATGCCGAGACCGCGGCCGGCGCGCACAAAGGGAGCGTCAAGAACTTCACCCACACTGGCACGTACGTGGCGAACCACGATCGAAACACCGGCGAGCACGAGGATCGCCGTTGGCAGCAACAAATGTTGCAGCACGTCGCGGAGCTTGCCCCACCCTGATAGATCATCGTGGCTCAGCGAAATCATTCCGCCAATCGGCACTGCCCGCGACCGGACCGCCCATGCGAGAAGGCCGAGCGCAATCACAATTTCGGGAATCGAAATCAGAAGGGAATTGCCGGTTTCAACAATGCGGTCCAGCCATTTTCCGCGCCATGTTGCCGTCCAGACTCCCAGAGGCACACCAATCAGCCAGGTCAGTACCATGGCAGTCGTGGTTAGAAGAAGCGTATTGAGCGCGCGAGTCCAGAGCAGAGGCGCGACGGGCGCGTTGTAGGCGATCGAATAACCGAGGTCGCCGTGAGCTACGGCCAGCAACCAGTGCCCATATCTCTCCACCAGCGGCTGATCCAGCCCATAACGGGATCGCAAGTTGGAGATTGTTTCCGGGGAAATCTGCGGATTCAGCCGCATCTCATCGAAGAAGCTGCCGGGCGCCATCTCCGTGAACAGAAAACAAAGCACTGACACGGCGATCAAGAGCGCGAATGCGCGAATCGCCCGGCGGGCCAGGTATTTCACGGAGTCATTCCCATCGCCGCCGCGAGACCGACGCGTGCAGATTCTGTCGCGCCGAGCAGCGCACGAGTCTCAGGGGCTGTGGGATGTCCGATCACCTGCGTCGTCGGTCCCTGCTCAACGATCTTGCCGTTCGCCATGACGGCAATAGTGTCCGACACGCGCGCGACCAGAGCCAGGTCGTGGGAGATCAGAAGATAGGCGAGCGCATGCGCCGATTGGAGATCGAGTAGCAAGTTGGCGATCTGCGCTTCAGTAGATAAATCCAGACCGGATAGCGCCTCATCGAGAATCAACACAGACGGCTTCAATGCCAGGGCCCGCGCAATAGCCAGACGCTGCTGCTGGCCGCCACTGAATTCCATAGCCAATCGATCTGCCGAGTCTGGCGACAGTCCAACCTCGCTCATCAGTCCCTGAGCTCTCTGTCGGCGTTCGCGCTGGCTGCCTTCTTGTTGGATGAGCATCGGCTCTTCGATCACTTCGCCTGCGGTAAACCGCGGATTAATCGATGTAGCCGCATCTTGAAATACCATCTGGCATCTTTGACGAGACGGCGCCAAGTCACTCGATTCGAGTTGCGCGATGTCGGTTTGGTTGAGCCAGATTTCGCCCGCATCGGGTCTCTCCAGTCGCGACACGCAGCGGGCGACGGTCGACTTTCCCGAACCCGACATTCCGACCAGCGCCAGGGTTTCTCCGGCGAAAATTTCGAAAGTCACATGGCTCGCGGCTTCGATTACGTGCCCACGCTGCCATGGCGATCCTCTGCGCCGATACGACTTGCTCAATTCGCAAACGCGCAGCAAAGGCGATCTCGAGTTGGCGGGGTCCTTGTTCATAGATCAATGCTCATAAAAGATCAATGTTCATATTTGAAGCAACGCACCCGGCGATCCAGCTCGGGTGCCGTCTCCTGTGGACCGCGTTCTGAACAAACGGGCATCCTCTCCTCACAGCGCTCTGCATAAGGACAACCTGCGACGGTCTCGGTCAGGTCAGGAGGTTCACCATGGATTGCGGCAAACGGCGTTCGAACCGCTTGCATCGCGAGGTATCGCGACGAAAGTCGCACCAGCGCCTGGGTGTAAGGATGGAGCGGCCTGCGGAAAATATCTTCGGTGCTCCCTTCTTCGATCACGCGCCCCGCATACATCACAGCGATTCGATCGACAAATCCAGCGAGGACGGTTGGATCATGGCTGATCAGTACAAACGCCGAGCCATGCTGGCGCCCGATCCTGCGCATGAGAGCCAGAATTTCCGTTTGCAGCGAAGCATCGAGTTTGCTGGTGGGCTCGTCGGCGATGATCAGAGCAGGGTGGCAAGCCATGGCCTGTGCAATCGCGATCCGCTGCCGCTGTCCGCCGCTCAACTGATGCGGGTACGCAGGATAGATCTGTCGGGGCTGATCGAAGCCAACTTCGGCAAGCAATTCTTCGACGCGAGTGCGGCGCGCCTCACCGGTTGTGCGTATATGCGCGCGAAGCACCTCGGCAATCTGATCGCCGACCGAAATCACGGGATTCAACGCCAGTGCGGGATCCTGCGGAATGAGTGCAATCCGCGCTCCTCTTATGTTGCGCAGCTCACTGTCGGAAGCCTCGAGCAGATTGCATCCCCGAAAGAGGATTGCGCCATTCATGTAGCGCGCATTGGCGGGAAGGAGCCGCAGCAAAGCGGAAGCGAGCGTGCTCTTTCCGGATCCAGACTCACCGAGGATGCCCAGGGATTCTCCCGGCCCGATCGACAAGCTGGCTTGTACTAGGGCGCGCACCGGTTGGCCGCCATCCGGTTCGTAGGTCACCGACAGACCACGCACCAGGGCCAGGACTTCGTCGGAATTCGTGACAGTCGCGTCCATGGATCATGACCAGTTGACCACAGACCCGAACCATGTCAGCCATGAGAAGCTTACGAAGGTACCTCGGAAAACACCGGGGGACGTCAATGCCGACAGCACGTCGTGTTCCGGGTGGCCGATATTCGTGCTTTTGGAAGCCGTCGTAAAAGTCGCTGAAAAGAAAGATGAGGCAGGCTGTCGATCCCGTCACCCTGTATTCGTCGTCTAAGTAGAGCCAAGGTCGGGCGTGCGAATGCGCAAGGCCGGTCTCATAAAATCAAACCACAGGAGACATTACGATGCGATTCATGGTCATAGTCAAAGCTACGAAGGACTCCGAGGCAGGCGTCCTGCCCGATCAGCAGCTCCTTGCGAGCATGGGCAAGTTCAACGAAGAACTGGTCAAGGCCGGCATCATGCTGGCGGGCGAAGGGTTGCACTCAAGCGCGAAGGGCGCGCGCGTGCGTTTTTCGGGGAACAAGCGCACGGTGATCGACGGTCCGTTTGCTGAGACAAAGGAGCTGATCGCCGGTTTCTGGTTGTGGCAGGTGAAGTCGCTGGAGGAGGCGATTGAGTGGGTCAAACGGTGTCCAAATCCGCATGCGGGCGAAAGCGAGATTGAAATTCGCCAGGTCTTTGAGGCGGCTGACTTCGGCGACGAATTCACTCCCGAACTGCGGGAACAGGAAGAACGTCTGCGGGCCAAGATGTCGAAAAATAGTTAATCTTCGAAATCGACGGCAGCCCTGTCGATTTTGGCGTTTCTCATTCGTCGTCCAGATAGAGCGCGATGATCGAGTCTATCGACACCGGCTCGCAAAACAAACTTACTGAGGAGATCGAACGATGAAATTCATGATGATGGTCATACACTCGGAAAAACAGGGGCTGCCGCCCCAGTCTCTTATCGATGCGATCGGGAAACTCACCGAAGAAGAAATCAAAGCCGGCAGAATGCTCGGCGGCGGAGGCCTCAAACCAACCGCAGCCGGCGCCCACGTTCGCCTCTCGGGCGGGCGAGTCACCGTTACCGATGGCCCTTTCACCGAGGCCAAGGAAGTAATCGGGGGATACGCGCAATTCGAATATAAGTCGAAGCAGGATGCGATCCAATCCGCCATCCACTTCATGGAGCTGCACAAGCAACATTGGCCAGGCTGGGAGGGCGTCAGCGAGATCCGCGAGATGTACCCACCCGACGAATGTCCACCCACGGCCAAAGGGTAAGCGCGGGTCACGGCGACGAATCGTTTTCCCTCCCGATTCCCCGGGCATCGACGCCTTGCGCGAACCCACCGAAAGATGGTGTGATCGGTAGCAGTGACTGCTACCGACACCCATCGCGCGATTGATGCCGTATGGCGGATCGAGTCGCCCCGGCTGATCGCCGGGCTGACGCGAATGGTGCGCGACGTCGGCCTGGCCGAAGACCTCGCGCAGGACGCTCTGGTCGTTGCTTTGGAGCAATGGCCACGATCAGGCGTTCCGGACAATCCCGGCGCGTGGTTGATGACCGCGGCCAAGAACCGCGCTCTCGACCGTTTTCGCCGTGACAAGCTTCTCGACCGGAAGCACGTGGAGCTGGGACACGAACTGGAAGCTCGTCAGGATGAAATCAAAGAGGCGGCCGTGGCCGAACTCGACCGATCACTCGATGACGATGTAGGGGACGACCTGCTAAGGCTCGTCTTTATTTCCTGTCACCCCGTGCTCTCGACCGAGGCGCGAGTTGCTCTGACGTTACGCTTGCTCGGCGGTCTGACCACCGACGAAATCGCGCGGGCCTTCCTGGTGCCGGAGCCCACGATTGCCCAGCGTGTAGTTCGTGCCAAGCGCACGCTTACTGATAAAAAAGTGCCGTTTGAAGTGCCACGCCGCGCGGAGCTTGCAGAGCGGCTGGCGTCCGTACTCGAA
>DATMNN010000021.1:0-84725 GCA_035569025.1 Terriglobales bacterium
GTCGAGGCGCACCAGATCGTGATCAACCGGTCAGCACCGCTCGACTTCTTGAAATTGCGCATGTCCTGGCGTAGTTGCTCCGCCAGGTCCATCTTGTTCTTGCCCTTCTTGACGTTTGGTCCGTCAATTTTCTTGACGTAATTGTGATCGAAGACCGCCTTCATCGGCTTGATGGAACTGAGCCGGCTCTTCACCTTGGAGAGCAGTTCTTTCTCCAGCACGCCGGCGTTGGAGGCTGCGGCGTACATGTCATCTTCGAAAATGTCCCAACCGGTAAAGACAAGATCATCGAGCGTGGCGAGCGACACAAATTCCTTGACCTTGGGCGACCGGCCGTCAGTGCGCTTGCCCAGACGGATGGTACCCATCTGCGTCATCGAGCCGATGGGGGCTGCAATTCCCTTTCGGATGGCTTCCACGCCGGCGACGAATGTCGTCGAGACGGCGCCCATGCCGGGGATCATCACGCCCAATTTGCCCTTGGCGGGCTTGGTCTCGAAACCTTCCGACCGGCTCGGCTTCACTTCAACGCGCGCCGGCTTACTGCCATTCTTGCGGGGAGTTGGCATTTTTCGATCAGTCCTTATCGCTTCAATAAGATGTAGGCAAACAGATATGTTCTCTCATTTGCTGGCTCCGCGCAAATACGCGGGGATTGTATGGCAAGAATTCCGCGGCCAGTTGCGCTTCTGGGCGATCTAACTGCGATATGGAATGCATCGCGTTCCTCCGTGAACCCCCGTGTTCCCCGTGGTTCGAGCTTTTGATCTTAACCACGGGGAACACGGAGGTCGCGGAGGAACCCTCACCGTTATGATGGGAGACTATGCCGGAAAAAATTGCAGTCATCACAGGATCTTCCAGCGGGTTCGGCCTGCTGTCCGCCATCGAGTTAGCGAAAGCGGGATACAAGGTTGTCGCCTCCATGCGCGATCTTGGGCGCCGGACCCGGCTCGATGAAGCCGCCGCCGCCGCTGGGGTTGCCGCCAAAATCGACGTGCGGCGCCTCGACGTAACCGAGATCGCGGCCATTCCGGAATTTGTGGAAAGTGTCGTCCGTGACTACGGGCGCATCGACGCCCTCGTCAACAACGCGGGATTCGCCGTGGCTGGTTTCGCCGAAGACATCAAGCTCGAAGAACTTCGAACTCAGTTCGAGACCAATTTCTTCGGGCCGGTCACACTCACCAGAGCCGTGCTTCCGACCATGAGGAAGCAGCGCTCCGGACACATCCTCATGATTTCGTCCATCGGCGGCCTAAACGCCGCGATCACGATCTCGAGCTATTGCGCATCGAAGTTCGCCCTCGAAGGCTGGACCGAAACCCTGCGTCTCGAAGTAAACGCGCTGGGAATCAAAGTCGTGCTGATCGAACCCGGATCATTCCAGACCGATATCTGGACGCGCGGCGCGGTCATGGGCGCAAACACAACCACCGACGCATCGCCGAACTTTCAGCGCAGTCTGAAGATGCGCGAGCGGGTGGCGGCGATTCCGAAACGCGACCCCCTCGAAGTAGCCGAGCTGATTGCGCGGGTCGCTCAGGACCCGAATCCGAAGTTGCGCTACCTCGTGGGAAGCGACGCGAAAATTCAGCTGGCGCTCAAGCGCATCCTGCCGTGGAAGTGGAATGAGAAAGTGATTGCGAAATTCCTTAAGATCGACGATTAGCTTTTTTGCTTTCCTTCCATAGTTTCTCCCAGTGCCAGACGCCGTAAGCGGCTTCATCCGGCAGGCGATAGCCCAACTGATGCGCGAGCATCAGGATCTGCCCGCGATGATGCGCCTCATGGGAGAACATGTAGGCGAACATGGACGCGCCCGCGGGCCAGGTCTGCTGCCACCTGCCACGCGCGTATTTTGTGATGCAGCGACCGGCGTCGCCGGAGAGCGCGTCGGTCAACATGGATAAGCATTGCGCTCCGCTCTTCCTGTGTGCCGCCGCGGCTTGTTTCATCGTGCAGCGGTCGGGAACCAGCAGCGCCGGACACTTGAGGTGCGGCGCCGTATTTCGAATCCACGAAACCCGGACGTTGTGGAGATGGGAAAAGATCGCCGCGATGGTGCGGCCCTCGCCCTTCGGTCCGGGTGGTTTGGCCCGCCACGCCTTCGGGTCGAGATGCGCCAGCACCAACTGGTTCATGGCATCGTTGAACGCGTAGATCGCCGGCAACGAATCGTGCCACTCCAACTTTGCAGAGCGAGACATGCAGATCTCCAGCACGCAGAGCAGCGGCTACTTCCCACCCAAATCCATGGTCCGCACCGGCAAATCCCAATGTGACAACAGAATCTCGAACCGCCGCTGCTCTTCCTTCAGATAAGTCGCCTGATCAGGCCAAAGCTGCTTCTTGATTTCAGTTTCATCGAATGGCTCGTTCGCAACCGTCGAGTTCTTGAAGACAATCGTTACGCGATAGTCCCAGCGGCCGTCTTCGGTGGTGTGATAGCGCGGCTGGTCGACCCAGACCTTGAGCATGCGTCCCATCTCTACTTCTTTATTCAAGAGCGGATAGTGGTTTTTCTTGAAGAGCTGGAGAAATTCGTCGGCGTGACCCCACTGGGCCTTGTAGTAATACTCGACCACGAAAGGCTTGCCGGAGGAGTCGGCGGTCTGGGCTGGCAGAGAGGCCGGGAGCAAAATCAAGAGCAGGGAAAGGAAGTGAAATTTCATACATATCCTCCGAGCCAGTGATTGTCGCACATGACACAAATCGCTGGAAAAAGTGCTAAACTCCCCCCCGACGTTTTCCCGGATTCTTTCATTTTTCAATAGGGAGGACGATATGAAAACGCTACTTCTGGCTGCGGCCTTGCTGCTGTCGACCGAGATGGCTTCTGCAGCGACGACCACGCAGAAATGGACCGCGGGCTGGGACAACTTCGCTGAACCTCTGAACTTCACCAAGAGCAAGATTAAGTGGTCCGTCAATCCAACAGCGCACAAATTGACAGTGACGTTCACCTTGGTGGGCGCAACGCCCAGCAAGCTGTATCAGGTTGGAATCGTGCCTTTTTGCACAACGTTTCCCGCCACCTTCGGACAGTTTCCCGTCGACCAGGGCGGCGGCACCTGTCAGTCGCTAACCCGGCAAGGTGTGACCGCGACCGCCGCGACAATCGAACTCGGAGTGGTCACGACCGACCTTCACGGCAACGGCTCCTTCACAGTCATCATCGGCCCAATCGCCGCCGGTACTTATAACGTCGAATTCCAGGCGCGCAATGGTGCGGGGTGCAATCTGATCGGCGGCGCGGGCAATCAGGCCAGTGACTGCGAAGACGATTTCCAGTCGCCCGGCCCCTTCGGCACGACGACCGCGATAACCGTACCCTGACGTTGCTCGCGCTCCCGTCTGTCGCATAGGCACGGATTTCAGGAGCGAGATAACACCCGGTCAAATGTTCTACCGCTCGGGATTTGCTGGTTGCTCTCTTGTCCAAAGGAGGAGAATCATGAAGAGACTGTTCTTGCTAGCGATTGCATTGGTTCTATTTGCCGGCACAGCTTCGGCTGCGATCACAACGCAGAAATGGACCGCCGGATGGGACAACTTTGTTGAACCGCTTAACTACTCTAAGAGCAAGATCAAATGGTCCGTGAATCCGACGACGCACAAGTTGACGGTGACGTTCTCGTTGGTGGGCGCGACACCGAGCAAGCTGTACCAAGTTAGTATCCACTTCTTCTGCACCACGTTTCCCCCAACCTTCGGCCAGTTCCCGACGGAGACAAATAATGGTGCGTGCTCCACGATCACACGGCAGGGTGTAACTGCAAGCGTCGCGGCGGTTGAACTCGGCGTCGTCACGACCGATATGAAGGGCAACGGCACTTTCAACGTCGTTATTGGTCCTGTTGCTTCGGGAACGTACACCCTTGAATTCATCGCACGTAATGGTGCGGGATGCGGATTGGTCGGCGGCGGGGCTTGCGATACAAACCACGCTGAGGCGGACTTCCAGTCGCCCGGCCCCTTCGGCACGACGACCACGATTACGATACCCTAAAGCGGATCAAGACCCTCCGTTCTCGACGAGCTGCCGGGTTCGCGTCCAACGACGCGTCACTAAAGCAGATGACACGCAAGCAAATCGTGGGCCGAGCCATTCGGTCTTTCTAATCCTGGAAATCTCGTGTGCACTATGAATCATCCTCAGCCCGCAACCATTACTGCGGAAGAACGTCGTGATCGAGGCTTTCTCCAGCGGTTGATGAATCCAAGCGTGGACCGTTGCATTGCCGTCGTCGCCATCCTGCCAATGCTTTGGTCGGCCCGCTACCGGTACCAACACTACGGGCTCAATCTCCCAGTCTTTTATTACTTCGTCAGCACTTTCGTGGTGGTGCTGACCATGGTGTCCCGGCGCCCTCCAAAGCGAATCACCGAATCCGCTTTCGTACCGTGGCGCCGGTTACGAATTTTGAGTTCGTCAGCGGCTCGGGCACTATTGCCCAAGATACCGAACCTCGGACCGCGCACAGCCCGATGTTAAAATCGTTTGTGGCTGCCGATTCCCTTCGCCTGATTGCCGTTGATATTGACGGCACACTTCTGAACCCACAATTTCAGATAGCGGCCACTGATCTGGCCGCGCTACGCGCTGCGCATGCGGAAGGCATCGAGGTCATCCTCGCCACCGGACGGCGGCATGCCTTCGCATTGCCGATTGCGACACTGCTTGGATTTGACCACTGGCTGATCTGCTGCAATGGCGCGATCACGCGGTCGCTCTCCGGCGAGACCTTTCATCGCGATATGCTCCCTCTCCAAACCTGCCGCGATCTTTGCCATGCGATGCAAGAATTCCGGGGCCAGACCGTTCTTACGTTTGACGTGGCAGGCAAGGGTGCGATCGTCCTTGAGCACCTGCAAGAATTGGAAGGCAGTATTCGCCATTGGCTCGAAAAAAACATGGACTACATCGAGTTTGTGGTTCCGATCGAGAATTCGCTGACGACCGATCCGGTGCAGGCAATGTTCTGCGGACCCGTGGCTCTCATGCAGCAGGCCTTGCAGGCGCTCGAACGTACCGGCCTGCCGATCACCGTGCTGCGTACCGAGTACCCTGGGCGCGACTTGTCGATTGTGGACGTGCTGAATGCAGGCTGCTCGAAAGGCCATGCGCTCGAACGCTGGGCCAATCATCGTGGGATTACCCGCGATCAGGTCATGGCCGTTGGTGACAACTACAATGATATTGAAATGCTTGCCTTCGCGGGGCGGCCCTTTATCATGGAGAATGCATCGCACGAATTACACGGTCGCGGCTGGACGATGACCCGTTCGAACGCTGAGAGCGGAGTGGCTGCGGCGATTGATCACGTGCTGCGAGGCGCTCCGCTACGTGCGGCGTTGAGTAGAGTGGAATGAGTGGACAGTTCCCAATCCGCAGTGTTGTTTTCGCGACCGTGATGGCGATGACGCTCACGCCCAATCTCGCGAAGGCAGCGGACTTGGCACTTTTGCGGAATGGATTCACGATCCGTCATGAACGTCGCGAGGTGCTCGGCGAGACGACAAGATTGTTCTTAGACGTCGACGGCACAGGCGCAGGCTACGTCGACGTACCTACGGCTGACATCGAAGGATTCGAAAAGGATCTGTCACTGCCAATACAGCGCGGAGCGGCACCTGCGCCTGCTGCAGTGGATCTAAACCAGGTGGTGACGTCGGCCAGCGCCGCCTACCATCTCGATCCTGACCTGGTGAACAGCGTGATTCATGCCGAGAGCGGATTCAATTCGCAGGCAGTCTCGCGCAAAGGCGCCGTGGGCCTGATGCAATTGATGCCGGGCACGGCGGGCAAGCTGGGCGTAACCAATCCACTCGATCCGGAAGCGAACGTAACCGGCGGAACGCGCTACCTGCGGCAGCTTCTGGAGCGTTACGACTTCGATCTGGTCAAGGCTCTGGCAGCGTATAACGCGGGGCCATTGCGCGTACAGCAGTATGGCGGAGTGCCTCCGTACCGCGAAACGCGAGCCTATGTGGCAAGAATCGTTCGCGATTACAACCGCAAGAAAATTGCTCAGGAGAAGGCGGAAGCTGCCGAAGCAAAAATGAAACGCCCCTCCAAAACCCCTGTTAAAACTCCCGCAACGGCAAAGGCCCATTCCAGCAATAGCGATCAACAGCACGACTGAAGTCGTGCCCTCCCGAATTTCCTCACGTTGACCCTACACACCCACTCATTTACCTTCATTCAGGGGACGTGCCCGGCGCGCCGCGCCATTCCTGTGTTCTGCCATCCATGAAAAAGAAACATGTGATCTATGCGGTTGTGTTCCTGGTGCTGTTGGCGCTGATGTATTTCCAGTTCCGCACCTGGAAGGACTTCGACTGGGCGCGCTTTTGGGAGACTCGTCCGCAGCACTGGTTGCACATCGCGCACGCGATTGTGTTGATCTACCTGGCCTATGTGGTGCGCGCGATCCGATGGAAGATTTTCCTGAAACCGGTGCGGCCCGACGCCACGGCCTTAAGCATCGTCGCCCCCACCATCATCGGGTTCACTGGACTGGCCCTTTTGGGAAGGCCGGGAGAATTGATCCGGCCCTATCTCATTGCCCGCCGCCACGATCTGACGTTTTCGTCGCAGATGGCGGTGTGGGCGGTCGAACGTATTTTCGATCTGGGCGCGTTCACCGGCCTGTTAGTCACGATCATTTTCTTCGCCAAGGGTCCACGGGAGTTGCCTTTCTATCACGCCTTCCAGAGAGGCGGCGTGCTGCTTGCTTTACTGGTAGCGGGACTCGTGGTGGGTACGATGGCCGTGTACGCGAAAGGGGAAGGCATTGCCGATTGGGTGGAGCGCCGGCTTTCTCATCTCGCGGCCAACCTTGGACACAAGATCGCGCTTCGAGTGCGTGAATTCCATAGCGGGCTGGACACGATCCATGGTGTCGGGTCTCTCATTGCTCTGATCGTGCTGTCGCTGGTCATGTGGTTCATGATTGTCATGGCGTATCAGGAAGTGGCTCACTCCTACGGAGTGGAAGCCCTCGATATCCAAAGATCTCAGGTGCTGGTGCTGATGGGTGCGAGCATGATCGGATCAATGGTGCAACTGCCGGGAGTGGGCGGCGGATCGCAACTGGCCACAATCGCGACGCTGGAAAAGATATTCGATGTCCCCAGAGAACTGGCGGCCAGTTGCGGCATCATGCTCTGGCTGGTCACGTTCGTGGCCGTGGTGCCGGTGGGATTGTTCCTCGCGCATCGCGAACGGCTATCGTTACGAAAGCTTTCGGAAGAGACGGCCAAAGAAGAAGAAACCGTGCCTGCGCCCCAGGCTTCCTAAGCGGCAAAATCCTCGCCTGCTACAATAACTGGTACTCCAGAGCATCATCTAGCGCCATATGAAGTGTCCCTTCTGCGGATTTGAAAATGACAAGGTCGTCGACTCGCGCGAGAGCAAGGAAGCGGATTCGATCCGCCGCCGCCGCGAGTGCCTGAAGTGCGAGAAGCGCTTCACGACCTACGAACGCATCGACGAAATTCCCTACATGGTGGTGAAGAAAGACGGCCGGCGAGAGCGCTTTGACCGTCAAAAAGTCCTCAACGGCCTGATGCGGGCCTGCGAAAAGAGGCCCGTGCCCATCAGTAAGCTTGAGCAGATCGTGAATGAAGCCGAAGCTTTCGTAATCGAGTCCGCCGAGCGCGAACGCAAGACCAGCGAAGTTGGCGAACTGATCATGAATCGTTTGCGGCGGTACGACAAGGTGGCATACGTAAGGTTTGCGTCTGTGTACCTGGATTTTAAAGACGTCCAGGAATTCATGGCAGAACTAAAAGATCTGTTGAAAACGAAAGAAGCGCCGGAAACAAAAGCCAAAGCCGCACAGAAATAGTCGAACTGGTCTCAAAATGGTTTTGGGAGGGCACGGCTTCAGCCGTGCCGCTACCGACCAATAAAACGCGAGCTTTAGCCCCTGAGGGTCTGGCTCCGTGTCCTGGAACCCATTTATGAGGCCAGTTCTAAGCACAAGACGAAACGTCGAATTGTACCGAATCGCAATGTGTTGGAATCGGAAGAATAAAGAACTCCAACCGCGAAGCGGCGGAAGATGAAAGCCCGGCACGGTAGTGCCGGGTAAGGCGACAAAAACCAAGTCCCGCTGGGACAACACATTCTCATGGCACATAAAATTACTCTGATTCCTGGCGACGGCATTGGACCCGAGGTTACTCAGGCCGCTGTGCGCATTCTTGAAGCGACCGGCGTGAAGTTCGAATGGGAGAGCTTCGCCGCTGGCGCCGAAGCTTTCGAAAAATACAAGGAATACATCCCCAAGCAACTCACCGAATCGATCGAACGGACGCGCGTCGGATTAAAAGGGCCTGTCACTACACCCATCGGCGGTGGCTTCTCCAGCATCAACGTGGAACTGCGAAAACGTTTTGAGCTGTTCGCGAATTTCCGTCCCATCACGAACCTGCCCCATATTGCGACACGCTACCCGAACGTCGACCTCATCATTTTTCGCGAAAACACCGAAGGACTGTATTCCGGGATCGAGCACGAGGTCGTTCCCGGCGTGGTCGAAAGCCTGAAGATCATCACAGAAAAGGCCTCTACGCGTATCTCCCGCTTTGCCTTCGAATACGCCCGCAAGTATCAACGGAAGAAGATTCATTCCGTCCACAAGGCCAACATCATGAAGATGTCGGACGGCCTTTTTCTGCGGTGCTCGCGTACGGTTTCGAAGGAATATCCGGAGATCACATACGGCGAGCACATCGTCGACAATACCTGCATGCAGTTGGTAATGAATCCGTATCAGTACGACATTCTTTTGATGGAAAATCTGTACGGCGACATTGTTTCTGATCTGTGCGCGGGACTCGTCGGTGGGTTAGGTTTAGTACCCGGCGCGAACTTCGGACACGAGTGCGCCATCTTCGAAGCCGTGCACGGCTCCGCTCCCGATATTGCGGGAAAGGATATGGCCAATCCCACCGCGGTTCTGCGATCGTCGTTGCTGATGCTGCATCACTTGGGCGAGCACGAGGCAGCACAGAGAATTCAGGTTGCGCTCGACGAAGTCTTCCGCGATCGCACCAAACTGACCCGCGACGTGGGAGGCACGGCTGGCACCTCAGAATTCGCCGACTCTGTGATCGCGGCGATGGCAGTGCAGAAGTCTGCCGTTCCCACAAGCACGTAGCGTGGAGATGCGCCTTATAGGTTTTACGCGTCTGCTAGAATGGTCTGTTTGAGAGTCGATCCGGATGCGCCCTGTGACGCCGCATCTTTCGGAGTTGTTGTGGGTACCGATCTGAAGTCGATGGCCATTCCGCATCATCGTGGGCTCCACCGCTTTGCGACGTTTACCGCATTTCTTACTCTCCTATTGATCGTGGCTGGGGCCCTGGTCACCAGTAACGATGCGGGTCTCTCCGTTCCCGATTGGCCTACCAGTTTTGGATCCCTGTACAAAATCCCGCGCATGGTGGGCGGTGTTCAGTACGAGCATGGCCACCGCATGCTCGCCGAATTAGTAGGATTGCTCACGATCATCCTCGCCATCTGGACCTGGCGCGCCGAGAAGCGCCTGTGGTTGCGCCTGCTGGGTGTTGCCGCGCTCGGGACCGTACTGTTTCAGGGCCTGCTGGGCGGCATCACTGTGTTGTTCTACTTGCCTCCGATCATTTCAAGCGCACATGCAGCGCTGGCCCAAACATTTTTCTGTATTGCGGTGGCAATTGCGGTCGCAACCGGACCTCGCTGGATCGAAGAGCAGCCTCGCGTAGAAGTTGATCAGCGTCATCCCTCTCTCTTCACTTTGACGCTGCTCTCGATTTTTGTTCTTTACACCCAGCTGATTCTGGGCGCGATGTTCCGGCACAAAGGACTGAGCTGGTGGCCGCACGTGGTGCATGCGGGAGTGGTCGCGATAGTGCTTTCCTGGACCGCGATTCGCGCCATTTCTGTCTATCCCCAAATTGGCGCTGTGCGCCGTCCGGCGGTCACGATGCTGAATCTGATGGTGGCGCAGCTCTGTCTAGGGTTTCTTGCTTTCTTTACGCGTGTGATGTGGGGCCACCAGTCGAGTCAGCCGGAATTACCGATGATTTTCTCGACCGTGATCCATGTGGCTGTGGGCGCTCTGCTTCTGGCAACGACGGTCATTCTCGCGATACAAGTGTGGCGGCACGTTCCTGCTGCCTTCCTTGAGAACGCTTCTGGACGCGAACAGAAGCCGGTTGCCGCGTGAACGCACCCGCGCAGTTCCCTCCCACAACGAGCCGCCTGCAACAGGTCTTGCACGACTACGCCGAACTCACCAAGCTGCGAGTCACCACGTTGATCGTCATGACCGCATGGTGCGGTTTCTATTTTGGCGCCTTCAAGAATGGAGTCTCTTCCCTGTCCTGGAGTTTGCTCCATGCGCTGCTCGGGATTGGCCTGGTATCGGCGGGCACGGCCGCGCTCAATGAAGTGATGGAGAACGATGTCGATTCGCGGATGCGCAGAACCGCCAATCGCCCGCTGCCCTCCGGGCGGATGAGCCTGGTACATGGAACGATCGCCGGCGTGCTGCTGACGGTAGGCGGCGCGTTCTACCTGGCGTTCGCGACCAACGCACTCACGGGACTGCTCGCGCTCGCAACGGCTTTCGTCTATCTGGCAGCGTATACGCCGTTGAAGAGAATTCATCCCATCTGCACGTTTGTCGGAGCGATTCCCGGCGCGATGCCGGGAGTGTTGGGCTGGACCGCCGCCCGCGGGAAACTCGAGTTGGGTGCGCTCGTGATGTTCGCTATCGTCTTCTTCTGGCAGTTCCCGCATTTTTATTCCATCGCGTGGCTCTATCGCGAAGACTATGCGGCAGGAGATATCCGCATGCTTCCGGTGCTCGAGGAAAGAGGTTCTGTAACCGGGCATCAAATCATCCTGTATTCACTGGCGTTGCTTCCCGTGAGCTTGTCTCCGGTGCTGTTCGGCATGGCCGGACGAATTTACGCGGGCGGCGCGATCGTCATGGGCGTCGCACTCTGCTATTTCGGCGCGCGGCTCGCGAACGTGGGCCTCCCCATGAATGCGCCGCGGTCGAAACAGCGTGCCCGCCAACTGCTGCGTGCCAGCGTCCTCTACCTGCCCTTACTGTTCGCCCTGATGATGATTAACGTCGTAAAATAATCTGTGACTCCGAAATCCAGTGCCGTCGAGTTTGCTCCGCCGCCCGCGCAAGCGAGCCGAGTCGGCGCGATCATAACGGTGCGTGATCTCGTCCATCGTTACGCGGACCGCACTGCTCTCAGCGGAGTTTCCTTCGAAGTTCGTCCGGCGGAATTATTTGGGTTGCTCGGTCCCAACGGAAGCGGAAAGACCACCCTGTTTCGAATCCTCTCGACGCTCATGGTGCCCAGCGCCGGCTCGGCGCAAATCGCAGGCCTGGACGTAGTGCGGGAACCTTCAGCTTTGCGGCGGCACATTGGCGTGGTGTTTCAGGCGCAGAGCATCGATCCGAAACTTACTGCCTACGAAAATCTGTGGCATCAGGGACACCTCTACGGGCTGCGTGGTCCGGCGCTGAAGCAGCGTATCGAAGAGATCCTGACTCGCGTCGGCTTGCTGGATCGCGCGCGTGACCGGGTCGAAAAGTTCTCCGGTGGAATGCAGCGGCGCATTGAATTGGCTAAGGGGCTTCTGCATCATCCCCAGGTTCTATTGCTGGACGAACCGACAACCGGCCTCGATCCCGGTGCGCGTCGGGATCTGTGGCAATATCTTCAAATACTGCGGGATCAGGAAAAAGTATCCGTGATCGTCACCGCTCACTTGATGGAAGAAGCCGAGCGCTGCGACCGTCTGGCGATCTTGAACGAAGGTCAACTGGTAGCGCTGGGAACCCCCGAGGAACTCACGCGCGAAATCGGTGGCGACGTGGTTTTGCTCGAAGCGCGCGAGCCCGAAAAGCTGGCGGAGCGCATTCGCAGCCTGTTTCATCTGGACGCGAGCGTCCTGGGCCAGCATGTCCGTCTGGAAATTGAGAACGGTCATCGCTTCGTGCCCGATGTGGTCGAGGCGTTTCCAGGAGAGATTCAATCACTGAGCGTAAGTAAGCCGACGCTGGAAGATGTGTTCATTCGCCAGACGGGCCATCGGTTTTGGAACGAAGAGCCTGTGGCGGCACATAGCTCGGAGAAGAGCAGAAAAAAACACTAAATCATGGCGACCGCCTCGATACCCGCGAGCTATCTTTCTCCTACCGGAGTCGTGCTGCCCGCCTTCACGCTGTGGTGGCGTGAGATTGTCCGCTTCTACCGGCAACGGGCTCGGGTGGTGGGAGTGATTCTGTCTCCCCTGCTGTTCTGGATCGTCATTGGATCAGGCTTTGGAACTTCCTTCCGTTCCGGAGCGGCCGCTGGGCAGCAGCACTATCTCGACTATTTTTTTCCGGGCGCCCTGGTGATGATCGTTCTTTTTACTTCGATCTTCACCATGATGTCGGTGATCGAAGACCGTAATGAAGGGTTCCTGCTGTCGGTGCTGGTGGCTCCGGTTCCGCGCAGCGCGATCGTTCTCGGCAAGGTGCTCGGAGGAACCACGCTGGCCGCCATTCAAGGCCTCATTTTCCTCGTGTTCGCTCCCCTGGTCGGCATTCACATGACGATCGCCTCCTTCGGACTGATTGTTCTGACGGTCTTCCTGGTGTCGTTTGCACTTACCGCCCTGGGCTTCGCCATTGCCTGGCCGATGGATTCGACGCAGTCCTTTCACGCCATCATCAACTTGTTTCTGATTCCCCTGTGGCTGCTGTCGGGTGCACTGTTCCCCCTCGCGCACGCTTCGAAATGGATGCAGGCGCTAATGTATCTGAACCCGCTGACGTACGGCGTGGAAGCTCTCCGCGCGCTGATGTATCCGGCGGCTCCGAGAACTTTTACGTTGTCTGCTTCGTTAATGACGCTGGTGCTCTTTACGTTGTTCATGTTCGGATTGGCATTCGCGTTAGTGAATCGGAAGAAGAACAGCGTTTAGCTGGAAGCACTTAGCAATTTGCACTTAGCATTTTGCACTTAGCATTTAGCAGAGCCAGCGCTTGACAACGCAGGAGGCGCTTGTGAGATTCAAGCTAAGTACCAAGTGCTAAATGCTAACTGCTGGTACTCTCGACATTCTCGCCCTCGCCGCTCACCGTGACGACGTCGAACAAACCTGTGGCGGCACGCTGCTCAAAATGGCCGACCGCGGATACCGCACCGGAATCCTCGACCTCACGCAAGGCGAAATGGGAACGCGAGGCAGTGCGGAAGACCGTGCCCGCGAAGCCGTGGAAGCGGCAAGAATTCTCAAAGTATCGTGGCGCGCCGCCCTCGACATCCCTGACGGCCGCGTGGAGAACACCTGGGAGAATCGGCTGAAGGTCGCCCGCGTGATCCGGCAGCAGCGGCCAAAGGTTCTGATTCTCCCCTATTGGCAGGGACGCCATCCCGATCACTACACTGCGTCCGTACTGGGATACGAAGCCAGCTTTCTAGCCGGCCTCGCGAAATTGGACATCAAACACGTCCCGCCTGTCGTGGGAGAAAGCCCTTCTTTCTACACCTCGGGCGTGCTCGCCCCGGAAGGCGTGGAGCCTCATCGTCCCTTCAAAATTATCTATGCCAGCCTGTATCACGACGTGCGTCCCACCTTCGTCGTGGATATCACCGACCAGTTCGAAGCCCGCTTCGCCTCGCTGATGGCCTATGAATCCCAATTCAAAGACCAGAAAGCCGGCAGCGGCATCTTCCCCGCTCAGTCCGAGATACGCGCGCGCGTAGAAGCGATGGCGCGTTACTACGGCATGCTGGGGGGCGTAACTTACGGTGAACCGTTCGTGCAAAAGGAAGTCGGGCTCGTGGAGGATCTGCTGGCGATTCCGGTGAAGTCGATCTAGGTAGAACTGGTTTCATAAATGGTTTGGGGAACGGCACAGCTTCTGGGCTGCGGAAACCTCATGAATGTGTGCACAACCGTGGCAGAGCGGCCCTTCAGGGCCGCGTAAAGCCCCGCAGATTGATTACGGGCTTTAGCCCGGGGCCTTGACCTGAAAACTATTTGTGAAACCAGTTCTAGCCAGTCAAGGCGTTAACCCGCCGCCGCCGGTTCTATAATACCGAGTTCGTCGCCTTGGGTTTGCGAAAGTCGCCTCATCCAGGAGAGATTCCTTCATGTCCACTCATACCGAACCCGCCGCAGGAGTCAAGACCCGCACCGAATCCGACAGCATGGGCAAAATTGAAGTCCCCTTCAATGTCTACTGGGGAGCCCAGACGCAACGGTCGCTGTTGCACTTCGACATCGGCCGCGACGTGATGCCTCCGGAACTGATCCGTGCGTTCGGCATTCTCAAGAAAGCTTGCGCGCTGGTGAATCAGGACCTCGGCAAGCTTCCGGCTGACCTCGCGAAGCTCATCGCGCAGGCGGCGGACGAAGTGATCTCCGGTAAATTGAATGACCAGTTCCCGCTGCGCATATGGCAGACAGGCTCCGGCACGCAGACGAACATGAACGTGAACGAGGTCATCTCCAATCGTGCGATTGAGATTGCCGGTGGGGTCATGGGCTCGAAGAAGCCGGTCCATCCGAACGATCACGTCAACATGTCGCAGTCGTCAAACGATACCTTTCCGGCGGCGATGCACATTGCGGCCGCCGAGCGCGTGAAGAATGCGCTGATCCCGGCGATCAAGACGGTTCGCGATGCCATTACCGCCAAAGCAAAAGAATTTGAAGACGTGGTGAAGATCGGCCGCACGCACTTGCAGGATGCAGTGCCTCTCACCATTGGACAGGAATTCGGCGGCTGGGCCAGCCTGCTTGAGCGTGATATCAAGCGGCTCGAGCAGGCGCTCGACGGCCTTTACGACCTCGCGATTGGCGGAACTGCGGTGGGTACCGGACTAAACGCGCATCCGGAATTTGCCGAGCGCGCTGCCAGGAAAGTCGCCGAACTCACGGGACTTCCCTTCCGTTCCCATCCCAACAAATTTGCTTCGCTTTCCGCCCACGACGAAATCGTATTTGCGCAAGGCGCCATGGAGACCCTGGCAGCTTCATTGATGAAGATTTCGAATGATATCCGCTGGCTGGCGTCGGGACCGCGCTGCGGGCTAGGCGAGCTGATCATTCCCGAGAACGAACCAGGGTCTTCGATCATGCCGGGTAAGGTCAATCCTACCCAGTGCGAAGCGATGACGATGGTCTGCGTACAAGTTCATGGCGCCACGGCGGCGGTCGGCTTTGCCGGATCGCAGGGCAATTTCGAACTCAACGTGTTCAAACCCGTAATCATCTATAACTTCCTGCACTCGGTCACGCTTGTCACCGACGCCTGCCATGGCTACGTGGAATACATGGTCAAAGGGATCGAAGTCGATCGCGGCAAGATCGACTCCTATGTGAAGAATTCGCTCATGCTGGTCACGGCGCTGGCTCCCAAAGTCGGCTATGACAAAGCTGCGCACATCGCCCACACAGCGCATGTCGACAAGAGCAGTCTGCTTGATGCTGCGCTGAAGCTGGGATATCTGACGCGGGAAGAATTTGACCTGCTGATGAAGCCAGAACGGATGACGCGACCGTAAATAGTTTTGCTGGGAATCACGGCTATGGCCGTCCCTCTTATGGGGCACCAAACACGGCTGGCCTTACGGCTTGCTGAAAAACTTGGAAATGCGGGCGCAAGCGCGGAAGAGCGGGCCCTTCAGGGCCGCGTTAGTCCTTGAAAATCAACGCTGGTCTAGCCCAGCGGTATCGAGCCGCAGACGTTTTCAGCAGTCTGCTCGGCGGACGCCAACTCCTACCCCCTCAAGGGTATTCAGCACCACCGTCGCCATCTCATTGATTCGCCGCCATTTTCCCGATTCGGAACCCTTACGGACGTAACCCTCCCAAGCGACTTTCAGGTTACTTAGGCACGTAGCCGTCCTATGATTTTCACAGCCTTATAGTTATGTTTCGTTTCCGCTCACGCGCGCGAAAGGTGGTCCTGCTGTGTCTGGCTGCGGCCGGACTGCGCGCTCACGCGGCCAATTCTCCGCCTGTTCCCGACCATCCTCACTACGCCATTCAGCACTTCGGAGAGCGCTTCGGTTTGGGCTCGGCGACGGTCCTCACCATGGCGCAGGATCCCCAGGGATTCCTCTGGATCGGCACCCAGACTGGTTTGTTTCGCTACGACGGCAACGGCGTGACTCGCTTTGGCCGGGGCGACGGGTTGCCGGGGGAACTGGTGGAGTTGATCCTGGCGGCGCCAGACGGCAAGCTCTGGATCCGGGCGCGCAAAGGGATTGCCTATCGTGTGGGCGAACGGTTCCAGCCGATCGTGATCCCCACCGAAGCAGGCACTCTGCATGACTCCTATCAGTCGTTCACCGTCGATTCGGCGGGCACTCTTTTTGCGTCCTCGCAGAACGGACTGCTTCGCGTGCCCCGCGGCCCTCAACAGGCTCAGATAATTCCATATGGCAGCAACGCTCTGCCGGCGGCCGTCGACGCCTTGGTTCGCACCGACGACGACACAGTGTGGTTTGCTTCCGGCCGGCAGATCGGCCGTATTCGTCCTGGATCAAGCTCTCCCGAAGTGTTTGTGTCGCTCGATTGGGACGAAGATCATGTAATCGCGCTACTGCCTGCTCCGCAGTCGCGGCTGTGGGTGCGCACGGCGAATCGTCTGGGGCTTCTGAACTTGAATCACCCGGCGGCGGGAATCTGGTGGGTCACGAGCGAACTTCCTGGCGCGAATAACATGGGCGGACCCAGCCTCGACCGGAACAATGAGATTCTGTTGCCAACGTCGCAGGGTTTGTACTGGCGATCGGGATCGAGTTGGCGCCGCATCGATCACAAGAGCGGATTGACCAGCAGCGCCATTGCGTCCGCGTTCGAGGATCGCGAGGGTGGGATATGGATCGGCACGACCGGCGCCGGTCTGGATTATTGGCCGGGATCAAAACAGTGGTCGGGATGGACGGATGCGGAGGGACTGCCGGACGCGCTGGTTCTGGGCGTCGTACGAGACAGCCGGCAGCGGCTGTGGGTAGCGACCAACACAGCCCTCGCGGTCTGGGATCCTGTCGATGGGCAATGGCGAACGTGGGCCGTAGACGGAGCCCGCGGCGGTGTACTTCAACTCAAGTTCACTCCTGACGGTGCAGTCTGGGCTCTATTTCCCGAGAGCGGGATCTACCGGTTTGACGCCAACTTGGCTCAGCCTCGCGGAGAACTCGTCCCGGCACCAGCCGGATGGAAACCAGCGCGAATTGCCGCCGCTCCCGATAGCGCGATCTGGGCCGATGGCGCCGACATGCTGCACGTTATTCGCTACGATCGTGGACGCTTTAACGTGCAAGAAAATCCGGCCCCGCCGGAGAACGCCGGCACGACCCGGAACGTTGCGGTTTCGCCGGGTGGGGTGGTCTGGTCTTCTGGCGCAAATGGGGTGTCCCGTCTGATTCGAGGACACTGGCAGCACTTCCGTCAGCGGGACGGCCTTCTGGCAGACCAGGTGATCGACCTGACGGCGGTCCGTGATGATGAGGCGTGGCTCGGATATGCCGATGAAGGCCAGATGTCCCGTCTGCGCGTCATGGGTGACGGCAACGCCGACTTGCTGCATGTAAAAAAAGGCATGTGTGCACTCGGCATGGATGATCGTCACCGTGTCTGGGCGGAGATGGAAGACGGCGTCGGAATGATTTCTCCAGACGGACGCGTGAGGACCTTCACGCAAAGCGATGGCCTCATTTGGAATGATGTGAATTGCAACAGTCTCTGGCAAGAGCCGGGAGGAAGCGTTCTGTTTGGTACCAGCAAAGGCTTGGCCCGCTACGATTCCAATCAAGAAGAATCGACTCCGGGCAAACCCAGCGTGGTACTGACGGCTGCGTGGTTTGGCAAGGTGGAACATCTCGCCGAGAAGTCCCCAAGAATTCCCTACAACGACAGTACGTTTCTCGCTCGTTTCGCAACCCCCGTTTTTCACGATGACCGCATCACCTGCCGCTATCGACTCGACGGCCTGGAGCGGGACTTCACCGAGACCAGCCTGCGGGAAGCGCGCTACTCGTCGTTGCCTGCGGGCGATTACACCTTTCGCGTAGTCTGCGGTTCCGCCGAGTCAGGCCAGAGCAATTTGGCGTCGTACTCATTCACGGTACTCGCGCCCTGGTGGGTCACGTGGTGGGCTCGCGGAGCGGGACTGGTGTTCGCTGCCCTGGCGATCTGGGGAGTGATGTGGTCGCAGAAGGAGCGCGACAGGCGAGAGAAAGAACGTCTGGAGTGCGCTGTAGCGGAGCGCAGCGCGGAATTGGCGCAGGCCAACCGCGAACTCCAACAGGCTTCGCTGAGCGATCCGCTCACCGGCGTGCGCAATCGCCGCTTCTTTCAGAGCACGATTCTTGCGGATGCCAGTCAGGCGGCGCGGGCGTATCGCGATGGCTCCGGCCACTTTAGCCGCGATCATCGGGACCTGATTTTCTTCCTTATCGACATCGACCACTTTAAAGAGGTGAACGACCAGCATGGTCACGATGCCGGTGATCACATGCTGGTGGAAATCGCGCGCCGTCTGAATTGCGTCGTTCGGGAATCGGACTTCCTCATCCGATGGGGCGGTGAAGAATTTCTGGTAGTGTGCCGGTCTGCCGAACGGGACGATGCTCCGCTTATGGCGGGACGGATTCTCCGGTCCATAGGTGGAGAGCAATTCGATTTGGGCAACGATCGCCAGATGGTCCGCACCTGCTCCGTGGGATGGGCGCCCTTGCCCTGGATGCCGCTCGGAGAAGCAGAGCTGTCGGTTGACGAAGTGTTGCGCCTGGCCGACCGCGGCCTGTATCTGGCCAAGGAACGAGGACGCAATCGCGCCGTGGGCCTGGTGCCGAGCGTGAACCGGCCGACTGATTCTGGCTGCTATACGCGTCTCGAGCAACTGCTCGAAGGCAACCTGATCCGCGAAATTCCGACCTCCGGAGAGCGGGCGGCGGCAGCGGCGTCGGACTGAATCCAAACAAATCGCGGAACCGATTCCACGGTGTTTCCGTAACTCCTGGTGCAGGCGCACAAAATGGCTGGCTCTAACGGCTTCGCGCGCAGGAGAGGATTCCCATGGGAAACGAAATTGGCTTGGTGGCAGTGACTTTGTTCTTCGGCGTACCAATTGCCGCCCTCTACACCTACTATCGAGTTCGCAAACTGAAGACAGAAGAAAAACTGGCCGCGATTGCGCGCGGCGTCAGCGTGCCGATGGAACCGGAGTTATCGCAGGCCGCGCGATCCCGCCGATCGGGCATCTTGCTTGTAGCCGGCTCGCTCGGCTTCATGATTACATTTGCGCTGATTGGGCGCACCGAACCGGATGCCTGGAACGTGGTTGCCTTCGGCGCGATTCCGCTCGCTCTGGGTCTGGGATTCTTCCTGGATTCGGCGCTGGTGCGACGGGATCTGCACGCGTAACTCGTTGGCTGGAGAGGGTCGATGCGGAACGACGAGCCGACTTGCAATTTTGCGCAGGTCGCTTGGTCGTTCAGCTGGCAAGGAAAAAGCCGCGAGCAGCCCGGTTGGGGGCGGCCTACTTTACGGACGCTTTCCGATTCTCACTCCGGTCCGCGCGTGTCCGCATAGCGGACGCCTCTCGCGTGCGACCCACTGCCTCAAGATTTCGAGCGTATTCGTTCAATATCGCACTGACGTGGGGGTCGTCTTCGCCAAAATAACGCTCGCTGATTTGGAGGGCACGCTGACAAAGCGGCACGGCCGCCTCAGGCTTACCCTCTTCGCGATACACTGCAGCCAGCATTTGCAACGTCTCGCTGAGCGAATAGTCGCTTGGTCCCAGGTATTGTTCCTGAATCGCGAGCGCACGCTGATAGACCGGTTCTATCTCATTGAGACGCCCTTGATCCCTGAGAAAATTTTGAAAGGCAAACGGGGCACTGAGAACGCGAGCATTCATGGCGAGTGTGAGTGCGAGAGTTTTCTCCTGAATCTCGAGAGCGCGCCGGTAGAGATCCTCGGCTTCCACATCTCTTTTTTCTGAATGGCAAATGTCCGCCAGTTCGTTAAGGCTTTGTGCAAGTGAGAAACCGGACTCCGGCACCTTTTCATATCCGGAGATGGCGTGCCGGTAAAACAACTCGGCCTCCTGCGGCTTCCCCTGTTCCTTGTAGTGGCGCGCGCGCAGCGCATCGTTCTCTGCTCTCGTTACGTCTGAGCCCGTCCCGGTATCGTCGGAAGTGAGAGGAACTGGTTCGGCAATAAGGTGCTCAGCTTCGTCTTTCTTTCCCGCCTCCTGCAATACTTCCGCCAGACTGGCCCGCAACTGCGGCACCAGGGACTTCTGCGCGGGCGTCAACCCGTCTGCAAATTCCACCGCTCGTCTCAACACCCGCTCTGCCTCTTTATATTTCTTCTGTTGCCGATAAAAAGTTGCAGCACTATTGAGAGTCATGACGCGCTGAAAGGGCTCCATTTCTTTCGCGGCTTCAGCGATCATTACGGCACGGGCGTGGAGGCTCTCCACTTCATTGACATCCGTCGAGGGCAAGAGCACCGCGAGGCTACCGTAGTCCCCTGCCAAGTGCGGATCGTCAGCGCCGAGGTTTTTCTCGTCAAGCGCGACAACACGCCGGATCAGAGTGATCGACTGAGGGCTGCCGACATATACAGAGGAAGCCACGAGAAGTCCGCGCGCCTTCCGAGGATTTGAATCCGGAAGTTTGTCGGCTTCACCAATCAGGGTCTCGGCTAACTTCTTCCGCTCCGCTGCAGTGCCCTTTTGCCAGCTTTCTTGGAATTGGCGAAGAGCATTGTCGAACGTACTCGATTCCTGGGAAGTAGCTTCCGGCTCACCTTGCAGAAGTGCGTTGGCGCGAAGTCCGCCTGGTCCAAGAAACGCTGTAACCAGGATGACAAAAAAGAAAATGCGGGGAGACACGTTAAGCGGCACGGCACGCCGTGGGATTGCGTTTTCCACGATCGCCCCCCTCGTTCTTGAACTGAGACTCACAACAGGGCTACGTAAACGACACGTAGGAGAAGCACTGGCCCGCCTACTTGAATATATACTGATTCTGACCACTTAGAACGTCCGGACCTCCCACGATCTAATGCCATCGGAGCGTCAACCGATGGGGCCAGTTAGTGCTTCCTGATGAACCGCCGCCGTGCCAGGTGGTTGTCGGCAGTGGGCTGAATGTCGCCGTACTTCAGCACGCTGATGGAGCCATCCACTTCAAGCACGGCTAGCGCAACGTCCTTGTAAGAACCGACACCGTGCTCGCGCACGGCACATTCCAGCGCATCCATGCTGACGTGTTCCCGCGCCATATGAGCGGCGATTACTTCCCCGTCGTGAATCAACAGGCTGGGCTGGCCCTGCACCAACTGACGAAAGCGGCGGTTGGTGCCGGACAATTCCGCTATCAGATAATTCAGCACTAGCAGTGTGCAGGCTGCGACCGCTCCGCCAGTCAGGGACGTGTCAGGGCCGGTCATCGCGTTCTGTACGGAGTTCGACAGCAGCAGGAGCAAGGTGAGGTCGAATGGGGTCATCTGGCCGACTTCCCTTTTGCCGCTGAGCCGAATTCCAGCCAGGACCAAAAAGTAGACGATCCCCGTCCGCAGGGCAATTTCGAGCAGCGTATGTGCGCCAGTCGAGAACATGTCTGGCTATTGCGGAGTCGCCGTCACCGGGATCGGAGCATTTTTCGGCGTGCTCAGATACCCCGTGATCTTGTTTTTGTCGACGGTCCACACGACCATTTCGTAGAGCATGTGATCGCGCCCGGTATAGAACTGGACCGGTTCGCTGGCGTTCTTGTCTTTCTTCTCGATGGTCCGGTCGTCCGCCGTGACGTTGACGGTGTATTTGCCCTTCTTTGGGTCGGTCTTTTTCAGTTGCAACGCGACCGTTGAAAAGGCTTGTGGATTGGCGCCCTTCACCAGCGTGAACTCGTAGTACTGGCGGTCGCCTTTGTGCTTGAGGGTTTCCAGATCGCCGCGCGTATTGGCAATCAGGCCGCTCTGCACGCCCAGGTCGCCGATCGTGCGCTGCAATTGCGCTTTGGTTTCTTCCAAAGAGGCCTTGGTTGTGCCGAGATCGGTCTTGACCCCGCCGACGTCAGTCTTCACGCTGCCGACTTCGCCCGCGACAGCATTCAGTTCTTTCTTCTGCTCCTCGGCCAATCGGGCTACGGATGCCTGCTGCTGGCGCTGCAATTGGTCGGCGCGCGAGGCCAGTTCTTTCTTCGTCATACCCAATTGCTGGGCCAGCGTCTCGGCATCAGCTTCCGCCGACTGCATGCGCTTGCCAAGGTCGGCATTCTGCTTCTGGTCGGCCGCCAGATCCTGCGTCAGCTTTTCGAGTTTGCTGTGCTGATCAAACATCACATAGGACGACCCAGCCGCAAAAACCACGGCTAGGATAATGACGATCCATTTACCGGCATTGCTTTGGGGCTCGGAATGATAAACCGGTGCGTCTTCGCCGTCAGGCATGAGTATGCATCTCCCAGTTGAAGTGGACTGTAACCGTTATTGTTGGGTAGAAGACGGATGGTGTCAATTCCCTCGGAGGTACTTCCCTGAGAAGCACTGGGCGGAAGTAACTTGCCCTTAGAATGGGTGACGTGAAGAGCTGGGATGCCATCATCGTAGGGGCCGGAATTATCGGCCTTTCGCTCGCCATTGAACTCCGCAAGCGGGGGTTGCAGGTGCTGATTCTGGACCGGGGCGAGCCCGGACGCGAGGCGTCCTGGGCCGCCGGAGGCATGTTGGTCGGGTCGGAATCCGAGACCCTGCCCGCGCTTCAATCGTTGGCGGCGGCCAGCGCTCGTATGTATCCCGAGTTTGTGCACGAACTTCGGGATGAGTCAGGATTGAAAATCGACCTGCGCTCCGACGGCACGCTTCTTTGGGAGTCGGACGCACACGCCCGGCGGCCCGCATGGCATCCTTTGCCTGCCCCTCTACCCGACCTCGAACCGAATCTTCCAGCCGCGGCCCTAGAAACTGAGCCCCTGTTCCTGAGAGAGCAGTGCGTCGACCCTCGTGATCTGGTGACCGCAGCAGTGAAGGCGGCACGGCATCGCGGCGTTGATTTTTCCTCGGGCGACCAGGTGATTTCCATCGATATCGACGGCGGAAGAGTCACTGGCATTCACACCAACAAAACCAGCTTTTCCTCCGGCACGGTGATCAATTGCGCGGGAGCGTGGGCAGGGCAGATTGGGCCTCATGCCTTTCCGACCCGTCCGGTCAAAGGGCAGATGCTCTGTGTTGTCATGCCTGAAAAGAATTTTCTTCGACATGTAATTCGAACGCCCGACGTTTACCTGATCCCGCGCAGCAATGGGCGGTTACTGATCGGCGCAACCGTGGAGGAATCCGGCTTCGACAAACAGACTGTGCCGGAGACGATTCAGAAGCTCAGGAGTGAGGCTCTCAAGTTGATGCCTCGACTAAGCGAGGCGAGGATTCTTGAGGCTTGGGCCGGGCTGCGTCCCGGTACGCCCGACAAACTGCCGATTCTCGGAACAACTCCGACCATGGGCTACTTTGTTGCCACGGGACACTTTCGCGATGGGATTCTACTTGCGCCAATTACTGCCAAGGTTATGGCGAACGTCGTAACAGGTTCCACTCCAATCCTGGACTTGTCGGCTTTTTCCGCTGCAAGGTTTGGATAGCGCCTCTGTCTCGGTGCCAATCGGGGCGGCCCCGCCGTCACATGTGACCGCCAGCAAGACACCGCCGCTATATTCCCGGAACTTTTGTTAAGTGTTATGCGTTCTTGGATCATGCCTTATCGGGAACTGCCTTGCAGCTAGTCATCGAAAAAGTCAGCAAACAATATGGCCGCGGTCCGTTCGCGCTCAGCGATTTCAGTCTTCAACTCGGCACCGGCGTGCTTGGTTTGCTGGGCCCCAATGGTGCGGGCAAGACGACACTCATGAGCATCCTGGCGACCATCACGCGAGCCACACAGGGCCGCGTCTTCTGGGACGGTGCCGAAGTGGCCGCCTACCCCGACGCTCTCCGTTCCGTCCTCGGATATTTGCCGCAGGACTTCGGCGTCTATCCCAACCTCAACGCCGTGGAGTTTCTGGAATACATGGCAGCCGTGAAGGGACTCGATGCGGCCGCGGCCAGAAGACGCATCGACGAGTTGCTGAACCTCGTCAACCTGACCGACGTCCGGAAGCGCCCGCTGGGCGGCTACTCCGGAGGCATGAAACAGCGAGTTGGTATCGCTCAAGCCCTGCTGAACGATCCCAAGTTACTGATCGTGGATGAACCTACCGCAGGCCTCGATCCTGAGGAACGCGTTCGCTTTCGTAATCTGCTGTCGGAACTTTCGGGCGAACGGATTGTGATTCTATCGACGCACATCGTCTCCGACGTGGAAGCCACGGCCACCGATATCGCCCTCATCTCGCAGGGGCGTCTCGTTGCCCACGCATCACCCGAAGAATTATTGCGAAGAGTGGAAGGCCGGGTGTGGGAGTGGGTCTTGCCGAGCGCGGACCTGAATGTTGCGCGGCAGCACCATCTCATCAGTAACACCGTGCGCCGGAGTGACGGGGTGCATGCACGTGTGCTTGGAGTGACCGGCCCAAATGGGGCGCAGTCGGTCGCGCCGAATCTGGAAGACGCGTATCTGTATTGCCTCTCCCAGCACCGGGCCGCGGTGGCAGCATGAAGTCGGCGTACGTTTTGTATCACATGGTGCGCGCGGATTTTCTGGAGCGCGTCCGCGGCTACAGCTTTCTTCTCACACTCGCATTTTCGGTTTATCTCGGATACGCGGCCTACTCCGGCCATGTTGTACTGCGGCTGGACGACTATCGCGGCATCCTCAACTCCGCCTGGCTCGGCAGCCTGATGGCGCTGGTGGGCGGCACGTTTATCAGTCTGGTCGGCTTTTACATCGTGAAGAATTCGATCCAGCGCGATCAGGACACACGCGTTGGACGTATCCTCGCCACCACGCCGATGAGCAAGAGCTTCTATACGCTGGCGAAAACGGCGAGTAACTTCGCCGTGCTCGCGTCGATGATATTCGTGCTGGCCATTGCGACCGTATGCATGCAGCTGTTGCGCGCCGAGGATCCGCATATCAATCTGTGGGCGCTCTTGTCTCCGCTAGTCCTACTGAGCCTGCCCTGCATGGCCTTCACCGCGGCGCTCGCGGTGTTGTTTGAAACGCTGCCTCTGTTGCGCAGCGGCCTCGGCAACGTGCTCTATTTCTTCCTGTGGACGTTTCTGCTGATTGCTCCCGGAGCGAAAGTCATGGACAAGAATCAGCCCATCACTCCGGCCGCCTACATGGCTGATTTTTCCGGCGTGATTTCCACCATGGGACAGATGCAGGCAATCGTCCGCAGCGTCGACCCCCAATACAAGGGCGGATCGTCGCTGAATATCGGCAACGAAAAAGAGCTACCGACCAAACGGTTTCTGTGGAAGGGTCTCGAATTGAATCGCGCGTTCTTGTTCGGACGCCTGCTCTGGACCTCGATGGCGATCGCACTGGCTCTGATCGCGGCAGTCTTCTTCCACCGCTTCGATCCCGCCCGCGAGTGGCGGATCAAGTCCGCGAGGCCACTCCCGCCACCCGCGGAGATTCCGGTTGCGGGAGGGTTCGCCAGTGCGCCCGAGCCTTCGCACACGCATCTCACGCCTTTACCAGCAAGAGCAGGAAGCCAGTCGTTAGCGCGGCTGATCGTTGCGGAACTGCGCCTGATGTTGAAGGGAAAGCAGTGGTGGTGGTATGTGGTCTTAGCCGGACTCTCGGTGGCGTGTTGCGTGTCTCCACTCGACTCCGCCCGAGGAGGTGTCCTGCTCGCGGCCTGGTTGTGGCCGATTTTGGTCTGGTCATCGATGGGCTCACGCGAAAAGCGTTATGCCACTGAGTCGCTGATCTTTTCGTCTCCCGGTGCGTTGCCACGTCAGTTGCCCGCAGTCTGGATCGCTGGAGTGATTGTTTCCCTCCTTACCGCAGGTGGAATTGGATTGCGTCTGCTGATGCGCGGCGACGTGCCCGGCGCGGCGGCTTTTCTTGCGGGAGCCGCGTTCATCCCGAGCCTGGCCCTTGCCCTGGGAGTCTGGAGCGGGAGCAGCAAAGCCTTCGAGTCGATTTACACAGTCTGGTGGTACGTCGGTCCCGCCAATCACACGCCCGGCCTCGACTTTATGGGAGTCTCTGCGGCATCGAGTCAGCCGCTTACGTATACGATTGCCGCCATCGCACTATTGAGCGTGGCCTATTGGCGGCGTCGTACTCATCTCGGGTACGCGTAGCGCTGAGTTCCTGCTCAACTTGAACTGTTTTCATAATTGGTTTTGGGGAAGGGCACGACTTCAGTCGTGCCGCCAAAACTGCGTTAACGTTGGGCTCTAGCCCCTGAGGTTTTGCCTCCGACCCGGCGAAATCCATTCACGAGACCAGTTCTTGTTGCTCTGCGTCCTTTGCCTCTCTGCGGTTATCAGCCTTGGATTCTTCTTGGCCACTCATCTCGCCGCGAATCCGACGTGCGGCAGTCGCTTTGGTAGAATGTTTACCTAAACTTACTTGACCCGCACGAGGAGAATCTGATGAAACTTACGCCCGGAAAACTAAAGGGGCTGAAAGCAGTCTCGAACGACCGCGGAGTGATTGCCGCCGCTGCCATGGATCAGCGCGGCTCACTCCAGAAATCGCTCGCCAAGGAAAAAGGTAGCGCGGTCACCGACGCGATGATGGAAGAATTCAAGTCGCTGGTCACCGAAGTTCTGACTCCGCATGCGACCGCGATTCTGCTCGATCCGGAATGGGGTTTGCCAGCGTCGAAGCGCCGCGCGAAGAATGCTGGGCTCCTGCTGGCTTACGAAAAAACCGGCTACGACAAGACCGGCCCCGGACGCCTGGGCGATCTGCTCAACCACTGGTCGGCGAAGCGTCTGAAAGAAGCGGGCGCGGATTGCGTCAAGATTCTGCTCTACTACACCCCATTCGATCCCAAAGAGGTCAATGACCAGAAGCACGCTTGGGTGGAACGTATCGGCGACGAGTGCCGCGCCAACGATATCCCGTATTTCCTGGAGTTTGTCGGCTACGACGAAGGCGTCGACGAAAAAGGCCTCGAGTATGCGAAAAAGAAGCCGCAGATCGTCACCGAGAGCATGAGGGAATTCAGCAAGGACCGTTATGGAGTCGACGTGCTGAAAGTCGAAGTTCCGGTGAACATGAAGTTCGTCGAAGGCGTGAAGTCCTTCGGCGGACAGAAGGCTTACACCAAGAAAGAAGCCATCGACCTGTTCCACACCGCCGCCAATGTTGCGACCAAGCCGTTCATCTACTTGTCGGCAGGCGTCAGCAACGCCGAGTTCAGCGAAACCCTCGAACTGGCAGGCGAAACGGGCGTGAAGTTCAATGGCGTACTATGCGGCCGCGCGACCTGGAAAGACGGTATCGCGGTGTATGCCAAGCAGGGCGCTGGCGCCTTCCGTGCATGGCTGGAGTCGGAGGGGATCAAGAACATCAGCAACGTCAACGATAAGTTGAAGGCTGCGACCTCGTGGCATTCGATTTATGAACTGGAGCCGGCTCTCGCAGGAGTCTAGCCGTTACAGGTTTGTTCGAGTGGAGGCACGCCATGTTTACGTTGCGTCGGGCCTTGCTCTTGTTGCTTCTGTTGGGCGCCGCCGGCGGTTCCCCGCCAAAACTGGTGGTGCCCAACTTTCCTGATTTCATGCTGAAGACCAGATCCACCTATGGTCACCAATCATCTTCCGTGCAGACCATCTATATGCAGGGTGCGCGTACCCGAACAGAGTCTGAGCCTGTGTTGCTTCCTCAAAACGCGTCCATTCAGGCGCCCGTTACCCTAATCACGCAATGCGACCGAAAGCAAACCATTGCATTTGATCCGGCACACAAAACTTTCACAGAATGGCCGATTCTCGGATGGAGCGACCGCCCCAAGCGGAGTGCCGTTCACCAACCTCAGCCCGCTGGACCGGAAGTTTCTGTCGCGACGGATTCCGTGGATACCGGGGAGCGCCGCCAGGTCGGCCCTTATCTCGCCCGACATGTGAAGACGACGATCCGTGTCGAGCCTGCCAAAAGCACCAACATGCCCGCTCGCGTCGAAGAGCGCGACGGTTGGTATATCGATCTGCCTCAACTCGGATGTGAAGACTGGGGCGATCAACCCCAGCCGAAAGCTGCATGGCTGACCACGATCCCATACGAGAGAGTTCACTTCACCCAGACGGGCTCCGGCAAGCGCGGCTTTCCGGTGGAAGAAATTTCACGAACAACCATGCGGGGACAAACCTACGAAACCCGCACGGAACTGATCGAGGCTTCCTCCGATTCCCTGGACAAGCGACTGTTCGATTTACCGCCTGGCTATGTTCCTGCGCTTCGTGGTCCGCTCGGAACCGACTACTCGCAGCCGGACACCCTGAGCAATCGCGTGGCCGCGTACTGGACGTACTTCCGCCGGAGAGTTGCGCAAGCATTGCAGTCGCGGAGTAATTGCTCAACACCATGCGGTGCCACACCGCATGCGTCCTTATAATGAAAGCGTGAAGGACTCCCGCAGCCCCACCGCACTGATCACGGGCGCTTCTTTCGGCATTGGCCAGGAGTTAGCCGGAATCTTTGCGCGCGAAGGTTACAACCTGGTCCTGGTGGCCCGCACCGCGGATAAACTCCGGCAACTCGCCTCTGAACTGGAGAAGGCGCATGGCACACGCTCACTGATCCTGGCGAGCGACCTGTCTGCTCCGGGAGCGGCCGCCTACTTGCACGACCAGACGACTCGCGCCGATATCACACTTGACGTGTTGGTTAACAACGCCGGCTTTGGACAGTTCGGCCTGTTCGCTGAAAGTGATCTTGAAACCTGTTTGCAGCAGATCCAGCTCAATATCACGACGCTGACACACCTGACTCGGCTCTATCTTCCCGAAATGCTGGAACGCAAGAGTGGACGCATCTTGAACGTGGCGTCCACCGCGGCGTTTCAGGCAGGGCCGCTGATGTCCGTGTATTACGCCACCAAAGCCTATGTCCTGCATTTCTCGGAAGGCATCGCCAACGAATTGCACGGCTCAGGCGTGACTGTCACATGCTTGTGTCCAGGACCAACCGTCACGGAATTCCACAAACGCGCCAACATGCTGAGCGCTCGTATGCTGCAGTTCGGCGCGATGGACGCCCACACTGTCGCCGAAGACGGCTACCGCGCACTCATGGCAGGCAGGCCGGTAGTGATTTCCGGATTCAGGAACTGGCTGCTGGCGCAGTCCGTGCGATTCTCGCCGCGGCGGATGGTAACGGCGGTGGCCCGGAAACTGCAGGAAGCCAGGAATCGATAGACCTTGTCTCAAAACGAAGCACCGCTAATCACAGAAGGCTAGTCACAGAAGAACGAGACTCACCGGAGCTGCTCCTTGTGTAAGACGGGGCAGCCCGGCGATTTGTGTCAACAATGCTTCGACTGGCACATCGAATCCCCTGCCTAGCTCGGCACGTCAACTTTGGTGGTTTGGCCAACCATTACCGCGACGCGCTCCTGGAAGAACGCGCGGCCACTGGAATCGCGCAACTCGATGTCGTGGTTCCCGGGTCGCAGCGCGAATTTCTTGGTTTTGTGTGTCTTCGTCGCGTACCCTCCATCAACGTAAACGGCGGCTTCCTGGCCATGCATGTTGAGTTTGACGTAGCCGTAGTTCCGTGCCACGTAGTACGGCGGATAGGCGTACGGATACGGGTACGGGAAGAACGGGTCGAACACCGGAACTGGTTCGACGAATACGACTCGCCCCCGTAGTCGTTGGGCAGTCGCCGTCTGGGGGAAACTCAGAAGAAGCACTCCCGTAAGGGCGACCACCAATGCTCTTGAATACCATCGCATTGTGTTGTGCATTCTTCCCTCCTCTATAAATGTGATGCGTTGAGAAGAGTAGGGGGGTGTATGCACAACACGTTGATTTAAAATGACTTGCAAGCAGGAGTAGTTCGGAGTCCCGTTGCGGACGTCTCCAGGACCGGATGAAGGCCCGAGACTCGACAAGCCGTGTAGGCAGCGACAACCGATCCGGCCGCGATCGGGGAACCAAATCGCTGACGGATCTTCTTCAATCCGCCATCGAGGGCGCGCCCTTGACGGTTGTTGGGTTGCCATCCAGAGCCTGCACCTTGCTGTGGTGGCGGCCGTAGAAGAAGTAGAAAACCAGTCCAATCGCCAGCCAGACAATCAGACGCAACCAGTTCGTCCAACCGAGACCGTAAATCATAGCGCCGCAGATGAGAACACCGGCGGTCGACACGAACGGCACCGCCGGCACTCGGAATGCGCGCTGCAGATCCGGTCGCTTACGGCGGAGAATCCACACCCCAATACAAACCAGAATGAACGCAAACAGCGTCCCGATGCTGGTCATCTCGCCCACCACGTCCTCAGGAAGGAAGGCCGCGAACAGCCCCGTGAAAACAAAAAACAGCATGTTCGACTTGTACGGTGTGCGGAAACGCGGGTGGACATCGGAGAAGATCTTCGGCACTAACCCGTCACGGCTCATCGAATAGAAAACGCGCGACTGGCCGAGCAACATGACGAGGATCACAGAAGAAAAGCCAGCAAGAATCGCGACTGTGACCGACTTCGACAGCCACTCATAGCCATGCATGTATTTTGTGATCGCAAATGCGACCGACGCCTCGCGACCGGCGGAACGAAAGTCTTGCACGGTAGCGACGCCGCTCAGCACATAGGCGAACAGCACATACAAAACCGTACAGATCACCAGCGATCCCAAAATGCCGATCGGCATGTCGCGCTTCGGATTTTTCGCTTCCTGTGCCGCCGTGGAAACCGCGTCGAAGCCGATATAAGCAAAGAAGACGACACCGGCCGCGCCCAGAATCCCCATGATTCCGCCATACGGATGTGTGATTCCCTGGGGAGTCACATAAGTGGTCGGCGCCGGAATAAACGGTGTGTGATTGGCCGGATTGATGAAGCCCCAGCCCACGCTGATCACGATAATCACAATCGTGACTTTCAGGATCACGATGAAGCCATTCACCATGGCTGACTCTTTCGTTCCCTTGATAAGCAGCGCCGACAGGAGCAAAAGAATGAACAGGGCGGGCAGGTTAATGATTCCCCGCTGTCCTGTATCCATCATGGTTTCGAGCGGAGAGTGGCTCCACTGATAGGGGATCCGCATGCCGAACCAGTCGAGCACGCGATTGAAATACTCGCTCCAGGCGATGGAGACGGTGGCAGCTCCGACCGCGTATTCCAGCACCAGGTCCCAGCCGATGATCCATGCGACCAGTTCGCCCATGGTGGCGTAGGAGTAGGTATAAGCGCTACCTGCCACCGGAATCATGGACGCGAACTCGGCGTAGCAGAGTCCGGCAAACGCACATCCAATGCCGGCCACAATAAATGCCAGCGTCACCGACGGCCCGGAGCGATCGGCGATGGCTGCGGCGGTTCTGACAAAAAGGCCCGCGCCAATAATCGCGCCGATCCCGAGCATGATCAGGCTGGCTGGGCCGAGCGTGCGCTTCAGACAATTCTCGCCAGTTTCCTGCGACTCCAGCATCAGTGTTTGTATCGACTTGGTTGCCGTCAAATTAGCCATGAAGACGCTCTCCTCAATTCGACATCGACTGCGGCGCAGCGGACGGTTTCGGCCGCGCGTTCCACAAGAAATACACCGGAATCCCCAACAGTACGATGCACAATCCCGGCCACGTGTATTGCGGTTTGTAGCGTAACAGCACTATATCGATAAACAAAGCCATGACGATGTAAATCGCCGGCAGTACGGGGTATCCCACAGCTTTGTAAGGACGGTCGGCGTCCGGGCGCGTCCGGCGCAAGACGAATAACCCGATGATCGTGAGAATGTAAAACACCAGCACAGCAAAAATAATGTAGTCGAGCAACTGGCCGTAGCTGCCCGAGACGCAAAGAATGCAGGTCCAGACCATCGAGACCATAAGCGAAACCGCGGGCGTCTTGTACGTCGGATGAAGTCGCGCGACGCTTTTGAAGAACAGACCGTCTTTGGCCATCGCGTAGTAGACGCGTGCTCCGGCAAGAATCAAGCCGTTACAGCAGCCGAATCCGGAAATCATGATGGCGATCGCCATTAGCGCGCCGCCCGCGGCTCCAAACATCTGTGTCATGGTGGCCGTGCCGACGCGGTCTTCAGCCGCGTATTGAATACCACGCGCAATGAGCGTAGTCCCATCAGCACTGCCCCACAGCGGAAGCGCGCTCAGATAAATAAAGTTGCAGCCGATGTAGAGTGCAATCACGACGCCCGTACCCAGGGCCAGCGAGAGCGGCAGGTTACGGCTGGGATTTTTTACTTCACCGGCGGTGAACGTAACGTTGTTCCAGGCATCCGCCGAGAACAGCGAACCGACTTGTGCGATGGCGAGTACCGTCAGCGTTGAGACCAGAACTCCTCCGCCGACGTCATGCAGCGTACCCAGCCCGGCGTTCCTCCAGAAATTGGCCCCGAAGTTGGCGGCGATGGCCTGGGCATTTCGTCCCAGCAAGATTCCGAAGATCACCAAGCCCAGCAAGGCGGAGACTTTTGCAGCGGTAAATACGTTCTGGATGAGTGCGCCCGTCTTAATTCCGAAAATATTGATGACGGAAAGAAGTACGACCACAAGGATGGCGACGAGGTTTTGTGTGTTCAGTCCGACGTCCATCCCGCCCAGCACCATTGGGCCAACCGTAAACTTTGGCACTCTCCAGAAATGGAAAATCCAATGGCTGGAGGAGATCGCTGGCCAGAAGATTCCGAGAAATTTTCCAAAAGCAACGCCCACCGCCGCAATCGTGCCGGTCTGAATCACGAGGAACAAGGTCCAGCCGTAAAGAAATCCCCAGAGCGGCCCGAGCGACTCCCGCAGATATACGTACTGACCGCCGGCACGGGGCATCATGGCAGCGAGTTCTCCGTAGCTAAGCGCTCCAACAATCGTCAGAAATCCAGTGACCAGCCACGCACCGATGAGAAGCGCGGGAGAGCTGGTTTCGCGGGAAATCTCGGCAGACACGATGAAGATACCGGAGCCGATCATCGATCCCATCACCAGCATGGTGGCGCTGGTTAGGCCGAGGCCCTGGACGAGTTCCTTATCCTGATGGGAATGAATGGCCCAATCGTCGGCCTGGGTTGCAGAGGTTGGCTGTTTAACGTCAGTACTCACGAAGCTCCTAGTTCAGGTCTCAGGTCCTAGGTGTTAGGTCTCAGGTTCCGGCTTTAGGCTCTTCCTGACACCTGGCACCCTAATACCTGACACCTGACCTTGCAATTTACCTCAGAACCTCAAAAAATGCCTCTGCTGATTTGCGGGGATCGGGTAACAAGTCGGATATCACCGCTACGCTGTCGGCACCGGCGTCGATCACCGAACGGGCATTCGCGCGCGTAATGCCGCCGATCGCGACCAGCGGCTTGCGCGTCAGTTCCCTTGCCCGTCGGACGCCCTCAAGGCCAACGACCGGGTCAGGATTTACTTTGCTGGCGGTGGCGAAGACCGGGCCAATGGCAACATAATCCGCGTCGGTATGGCCTGCCGCGGCCAGCTGCTCGTGATTGTGTGTCGAAATTCCCAGCCACCGACCAGGGCCGATGATGCGGCGGGCCGCGTCCGGCGAGAGATCGTCCTGCCCGAGATGCAGGGCATCAAACTCCGCCGCAAGACACAGGTCCGCGCGGTCGTTCATGATGAGTTTGACCCGGTGTCCGATCAATCGTTTGAGCTCGCGGGCGTGCTCCAGCATCTGGCGCGCGTTGCCGGACTTGTTGCGGTATTGCAGCAGTGTTACTCCCCCGATGGCGAGATCTTCAGCGGCGGCAAGAAGCGCAACACTATCCGTAGAGGACGCAGCGTCGAGAATGGCGTAAAGGCGCGGGAGAATCATACGTTGAGGAACATTACGGCTTGGCCTCGCCCATAGGCTCATTCAGCGAGTTGTGCATATTCAGGATCAGCCACTTCCCTGCCTGACGGCGGCACATGGCAACGCCGTGTCCGGCGCGGTGTTCGGATCCCTGGTCCAAACTGTAATCGTAGGAATACCAGAGTGCGTCGCCAAAGCCGCGCACATCGTGCGTCGACATCTGGAAGCGCAGCCCTGCTTTGGCGTCCTTGAGATATCGGTCATTCAAGTACTGCATCACTTCCTTGCGTCCGCGGAATTCTCCGTGAGGCGTGTAGAGCACGATTTCGGGATCGAAGCACTCTTCCAGTTCGCTGACTCTGCCTTCGTTGAAGGCGACATTGCAGTGATCCATCGCCTTTTCCATTTCGTCGTAACGCGCTTTGGAGTCGGCCGGCGTCAGGTTGAGCACCGCAACTTTTCTCTGTAGGTCGATGGTTACACCCATACGGTCCAGCAAGTCGACGCCCAGGATGCCGTCAACCGTGCCGCCGCAAGCCTTACCGATAGGACTCAGATCGATGGCTGGCAGCTTGAGATCGCGCAAGGTGTGGCTTCCCAGCTGAAACTCGGGCAGCGTGACGCGGCGGGCGCTGGTGGCCGCCGTCCCCTGCCAGGAGTCCACCTGAATCTTCGCGGAGGTTCCCGTCGAAAATGCTTTGATGTTCAGGATGGTGGTGGCGCCGGTGTCAAGCAGGAAGCGCATATCCTGTCCGGCAACTCTCACGGAGACGACGGGAAGCACGTCACAGCGTTCAATCGGAATTTCTTCGTTGGAGGAGGAGGACTGGGCCAGCGTGGCGGGAGTTGAGATCGCCACCAACAGCGCCATGGCTAAACAGATTGCTGAAAAACTCTGGTTCTTGACTTTGCCTTGAAGGGGCGCGGCTTCAGAGGCTTCGGAAAAAGTTGGTGTCGACCTTGATTTTGGGTGGCGCAGCGGTTCACAGCTGCGGTAACCGCTTTGCTTGGAATGTGGCTTCAGCCACTGAGGGCGGGGTCTTCGCCACAAAAAAGATATCGCCGGCGGCACAGCGCGTTTTACTCCGCGCCTCACCCCGCCTTCTCCAATTTCTTCGCCAGGAAGCGCTCGATGAATCCGGTGTCGAACTTGCCGGCGCGGAAATCGGGGTCAGCGAGGATGCGCCGATGCAAAGGGATCGTCGTATAGATTCCTTCCACGATAAACATCTCGAGCGCCCGTCCCATTCGCGATATGGCTTCGCTGCGGTCCTTGCCGCGTACGATCAATTTTGCGATCAACGAGTCGTAATACGGAGGGATCGTTCCTTCCGTATAGGCGGCAGTATCGATGCGTACTCCGGTACCGCCGGGCGGATTAAAAGTAGTGATCTTCCCTGCCGACGGCGTGAATTTTTCGGGATGCTCCGCGTTGATGCGGCACTCGATCGCGTGTCCACGATGGACGATCGGGCCTTGCAGCACGTCCGAAAGCTTTGCACCAGCGGCGATCATGATCTGGCTTTTCACCAGGTCCACGTCGGTGACCATCTCGGTGACGGGATGCTCCACCTGAATGCGAGTGTTCATCTCGATGAAATGGAGGCGGCGGTCTTGGTCCATAAGGAACTCGATCGTGCCCGCGTTACGATAGCCGACTGCGCTTAGCGTTTTGCTGAGCACAGCACCAATTTGTTGGCGGAGTTCCGGTGTGACCTGGACCGACGGCGATTCTTCCAGCAGTTTCTGGTGCCGGCGCTGGATCGAGCACTCGCGTTCGCCCAGGCTGACGACGTTGCCATGCTCATCTGCCAGCACCTGGAATTCGATGTGGCGAGGGTTCTCGACGTACTTCTCCATGTAGAGATCGCCGTTGCCGAACGCCTTGGACGCTTCCGACTGTGCCTGCTGGTAGAGCGTGGGCAGGTCCGCTTCGTTGCGGACGATACGCATGCCGCGGCCACCGCCGCCGGCCGAGGCCTTGATAATCACCGGATAGCCGACTTGCTTCGCCCATTCGATCGCTTCGCCTTCGGTTGCCACTACACCGTCCGACCCCGGCAGAATCGGCACGCCGTGCAGCTTCATGGCGGCGCGGGCTTTTTCCTTTTCGCCCATCAAACGGATCACATCCGGCGTGGGTCCGATGAACTTGATGTGGCAGCTCTCGCATACTTCGGCAAAGTTGGCATTCTCAGACAGCAGGCCATATCCCGGATGGATGGCGTCGACGTTGGCAATTTCAGCCGCGCTGATGACGGCGGGAATATTCAGATAGCTCTGTGAAAGCTGCGGCGGCCCGATACAAATAGCCTCGTCGGCAAAACGAACGTGCAGCGAGTTACGATCGGCCTCGCTGTAAATGGCGACCGCGCGAATCCCCAGCTCCTTGCAAGCACAAATGACGCGCAAGGCGATCTCACCGCGATTAGCTACGAGAATTTTCTTGAACATAAAAAAGCTGTCAGCTCTCCAGCCCCAAGCTCTCAGGAAACCCGAAAGCCGTCGGCCCGGTGAGATTTTCCTGAGAGCTGAGAGCGTGGAGCTGAGAGCTGAATTCTATTTCTTCGGCCGGATGGCAAATAATTCCTGTCCGTATTCGATGGGCTGGCCGTTGGAGACGAGTTTCTTAACCACTTCTCCGGCCACATCACATTCGATTTCGTTCATCAGTTTCATGGCTTCAACAATGCAAAGCACCTGTCCCACTTCGACCATATCTCCGATCTTGATGAATGGTGGCGCTCCGGGCGATGGCGCTTCGTAGAACGTACCTACGATCGGGGAACGCACCGGCTGAAGAACTTCTTCGGGTGCGGCGGGTGGCGGAGCGGGTTCGGCTGCCGGCGGAGGCACAGCCGGGGCGGAAGGCGTCGCGTGAACCGGCGCGGGTGCTGCGTGTACCGCAAAGTAGCGGGAGTCCGGCGGCGCCGGCTCGGCAGCACGCTTGATCTTTACTTTAACGTCGCCTCGCTCCAGTTCGAATTCGGCGATGTCCTTCTCGATTAAGAACTCTATGAGTTCCTTCAGCTCTTTTTGATTCATCGGTAGTGGCGGGTTACTCTTTCAACATCCCGCAGCGGCGCAGCGGGAACCGGCAGCTGCATCAGTACCGGTTGGTGTGGCAACTTCTATTCATAACGACTACTCGATAACGACGAGTTCCTTGTCTCCGGGAGTAAGCACTTCGCATCCCTTGGAAGTGACAACGACCACGTCCTCGATTCGTACGCCCTGCTTGCCCGGGATATACGCTCCGGGTTCGACTGTGATTACCATGCCCGGCTCCAGGACCTGCATCTGCCCAGCAGCCAGCCGCGGTGCTTCGTGAATCTCTAATCCTAAACCATGTCCGGTAGAATGGGTGAAGTATTGGGCCAAGTTGCTCTGGCGCAATGTCTTACGCGCCGCTTCGTCCACCGATGCTGCGCTCACTCCGGCTCGAACCTGGGCAATCGCAGCCTGCTGCGCATCGAGCACGGCTTGATACATCGTGCGAGCGGCCTTGCTGGGTTGCCCTACGTGTACGGTACGCGTCCGATCCGAGCAATAACGGGCGAGTATAACACCGAAGTCGCAGACGACGAATCCGCGGCGCGGGATGCGATCCTGCGAAGCGCGTCCATGCACCACCGCCGACCGCTTGCCTGCGGCGATGATCGTCGAAAACGACATCCCTTCCGCGCCCGCGCGACGCGCTTCAAATTCCATCGCGGCGGCTACTTCTACTTCCTTCGTTCCGGGACGAATCTTCCTGCGTGCCACCTGAAAAAGACTGGCTCCCAGAGTGATCGCCGAACGAATCAGGCGGATCTCTTCTTTGTCCTTCACCATGCGCGCCCGTTCCACCAGAGGTGGCGCGGAGACGAGTTTCCATTTGCCTTTCAAGATGGTCCGCAGCTGATCGTGCTGAGCGAGTGTCATGGCTTGCGGTTCAACCCCAACTCGAGTCGGACTCCGCATCCCCGAAGCCGCTAGGGATTCCACCGCCGCCATTGCCGGGGATTTCCCGGCAATCGCAATCTTGGCCCCGGAGGCCTCCGAGCGAGCCTGCGTGCGATAGCGGCCATCGGTGAACAGCGTGGCGCCTCGTTCGCCGACAAGCAGCGCGCCGGCACTCCCGGTGAAGCCGCACAGGTACCGAACGTTCGGGAGATGTGTGACGAGCAGATAGTCGAGGTTGTTATCAGCGAGCGCAGCCTGAAGGCGCCGCTGGCGGCCACGGTGATCCATGGGAGGGAGTGTAGCAAGAAGCAGTTCTCAGCTCTCAGCCCCAAGCTCTCAGCTCTCAGGAAAATCTTATGGCGACGACGGCCTGGGTTTTTCCTGAGAGCTTGGAGCTAACAGCTTGGAGCTGAGAGCTAAAGACAAAACCGCCGGAGGGCTCGACTGTTTTTTCGAGCGCTCCGGCGGCGGTGTGTGTTGCTAGCTTCTGGTTATGTCTGAATAATGCGCGGCGTGATGAAGAAAATCAGCTCCTGGTTGGAAGTTGCCACCGCACGCCGTTTGAAGAGGTTCCCCAGATACGGAATATCTCCGAGCAAAGGCACCTGCTGCACAGTCAGAGAGTTGGAAGTCTGGATCACGCCGCCGATCACGACGGTTCCGCCGTCGGTGATCAGGACCTGCGTGGTCGCCTGTTGAGTAATCAAAGTCGGGTTGCCGTTGATCGTGCGGCCGAAGTCAGGCGTGGTGTTTTCCACGTCCACGTTCAGGAAGATCGTGCCTTCCGACGTGATCTGCGGAGTCACCGTGAGGCGCAGGAAAGCGTCCACGTAGGAAACCGTCGGCGGACCGCCCAACTGGGCTAGAGTCACGATTGGGATGCGTACGCCCTGCTTCACGACTGCCTGAATGTTGTTCTGCGTCACGACTCGCGGACGGGAAAGAATCTTTAGCAGCCCGCGTGATTCCGCCAGGGTAAGGAGGAAATCGATGCGCATGTTATTGGTGGCATTCACGAACTGGAAACCGCTGGTTGGCGACGTTGCACCCAGGTTCGAGAACAAAGGAATCGTGGAGCCAGTGGTGCTGCTGCTGCTGAGGATGTACAGGGGATTGGGTACAAAGCTGTTGCTGATGGTAGTCGGCGTGGTTCCCACACCCTGTACGCCACCAAGCGCGGAAGGCCCGTTACCCCAGCCAAAACCAAGCTGGGTACCGATGTCGCGGGCGAAGCTGCGGGTAGCAGCGACCACGCGGGCTTCAATTTCAACTTCCTGCGTCTTGCGATCCATCTGCTGGATCAGGCGGTCAAGTTGCGGCAGAACCGCAGGGATGTCAGAGATGATCAGCGCGTTGGTGCGGTCGTCAGAGACGATGTCGCCGCGCTGACTCAGGAACTTCTTGAGGGTTGGGACCACGTCCTTCGAGTGCGAGTAGCTCAGGAAACGCGTGATCGTAACTTTGTCGACCGCGAGCGCTTCAGCTTCAATCTGGCCGCGGCGATTCTCGGCTTCTCTCTTCAGCGTGTCCACGGTCGCGATACGGAGGACGTTGCCTTCGAGTTGACGCGACAGGTCGTTGTTCTTGAGCACGATGTCCAGTGCCTGATCCCACGGCACGTCATCGAGCACGATGGTCAGGTTGCCGTGCACCGCGGGATCGAGGACAACGTTCAGTCCGCTGATCTCGTGAATGAGACGGAAGAAATCCTTCAGGTCGACATCCTTCAAGTTCACCGAGATCGGCTCGCCGGTGTACTTCGGTCCACTGTTGGCCTGCGTCTGCGACAACTGCGTCTTCTGTTCGGCTGCCAGGTTGATGGCTGGCTGGATGGCGGTCGGGCTGCCCGCATCCTGCATAGCCGAGTGCGTGTTGACGGCGACCAGTTGCGCGGCCGTCTTGTCGGAGAAGCGGGCGGCAGCGTCTTGGGCCTTGACTGCGGGCTCAACGGCGGGTGCTGCCTTCTCGTCTTTCACGGCCGCGTCGTTCTTGGCCGAGTAGCTGGGTTCGACGAATGTGAAGTCAGCGGGCTTGGCGGAAGGCTGTGCTGAAGCCACCGCGGGAGCCGATGCTGGCGTCGTCACCGTAGCCGAAGCGGGCACCAGTTTCGGCGCGGCGCTCGGGACGACGGCAGAGACGACTGCGGGAGCCGGCGTCTGCTTTGTTTTTGCGGCGACGCTGGCGCCCTGAATCTTGAGGGTGAAACGTCCGTCCTGTCCGGCAACGAGCTCGGGCTGGCGGGCGGCATCAAGGTCGACCACCACGCGCGTGGTAGGCGGAACTTGGCCGCTCATACCTATGCGTACCGACTTTACGCCACTGTTGCCGACGTTGATCAGGTGCTGTCCCGTGGCCATCACGGTGTTGGGCAGGTCCACGACGATGCGCGCCGGGGAGTCGAGCGTCGTCACCTTGGGCGCGAGCACGCCTTTGGCCGTGAATTGCACACTCAGGCCATCCTGGCTGTGCGCCACCTCGAGCCGTTGCAGCGCGGAGGCCGCAGCCACCCCTTTGCCCGGCATGTCAGCCGCGGCGGCGATCAGCACGAACGCCAGCAGCGGAAGAATGAGACCCAGCAGTTGCTTTCGCATTTCGTATCTCCCCATCGGAGGCTCTCGCCCCTATATTTCTTAAGCTCGCAAACTTGGCCTATACGGCCGGGGTGGTAATTTTCTTCGTTACTTCCCGCGTAAAAGTCTTGCCCAAGCGGTCCTGCATGGTTGCCTTGAACACAATCGAATCGCCCGTGATCTTCACCACGTAGCCGTCAAACACGGGATCGTTCTCCCGCAGGAAGTACGCCTTGTTCAAATTGTTCGTGACCACTGCAATAAATGAGCCGTCCGAATGAACCACTCCGCGCAGGTTGATGGCGCCGATTTCCAGGCACTTCTTTCCAGTGCTGCATCCCGAACCACCGGCGTGACTGACCACCGGAGAGATAAAGGGATCACGCTTGCCCGACATGCTCCACTTCTTGTCCTGCTCGGCTTTGACAGCATCGTCGTCGCCTTTGCCGTCTTCGGACGAGACCGACGCGGAGTCCGTGCTACCGGACGCTGCCGCCGGTGCAGGAGCCTTTGTTTCCGCTACGGCCTTCTTTTTCGCCGCCGGTTTCGCCACTTTCTTTTCCTTCACCGGCTTGACGCCAAGCTTCGGCGCCGCGCTGGTAGCGCTGGCTTTCTTTTGTGCGAACGGCTCGGCTGACTTCGCAGTAGTCGGCGACGCACTCTTGGAAGCACTCTGCGAAACCGCAACCACTTTCGGCTTCGCCGAGGATGCGACGGCTTTGGCCGGAACCACCGCCGGCTTGACCGGCGAGGCAGTTACCTTGGCCGAAGACGCGCTGGCCTTGGCTGGAGCAACCGTCGCCTTCGGCATAGCCGCAGCCGGCTTGGCCGACACGGTCTTCGTCGGGATCGGCGTAGCCTTGATTTCCAGTGCCTGATTCGACGCCGCCGTATTGTTCTGCGCCACCGTGCTCAGTTGAGCGTGCGTGTTCTGGATGATCTGGGGATTTTGCGCCCAGGCCATGCCGGCAGCCAGTGTGCAAACGAGAATGGTCGTCCGCTTCATCGTGTCCCCCTTATTTCTTCGCCGGTTGTCCCGGCTTGCCCGCCGCGCTGGCCGGATCGAGATCGTGACTGAAATATGTGGTAGTGACACATGTCGCCACCACGCTCTCGTTCGGAGCGTACTGGTACGTGTGCTTCGCCTTGGCATCGGCGGGCTTGCGCGTCGAGGCCACCAGCAGGCCGTTGACGTTGACGATGCGTTCCAGCTTGCTTACCCGGTCAAAGAACCCGAGCATCGAGTAGTAAGGCCCGTCGAGTTCAACCTCGAAAGGCACTTCCGTATAAAAATCGCGCGCTGCAACGGGCCGGGCTGTGTAACGCCGGATTTCAACACCGGCCTTACGTGCCTCGCCGCTGACCATGCGCATGAAGTTGTCGGTTTCCTTCTCGTCCGGCACGATCTTGCGCTCGATTTCCAGTTGCTGTTTCAAGCTGGCGACCTGCCGCTCAATGTCCGCCAGTTTGGGCCGGTAGGCTTCCAGATCCGCGTTTTCGCGCATCTTCGCCTGCAAGCTGGTCTGGGCCGTCGCGTTTGCGTCGCGTTCGGACTTGAAGATGGTGTAGTAGAGTCCCGCGCTGCCGATAACGCCGGCCAGCACCAGCACTCCCCAAAGCTTCAGACCTGTCAGTTCACCAAAATTCATAGCGTCCGCCTTTACGACTTCGCCTTTTCGCAGGTCAGCGTGAATTGGAATGCCTGCATATCTTTCACCTGGTCGTCCTGAATGCTTTCCTTGATCTCGATATTGCGGAAGGCACCCGTTTTCTGCAGGTTCGAAATGAGATTCGCCACCGCATCATTGCTCAGCGCCATGCCGTCAATGGCTACGTTCGGACCCTGATCCGAAAGACTGTTCAACCAGACCGCCTCGGTGCTGTTCACCGTCTCACCGATCATGGCCAGCAGGTTCACTGGACCGGTCTGGTTAGCACGCAGGTTGTCGATGACATCGACGCGACGCTTGTAGGCGTCCGCCTGTTTCTGGCGCTCCAGATAGCGCGCCTTGATATCGGCCAGCTCGCGGTTCTTCTGTTCCGCCAGCCGCATTTGCGCAGCTATAGATTTCGCCTCCCGATCGAGATGCAGCCAGTACATGCCGTTGCCGATCGCAAACAGCGCCAACACAGCAACGATTTTGATCAGCGGTGATCCTCCGCCACCCATGTCCCCCATCGAGGGCATGTTGACCGTAGACCCACCCTTCTTGCCGCTTTTCGGTTTCGGAGCACCCAGCAGATTGATTCGGATCATAGCTTTTCAAAACTCCTCAGGGCCAAACCCACGGCCACTGCCAACTGCCCGGCGTTCTGTTCCACCAATTCCGCCCCCGGACCATCGACCGGAGCGAGAACCTTCTGGAACGGGTTAAACAATTCCACCGGCATGGAGAACTCCTGGCGCAACGCTTCCACCAGGCCCGGCACCTTGGCCGATCCGCCGGCCAGGTAAATCTTCTCGATGTGCTCTCCCGCCGCGCTCGCGCGGAAGAAGTCGAAGGTCTTCTGAATTTCAAGCACGATGATTTCCGTCACCTGTTGCAGGATCGGCGTCTTGGCATCGTCGTGCACGGTGCCGACCTTGCGGCCCAGTTTCAAAGACTCCGCATCGTCGAAGCTCAGGTCCAGTTCCTTCTGCAGCGAATCCGTGTACTGATGTCCGCCCACTGAGACGTCGCGCGGGAACAGCGGAGTCGTGCCCTTAACGATGTTGATGTTCATCACGCTCGCGCCCAGGTTGAGCAGTGCGACCACTTGCGTGGGCGCGGGCTCGTAGTTGTACTCGTAGCAGTTCTGCAACGCGAGCGCATCGATGTCCACAATAGCTGGTGTCTTGCCGGCCATCGAGAGTACGTTGGTGTAGTTGAGAATCTTGTCCTTCTTGACGGCGACAAGCAGCACGTCCATCTGCGGACTGGTTGCGTCGTCGGACAGGATCTGATAATCGAGATTGACGTCGGCGAGATCGAACGGAATATGCTGAGCCGCTTCCTTCTGAATCGTGTCCGCCAGTTCCTGATCGCTCATGGAAGGCAGCGAAATCTTCTTCACAATCACGGAGTGACCGCTGACTGCCGTCGCTACGGCGCGCGCTTTAATTTCGGTATCGGTGAACAATTTCGAGATTGCGCTCGAGACCGTGCCCGAGTCCACGATCATGGAGTCCACGACGATATCGGGAGCGATCGGCTCCAACCCCAGGTGCGCCACTTCAATTCCCTGACGCGTCTTCCGGAGTTCGACCGCCTTGATGCTCGAAGAACCCACATCCAGGCCAACAATCGTTTTCGATCCCAATCCAAACATTGTGCCCGCCTTTGGTCGCCGCCGGATCGCTCCGGCTGGTTGATGTTGCGCCGGCACCGTGCCGGCTGAATTCCTTACTGCTGTCCGGCAGCCTTCATCGCTGCCCGTGGTTTCTTCTTGCTCACCCGCGGTTCCAGCTCCATGGACTTTTCTTCCATCCACTGATCCAGCTTCGATTTCTTGAAGCGCCAGCGGTTGCCCAGTTTGAACGCGGGAATCTTTTGCTCGTTCACGTACTTGTAGAGCGTGTCCGGACTGACTCCCAGGTACTGCGAAGCCTGGCGAATATTCATCACTTCCCGCGAGTCGGCCATAGTGTCGTTTCTCCTTCCACAGAATTCAGTTTTTCGTGCCGCCTTACGACTCGGCATCACTGACGAAATTAGGAGAACCAGTTCCTCGAACTGAATGTGTTCGAGTGAGTTTTGGTGTGCTGAGCATATCTCAAAGGGGAGAATGGGCCAGTTCACGTGAATCTCACGGTTTTGCTGGGTTTTATGGGGTTTTCTTGGAATCGTTCGAAAATGGGGTTGCAGGATGGTTCTATTAGTTGGGGTTGGCGCTTGGTCGAATACTGCTTGTAGTGGTGTTGCTACGAATGATGGCCCGGTCACCCCTGTTGGGGTAACCAAGGTACTAGACACGGTACGGAAGTACTTGAACGGGCGCGCAAGTCCTTAAGAATGTGCACGCAAACCAGAGTAGTTGAGGCGTGACTACTGGGTTGTTTCGCCCACAACCGTGAATTTTGTGTCGGTGCGGAACTTCTTGTAGTCGTGAAATGTCTGCTCGATATCTTCGTTGAAGTTCTTGAGCAGCGCGACCCGCACGCCCACGTGGAGGGACACATGTTTCGGAAGCCAGACTTCATCGTTGACGCGCGTCGCCTCGACCACAATGCGTGTACCCTTGTGGATACGGGCCAGAAACAGGCCGAATGAAATTGTGTCCAGTGTGGTGACGTCAAACTTTTTCCACTGCGTTTCTGCTTTGTCGATCCAGATTTGGCCGCGCAGTTTGAGAAGCATCTTGGATTCGCGGTCCTTCGGTTGATAGCCGGGGCGTGGCTCGGCATTGAGTATCCAGGTATCGCGGCCGTCGATCAGTTCGGAACCCGCGAGGTGAAAATCGAAAGCGTCCGCGATTTCCCGCACGAATTTGCGCCCGTCTTCGCGGTCTTTTTCTTCCCGCTCGCTGCGCTTGCGCCGATCGGATTCGGACTCGTTCTTTCGCTTATCGGTGATCTTCTGGATGCGCTCGTCTTCCTTCTTCGCTTCGTCCGCTGGAAGGGGCTTGTCATCCTTCGCGATCAGACGCTCGATGTGCTCACCGTAGACAACCAGCACTTCCGAAGTTCGCGATTCGACTTTCTTTACTTTGCCGTCGCCATCAAGTTTGTGCTCTTCCTCGCGCTGAATGTAGGTGTAGTCGCGCAGGCGCTTTTCGTTTTCAATGTCTTTTTCGCCGACCCGACGGAGGAGTTCGCGGATCTGTTCTTGCGGGACGGTGCCGGCTGGGTCGGGGTGGAGGTTGATTGCGGGAACAGTGGCCAGTTCCAACTTAGCGGGAGGCGTTGACTCAGTCTTGGGCGGCTCTTGCGCGACCACGCCTGCTAAGATCGCGGCGCTCAGGATCGACTGGGCCAGAATACGCATACTGTTCGTACGATGCGGCCTGCGCAAAGGTTCTGGCGGCCAATTTTTACCTATTCACACCCAGGCTGCTAAGCCTCATACCGCCAGATTGACTGTGGTGAAACGCCTAACTCTAAATGAAACAATTTGGTCTCAATGGGCCAAGGGGTATAGGCGAACCAGACAAGTAGCGCCAGATTCACAAACGGGATAGCCATGAGCAGGCCATACCATCGTGGATAACCTGCCTTGGCATAAATCTTCCCAAACACCAGGAAGGCAAACATCATTGAAACAACGAGAGCGATCCAATCTCTGGGCGTGATGTGCATCGGAACTCCTTGCCAGGTTACGGTCAGGCCATGGGGCCGCTTGAATTCTCGCTGGCCCGCTGCGATTTGTCCAGAACCGCTGCTCCCCGCCCCGCCGACCCTTTATAATAGAAAGATTCGCTATCGCTCCCGGACTGGTCTGTAAGGGTCGCACCCACATCTGCCGGAACGGAGCTAGCTCAGGGGAAGATGTCGACGGAAAGCATTATTGTTCGCGGGGCCCGGGTTCATAACCTCAAAAACATCGATTTTGAGATCCCGCACAACCAGCTGACGGTTGTCACCGGTGTGTCCGGATCGGGCAAGTCGTCGCTCGCCTTCGACACGATTTACGCCGAAGGCCAGCGCCGCTACGTTGAGTCGTTGTCAGCGTACGCCCGGCAGTTTCTGGAGCGTATCGAGAAGCCGGACGCCGATCTGATTGACGGCATCGCGCCCGCCGTAGCGATCAAGCAAAAGAATTCCACCCGCAACCCGCGCTCGACTGTCGCCACGGCCACCGAAATCTTTGACTACCTGCGGCTTCTCTTTGCCCGAATCGGACGTACCTATTGTCTGGTCTGCGGCCAAGAAGTGAAGAAGGACACAGTCGACGAAGTGGCCGATCGCCTGCTCGCCCTGCCCGAGGGCACGCGTTTCAACGTCTTGTTCCCGGTCCAGACAAATATTCCCACGACAGCCGAAGCCGGCACAAAAAAGCCTCGCGGAAAGAAAAAAGCGGAAGCCGAATCCCGGCTCCCTTCCGACGCGATCAAGACGCGCCTCTTCGATCTCCGCAAACGCGGCTTCAATCGCCTGTTTCAGGGTGGACAGCTATTTGAGTTTTCGACCCCGGAATCGCTACTCGAAATTAACTTTGCCGAGCCAGTATTCGCCCTGGTCGATCGCGTAGCGGTATCGCCCGACGGCCGCACGCGCATCGTTGACGCCGTAGAAATCGGCTATCGCGAAGCCGGAGAAGTGATCTTTGAAACCGCGTCGCGTGATGACGAAAAGATCGAACGCCTCCGCTTCTCGCAAAAATTCGAATGTAAGAACGACGGTAGCCGCTATGACGAACCGGAGCCGCGCCTATTCTCATTCAATAACCCATACGGCGCCTGCCCGCGCTGTCAGGGTTTCGGCAATACCATCGATTTCGATCTGGACCTCGTCATCCCCGACAAGGGCAAGACGTTAAACGAAGGCGCGATCGAGCCCTGGACCAAACCGAAATATCGCACTCTGTTCACCGAATTCAAGCGCTTCGCGCGGCAGGCCGAAATCCCGCTCGACACACCCTGGAACGAACTCAGCCCCGAGCACCAGAATGTGATCGTCAACGGCGAACATCGGTTTGCCGGTGTGCGTGGATTCTTCCAAAGCCTCGAGCGCAAGAAGTACAAGCTGCATGTGCGCGTGTTTCTAAGCCGCTATCGCGGATACTCGCTCTGTTCGACCTGTGACGGCACTCGTCTTCGCCCGGAAGCACGCCAGGTCAAGATCGAGGGCAAGGACATCTGCCAGGTGTGCAGCATGACGGTCGAGGGAGCAGCGCGTTTCTTCGATACGATTCAACTCACGCCGCAGCAGGCCGCCATCGCAGAGATTCTGATTACCGAGATTCGAGAGCGTCTGCGATTCCTGAACGACGTAGGTCTCGAATACCTGACCCTCGACCGCCTCTCCTCCACGCTCTCGGGCGGCGAAGCGCAGCGCATTCAACTCGCAACGTCGTTAGGATCGCGCCTGGTAGGCACGCTCTATGTTCTGGATGAGCCGTCCATCGGCCTGCACAGCCGCGACACCGACCGTCTCGTCAAGATTCTGCATGGCCTCCGCGATCTGGGAAACACGATCTTGGTGGTAGAACACGATCCCGACATCATGCGCGCTGCTGACCATATCCTCGATCTCGGGCCGGGCGCGGGCGAAAGCGGCGGCAAGGTGATTGGCGAGGGAACTTATGAAGAGATCAAAAAGATTCCGCAATCGCTGACAGGACGATACCTGGCCCACGAACTCCACATCCAGATTCCCCTGGTGCGCCGAAAGCCTGGAACGCAGAAGATCAAAATTACCGGCGCTCGCGCACACAACCTGAAGCGGATTGACCTTGAAATTCCGCTTGGAATGTTGGTCGCGATCACAGGAGTGTCGGGCTCCGGGAAATCCACGCTTCTCCATGACGTGCTGTATAAGTCACTGGCGACGGCTCTCAAGCAGCCGAACAACAACCATTCTTCGGTTGCCGCATGGGACGAAGTGGACGGCGATCAGTTCCTCGACGAAGTTGTTCTGGTCGATCAATCGCCGATCGGACGCACGCCCCGATCAAATCCGGTCACGTACATTAAAGCCTTCGATGTCATCCGCGACGTGTTTGCCGCGCTTCCCGAAGCCAAAAAGCGCGGTTTTCCAGCCGGACACTTTTCCTTCAACGTCCCCGGCGGGCGCTGCGAGAATTGCCAGGGAGATGGCACTGTCACCGTCGAAATGCAATTCCTCGCCGATGTCGAACTCGTGTGCGACGAATGCAAAGGCACGCGCTACAAGCCGCAGGTCCTCGAAATTCGCTACAAAGGCAAGAACATCCACGAGGTATTGAATCTGACTATCCGCGAGGCTCTGAAGTTTTTCGCGGATGTACCCAAGTTGACCGAGAAGCTGCGCGTACTGGACGAAGTCGGCCTCGGTTACCTGCGGCTTGGTCAATCGGCGACCACGCTTTCCGGGGGCGAGGCACAACGCATGAAACTGGCGGCACACTTGCAACCCGCCGCCCGCGAGGCGTCACGGTCCTACGCGCCCGGCGACGGCCCGAAGCGAAAGCGTCGCATGCTCTACATCTTTGACGAGCCCACGACCGGCCTGCACTTTGACGACGTCAGCAAACTACTTTCCGCCTTCCGGCGTCTGATTGATGCAGGGGGATCGATCGTTGTGATCGAACACAACCTGGAAGTGATCAAGACCGCGGACTGGGTGATCGATCTCGGCCCCGAAGGCGGCGACCGTGGCGGAAACATCGTAGGCGCAGGGCCTCCGGAAGAAATTGTGAAGCTTAGGGGATCGTATACCGGGAAATATCTGGCGCGAGTGCTGAACGGAAATGGAAACAGGAATGGCAGTAAGTAGGATAGGGCGAAAACATCGCCAGGGCAGCGCTTCACTCTGCTCTTGAAGTTGTTTTGAAGGGGCTCGGCTTCAGCCGAGCCGTAAGTGCCACAAAATTAATGCGGCTTCAGCCGCTGGGGCGGGGTCTTCGCCACGAAAAAGACTTTTTCCGCAGCTGTTTAAGCCGTACCACCAATCGCATGATTCGTGCCGTCGTCAACACGTTACTTCTCTTGCTGGTGACCACCTGCGCACTAGCCCAAACCACCACCATCCATCGCGGAAAACAAACCATCAACAACGTCCCCGACGATCAGCCTTCTGACTTGGCGCGCGCCGAAGAGGCAATCCGCAAGAACGACTTCCCTGCCGCCGAACAGTTGTTAAAGAAGGCAATCGAGCACGACCCGAAGGGCTATCAGGCTTGGTTTGACCTCGCATTCGTCTACAACCGTCTCGGCCGTACCGACGAATCCATTCACGCTTACCGCCAGTCGGTCGCGGCGAAGCCGGACGTCTTCGAGTCCAACCTGAATCTCGGACTGATGCTGGCGCGCTCCAACAATCCCGAAGCGGAATCATTCCTGCGGGCTGCCGCTAAACTCAAGCCCACCGCCCACGTGGAAGAAGGTCAAGCCCGCGCCTGGTTGTCGCTCGGACACCTGATCGAAAACACCAAGCCAGATGACGCCCTCGACGCGTATCAGAAAGCCGCCCTTCTTACTCCCAAGGATCCTGAACCTCATATCTCGGCTGGATTATTGCGCGAGCGCCGCAGAGACTACGCTGGAGCGGAGGCCGACTATAAACAGGTGCTTGCGCTCGATCCCAAGTCGAGTGAAGCGGTGATCGGGCTGACCAACATCTACATGAAGTCCAGCCGTTTCGCGGACGCCGAACCTCTGTTACGCCAACTGTCGACCGCGCGTCCCGACGACGGCGGCCTTCATCTTCAGCTTGGCCGGCTTCTGGCGGCTCAGGGCAAGAAGGAAGAAGCTATCCCCGAATACCAGGCGGCATTGAAACTCTCCCCCGACGATTCGGACGCGCAACGTGATCTCGCCGACCTGCTGGCCGAATCCGCCAAGCCCGCGGACGCGGAGAAGATGTATCGCGAGCTGCTAAAATCCCGCCCGAACGACGCAGAAGTTCATCATTCATTGGGCGAGATCCTGCTGAAACAGAAACAATTTCCCGAAGCGCAGCAGGAATTCGAAGCGGCCATCAAGTTGAAACCTGATTTCGGCGCGGCCTACGGCAGTCTCGCGATTGCCGCTGACGAGAACAAGAACTATCCCCTGGCGATCCGGGCTCTTGACGTGCGCGACAAGCTCCTGTCCCCCACCACGGTGGGTCTGTTCATGCGCGCTACCGCGTACGATCATCTCCACGACTACAAACAGGCTTCGGTGTACTATCACCTCTTCCTGGATGGCGCCAAGGGGCAGTATCCTGATCAGGAGTGGCAGGCTCGTCACCGCCTGATCGCCATCGAGCCCAAAAGACGCTGACAACGACGCTCTGCACAAAGAATCGCGGAACACAGTAGCATTAAACAGCACAAAGAACGAACAGCGCCATGCGCACCTTTCTCATCTGGATGCTCCTCATTGCCGTCGTCGGCACAGCCGTTGCCCGGGAAGAGTCCGTTGAGGGTCTCAAGGTCAAGGTCAAGAATGCGCCGCCGCAGGACCGCCCCGGGTTATGCGTTCAGATCGCGGAGCACCAACTGCGCAACGCTGACACGCTCTACCGCGATGGCGACATCGAGAACGCCCGAGCGGCGGTCGAAGACATCATTGTCTACTCCCAGCAGGCCACCGACGCTGCGACGGCCACAAAAAAACATCTTAAGAACGTCGAGATTGCAGTCCGCAAGATTGCCGAAAAGCTACGCGACGTAAAGCGTACGCTTTCGATCGAAGACCAGCCTACGGTGCAGCACGCAGTCGACCGACTGGAAGAAATGCGCACCACGCTGCTTAAGCAGATGTTCAGCAAGGAGAAAAAGTGAAGCGGCGCAGCGCTGCTTACGCACTGCTCGCACTCGCCTTGCTGGGTGCCCTGCCTGCTTATAGTCAGGCGCGCCGCCATGATCCGCTGGACAAAGAAGAAGTTGACCAGCTCCGGGACGCGATGCTCGATCCTGACATTCGCTTAAAGCTCTACCTGAGCTTTGCGCGGGATCGCATGACGAAGCTGGAACAGATGAGGTCCGACCCCAAGACCACCAACCGGGCTGGCAAGACCCATGACATGCTCGCGGATTTCCTGTCGGTCTACGACGAACTCAACGACAATGTCGATATGTACGTGGGCCGCAAGGACGATATCCGCAAACCGCTGAAGCTCGTCATCGAGGCGGATACTGAATTTCAGTCCAAACTGCTTGCCCTGAGAGACGCAGCCAATACCGACGCCGCCGAGTCCAAACAATACGAATTCCTGCTGAGCAACGCTCTGGATACCGTGGATTCCAGTGCCGATGAGCATCGCAGCACGCTCACGGAAGTCGAAGAGTACGTAAAACGCAAAAAGAAGCAGAAACAGTGACCACCGTGGTGTTTTCGCAGCTCACGAGTTGCATTTTTCAGCTTCCGGCCGCAATCCCTCGGGTAGTCCGCTGTTGATCACGTCCCTTACCTTCGCCATCAGGCACTCCCGATCGCCGAAATTCTCCGGTTCAATTGGATCGTGAAACTGTACCGTCACGGTCCCAGGCTGAATTGCGAAGCGGGCTTTTGGCATCACTTCCTGCGTTCCTGAAATCGTGATCGGCACAACCGGAACCTTGCACTCTTCCGCGAGATAGAACGGGCCTTTCTTGAATGGCAGCAAGCGGCCGTCGAAGGAACGTTTCCCTTCGATATAGATGGTCATGTTCAGTCCCTGCTGAATTGCTTTGACCGCTTCTCGTACGGCCGAGATACCGGCATCGCGATTGCCGCGATCGACCGGCACCAGAGAACCAATCAGCATGATCTTGCCCAGGATCGGGTAGCTGAAGAGTTCTTTCTTGACCATCACCGAAGTGCGGCGCGGGATCAGCGGCAAAGTAATCGGCGGATCAAGATTCGAAATATGATTCGACATGAAAATGTAGGTGCGTGCCGGGTCGATTTTTTCGAGCCCAACCGTCTGCACCCGCACGCCCGCGATGCGAACTCCTGTCCCGGCAGCCCACATACACATGCGATAGAGGAAACTAACGTCGTTTGTCAGGTAGGTCCACGGAAATCCGACGATCGCCGCGAATGGTAGTGCGGCCGTCCAAAACGCCAGCATGAGGATGGTGCGAAACATTGCTTGTTATCACGCCCCGCCACTGAGCTTGCGCAAGCGCTCCGGCAGCTTCTCGTAAATGCCTCCAAAGCCGCCATTGGAGAGGATGGCGACCACGTCGCCCGAACGCAGTTGCGGCGCAATTGCCGACACGATTGCGTCGGCATCCGGCAGGATCTTCACGATGCGTCCCTTTTCCTGAATCCTGGCGGCCACCTGGTTTAGATCGAGGCGCTCTGCTTCCGGAATTGCTTCCGATTTGAAGACATTCGCAATGATCACCTCATCCGCCAGCGCCAGGCTGCCTGCGAGCGCATCCTGCAGCACATTGCGTCGCATCGTATTCGAACGCGGCTCAAGCACCGCCCACAAGCGTCCCGACGGATACCGCGACCGCAGCGCGCGCAAAGTCTGTTCGATGGCAGTCGGATGGTGAGCGAAGTCATCGATGATGGTGACGCCCTTCACTTCCGCCTTCACTTCCAAGCGCCGCTTCACGCTCTGAAATGTCTTCAGAGCCTCGGCAATCACTTCTTTCGGCACACCATAATCGGCGGCCATTGCCGCGGCGGCTGTCGCGTTCCAAACGTTGTATTCGCCGGCCAGCGGAAATTCAAACTCACCCCACGGTCGGCCCTCGCAGAGAACTGTCCACGAAGTCTTCTCTGTGCCGAGTTTGAGATTTGTGATCCGCCAGGTTGCGCGTTCGGCAGAACCATAGCGTTCGAGTGGACACAGCGCTTTTTCCAGACAGCGGTCCAGACTCTCGCCCGTATCGAACGCGATGATCCGTCCTCGTCGCGGAATCAGGTTCACAAGCCGTTTGAAGGCCGTTTCCACCGCCTCCAGGTCTTTGTAGATATCGGCGTGGTCAAACTCAACGGAGGTGAGAATCACCGCATCGGGAAAGTAGTGCAAAAACTTTGGGCCTTTGTCGAAAAACGCGGTGTCATATTCGTCGCCTTCTAGGATGAAGTAGCGGCCGTCGGCCAGTCCGAAACTGCTTCCGAAATTCTCGGCGATCCCGCCAATCAGAAACGACGGCTGCAAGTCCGCGACCTTGAAAATCCAAGCCAGCATGGAGGTAGTCGTGGTCTTGCCATGCGTCCCCGCAACGACCAGAACTTCTTTCCCGCTCAAAAACTCGTCGTGGAGGATTTGCGGGAGCGAACAGAACGGAATACGCTCATCGAGGCAATGTTCCAGTTCCACGTTCCCACGTGAGATTACATTTCCCACCACCACCAGATCAGGCCGGGGAGTCAGGTTCGACTCCGCAAAGGGCTGAGCCAGCGGAATCTTTAGAGACGCGAGAAACGTCGACATCGGCGGATACGCAGCGGCATCGGACCCAGTGACGCGAAATCCCCGCTGCTGAAGCATCCCCGCGAGCGACGCCATCGCAGTGCCGCAAATGCCGATCAGGTGAATGTGTTTCGGATTCGCTTTCATGACGAATAATGAACGATGAATCTTAGTCAGTGTAGCGGATCAGGCCCGAAATCCCTTGTGACCTCAGTGTTCCGGTGGTCAAGACTTGCTGGTAGCAGCTTCCAAAGTCCGGAGTGTCACGTCTCCCGCAACCTTCAACCTGGCCCGCACGCCGATCGGCAGCGTGATGTTCGCGCGCGAAACATGTCCGGACCGCATCCCAAAGGCCACCGGAATTCCAAGGTCACCAACCACTCGCAGAATCACTTCTTCCAGCGTGTAATCCTGGTCCTGGCTCTGACGGCAGTCCAGCATTTCGCCGAATACGATACCCCGCACGCCGTTCAACTTTCCCGCCAGCTTCAGTTGCATCAACATCCGGTCGATCTGAAAGGGCTTTGCCGCGACGTCTTCCACGAACAGGATTGTTCCTTCGGTACGAATCTCGTATGGGGTTCCTAGGGACGCAACGAGAATCGACAGACACCCGCCGTACAGGACTCCATCCGCTTCCCCGGCAACTAACGGCTTCGCGCCGGAATCGGCCGGAACTTCCCATTCGCTTGCGCCGCCCACGGCCGCTGTCCAGGAAGCGAAGTCGACGCCATCTGCGCCAGCAAAATCCTTGGTGACCATAGGCCCGTGAAACACAACCAGGCCGGCCGCATCGGAGAAGTACGTCAACAGGCTGGTAAGGTCGCTGTAGCCGACAAAAATCTTCGGATGCGCGATGACCTTCTTCAGATCAAACGCCCTCAGTAAATAGTTCGATCCATATCCACCACGCGCGCAGACGACGGCGCGCACGTCTTCGCGCTCGAACATTTCTTCCAGTTCCCGGGTCCTTCGCTCTACCGAACCGGCGAAATACAAATTGCGATCCAGAATGGAGTCAAAGTAGAACGGATCGTAGCCTCTCCGGCGCAAGGCGTCGCAGCCCCGTTCCAGCAAATCCCGCTTTATGTTCGACGCCGGAGCCACAATGCCGACCTTGTCTCCCCTTCGGAGCGCCGGCGGCTTGATTCGCGGAAGCGGGGAGGTCGAGGGCATGCCTGCTTCGATCTTAAATGAAGAATTCTCCCCGGCAGATAAGTGTTGCGGGACCCCGCAGAAATACATTCCCTTCCCAACGCACGGCTTGTGTTCCTCCGGGAGCCGTCACGCGCACTGGAGAAGTGACTCTCCCACTGGCAATCGCGGCCACCGCCGAGGCGCACGACCCCGTCCCCGAAGACATCGTCTCGCCGACTCCTCGCTCAAACAGCCGGATTTCGATTTCATTCGGCCCGCGCACAACGACGTATTCAACGTTCGTGCCCTGCGGAAAAAGTGGCTGCGATGCAATCAGCTCAGCCTGACGCTGCCAGCCATCCTGAAGGCTATAGATGAATATTACGAAGTGCGGATTCCCCATCGAGACCTTCATCCCGATCACACGAAAGCCTGTGACTTCGATCGCCGCCTCTTCACCCACAACAGGCGGTCCCATGTCAGCGTCGAACTCGAAAGTAGTATTCTCGCGGCCCGTGAGCCGGCACACCTTCACCCCCGCGCCGGTTCGAATGGCGACGTCCTTCTTGCCCGTTTGCGATGAGAGCCAGGCTGCGACACAGCGCGTGCCGTTGCCAGAGACCTCTGCCTCTGACCCATCAGCGTTGAACAATTGCGCCCGCACATCGGCTCCTGAATCGGGAAACAGCCACTCCACTCCATCGGCGCCAATGCCGTGATGCCGCTCGCAGAGTCGTTTGCTGAGCGCCGCCATGTCTCCCCTCATCGCCGCGCCCTGGACAATCAGAAAATCATTTCCGCACGCGGATGCCTTTGTAAAAGAAATACTACTGGCTGGAGAAACGCTCATTCGTGTTCCGTGCTTCCGATGGTGGTGACACTGCCAAACACGCTCGATTCATGCAATCGAAGAGTCAGCAGATTGCGATCTTCCGTGCCCACGTCGACTCCAAACACGAGCCGAGTGTGACCGTCGGCAGAGGCGAGATGCACATTTTGCATGGTCAACTTCCCATCTTCCAGGATGCGGTTTACCTCGCGCAGCATCGCTTCCGAGTTCGTGCCGGTCGCCTCGAACGTTGTCAGCGATGTCTTGATTGCGAAGTTATGCTCCAGCTTGCCAAGGACGGCCAGCGCGATCAGGATAAGCGCGGTCGCAAAAATAGCCGTGACAAACAGGCCGCCACCAGCAGCCATCCCAACGCCTGCCACTACAAACAAGGTCGCAGCGGTGGTCAGGCCTGTAACCGATCCGCGCGCGTGAAGAATGGAACCCGCGCCGATAAAGCCGATTCCGGGAATGATCTGGGCCGCGATGCGCGCGCTGTCAGCCTCGGTGCCCGCAAGTTGCCGCGAGAGGATCGTAAACATTGCTGCGCCGAAGCAGATGAACATGTTCGTGCGCAATCCAGCGGGCTTGTGGCGCAGTTGCCGCTCCAGGCCAATCGTGCCACCGAGAATCGCTGCCACCAGCAACCGCACTAGCGTAGAGGACGCCACCTGTCCCATCTCGCCGAACAAGTGGTCCATCATCGAATGAATGTTGGGCATGAAAGAAATTGGTTTTGAGCGGATTCTAACACCGCAGTTCGCCCTTGATTGCGATAGTTGCAGCCAGACGTTAACGCGATTGATTCAGGCCAGCATGCACCGTGTAGATACGAGCCCGCGGCTGTCCCGACGTATGAATCTCCTGGAACAGGGAAAGCGCAGTTCGATTGACAGACTGATCGACGGCGTCACCCTCATACGCAATCACAAAGTCCACGTGGGCTGATGGATCGGCGAGCGCCCGCTCCCACAGGCCGTCGGGATCCGCTGGCTTCTTCCAGGGCCGGTGATTCCCTTCGTTAATGACTTGCCGCAGAGGAATTCCTGCCTGCTGAAAGACTCCCACATGATCGCCGATGTACATCAGATATCGCGCATTCGTAGGGAATGCAGCGACAGTCTTGGCCAGGGACGACTCCAAAGAAAGTTTGGTCCGGGAGTTCACCCACGCTTCCTTAAAACACAGCGGCTGCGATTTCCAAACGGAAAAGCAACTCACAGCGATCACGATCAAAACCAGCGCGATTCCGAAACGAGGAATCAACGCCCCAACTCTTCCGGCCCGCGAAGGCTCGGGCATTGACAATACCGCGGCGCCGATGAGGCCTACCGAAACCGCGAACAGCGGCAGCAACTGCAATCCGTAGCGAAGGTTGTACCAGGTAAACGGCCACCAGGTAGGAACGAACAGCGGCACACCGCTGTAGGCAATGGAGAGACCATAAAACGCCACCGGCAGCCATAACAGCAGGAACACAAGCCGGGCCTTCGATTTTCTGCCTGCCCAGGACCCTAACAGCGCGATCACGATCCAGATCCTGCCCCAGTTCCCGTCCGCCATGTTGAGCTGGGCAGACTTGAGAAAAAAACTCGCGCCCGTCACCACGTTTCCCGCTCCCGGATGCGCAGGATATCCCGGCTGAGCCGTACGCTGCTCAATTGCCTTCGCAGAGTAGGGCCCGTTGGCGAACTCGAGAGGATTTCCATAAACCGCCGCGTTGTAGGCAAACCACAGCAAGGGCGCGGCTGCGATACCAATCATAAATTTAGCGCCTGACACGCGAAACGCGCGATTGCTCCACCGTCGCGCCGTTAAGATCAGCATGATGATTCCCATCAGCACTCCGAGAAACCATCCGTCATAACGGCTAAGCTCTGCACCGACGACACAGAAAGCACTGCGATAGAGGACGCGGCGAGCCCGAGCGATGTCCATCGACTCCGGTGTCGAGAACCGCAGAAATTCCGCAAAATACGCTGCCGCCCAAACGAACAGCGCGAGATAAATTGGCTCAGTCATCGCGGTGGTCTGGAGGTAAATCAGATTCGGATTCACACCATAGGCAAGCGCCGCCAGCCAGCCCCCGGCCCGCGCCCCCTGGCGCGTGGGCTCGTGACCTTCAAGCAGGCTCCGCGTGAGGCGGAAGATCCCGGCCACGCCGAGAACGTACGCGATCATGGACGGAATCGAGCCGCCGATTCCGGTGCGCCACATCCAATCCGAAAGAAGAAGCGGGATCATCAGCAGATGCGGCAGCGGCAGCCAGACCGTGCCCAGTTGGAGCAGTCCCGGAGTCTGAGAATCGAAAACACGGCGCGCGATGTTGATATGCGCCACCGCGTCGCCGTACAGAAGAATTTCACTCCGCTGAAAATAATAGAGAAAGGCAAGAAGTGACGCACACGAAGCAGTCGACGCAACCAGCTTGAGATCGGGATCGAAGGAGCGCGAGGAAGAAGTAGTCACGGGTGTGATTAGTTTGTGGGAGGGCACGGCTTCAGAGGCTTGCTGAAAAACTCATGAATGCACGCACGACCGTGGAAGAGCGGCCCTTCAGGGCCGCGTATGTTGTTCATAACGAGTGCGGGCTTTAGCCCCTGTGAGCCTGCTCCTTGGCCTGGAAACCATTCCTGTGACAAGTGATTCTATCTTGCAATCCGCCTTCTTACTTCTGACTCTATTCCAGGTGCGTCAACTCGCGGAAGATCTCAAAGCGTTCATCGATTTCTTCCCGCGTCAGTTTCTGGAGGCGTTCCGTGCCAAAACGTTCCACCGCGAATGATCCCATCACGCCGCCGTAGAAAAGAGCGCGTTTTAAAACCTCGCGATTCAGTTCTTCCTGAGAAGCAATGTAGCCCATGAAGCCACCGGCAAAAGAATCACCGGCGCCAGTCGGATCTTTAACCTCCTCGATGGGCAACGCGGGCGCTCGGAAAGGATGGCGCCCGATTCCGAACGCGCCTTCGCGGAAGAAAATTGTCGCACCATATTCTCCGTGCTTCACGACCAACGCCTGCGGGCCCATCGCCAACACCCTCTGGGACGCTCGCAGCAGATTCTTCTCGCCCGCCAGCATTTTCACTTCGGTATCGTTGATGAGGAGAATGTTCACCGACTTCAGCGTTTCCGCCAATTCCTTCGGCTTACCCTGAATCCAGAAATTCATCGTGTCGCCGCCGGTCAGGCGCACGCCGTTCATCTCCGCTCGCACAGTCGACTGCAACGTAGGATCGATGTTCGCAAGGAAGAGAAACTCCGTGTCCCCGTACTCTTTCGGAATCCGCGGATGAAATTTCTCGAACACGTTCAATTCCGTGAACTCGGTCTTCGCCTCGTTCAGATTGTCGAGATACTGGCCTCCCCAACGAAACGTCTTGCCCTTGGCCCGCTCAATTCCGCTGGTATCGATCCCGTGATCCTTGAAAACTTTTTCGTGTTCAGCGGAGAAATCGTCGCCCACCACCGCAACGATCCGCACCTCGGTGAAATAGCTGGCGGCCAGGGCGAAGTACGTCGCCGCTCCTCCGAGAATGTCCTCCACGCGTCCGGAAGGCGTGGCAATACTGTCGAATGCAACGGAACCAACTACAAGAATGCTCATGAGTCTCCAAAGAATTGCAAGTTGGTGGTCGTTGGCCGTTGGTGGTTAGGAGCTTAGGTCGCGTGCCAACGAAAAAAGGCACGCGAACGACCAACGACGGGCGACCAACGACTTACTGCAAATATTTCCCAACAATCAACTTCAACTTTTCCTTCGTCGCTGCCGGAATCTGGCCGCGGTCTGTGAGGATGGCGTGTGCCAGCGCGGATCCGCATTTGCAGGAGCGCGTTTTCGGCATACCGCCCACCGCTGCTCGAACTACCTTGGCGGCGTTCTCCGCATTCTTTCCGAGCACGCCGATGATTTGATCTACCGTGACTGAATCGTGATGCGGATGCCAGCAGTCATAGTCCGTCACCATCGCGACCGTAACGTAACAAATTTCGGCCTCGCGTGCGAGCTTGGCTTCCTGCAAGTTCGTCATGCCGATTACGTCCGCGCCCCAGCTGCGGTACACGTTCGACTCGGCCTTGGTTGAAAACTGCGGTCCTTCCATGCAGATGTACGCGCCGCCGCGCTTGGCGTTTACGCCCGCAGCTTTGCAGGCGCCTTCGACCACCCCCGCCATTTCGCCGCACACCGGATCGCCAAAGCCTACGTGGGCCACGATCCCGTCGCCAAAAAACGTGTCCACTCGGTGCCGCGTGCGATCGAAAAACTGATCGGGAATCACAAAATCGAGCGGCTTATGCTCTTCCTTCAGTGAACCGACGGCCGATACCGATACGATCCGCTCGACTCCAAGTTGTTTGAATCCGTAAATGTTGGCGCGAAAATTAAGCTCGGTTGGAAGCAGCTTGTGTCCGCGTGCATGGCGCGCCAGGAATGCAACGCTGCGCCCTTCCAGTGTGCCAAGAATGTAGGCATCCGAGGGCGCGCCGAAGGGAGTCTCTTGCTGCACTTCGCGAACATCCGTGAACCCGGGCATGTGGTACAACCCGCTGCCCCCAATAATGCCAATCTCCGCTTGCTGCAAGCCTTCTCCTGTTAGTTGCGAATGGGAATGTGGAACGGGTGATTATACAAGACAGGTCTCACTGACTTGCCGTCCAAAAGTCCGCCGTTGCCCGCTTTGTCGTGTCCTCATCCAGACTTTCGCTGATCAACACTGCATCGCCACGGACTTCAATCACCACTGGCCCGTCCTCGGTCAGCCATGCGTGATGTCCGCGCAGAGTGCGCCATGAATCGGCGGGAGGCGCGTCGTCGCTGACCTTTCCGTCGGCGCCCAGCCCTCTGGGACGCTGGTAGCGCAGCACAAGAGACTTGGCATAGACCGCTGCAAACTCGGCTGCCTTTGCGGGAGTCGACCAGCGCGACACATACAACAACCCGAGCGGTGCCGATTTGTCCCCGCGCGGACGTCCCGCAAAATAATATCCGCCACGCCAGTCCGGGTACAACGCCCGCGCCTCGTCTCCGCCCGCGTATTGCTCGATCAGCACCGCCACGTCGAACTCGCCCATCGCGCCGATATCGAAACGCTCGTAGCCTTTGAAATCTCTATCAAAATCCAGCATCTTGATCGGCTCGAGCTTTTCGTGAGCCAGATACGTCTGCGGTTCCATGATCTCGCGAGTGGTTCTGGGCGGATTTTTCAACGCCCCGCCGAACGCCAGTTCCTTCCCGCCCGAACTGAGCAATGCGGCAGTGAAGTCCAGTCCGTAACGATAGGGAAACGTGAGCGTGTCTTTCAGAAAGATAGGCGCGGAATGGAACGTTGGAGTATCGGCCGTGCCAACCAGCATTCCCTGTTTTAACGCTTCGGCAATTTGGGGAACATCGAGCAGGGTTTTGCCCGTGGGTGCGAGTGAATAATCCAGAAGCGTCACCATGGCCTGGCCCTCGACCACGGCCTGCCGCGCGGTCTGCACTTCGTCGGTGACAATGTCATCCGGCGACGGTTCGCCCGCGTGACCGGAATCGTCCGCTCCAGCCCGCATCCATTTTTCAAGACCAAACGACTCATCCTGTAACGCGTGCGTCAGTTCATGCGCCAACACCGGACGCTGCGACTTCGCGTCAACCCAGTTGAGCAGGTTCACCGTTTTGGTTTTAGGATCGTAGTATCCCGCAACCTGCTCCTTCAGCAGCGCGACAAGAAATGTCTGCAGATCGAAATTGCGCGGCAGGAGTCCAAACTTCTTGAGCACGACTTCCGAGCGCGCCAGCCGCTGGGTGTCTTTGTCTTCCTTCATGCTTTTCTCAACGTAAGCCTGCACCTCGTTCCGCTCCACCAGTCGCCGCTTGATCCCTTCTTTTATCGGTAGTTTTGTCTCCTGGCTGGCAAATTCCAGTATCTCCTCCACCGACTTGAAGAGTTCTTTCGCCTCCTCCGGCGAGATGGTTTTTTCTGGAGTAGCTCGTGTGGCGCGGGCGCCCCCGCCCGCGGGAGCTTGATCCTGAGGCGTAGCAACGCCCCCACCGGGTGCTTGCGCCCAGAGCGTGGCCGCCAGCAGCGTGTATAGCGCCAGGTGAAAACGAAATCTTAGTGGTCTTTGCGAGAGCACTCTGGCAATGTCCATGTGATTTCGAGTTTATACTTTCCCATGGCCGTCAATCTCTGGGATCAAACCAATCACGCCCGCGAATACCTTGAACGAGCCGACTCGCTTCCTCATCGCACCGAAGGCGAATCGGCGCTGAGCGAGTTCATTCCCCAGACTACGCGCCGGATTCTCGACCTGGGCACAGGAGACGGAAGACTGTTGGCGGTAGTGAAACGTGAACATCCGAATACGGAGGCGGTCGCGATTGACTTCTCGCCTGCCATGGTGGAGGCTGCCAAAAACCGTTTTGCAGGCGATTCTTCCGTTACCGTGGTACCCCACAACCTCGATGACCTTCTGCCTGACCTGGGCAAGTTTGATGCGGTCGTCTCCAGCTTCGCAATCCATCACGTCGTACACGAGCGCAAGCGCACACTCTACTCCGAAATTTACGGACTACTGAATGCCGGTGGTGTCTTCTGCAATTTGGAACACGTCGCCTCACCCACGCTAAGGCTGCACGTAGAATTCTTGCACCGCATCGAATACACACTTGAGACTGAGGATCCTTCTAACAAGCTTCTGGAAGTAGAGACCCAGTTGCAGTGGCTGCGGGAATTGGGATTCGTTGACGTTGATTGTCACTGGAAATGGCGAGAACTGGCGCTGCTGGCGGGCAGAAGAGCGTAACCGGAATATAGCGTCAGCGGCTGGTAACTCTCTCTGTCACCCAGTCGCCTACTTCGCGCGTCCCCATCGTTCCGCCGATATCGGTCGTCGTCTTTTTGAGCCGTACTGCTTCGAGCACAGCGGCTTCGATCTTCGCTGCCTGGGTTGTCATGCCCAGATGCGACAGCATCATCGCCGCCGTCAGGATCGCCCCGAAAGGATTGGCCACGTTTTTACCCGCCAGTGGAGGAGCCGAGCCATGAACCGGTTCAAACATCGACGTCTTCCCGGGATGCAAATTCCCGCTCGCGGCCATGCCCAGTCCACCTTGAAGACCCGCGGAGAGATCGGTGATGATGTCCCCGAACATGTTGTTGGTCACGATCACGTCAAATGCACGCGGATCGCGAATCATCTGCATGCACAACGCGTCCACGTACATGTGTTGTTTTTCGATCTCGCGATACTCTGCACCGACTTCCTTGAACATGCGTTGCCAAAGGCCGCCCGCATGGGTCATGGCGTTGCTTTTGTCGCACAACAGAACGCGCCGGCGGGGCGAACCAACCATCTTCTTGTGCGCTGCGCAATATTCAAATGCATACCGTAGGATGCGCTCCACCCCTTTGCGGGTATTGATGTCCTCTTGAATTGCAATCTCGTCCGGAGTCCCCTGCTTGAAAACCCCACCCAAATCGCCATACACACCTTCGGTGTTTTCCCGGATCACGACAAAATCAACATCCTTCGGCTCAACACCCTTAAGCGGACAGAGCAATGCGTCCATAAGCTGCACCGGCCGAACGTTCGCATACAAGTCCATCTGGAAGCGCATGCCAAGCAGGATTTCCTTGGCGTGAATGTTTGAGGACACGCGTGGGTCGCCGAAAGCGCCAACCAGGATGGCGTCGAAGTCGCGTGCTAGCATCGCGAAGCCATCAGGCGGGACGGTAGTCTTATCGGACAGATATCGATCGGCGCCCCAATCGAAGTGATCGAATGACAAGTCGGCACCCACCGCTTCGAGCACCCGCAAGGCCTGCGGAATCACTTCCTTGCCAATGCCATCGCCGGGGATTACGGCAATTCGTTTCTTTCCGCTCACTCGCACGAAGATATCAGAATCCGCCAGCCTTACCTATCAATCGGCTGTCTCTCAGGGTGCGTCATCCTCCGTTATAATCGAAGGAACACGCGTGAAAACCGGCTTACAAGACGATTCGACCCTGGGCCCAGCGGCTGACTTCGGCGACGTTCGAGCAGAGTTTCGCGCCCTGCTGTCCGGATGCGGCGTCTATGACCTCAGTGGGCGCGCTAGGATCTCACTCACCGGAGGCGATCGCGTCCGCTGGCTGAACGGAATGATCTCCAACAACGTGCGCGACCTCCCGTCGGGGCATGGCGTCTACGCCTTCCTGCTCAACGCCCAAGGACGCATCCAGGCCGACCTGAACGCCTTCAACCGCGGCGAGTCGCTGCTCATCGATACCGAACGCGGCCAGCGGGACAAGATCTGGGAGTTGTTTGATCACTACATCATTGCCGATGACGTCGAAATGACTGACGTCAGCGAGAAGGTGGGCGCGATTGGCCTTACCGGTCCGGAGACGCGCACCGTCCTGGCGCGTGCCGGCTTCGACGCAGCCGAGCTTCGCTATCTGGAGTTCAAAGAAGTGCCATGGCAGCAGTCCACCGTTACACTGCTGCGCGCGGGCGAAGAAGCCAAGGAATCGTGGCAGGTGTGGGCCGCTCCGGAACACGCGAGAGTGGTTTGGGAAGCCTTGGTCGCCGCAGGTGCGACACCCGTGGGCTCGTCGGCTTTGAATCTGTTTCGCATCGCGCGCGGCATTCCACAGTTCGGGCAAGACATTCGCGATCGGGACTTACCACAGGAAACCGGCCAGGCGCGGGCTTTGAATTTCTCCAAGGGCTGCTATCTTGGGCAAGAGATTGTGGAGCGCATCCGCTCGCGCGGTGCGGTGCATCGACAATTCACGATGTTTGAGGTCGAAGGGCCAGTTCCGGAGCCGGGGTCCAAGATTCTCGCTGAAGGCAAGGACGTCGGAGAAATCACCAGCAGCGCGATCCTTCCCCTGCCCAGCGGAGATCGCCCAGTCGCGCTGGGCTACTTGAGGCGAGAAGCGATGGAAAAAGAAATCATGACTGGTGAATCACGGTTGCAGCCCGTGCCCGGCCCGATCGTGTCGTAAATGCCGCGGGCGTGCGGAAAAAGTTGGTGTTGATCTTGATTTTGGGTGGCGCAGCGGTTCCCCGCTGCGGTTACCGTTCTGCTTTGAATGTGGCTTCAGCCACTGAGGGCGGGGGTCTTCGCCACGATAAGGACTTTTTCCGTAACCTGCTTGGCGTGCGGAAATATAACGGTTCTTCTGACGTAGCCGGAGACGAGGCAAACCGCGTCTCTACGGGGAGATTTTGAATATGGCAGAACGAAAAAAAGATTCTGAAATCAAAGTGAACGACCGCCGGTTGTTCACGGCTGACGGCGACCTCCGCCTCGAGACCGAGACTATCGAGGAAGCGCCGGCTCCGGTCGTTCAAACAGCGCCGCCGGCCGCAGCGGAGGCCCCAGCTGCCGAAGACGTGCCTCCGGCGCCCACCAGCAGCGAGCAACAGGCACAACATGAGGCGTACAAGCAATCCGCCCGCGATCTCGATGTCCAGGTCGAACAGAGCGGGCATTCGGCGAAGGAACTTGAAGTCAGCTTCGAGCGCTTCATGGCGCAACTCTACATGACGGCCATGATGCAGCTTGGCCTTATGATCGAACAAGGCGGCTCGCCCCATGTCGACCTCATCGGAGCCCGCCACACGATCGATACGCTCAGCATGCTCGGCGATAAGACCAAGGGGAACCTCACGCAGAAAGAGCAGACGTTCCTTCAAAATGCCCTGTACGAGCTGCGCATGGCGTATGTGGAAGTCACGAACACCCTGGCGCATCCACCGGGACCCATCACGGGGACCAACGGCTGATGCAGGCTACGCTGACGGTCTTAGGCAGCGGTACCTCGATGGGAGTTCCCTCGATCGGATGCGACTGCGCCGTCTGCACCTCGTCCGACCCGCGCGACCGTCGCACCCGGCCGTCAGTGATGATCAGCTATGGCGGACACCACGTCCTGATCGATACCACGCCTGATTTTCGCGAGCAGGCTCTCCGCGAGAAACTCACCAGCATCGACGCCGTCTTCTACACCCACACGCACGCCGACCACATTCTCGGCATCGATGATCTGCGTCCACTCAGTTTTCTGCACAAGCCTGGTCGCATGCCGCTGTACGCCGACCCCGGTGCAGCCGAATTTCTCCGCAACATGTTCCGTTATATCTTCGACGCCGACTACAAATTCGGCGGCCTGCCCCAGGTTGAGATGAAGCCCATCGAAGGCCCGGTTGAATTGTTTGGCGCCCGCTTCGAACCCGTCACTGTAATTCACGGCGAAACGCCGATTCTGGGATTCCGTTTTGGGTCCGCTGCTTACTTGACCGACCATAGCGAAGTACCCAAGGAATCGCTCGACCGTCTGCGCGATCTCGACATCCTCTTCCTCGATGCGTTGCGCTACAAGCCCCATCCGACGCACTCCACGGTGGAGCAGTCGCTGAAAATTGTGGAGGACGTCAAGCCGAAACGGGCATTCTTCACTCACATCTGTCATGACCTGCCGCACGCGGCCACCGACGCTAGCCTGCCAGCCGGCGTACGGCTCGCCTACGACGGCATGAAATTGGAGTTTGAAATCTGAGAGGCTGCGGAGAACTTGAACTCGATTTTGCTTTGAAGGGGCGCGGCTTCAGCCGCGCCGTAAGTGTGTTAACTCGATGCGGCTTTAGCCGCTGGGGAAGCGCTGTAGGCTGAACGATGCAGGTCTTCCACAATCTCGCTGATGTCCCAAACACCTTCGGCCCCACGCTGGTGAGTGTCGGCAACTTCGACGGTGTCCACCGCGCTCACCGCGCCGTTCTCGGTGAGATTGCTGCGCGCGCGAAGTCCCGTCATGCGAAGTCGATCGCCGTCACTTTCGAGCCGCATCCCATTCGTATCCTGCGCCCCGAACAGAATCTCAAGCTGCTGACTCCAACTCCGGAAAAGTTGCGATTGCTAGCAACCACCGAGGTCGACGCAGTCCTGCTGCTTCCCTTCTCTCTCGACCTGTCCCTGATGACACCGCACCAATTCGCGCACGACATTTTGAAGGCAAGCTTGCGCGCCTGCGAGATCCACGAGGGTTACAACTTCCATTTTGGACACAAGGCTTCCGGGAATATCCACACCTTGCGCGAACTTGGTCTGGAGATGGGATTCGAGGTGCACGACTATCCCGAAATGCGCCTGCGGGGCGAATCCGTCTCCAGCAGCCACATCCGTCGCCTTCTGCAAGACGGCCGAGTGAGCCGGGCGCGGCACTTGTTGGCGCGCCCCTTTAGTATTCTGTCGACCGCCGGCCGCGGACGCGGCTATGGATCGAAATACACCGTCCCGACCATCAACCTGGCCCGCTACGAGGAACTGGTGCCGAAGGATGGTGTCTACATCACTCGCACTCGCGTGGGAAGCGAGTGCTTTGATTCGGTCACGAACATCGGAAATCGCCCAACATTTGGCGCCGACTCCTTTGCGATTGAAAGCCACCTGCTCAACTTCCACCCGATTGAAGTTACAGCGGAAACTGAGGTCGAACTTCATTTTCTCGATCGACTACGCGACGAGATCAAATTTCCGTCGGTCGAAGCCCTGCGCGAGCAAATTGGGCGCGATGTCACGAAGGCCCAGAAGTACTTCCGCCGGCTGCAAGGAAATTGATTGATTGCTGATTTTTGATTGTTGGTTGAAAATCGCTGCGCGGCGTCCTTCCCCATGTCCATTGGCCCCATCCAACTCCTCCGGCAGGCCACGACCGCGCAACGTCGCACACTCCTTGCCGCGGCCCTCGGATGGATGCTCGATGCATTCGACGCAATGCTCTACGCGCTCGTCCTCGCGCATGTGATGCACGACTTCGGCATGTCGAAGCGGACATCGGGTCTGCTCTATACGCTGACTCTTCTGGCATCGGGCATCGGCGGCATCGGTTTCGGATTTCTCGCCGACCGCATTGGACGCAAGCGTGCTCTGATGCTCAGCATTCTGACCTACTCGGTCTGCTCTTTCGCGTCCGGGCTCTCGACCGGCGTCGTATCGCTGGCGATCTTCCGCTTCATTCTGGGACTCGGGATGGGCGGAGAATGGAATACCGGCGCAACACTGGTCGCCGAGACCTGGCCCGATGAGCTTCGCGCCAAGGCGATCGCTCTGGTGCAATCGTCATGGGCGATAGGATATGCATTGGCGGCGCTGGTTGCCGGCGTCGTCCTGCGCTATGCCAATTGGCGCGCTGTGTTCTTCGTAGGAATTCTTCCAGCCAGCGTCACGCTCTGGATCCAGAACCGCGTGCCGGAATCGGAAATGTGGGAGAAGCAGAATCGCATGCCGCCTCGTGGTGGCGAAGCGGGAAAGCTCTCCCAAGGGCGTTCCGTCTCATTCTCGACAATTTTTCACCCACCGCACCTAAAGAGCACCGTCACCCTGCTGCTGTTGAATTTCTTCGGAATGTTTGCCTGGTGGGGACTGTTCACGTGGATACCGCCCTACCTCTCGCTCCCAGTCGAACAAGGCGGCCGCGGATTCGGCGTGATGGGAACCACTTCCCTCCTCGTCGTTCTCAACTTATTCGGAATGTTCCCCGGATACGCGAGCTTTGGCTGGTTCGCCGATCACCTTGGACGTCGCCGATCATTCATCCTCTTCACCTTGACAGCCGCGTTGCTGGTGCCGCTCTACGCCATGGCACGATCGCCAGCAGTCTTGCTCGCACTGGGTACCGTCGTCGCATTCTTTGGGTCGGGATTCTTTTCAGGCTCCGGAATTGTCGCCAGCGAACTGTTTCCGACTCAGGTGCGGGCTCGCGCCCTCGGCTTCACCTACAACGGGGCGCGGACGTTAAGTTCGCTTGCGCCGTTCACCATCGGGTGGGTGGGACAACTCAAGGGATTGGGCTGGGCCTTTTATCTTTGCGCGGCAGCATTCTTCATGGCGAGTTTGATGGCGACGCAGTTACCCGAGACCAGGGGACGCAGCCTCACTTAAGCGTCTTTATTTGAGGCCATTCACTCGATAGGTTCAACGATCAGTTCATCCTCGCGCGCAGTCCGCTCTGGGAGCTGAATTAGTACGATCGCAAAGAGCACGACAACTATTCCCACAGTCTGCAGCGGACGCAGCAATTCTCCCAACGCAATCGCAGCAAACACGATGCTGAATACTGGCTCCAGGCAGCTCACGACCACTGCGCGGGTAGGTTCCAGATGTTGTAGTCCCGCAAAATAGCAGGAGAATGGCCCAAGTACCGATACCAACGAAAAAGCCAGCATGAATCCCCATTGTCCCGCGCTGAAATGTGCCGCCCAGATTTTCCACGGCGGATTGACGAATATCCAGAACGTGGCGGCGGAGGCCAATACCCAGAGCAGCACTTTCCAGCGGTCGTAACCCGCGAGTACGCTGTGTCCTCCAACGTTGTAAAACGCAAAGGAGAACGCCGCCAGTAGAGCCGCAATGACCCCCACTGTGTCGAGTCTCAAATTTCCGGAGCCCACGAATCCAACCGCAAGGACGCATCCAGCCACGGCCAATGCAACGGCTGCGCCACGTCGTAGAGAAGGCCGCCGCCCTCCGCGCAATACCGTGTAGAGCAGCACCCAGACCGGTGCCGTGTACTGCAGGATGATCGCCACAGCGACGTTCGTCCGCTGAATCGCGAGATAGTACAGGTAGTTCGAAGCGGCGACTCCCAGCACGCCAATCAGCAGGAAACGGATCAGGTCCCGTCCCGGTACACGCAAGGCTTGGGCGCCTCGCTGCACCAACAGGATTGGCAGCAAAAGGAACAACGAGAGCGTCGTCCGGCTCTGCGAGAGAATCAGCGGATCAATCGCGCCTAGTTGAACGCCGGGAATCCGTCCGGTAAAGACTGCGCGACCGAGAGTCGCGGCCACTCCCCAGAACAGCGCCGCGGCCCCAATGTACAGATAGCCCCGCAGCGGATGGGCGCCTGCATTCACTCCGCATACTCGATCGTGTGTGTGATCTTCGCCGTCTTCTCCAGCATCGCGGATACGGAACAGTACTTCTCTTTCGAAAGCCGCACCGCATCTTCCATCGCCTTTTGCGCAACCTTTCCGCGTACCCGGTACGTAACGTGGATCTCCGTAAACACGGTGGGATGCTCCGTGGCGCGCTCGCCCTTGGCCTGAACCTCAACGGCCGTAAACGGTTCGCGCTTCTTGCGCAGAATGCTCACCACGTCGGACGCGGTACATCCAGCGAGTGCGATCAGCACAAGTTCCACGGGACTGTTGGCGCTCTTCTCTTTGCCCGCATCGACGACGATGGCATGGTGGGAAAGTGCGACGCCTATGAATTGGTCCTGCTGAGCCCAGTTTACGGTTGCTTCAATCATGAGTTATATCCGTTCTTGATTGTTGAATTTGATGGTTGATTGTAAAGGTCAGAGGTGAGAGGTCAGATTGCCGAGGTAAAAATCCCCTGGACTGAAGGTCCTACCTTTGCAATTTCACCTCAAACCTCTGCCCTGTTTTTCTACCTCTGCAATCTGCCCTCTAACCTCTGCCCTTACCGCCGGTTGTCAGTCATCGGCTCTGGGTGAATCAAGACGCGGAACAGCTCGCCCTCTTCCTGCTTGAACCGAATCTCGAGCGCCGTCTGCACATCATGAACCCGGGACAGGGGCATGTCGTCAGGCAAGGTACAGTGACAGGACACGTACAGCTTGTCCCGAATCTTCTTGAACTGAAATTCATGAACATCAATCACTTCCGGGAATTCTTTAATGATTTTCCTTAATTGTTGCTCCAGTTGTGGTTCCTGCACGATCTGCTCCGCGCGCTCGATCGTCGCGGGCTCGCTCTCGATATGGGTGAGAATTGTCCTGATCTCCGGCACTTCACCGCGCATCTCATTTTCAAGGCGCGTCACTTCGTCATGCGCCTCTTTCATGCTGAGCTGTTCGTCAAGTTCCAGATGCTGCTCCACGTGCAACTCGCCATTCAAATCCTGCACGCTGACGTCGTGGACGTTAAAATTGTGCCGGGTAGCGACCGCGCGGATCCGGTCAAAAATATTTTCTGACCCCTTCGCTCGCGGAACGGAGTGCACCATGACGTCCGCGTTCGGCAGGATCTGATGCACCTGCGCCGTCACCTGATCGACGATCTGCTCCGATCGCTGGAACGTGAAGTTACGGGACAAGCCCACCGAAACGTCGGCAAAGTATCGGTTCCCTGCTCGACGAATGCGGGCCCGGTCAACCTCAAGCACGCCATCAATCTGACGAATTTTTTCTAGTATCTGGTTGCGGACTCCGGTAGGCGCAGCATCGAGGAGCGCATCGACCGTCCGCCGCGCAAGCCGCCAGCTCACCGAGATCACCACGCCGGCGACAAAAAGCGCAGCCACCGGGTCTGCTCTGCTCAACCATTCAACTTTATAGGCGCGTCCTAACTGCACAAGCGCGAGGCCGATGATCACGACAGTGCTCGACCAGATGTCGGTCGAAAAATGCAACGCATCGGCTTCCAGCGCCTGGCTCTCGTACTTGACTGCAATGCGTCCCAACGCACGAGACCGCCAGGCATCGACGACAATGGAAAGCAGCATTACGGCAAAAGCCCATAGACTCGGTTCGATCTCTACGCTGTGAAAGAAGAGTCGTTTGACCGCCGCGGAGATGATCCACAAGCAGGTCAGCAGCAGCAGGCCGGTCTCGATAAAAGCGGAAAAATTTTCGACCTTGCCATGCCCATACTGGTGATCGGCGTCGGCCGGCTTGTCAGAGACCCGCACCGAAAAATACGTCACCAGTGCCGCGACCAGGTCAAGCCCGGAATGTGCTGCCTCGGAGAGAATGCCCAACGAACCGGTCGTGAACCCCACCACAATTTTCAACGCAGTAATTGCAAAGGCCGCCAGAACGGAATGTCCCGCCACGGCGCGCTTCTCCTTGCGCATCGAGCTGGGACTGAAAGCGGCCTGCATTTCGTGCATAGGGCATTATCGCTTCCGATTCCGAATCCCGCCAACCCTCTGTTCCCTGCCGATCCACCGCGCGCCATGCTACGATGACTCTTCGCACTAATCCCTTCTGGAGGACTACATTGCATGCGTAACAGGTGGCTTCTGTGTCTCCTGCTCGGAGGCCTGACTTTCGGAAACCTGGCCTATGGACAAATGGCGGCCCCACCCGCGCGCCCGAACTCTCCCGCAGCCACGAAGGCGACGCCCGACGAGGACGCCGCTGCAAAAGAAGCTCTGGCGAAGATCAGCCCTACTGATGCCGTTATCACCGTGAAGGGCCCATGCACCGATCCAACGAAAAAAGGCCAGACCTGCGACAGCGTGGTCACGCGCGAGCAATTCGAAAAGCTGGCCGAGTCCCTTCAGCCCAACATGGCGCCGCCGATCAAGTTGCGCCTCGCAACCGCCTACTCCCGCCTGATCGGAATGAGCCAGGAAGCGGAAAAACGCGGCATCGACAAACAGCCTAAGTTCGAAGCGAATCTGAAATTCGCGCGCATGCAGATCCTCTCGCAGCAACTGACCGCCGCGCTGCAGGAAGAGTCGCAGAAGGTTTCTGACGACGACATCGAGAAATACTACAAAGAAAAAATCGATACCTACCAGGAAGCGAATCTCCAGCGTCTCTACATCCCGCGAACGAAACAGATGATCCCGCCCAAGGAAGCTGCTGGCGTCAAGAAAGACAAAGAGGCCGCAGAGGCTGACGAAAAAGCGCGTGAGAAAGCCGGAGAAGAAGCGATGACCAAAAGCGCTGCCGCGCTCCGCGCACGCGCTGTCAAAGGAGAGTCCTTCGATACGCTCGAAAAAGAAGCCTACGTTGCCGCGGGATTGAAGGGAAATCCGCCCTCCACCAAGATGGAAAAGGTGCGGCCGAATTCGTTGCCTCCCGCGCACCATCCGGCGCTGGATTTGAAAGCCGGCGATGTGTCAGAGGTGATTTCCGATCCCACTGGGCACTATGTCTACAAACTGGTGAGCAAGTCGACACTGCCGCTCGAAACTGTGAAGCCGGAAATCAAGAACTGGATCGCGACCCAGCGCTTCCGCGATGCCATGCAGGAATTTCAAGGCACGTCGCAACTGAACGATACGTACTTCGGGATCAAGCCGAAACCGCCCGCCAAACCCGGTGCTGAACCGGACGCGGACGTCGACCCCGACTGATGGATTCAGTAAAACCTATCGTCGTCGTTACGGGAGTCTCGGGCAATCTTGGGCAGTGCCTGCTGCCCATGCTCGCAGACTGCACGGTCGTAGGCATTGATGTCACACCTCCGGCCGTGCCTGTCGACAGATTCATCCCCCTTGATCTCGGCAAGGAAGACTCCACGCGCGAACTGTTCCTTCTGCTGCGCGAATTGCAGCCGGCATCGGTTGTCCATCTGGCCTTCGTAATCGATCCCCAGCGCTCTGGAGTCCTCGACATTGACACGATGTGGCAAATCAATGTTGCCGGCACCGCTCGCGTAATGGAGGCAATCACCGAGGCGAATCGCAATGCCGGCGCCCACATCCGCCAGTTTATTTTCCCCAGCAGCGTATCGGCTTATGGCTCCGACATGCCAGACGCCGTGACCGAAGACGCTCCACTCGCGGGCCACACTCTTCCCTACGCGCTGCACAAAAGAGAGAGCGATCTCGTCGTGCAGCAACGGGCTCCGTCGTTGCGAGGATGCAGCGTTTTCATTCTGCGTCCCCACATCTTCGCGGGCGCCAGCGTCCAGAATTATCTGATGGGAGCGTTTCGCGGAACCCCGAACGGCAAAGGGGCGCGTGCGGCGCGCATGCGCGAAAACGGCAAGCGTCTGCCTTGCATGCTGCCGTTTGGCAGGCACTATCTGGAGAACAAGATTCAGTTCATCCATGTCGACGACATGGCGCGCCTCATTACGTTTTTATTAACACGGGAACCCGAGGCACAACGTCTGACCACTCTCAACGTAGCCGGGCGCGGGGACGCGCTGACCTTCGAGCAGTGCATCCAGATGGCCCACGCCAAGTTGCTGCGCGTGCCCGGGAAGTGGGGCATGAGGAAAGTGCTACAGCTTTTATGGAGTTCAAAAATTTCGTCGATCCCGCCTGACGCCACTCCCTACATGACCGGGCAGTACATCATGAATACCGAACGCCTGAAGAAATTCCTCAAGATGGACTACGAGCAGGTAATTCGCTATTCAATCGCGGACGCGTTCGCCGACTCGTTTAGGTAAGGCCAGAGGTGAGACGTCGGATTGCAGAGGTTAACCCCGGTAGAGTTTTAGCGTATGTATCTCGATTTCAAACCGCATAAGGTGAAGGTGTTTGTCTTTGTTCTTGTTTTGACACTCCAGGTGTGTCCCTGCCGCGGGGATGCGTTACCTATAGCCACAGTAGATCTCAGGGGTTATGGCTGGGAGCCGCCCGCCCGGAAACAAGTTGTTTTGCGTTTCATCGCGGTGGATCAGAAGGGTCGAGTTGTAGTCAGCTACGCTACCCAGGTGCGCACCCACTTGGTAACGCGAGACAAACCTAGTCTGGACCTTCGAATATTGCGTTTTTCTGAAGATGGGAAGCTAGATCTTTCTCTGTCTTTGCCCACGCATCTGGAGTACTGGAACAGCATTTTCCTTTCCGATGCGGGCCAGATCATCGCAAGAGCAAACGATAGCTTGCAGTTGTACCAGGAGGATAGCAAGACTTGGAAGGTCCTAGCCGAATGCGGGCCACAATGCAGCGTGCAGCAATCTGTAACTCGCCGCACTTTAGCTATACGCAACGAATATCATGGACCACTCTTGGTCATTCGTCTTTCACCAGTACCCCGACTGCAGCAGTGCGACAAGGCACTTAAATCATCCGAAGATTCTATCCAACACTCTCCACAGGCCATCACTGATGATTTCGCTTACTATAGCGGGTCCGACGGACTGGAACGGTTCACCTACCGCTGGCCGTTTTGTGATTACGACAATCGAGAAGAGCTGCCGCTGCGACCCGGGGGGTATTGGGATGTATTGAACGACCACTTCTTTGTGTTCTATCCGTATGCTCCTCATGAAGATCGGCAGACAGTAAAAGTGGTATCTGCCGATGGCCGGGCGATATTTCAGTCGGTCAATGGAAAGTGTGAATATGCGGGCGGTATTATGAGCTCGACTCGGAGTAGCGAACGTGGAAGCAGAATCGCGGTAAACATCGTCACGTTGCGCGGTGGGAACCGCGCGCTGGATATTTCGAGCCGCCCGACTGCGCGTCGCATTGCCGTCTATGACATTGAACTCCGGAAAGAACTAGCATCGATCCCAATAAGCTTGAAGTACCACGAGTTCGGGTTTGATTTGGGTCCTGATGGAGGTCGCTTGGCCATTCTGGAAGATGGGATCCTCAAGGTGATCGACCTGGATGGCAAGCGTATTGGAAGTGGGATGGGCTCGAAACTTCCGGCAGAAGAGCGTAAATAGAACAGGACTATTGCTTGTCCTCGTTCAACCATCTGCTCTGCAATCTGACCTCTAACCTCTGACCTTTCCCCGATACAGCCCCGCAACTCCAAAGGTGTACGCCGTCCACCAAGCCTCGCTGAATCCAGCCTGCCTCATTCTGTCCAGCATCTCTTGCGGCGGAGGGAACCTCTCCACCGACGCAGGGAGATACTTGTATGGCCCATGCACACCTGAGATAACAGTCCCGACCGCCGGCAGCACGTGTTTGAAATAGATGCGATAGAGTTTTCCCAGCAACCCGCTGGGCTCTCCGAAATCAAGAATCCCGCACTGTCCCCCGGGGCGCAGCACGCGCACGATCTCGCGCAGCCCGGCGTCGTAGTCGGCCAGATTGCGGAATCCGAAGGCGGATGTGACCAGGTCAAAATGCTGGTCTGGAAACGGCAGCCGCAGCGCGTCGGCCTCAACCCACTTCAGTCCGGTGTCCTTACCTTTTATGGAAGCCCGCTGCAACATCGCGTGCGAGAAGTCGGCGCCGATGATCTGCGGTTTCTGCGATCCCGTCCGTCGCCGCAGCGCAAACGTCATGTCTCCCGTGCCGCAACACAGATCGAGCACACGCGCATCCGAACGCTGAAGAACAGAATCGAACGTCCGCGCCGCCCGCCACCACCAGAAACGGTCGGTGTTGAGCGAGATCACATGGTTCACCAAGTCGTAGCGCGGAGCGATCGAGGTGAACATCTCCCGCACAGCCTTGCCGGCCGCTTCCGTGTCTTTGGCGCCCGCCGGCGCTGCCCCGATGATTCGAGTGTTGATCTCCGGACTCATTCCGCTGCCAACCTTCGCATTTCGTCGATCGCCGCTCGCACCGCGGCTGGTGGCACGTCCGCAACGATCTCTACTTTTCCAATTTTTGTGGGAAGAACAAAGTGGACAACTCCGTGCTTTGTTTTCTTATCCGACCGCAGCCGCTTCATAATGCCTGACGTTTTCACCTTCATGCCCGGAAGCTTCCCAAAACCCAGAATGGCGGTAGTGATGCGCTCCCGGGTGGAACCATCCAGTCGACCGGTAGCCGTCGCGATGTGCGTGGCAGCAATCATTCCCCAGGCCACCGCTTCTCCATGCAGCAGCCGCGTATAGCCAGTCTCAACTTCGAGTGCGTGGCCGATGGTATGTCCAAAATTAAGCACCTGTCGCAAACCACCTTCGCGCTCGTCAGCGCTTACAACCCGCGCTTTGAGACGCACTGACTCCGCAATCACCTTTTCAATCATGAACGGGTCGCGATCCAGAATCTCCCTCCGCTGTTCTTCGAACAGCCGGAACAATCCGGGATTCCCGATCACGCCGGATTTGAGCGCCTCATAAAGACCCGCACGATACTCGCGTGATGGCAGCGTAGTAAGGACGTTCGGATCAATCAACACCGCGAGCGGCTGATGAAACGTTCCCAGCAAATTTTTTCCCGACCTCAGGTTGACGCCTGTCTTTCCCCCGATTGTCGCATCCACTTGTGCCAGCACGGTAGTCGGAATCTGGATGACATCCACGCCCCGCATATAAACGGAAGCCAAAAATCCCGTGACGTCGCACGTAACGCCACCGCCCAATGCAATTAGAGTCGAGTTGCGGTCGGCACCCAGCCTGACCAATTGCTCGGCTAATTTTTCCAGTGTTGCGAACCGCTTGAAGCGCTCGCCATCCGGCATCTCCAGGGCAACCCCGTGCACGCCAGCCTGGTCTAGAGACTGAAGAAGAGCCTTTCCCCACCGCCGCCGCACCGGCGGAACCGTGATCACAAAAACCTTACGTGCCCTGAGAAGCGACCCGAGATGGTCCCCTGCGCGCGCGAGCAGCCCACTCCCCAGGAACACCGGGTAAGAGCGCGATGGCGTGCGTACGGCGATGCGAAGCATACGCTTTGATCATAGCGTATGAAGATTGTCACCACCCGCGTTCCACCGCCGAGACGCCAAGTGCGTAAAGCAAATCGAGAAGCCGCTCCCCCGAATTTTCTCTCTTGCTCGGCGGTGTCAGGCCTTTTTAGGCCGGAGCATCGACGCGATCACGGATGTCCCCAACACTCCGACAACAATCGCCAACGCCCAGATCGTGGAAATGTGGAAGTAATGTTCACCCAGCATTTTCAGTCCCACAAAAATCAATACAAGCGAAAGGCCGTAATGCAGATAGTGAAAAAGATCCATCATGCCGGCCAGTGCGAAATACATCGACCGCAGGCCAAGTATGGCGAAAACGTTGGAGGTGTACACGATGAACGCGTTGAGAGTAATGGCGAGCACGGCTGGAATCGAATCCACCGCAAACAGAACATCCGTCGTTTCGATTACCAGCAGCACGATAAACAGCGGCGTAGCATAAAGGCCTGGTCGTCGAACGAAAAATTTCCCGCCCTCATAGTCGCTTGTGACAGGAAGAATCTTCCGAAACAGCCGCAGTACGGGGTTGTTCTCGGGATGAATCTCCGTCTCTCCCTGGCGGAGCAACTTGTACCCCGAATAAACGAGCATCGCTCCAAACAGGTACGTGATCCATGCAAAACGCTGAATGAGCGTTACGCCCGCCAGAATAAACACGCCGCGCATGACCAGCGCTCCGACAATCCCCCAGAACAGAACGCTGCGCTGTTGCTCTTCGGCAACTTTGAAGTATCGGAAGATCACCAGAAAAACGAACAGGTTGTCCACGCTCAGCGAGAGTTCGATGACATACCCGGTGACGAATTCCAGTGCCGTGGTATGGCCATGCCAATAGAAAACAATCACCGAGAAGGCGGCCGCCAGCGCGATCCATACTCCCGACCAGATCAGCGCTTCGCGAAACGTGACTCGATGCGATCGGCGATTCAAAACCGCCAAATCGAGCACCAGCATCGCCACGACAAATAAATTGAAAAGAATCCAGAAAAGAAGCACAGAAGAATAGTACGACAGGAGGGCTGGACGCAGGTTTCAGGTCACAGCACCAGGTATACGATCTGTCCTCAAGGTACACAGGCTCTTATGAGCGTAGTCGCCTGTTTACGCCAACAATCTCGGCAACTTGTAGAATTCCTTGATCTAAACCCGTAGTCCGCTCAGACTTTAACAAACGTCTTTCCATGGAGGCGAGTGATGGCAAACAAGATGCGCTGGAGCGTCGCGCCTTACTTCATCGTTGACGAGGTAGTGGCCACCGCCAATTTCTATCGCGACAAGTTGGGCTTCCATTACGAACGCTTTTGGGGGGAACCGCCATGTTTTTGCATGGTCGGTCGTGGTGGGATCATTATCATGCTCAGCCAGCTTGCCAAGACGGGCGTGATGCGGCCAAACCGCCTGGTCGATCCAAATGGCGAAGCCTGGGACGCGTATCTTTGGGTTCAGAATGCAGACGCGTTGTGTAACGAGTTCAAGGCCAACGGCGTGAAGATCGCACGGGAAATCTGCGACCAGCCCTACGGTAACCGCGATTTCGACGTTGAGGATTGCAACGGTTATAGGCTGTGCTTTGGGCAAGACATCGAAGGGTAATCTGGCTCATCGCAGATATGTCCCTGGGAACATTGCCGATTTGCCCTGACCGGGTTGTGAGTGTAAACGCCTGGTTGCAACAGTTATTATGATCGGAATTGCCCACGAGGAGAACGGTCGTGTCTCTGCGCAAACTGCACTTTTTCGCAATACTGGCTGTGATTGTGGGTTTGATGGTGGTCGTAAAGCTAAACCTTCGCATTAAGCATGATCTGCCACAGAGTACCGGACAACATGGTTTGGCGTGTGCCATCGGTCGGTCGCTTTGGTGCGGAAGACAGCCAAGCCGATTTGTGATGAGTCACTTCAGTGTGAAGAGCCAAGTGTCGCCGACCAGCTTTCTCCCTGTCCAATCGAGGAATCTTGACGATCTGGGAGCTGGAAAGTTGTTGGTGGCGAGCCGGGACCTCGGCGATCCGCCCTTCGCCCAAACTGTCGTCCTGCTGGTTCACCAGGATGCCCAAGGTGCGGTCGGATTGATTCTCAACCGGCGCACGAATGTCCCGCTTTCACGAGTACTGAAGGATCTCAAGGCGGCGAAGGACCGTTCCGACCCGGTCTATCTGGGAGGTCCACTCGAAGCTCCGACGGTGTTTGCGTTGCTGAAGTCGCCATCCAAGATCGAAGGGGCTGAGCCCGTCTTGGGTGGCGTTTACCTGGTTTCCGCGAAGGACCTCTTCGAACAAACCATTTCGACTCGACCTGACCCTGCTGTTTTTCATGTTTATCTGGGCTACGCCGGATGGACTAACGAGCAATTGCGACGGGAGGTAGAACTGGGCGCGTGGTTTATCTTTCCGGCGAACGCCCGCACGGTGTTCGATTCGGACCCCGATTCCTTGTGGCCGCAAATGATTCGGAAGACGGAGCTTAAGTTGGCGGGAAGCAAACCTGCGAATGCAGATCCATGGACGCGAGCTCGTCAATTGTTAACCCTGCCCCAAGGGTTCTGAGTGTAATCGGCCGTTAACAACAACAGTCTGACACACGTCATCAGGGAAGTTCATACACACCGATGTCGTCGTACACGTAGACTCGACTGTCCCGAGCGACACATTGGAAGGGTACATACCAACCAGTCATACTGGTTTCAGGCGGGCCTCCAGCCAGTTTCGAGAGATGCCGACCTTCCGAAGTGACCAACTCCCAAATGATCATGTCCGCGGAATCGAACGAGCGCATGGTCAAGTACGGCTTGTCATAGGCGGGAAATACTACGAAGTGGTCGGATCGTATTGCAATCGCCCGGTTCGCTCCAAAATCGGTCCAGACGCGCCGTAGTTGGAAATCGGTAATGCAAACCAAAGGAAAGTCCGCATAATACGATACGTATGCGGATGATCCGACAACGTTTAACGTGTAGCAGTCATCGATGAATGGCAAGTTGTGCTTCTTCGCAAATTCTGCATAGCGGAAGACCGGAGTTCCAGCAGAATCAAAGCAGATCAATCCTTCCCTTCCGATTCCCCGTCCAAATACACCCTCATCGAAGTAGCCGACCCAAATGTGACCGTCAGGGGTTGTGTTGACGTGCTCAATCGCGTCACCGAGGTCTAGAGTCCGTACGAGGCTTTTTTGCTTGTCGAAGACTCTTGCACGGCCGCCTCGTCCTTCAGCGATTAGCCACCCATCACCAAAAGGTTGCACATGATTTGTGGTTGTCAATCCCGTTGGGTTTTCGAGCGTCACTTGATTAGCTGCCTTGTTATCCCAGCAAATCAAATGGTGGCTTTTCGGCGGGGTGTTTAGCCATTTGACGGTAGCGTCAATTCCCGCATCACGACCAGGCTGCTGCGGTTTGCCCTCTTGCAACAGTACGAGAGGCTCTCCCTGCCAATCAATTGAAACCGCACACAGCGACCAATCAGCAGGTAGGGTGGAGAATAAAAATCGCGTGATAAGGTGCTTTACTTCGGGCATTTTAGAGGATTACAGCTTACATGACTGCCCCACTCCCGAGTAGCTGTTGAAAAATCGCCATTTCACCAACAACCCGACCCGGCAGGCTGGCGGCGCAGTAGTTGGTGATAACGCCTGTTTACAACAGTCAGGCGGGAACGGCCTTCTCCCTACCTGTGCAACGGTAGATCACAATACATACCAAGATCATCGTCAACGGTCACGCGAATCGACGAAGGTGTTCGCCAAACGGGAAGGGAGGACCTGCCGATGATGAGCACTTGCCCCGTAGTTGAGCCTAATTGCCATGTTCCATGAGTGGGTGTACTGGACATCGAAATTTGGCTTAGCGGCTCTCTAGCATCTCCCAATATGTAGGTTCCATCAGAAGTAAGAACGAAACATGTCGTCCCTCGTGACTCGTTGCCGGTGTGGTATTCATAGCGACCCGTTAGATCGTTTCTAGCGACCAAACCTGCACGGCAACCAGCAAGTGAAGCCAACAAGAAAACAGCAGCAGCCGAGAATCCAGTCTTTCGCACCAAATCGTCACCATCAACACGGCCAGCGTATCATGGGTCAAGACGCGTAAATAGGTGCTCCCGCGTTCGCTCAGAAACCGAAAAGTCCTCGCCTTTGTCAATTGGTGTTAAATCGCCATTTCACCAACAACCCACCGGGAGAGCGCAGTTGGTGCTAACGCCTGGTTACAACATCTATCTGGCGAAAACGTGCAAATTGGAGCCAACGCGCATATAAGTCTCTAGACCCCAATTGCAGAGGAGGCTATGGGCGCATCATCTACGCATTGGACGCGGCGAGCCATGCGAGGCCTTGGGCTGTCGGTCCTAGTTGCTGCGGTCTTGGGGTTCACGTATGAACAAATCGGCCGATGGCAGGACAGCCAGCATCGATTCCGGATCGGCCGCGGTGTCGATGTCGGGGGGCGTAGCCTAAACCTGAACTGTGCAGGTTCCGGCAGCCCATCCGTGATCCTGGAAGCGGGAGGAGGCGGTTACGGCGGCTATGGCTGGCGGATGGTGCAGGCGGAGGTCGCGAAGTTCACCACAGTTTGCTGGTACGACCGCGCCGGTGAGGGATGGAGCGACGCCGCGCCAGCCGCACGCAGCAGCACAACCATCGCTAATGATTTACAGGCATTGCTGCAGCGTGCTCCGGTAGCCGGGCCGTACGTGCTGGTTGGTCACTCGATCGGGGGAGAGTACGTCCGAATATTCACTGCGAAGTTTCCTTCCGAAGTCGCCGGAATAGTGTTGGTAGATTCCAGTCATCCTGACCAACGCGAGCCACCAATGATGCTTTCGCCGATTACCCGCATGCACAAGCATGTTCGTCAGCTCGCGTGTTTCGTCCTGCCTATCGTGACAAGGCTTGGAGTGATACGTCTGGTCATGCGCAACACTCCGGTGAATGTACCGCCCGAGTTTAGTTCACAGCAAAGCGCCACCGAACACGCAATGCGCAATCAGCGAGTCAAAGCAGTTGAGACGGAGGCTGCTCAAGGATGCGCGGCAACGGAAAATGGCGCCGTTCGGCCTGACAGGGGCAGCGGCGATCCGGAGGTCGATGAGGCGGCAAGGGGCGCGGGTACACTAGGCGATCGCCCACTGATCGTTCTCACCGCCGGGCAATATTGGGAGCCCGTCGATCCCGTTGCTGCCAAAGAAATCGCGGAGTTTCACAAGACCTGGGTCCATCAGTTGCAGCCCGAGCTAGCTCGCCTATCCACGAGTGGGAAACAGATTGTCGTTGAGAATAGCGATCATGGGATTCCGGAACAGGCTCCCGCCGCGGTCGTGGACGCGATACACGAGGTTGTTACGGAAGTTCGCAACAGACAGAATAAATAGCATTGCCCGTGCTAGCGCTTGCGCTAGCTGGCGTTAAATCGCCAATACACTCATTGACCCAGGGTTGCTTGCTTTTTCGGCCTTCCTGTGACCAGTGACCTAAGACATGTCACCTAAACTATGACGTGCTTGCCTATTTCTCCCTACCTCGCTTCCCGTGTGCCCATTCATCCCACATGCCCATGGCCTTCATCTCGTCATCGAAATGGATTTCTCTCAATGACTGGTCAATCTGCGCCCGTCCAATCCTCGGGCCGATGTGCTCCGGAGTACTCGCTAGCTCGAAACTCAGAACCGCGGCTACCGCAATGTTTTTCTTGAGTTGCGGAAAATCAACTTTATCGTAGGTATCGGAGGTCGCGTGATAGTTCACGAGATAGTTGGCCTCGTCCTGATCGGCGACGAACGTCGGCACGCCCTCGAGCATGAAATCGAAGTGGTCGGTACCGGACTCGGCAGAAGGCGTCAGCTTGGCGGCACCAAATTGTTCCAGCGGCGCGATCAGGGCCTGAGCGGACGCAGCCACATCTTTTCGTCCGCCGGTGGAGAAGCCAATCGTCTTTCCGGTTCCCGAATCAAAAATCACCACGCCTGCCGCCCGATCCAGTTCGTCGCGATGCGCAACTGCGTACATGCGCGAGCCGATCAATCCCTCCTCCTCTCCGGAGAACAGAATGAACCGGATGCTCCGGCGTCGTTTCATCCCCGAAGCCTTGATCGCCCGCAGCGCATCGATCACCAGCGCCGCGTTGCAGCCGTTGTCGAGTGCTCCGGTACCCAGTTCCCAGGAATCGAGGTGCGCGCCCAGGATCACGAACTCCTCCGGCTTCTCGCTCCCGCGCAATTCCGCTACAACATTCCAGCTTTTGATCGGACCGCCAACATGATTAGGAATTGCGATGTCCGCCCACACCGGATTGGCCGAAGCCAGCAGACGACCTATCCGCTCTCCGTCTTCGCGCGCCACGATCACCATCGGCAGCTGATCGATTTCGCCTGCGACGGAATTCGTGTGCCGATACAATATGTCGTTCTCCCGCGAGGCCATGAACGCAATCGCTTTGGCCTTCCCTTTCACCGCCAGCGCAATGACGACCGGAGCCTGTTCGTATTCGCCAAAGAGATCCGCCCACGTCGCCAACACCTTGGTGTGAACCAGTAACAACTTGCCGGAGACGTCGCCCGCCTTCGCGAAGTCAGCCTTCGTGCCTTCGCCCACATCCATGACGGGCACGTGCTTCGTCGCCGCCAGTGCCGGTGCCCACGCGATCGACACCGCGCGCACTGGAAATGTCGTCCCTGAATAAGTAGACGCCGACATCGCGGTCGCGCCTTCAGCCCAGGAGTATGGGATCGCGAACTCCTCCGTATGGACGCTGTCGGCCCCCGCCGCCTTGAACGCAGCCACGCCCCAATCGACCGCCCGCTGCATCGCCGGAGTACCCGGCACGCGCCCTCCGATTTCGTCGGTAAGATGCCGCAGGTTTGATGCCAGCGGCGAAGGCTTCAGTGCTTCCTGAATCAATCGTTCGGAATTGTTGTCAGCGGCAAACATCACCAGGGAAAACAGCGGCAGGGCCAAGCACACGAGTTTCCGAAACATAGCGGGAGCATTAGAAATGAAATCGGATGAAAGGGAAAGAGGAGGAGAGGCGAGGAGGAATGGCGAAAAGGAAAGGTTAGGTCACAAAGTGCTTGCGGGAAGAAGTCGATGTTGCTCTTGATCTTGGGTGGCAGCGGTTCACCGCTGCGGTAAGTAGCCTTTTTTGACGTGGGCTGAACAGTTTGCTGAAAACTCGGAAATGTCGGCGCTACCGTGGAAGAGCGGCCCTTCAGCGCCGCGTAGAGCCGCTAAATCAATGTGGGCTTCAGCCCCCGAGGTACTCACGCCTTACGCAATGCATGATCCCCCCAACCTACTTCTCACCCTCAATACGTAGCACCTGCAACGTGATGTTGTCCGGCCCGCCGCGATCGCGAGCCAGTCCAATCAGTTCGCGCCCGGCTTCTTCCGGGCTACGGTTCGACGCGGCCTGTTGGATTTCCGAATCCTGCACCTGACCCCACAAACCGTCGCTGCACACGATCAGTACGTCTCCGGGCTGTACAGTCTCCGGTTGCCCAGGCGAATCCATGATCAGGTCGGCGCTGGTGCCCAGGGCCGCCGTTAGAATATTGCGCTGCGGATGCTTCTCCGCCTCTTCGCGACTGATCACACCTGACTCCACCAGCTTGCCAACGTAAGAATGGTCCCGCGTGATCTGCGTGATCTGCCCCTCTCGAATGAGGTATAGCCGTGTGTCTCCGACATGCACGTAGTGCAGCTCGTTTCCCACCAGGGCGATGGCCGTGCAAGTAGTGCCCATGCCGCGCAATTTCGGATGTGCAAATCCATGCTGCCGGATGCGCTCGTGGGCAGTCTGAAGAGCCTCGTTCAATGTTTGTTGGGGATCGTTTCCATTGCGATCGCGATAGATCGAAGAAACCGTCTCGACCGCCATATGACTGGCTTCCTGGCCGCCCTCGTAACCGCCCATGCCGTCAGCGACTATGGCCAGACGGCCCTTCCGCTGGAACTGGTCGTCATCCTCCGGCTCCCAATAGCCGAACGAATCCTCGTTGTTCTCGCGTTGGCAGCCAATATCGGACTGACTAGAAACTTCAACTCCGGGACGGACTCTCATCAAGGTTTCAACGTAC